>CAZARU010000186.1:0-11954 GCA_964487605.1 uncultured Polyangiaceae bacterium
GTCGGTCACGTCCTCGACGACGTCGGCGATGGTGGTGAACTCGTGGAGCGCGCCATCCACGCGAATCGCCGTGATCGCCGCGCCCTGAAGCGATGCGAGGAGCACCCGACGGAGCGAGTTTCCGATGGTGATGCCGAAGCCGCGCTCGAGCGGTTCGCAGGTGAACTTTCCGTAGAACGGCGTCGTCGACTCCTGCTCGAGGTGAATCGACTTGGGCCGAATCAAGTCGCGCCAGTTGCGAGTCATGATGGGGGTGAGGTTCATCGCTTGTTCTCCTGCTCGGTTGGGCCCCGATGGGGCGGTTCGCGCGACCGTCACGGTCGAGGCGAGGAACCCGCTCCTCGCTCCGTCCCGCGGTCTGCCCGCGTACGTGAAAGATTACGGCGAAGTACGTCCGTTCATCGCGAGTAGTACTCGACGACGTACTGCTCACGAACCATGGGCTCGTTGAGCTCTTCCCGGACGGGCATCGACGCGAAGACGCCAGCGAAGTTCTCCTTGTCCACCGTGAGCCAGCTCGCGGTGGGTCGGGTCGCCGCAGCCGCGAGCGCGCCCTGGATGAACGGAATCTTCCGGCTGTTCTCCCGGATCTCGATCTTGTCCCCGGGATTGACGCGGAAGCTCGGGATGTTCGCCTTCTTCCCGTTGACCAGCACGTGGTCATGGCGGACGAGCTGACGCCCCTGCTGCCGCGTGACGGCGAAGCCCATCCGGTGCACCACGTTGTCGAGACGACGCTCGATCAGTCCGAGCATTTCCTCGCCCGTGCGGCCCTTGAGCCGGCTCGCCTTGAAGTAGTAGCCGCGGAACTGCTTCTCGAGCAGCCCGTAAATGCGCCGCGTCTTCTGCTTCTCGCGCAGTCGAATCCCGTACTCGCTGATCTTCATGCGCCCCTGGCCGTGCTGGCCGGGCGGGTAGGGGCGCCGGGTCACGGCGCACTTCTCGCTGAAGCAGCGCTCGCCCTTCAAGTAGAGCTTCTGCCCTTCGCGGCGACAGAGCTTGCAGACCGGTCCAATGTACCTTGCCATGACTTCTTCTTCAGACTCGGCGCCGCTTCGGGGGCCGGCAGCCGTTGTGAGGGATGGGGGTCACGTCGCGGATGAGCGTGATCTTGAAACCCGCTCCTTGAATGGCGCGCAGCGCGCTCTCGCGGCCGGCCCCGGGGCCTCGGACGAAGATCGCGACGGTTCGCATCCCATGCTCACCGGCGCGGCGCGCGGCTTCTTCTGCCGCCAGCTGGGCGGCGAAGGGCGTGCTCTTGCGCGAGCCCTTGAACCCGCGCGAACCCGAGCTGGCCCAGGACACCACGTTCCCCGCGACGTCCGTGATCGTCACGATGGTGTTGTTGAAGGTGGACTGAATGTGCGCGATGCCCGTCGAGATGTTCTTCCGAACGACCTTCGCGGCGCGTTTCTTGGTGGCTGCCATGTTCGAGTTTTTCCCGTCCGCGCTCAGGAGCGACGCGACACGCCCTTCTTGGGACCCTTCCGAGTCCGCGCATTGGTGTGCGTCCGCTGACCGTTCACGGGCAGCCCCTTGCGGTGGCGCAGTCCCCGGTAGCACCCCAGATCCATGAGGCGCTTGATGCTCTGCTGGACCTCGCGTCGAAGGTCTCCCTCGACCTTGTAGCCACCATCGATGACGTCACGGATGGACTTCACGTCCGCCTCGGTGAGCTCCTCCACGCGGCGCGTCACGTCGATGTTCGCCTTCTTGCAGATCTCGACGGCGGTCTTGCTGCCAATGCCGAAGATGTACGGCAGCGCATACGCAAGCTGCTTGCGCCGCGGAAGATCGACTCCAGATATTCGTGCCATGACTCGTCGTCCCCTTCAGCCCTGACGCTGCTTGTGGCGAGGGTTGCTGCAGAGGACTCGCACGACGCCACGGCGGCGCACGACCTTGCACTTGTCGCAGATCTTCTTCACGCTGGGTCTGACCTTCATCGTTTCAGAGCTTTGCTGTTATTCGACCCCGGGTGGGGTCGTGGGAGGAGGGGGTCACCCGGACTCGATCACCCGCCAGGAGGCGGACGATGGAGTGACGGGCTGTCGAGCCCAGTGACGCGCGAATCGTCGTGCCGTCGTCGAGCAAGACGCTGAACATCTCCTTCGGCAGGACTTCCCGGACGGTGCCGTCGCAGGCCGTGCTGGCTCGTTGATGCGCGTTGCTCATGGGGACGACTGTCTCGTGCTGGGCCTCCGTTGGTCGATTCAGACACCGATGGCGTTCTCGATGCGGGCGGTGACTTCCTCGGGCTTCCCGACACCGTCGATGCGACGAAGAAGGCCCTTCTGCGAGTAGTGGGGCAGAAGCGCCGCCGTCATCGCCTCGTACTGGTCGAGACGCTGGTTGACTGTCTCCTCCTGATCGTCGGCTCGGTGCTCGAGGTCGGCGTCAGGGGGCGGCGGATTGTACTTGAGGTGGTAGATCTGTCCAGTGCTGCGGTCGGTGCGGCGGAGGGTGGCCCGCTCGACCAGGAGTCCGCGAGGGACGTCGATTTGCAGCACGTGATCGAGCGGGGTACCTAGACGTTCGAGCAGGGCAGCCAGCGCCGTCGCCTGCGGGACGGTGCGGGGGAAGCCGTCGAGGACGAACCCGGCGCGAGCGTCGGGCGCGCCGAGGCGGTCCTCGACCAGGCCGATGACGACCTCGTCGGGGACGAGTCTGCCGGCCGCCATGAACTCCGCGGCCTTCTTGCCTAGCTCCGAACCCGCCGCCTTGGCAGCACGCAGCATGTCGCCGGTGGACACCTGGGGCACCCCGAAGCGCTCGATCAGGAGCTTGGCCTGGGTGCCCTTCCCGCTCGCCGGCGGCCCGACCAGGACGATTCTCACGTCGTCCGCCGCCCGCTGAGCCGGTGCGCGCGTGGCCCGGTCAGCCCCTCGTAGCTCCGGGTGATCAGGTGGGCCTCGATCTGGTTCACCGTCTCGAGGGCCACGCCGACGACGATGAGGAGGCTCGTTCCGCCGAACTGAAACGGAACGCGCAGCTGCATGCTCACCAGCGACGGAATCACGCAGATGGCAGCCAGGTAGATGCTTCCGCCCGTGGTGATCCGCGTCAGGACGCGGTCGATGTACTCCGCCGTCTGCCGCCCGGGCCGAATCCCCGGAATGTTGGCCTGCTGCTTCTTCAGGTTGTCCGCGACGTCCACGGGCTGGAACGTGACCGCGGTGTAGAAGAAGGCGAAGAAGATGATCAGCGCCGCGAAGAGCGACTGGAATATCCAGTCGCCACGGTTGAGCGCGCCGGCGAAGCTGCTCATGCCAGGCACGTTGAAGCTCTGGAGCGTCGTCGGGAACATGAGCAGGCTCGAGGCGAAGATCGGCGGGATCATGCTCGCCATGTTCACCTTCAACGGCAGGTGAGCGCTCTGTCCGCCGTAGATGCGCCGCCCAACCTGTCGGCGAGCGTACTGAATGGGGATGCGTCGCTGCGCCTTCTCGAAGAAGACCACGATGGCGATGCAGAGCAGGATGATCCCCAGCAGGATCCCCACCGTGAGCGGCTCGATGTTCCCACCCTGCGACGCCCAGTACTGCGTCATTCCGCCGGGAATGCCGCTGACGATGCCGGCAAAGATGATGAGTGAAATACCGTTGCCGATTCCGCGCTCGGTGATCTGCTCGCCCATCCACATGATGAGGCACGTGCCGGTGGTGAGCGTGATCATCGTCATCAGCCGGAAGCCCCAGCCGGGCGTGCCGACGACGTCACCGAAGCGGCCCCCACCCATGTCGCTGTCGTTCAACCCCTCGAGCCACATCGCGATGCCGAAAGACTGGAACGCGGCCAGGAGGAGCGTTCCATAGCGAGTCCACTGATCGAGCTTGCGACGGCCGGCTTCGCCTTCCTTCCGAAGCTCCTCCACCTGCTTACTCACCATGCCGAGCAGCTGCATGATGATGCTCGCGGAGATGTACGGCATGATGCCGAGGGCGAAGATGGAGAGGTTCTCCAGGGCGCCCCCCGAGAAGAGGTTGATGAATCCCAGGATGCCCCCCTCCTGGTTCACCACGCTCCGCATCACCGCGCGATCGACTCCGGGTGCCGTGATGAACACGCCCACCCGGTACACGGCGAGCACGATCAACGTGAACAGAATCCGTCGCCTGAGTTCAGGGACCTTCGTTACGTTGCTGAAGCCCTCGAATACGGACATGGTCGCGCGTGCCGTGTCCTACTGCAGTCTCAAGACGACGAACGCTCGGACGCTGACTTCGGGCCCTTCGTGGTCACGAACGGCAGGACCGTGCACGTTCCCCCCAGCTTCTCGATCGCGGCGCGGGCGGCCTTCGAGAACCCGTGGGCCGTCACGTCGAGCTTCTTGGTGAGCTCGCCGTCGCCCAGGATCTTGATCCGCG
This sequence comes from uncultured Polyangiaceae bacterium, assembly GCA_964487605.1. Taxonomy (GTDB): domain Bacteria; phylum Myxococcota_A; class Polyangia; order Polyangiales; family Polyangiaceae; genus JAJDAH01. Next base: position 4,368 of record CAZARU010000186.1, read on the forward strand.
TGCCCGCCTTCTGGACGAGGCGCGCCGCCCGGAGCTCCCGCTCGCCGACCGTCCCGCCGTCGAAGCGGTCGAGGTGGCCCACGTTGACCGCGGTCGTGTGGATGGGGAACGGCAGGCGGAAGCCGCGCTTCGGCAAACGCCGCTGCATGGGCACCTGGCCGCCCTGGAAGTGGAGCTTGTTGATGTTGCCGGGCTGCCGAGCCTTCTGGCCCTTCTGACCGCGCCCGCACGTCTTGCCCAGCCCGGTGCCGACTCCGCGCCCGACGCGCTTCTCGCGGGTTCGACCGCCGGAGGGCGGCGACAGCTTGGAGAGGGAGCCGCTCATGACTTCTGCTCCTGCACCTGGACCAGGTGAAGCACCTTCTTGATCATCCCCCGAAAGGATGGAGTGCTCTGGACCGTGGCCACGGTGCCGGGCCCGCGCAACCCCAGACCGTGGAGGATCTTGCGCTGCTGGTGCGGGCGCCCGATGACGCTCTTGACCTGTTTCACGACGAGCTGGCTCATGGTTCGCCTCCGACGACGGGCGCGACGCCCTCGCTGGACGCCACGATGGACTGGGCGACGTTCGCCTTGGCCGCCATCGCCGCGACGGGGTAGTCGGCCGCGACGTCCCCCGTCTGCTTGTCCCGCGCCGACGCGACGGACTCGGGAACACGAAGGCTGCGCAGTGCCTCGACCGTCGCCCGTACCACGTTGAGCTTGTTGCTCGATCCCAGGGACTTGGTGAGGATGTCCTGGATGCCCGCGGACTCGACCACCGCGCGTACGGGCCCGCCGGCGATGACGCCGGTGCCCGGCGCGGCCGGCCGAAGCAGGACCTTGCCGGCTCCGAAGGCGCCGACCTGCACGTGGGGAATGGTCGCGCCGATCATGGGGACCCGGAACATGTTCTTCCTGGCGTGATCGTTGCCCTTGCGGATGGCCTCGGGAACCTCGTTCGCCTTGCCGAAGCCGACGCCCACGTGACCCGCCTCGTCCCCCACGACGACGAGCGCGGAGAAGCTGAAGCGCCGCCCGCCCTTCACGACCTTTGCCACGCGATTGATGTGAACGACGCGTTCCTTCAGCTTCTCTTCGTCGATGTGATCGTGCGCCATCGTGTGCTCCTAGAACGACAGGCCCGCCTCGCGGGCGGCCTCGGCCAGCGCCTTGACGCGACCGTGATAGAGGAATCCGTTTCGGTCGAACACGACCTGCCCAATCTGGCGCTCCTTGCAGATCTTGGCGACGAGGGCCCCCACCTTCTTCGCCGCGTCGGTCTTGTTGTCGTCGGCGAGCGTCGTCTTCAGGTCCCCCGACATCGTCGACGCGTGGGCGAGAGTGCGCCCACCCACGTCGTCCACGACCTGCGCGTAGATGTGCTTCGCGCTGCGAAACACGGTGAGCCGCGGCCTCTCGGCGGTACCGACGATTCGCTTGCGAATGCGCCGCTTTCGGCGCTCTCGTCCTTCGAGTCGCTTTGCCATCAGCCGGCCTTGCCCTTCCCGGCCTTGCCGGCCTTCCTTCGAATCCGCTCCCCCGCGTAACGTACGCCCTTGCCACCGTACGGCTCGGGCGGGCGCAGGGCGCGCATGCTCGCGGCAACCTGGCCGAGCGTTTCGCGGTCGGCCGACGTCAGGATCAGTCGGGTCCCTTTCGTGTCCGGCGGGACGACCGCCGTGAGGGAAGCGGGCAGCTCGAACACGGTGGGGTGAGAAAATCCGAGGGAGAAATGAACGGCCCGACCCTTCACCTCGCAGCGGTAGCCCGTGCCGACGAGCTCGAGGGTCGTCTCGTAGCCTTCCGCCGCGCCGCGAACCATCGCGGCGAGCAACGCCCGCGCGAGCCCCTGCAGCCGGGGCGCGTCGCGACCCGACGAGTCGCTGGTCACGCTCAACGCATCGCCGTCACGCGTGATGTTGACGGTGGGAGGCACCTGTCGGGTCAGCTTCCCCTTCGGGCCTTGAACGTCGACCTTGCCGCCGCCGATGTTGACGGTGACGCCCTTCGGGATCACCACGGGGCGCTTTCCCAGGCGCGACTGGCGCTTGACTGCCTCGGTTCCGGACATCGTCATTCCTCTGTGGTGCGCAGCGCGCGAATCACCAGACCTCGCACAGAAGCTCACCCCCGACCCGGCGGGTCCGCGCTTCCTTGTCCGTCATCAGGCCGGAGGACGTGCTCAGGATGGAAATCCCCAGGCCGGACAGGACGCGCGGGATCTGATCGTGCTTCACGTAGACGCGACGGCCGGGGGTGGACACCCGGCGAAGCCCGGTGAACGCCGGCTTTCGCTCGCGGCCGCGCTGGTACTTCAGCACGAGCGTGAGCACCTCGAGCTGGCTCGGACCCCACTTCTCGGACTGAACGTCCGCGATGAATCCCTCCGCCTTCAGGATCTCCGCGATGGACCGCTTGATGCGGCTGTGGGGCATCCGGGTCACCTCGTGGTGAACCATCGCGGCGTTGCGAATGCGGGCAAGCATGTCGGAAATCGGATCGCTGACCATGTTGCCTCCTACCAGCTCGCCTTGGTGACGCCCGGCAGCTCGCCCTTCAACGCCATCAGACGGAGACAAAGCCGACAGAGCTTGAAATCGCGGTAGTACGCGCGCGGACGACCGCACACGTGACACCGGCTGTGGCGCCGGGTCTTGAACTTCGGCTCCCGTAGGAGCTTCGCCCACTGTGATGCTCTTGCCATTGGTCAGTTCCTGAACGGCATGCCGAGGAGTCGAAGGAGGTTGCGGGCCTCCTCGTTGGTTTCGGCCGTCGTGACGAACGTGATGTTCATGCCCTTGGTGTCCTGCACTTTGTCGAAGACGATCTCCGGAAACACGATCTGTTCCCGAAGGCCGAGCGTGTAGTTGCCCCGACCGTCGAACGCGCGGGGGCTGGTGCCGCGGAAGTCACGCACTCTGGGAAGCGCCAGATTCACCAGGCGATCGCAGAACTCCCACATGCGCTCGCGTCGCAGCGTGACCTTGACGCCGATGGGGAGCCCCTCACGCAGCTTGAAGCCGGCGATGGACTTCTTGGCCCGCGTGACCACGGGCTTCTGGCCCGCGATCGCCGAGAGCTCGACGACCGCGCTCTCGATGAGCTTCGGATTCGCGACGGCCTCGCCGAGGCCCATGTTCAGGACGATTCGCCGGAGGCGCGGTACCTGCATCTGATTCTTGTACCCGTGCTCCTTCATCAGAGCCGGCACGATGTCCTTCAGGTACTTCTGGTGGAGGCGCGGGACGGTTTCGTCGGCCACGGCGTCTACTCCTTCACTTCGGCGGTGATCACCGAACCGCTCTTGGCGAGGCGCACCTTCGCGCCGTCGCGCACTTCGTGGCGCACTCGCGTTCGTTTCCCGGTTTCCGGGTCGATGAGCATCACCTTGCTCGACGGCAGGGGCGCCTCGACGTCGAGGATTCCTCCGGGCCGCGTCGGCATTGCCTTGAGGTGCTTCTTCACCCGCCGGATCCCCTCGACCACGACGCGGTCGTGCTCCGGCTGAACGGCCTTGACGGTCCCCGTCTTGCCGCGGTCCTCGCCACTGATGATCACGACTCGATCTCCAACTCGAAGGCGTCGCATGGTCTTGCCTCTTCCGTCGCTCCCGCGGAGCTCAGAGAACCTCGGGGGCGAGCGAGATGATCTTCATGAAGCGCTTGCCGCGCAGCTCGCGAGCCACTGGGCCGAAGATGCGAGTGCCTATCGGCTCCTTCTGGGGCGTGATGAGCACGGCGCTGTTCTCGTCGAACTTGATGTAGCTGCCGTCTTCCCGACGGTGCTCTCGGCGCGTGCGCACGATGACGGCCCTCGCCTTGTCGCCCTTCTTCACCTTGCTGTTCGCGTGAGCTTCCTTGATGCTGACCACGATGACGTCTCCCAGGCCCGCATAGCGCCGTCGGGATCCGCCCAAAACCTTGATGCACATCACCCGCTTGGCGCCGGAGTTGTCGGCGACGTCGAGCACGGACAGCGCCTGGATCACGGCTCGGTCTCCCCGGCCGGCGATTCGGTCAGCTCCGCCGCAGGCCGCGCGAGGAGACGGGTCACCTCCCAGCGCTTGTGACGGGACAGCGGCCGGTGCTCCCGGATCTCCACGCGGTCCCCCACGACGTGCTCGTTCTTCTCGTCGTGGGCCATGTACCGCTTTCGAACCTTGATGTACTTCTTGTACATCGCGTCCCGCTTGTATCGGACGACCTCGACGACGACCGTCTTGTCCATCTTGTCGCTGATGACCCTCCCGATGAGGCGGCGCTTGTGAGCGCGCTCCGTCGGGGTCCCTGTCTCTCCGGCTACGGCGCTCACGACTCGCTACCTCCCGAGCCCGCCGAGGCGGCGCGCTCGCACAGGATGAGCTCGAGGCGGGCCAGGTCCTTGCGCGTCTTCGCGAGAAGGCTCGTGTCGTCGAGCTGGTTGGTGAAGTTCTTCATCCTGAAGGAGAAGAGGTCCTTCTGAAGGACGCCGCGAAGCTCCATCAGGTCCTCGGTCGCGCGCTCTCGGAGATCCTTGGCCTTCATCAGTCGAACTCCCGGGTCAGCATGCGCGTGGGAAGCGGGAGCTTCGCCGCCGCCAGCTTGAACGCCTGGCGGGCATCCTTCTCCGCGACGCCAGCGAGCTCGAAGAGGACGCGCCCCGGCTTGATGACGGTCACCCACGCCTCGACGCTGCCCTTGCCCTTGCCCATGCGGACCTCGAGGGGCTTCTTGGTGATCGGCTTGTCGGGGAAGATCCGGATCCACAGCGTGCCTGCCCGCTTCACGTGCCGCTGGATCGCGATGCGCGCGGCCTCGAGCTGGCGCGCGCTGATGCGCCCGCGGTCGGTGGCCTGTAGGCCGAAATCTCCGAAGGACACGTCGCTGCCTCGCCACGCGATGCCGCGATTCTTGCCCTTCATCTGCTTGTTGAACTTGGTGCGCTTGGGGGAAAGCATGGGACTTCTCTTGGATCGCGGTGAGCTGGCTCAGGACGCGATCGGTCGCGCTTTGCGCTGCAGTACTTCGCCCTTGAAGATCCAAACCTTGACGCCGATCGTGCCGTACGTCGTGCGCGCCTCGGCCAGGCCGAAGTCGACGTCTGCGCGGAGCGTGTGGAGCGGCACGCGCCCTTCGCGGTAGGTCTCTACCCGTCCCATCTCGGCGCCGCCCAGGCGCCCGGCACACCGGATGCGAATCCCCTTGGCGCCGAACTTCATGGCGGTGGAGAGCGCCTTCTTCATCGCCCGACGAAAGGCGATGCGGCGCTCGAGCTGCGTGGCGACGTTTTCCGCGACGAGCTGCGCGTTGGTCTCCGCCTTGCGCACCTCCTGGACGTCGATGAACACCTCGTTGTCGGTGAACGACTGCACGCCGGCGAACCGCGTTTCGCCCTTCTGCGCGGAGTCCAGGTTCCCCGTCTTCAGGATCTCGATGCCCTTGCCGCCCTTGCCGATGACCATGCCCGGCCGAGCGGTGAAGACGATGACCTTCGCCTTGTTCGCGGCGCGCTCTATCTCGACGCTCGCGACGTTCGCGTTGTAGAGGTACTCCTTGACCGCTCGCTTGATGCGCACGTCCTCGTGCAGCCACTTCGTGTAGTGCGTGTCCTCGTACCACTTGCTGGTCCACGTCTTGATGACGCCGAGGCGAAAACCGTAGGGATGTGTTTTCTGTCCCATCTCGCGGGTGCTTCCTGACGGGTGGGCGGCGTGGAAACCGTCGGCGCTGACGCGACGGGCCCCGGTACCGACCGATCCGGCCTAGTCCTTCGAATCCAGTTGAATGTGAATGTGGCTGACGCCCTTGGTGATCTGCGTGGCTCTGCCCATGGCCCGCGGGCGCCAGCGGCGCAGGTGCCCGTTGGGCCCCTGGTCCACGGTCGCGTGGCTCACGTAGAGCGCGTCGACGTCGACTCCGGGATCCTTCTGGCGTGCGTTGGCCAGCGCGCTCGCCACGACCTTCTTCACGATGGGCGCACCCGCGCGTCGGGTGAAGTCGAGGATCTGCAGCGCGGACTCCACGCGCTCGCCGCGAATGAGATTCACGACGACCCTCGCCTTGCGAGGGGAAATGCGCTGGTACTTGGCTCTTGCTTCGCTGATCATGGCCGACAGTATCCTCTCGGACTTGCCGTCCCCCCGGAGCGCGGGGACGCGCCCCATTTGGCCGCCGGGTTGGAACTGCGCCGTCGGAGGCGCCGCCCGCGCCGGAACGGCGCCGAGAAAGGGGACCGGTAACTAGCAGAGCGGATCCGGCTGCGCAACAGCCTGAAAGGGTCTCGCCGCGGGCGACCCGGCCCGCCGCGCGCGGCGCGAGCGACCTGAACATGCGCGCCCCTCGGGGCCAATCGTTGCGCGCCGGCGCAGGAGCGCTAGCCTCGGCCTCGCCGGGACAACGACCTGGGGGATTTCCTTGCACCGTCCCGCGTACGACGACGTCAAACTCGAGCCTGCCTCTCGGCTTGCTTCGGAGGGCCTTGCCACATGAACATCCAGATCGACCGTTTCCTCGCCATCACCGCGCTCCTGGCCACTGCCGCCGTCATCGGCTGCGGGGAGGAGAACGTGGACACCAAGACGGACCCGGACTCCGGCGTGGCGGGAACGGGGGGCGGCTCGGGCGGGTCGGCGGGTACCGGAGGAACGGCGGGCACCGGAGGGACGGCGGGCGGGTCCGCCGGCAGCGGCGGCGGGTCGGCCGGGTCGGCCGGGAGCAGTGGTGGTTCCGGCGGGAGCAGTGGTGGCTCCGGCGGGAGCAGCGGTTCGGCCGGTGCCGGCGGTTCGGCGGGGGCCACCGGCGACGCAGGCCAAGAGTGCCTGGACACCGGCGCGGCCATCGACTGCTCCACGCTGTCCTTCGCCCTCGACCTGTGCGGCGCGGACGCCGACGCCGGCATCGAAGGCTCGCCGCCGCAAGGCGTGCTGGTCTGCAACTACATGGAGGCCAACGGCCGAGACGGCGTCAACGAAGCGCTGCTGGCCTGCCTCGCCGCGATCCCGAGCTCCGTCGGCCCCTGCACGGTCGAGCACGACGACGCCGTCCAAGCGTGCGTCGACGACGTCCTGCCTCGAGCCTGCGCCGCGCCGCCGGTCACCATCGACGGTGGGAGCTTCGGCTGCGCCGAGATCGTCGCGAGCTGCCCGGCCGACGCGGACAGCGGCACGGGGCTGGACCTCCAGCTCTGCGAGGACGCCCTGAACGCCTTCACGGACCCTGCGCGGACGAACATCGTTCAGTGCTACAACGACAGCGGCTTCCTCCCGGACGGAGGGGCCTCACAGACGGCATGCGAGGACGACTTCTTCGCGTGCGTCTTCAACTTCTGACGGTTCGCGCCGTTTCGTTTCCGAACCGGCGATTGAAGTAGGCGCGGCGCTCCCCCGGGCGCCGCCATTGCGGGAGGCATCATGGAGATCAGCGTTCACAAGTTCCTGGCCATCACGGCGTTCATCGCGACGGCCTGCACGGTCAACCAGAAGGTCGACGACGAGGGCAGCGGCGGCTCGTCAGGGTCGAGCGCGGGCTCGGGCGGCTCCTCCGCATCCGGCGGAAGCGCGGGGAGCGGCGGAACCGCGGGCGCTGGCGGCTCCTCTGCGGGCGCTGGCGGTTCGTCCGCGGGCGCTGG
>CAZARU010000187.1:0-10619 GCA_964487605.1 uncultured Polyangiaceae bacterium
GTGCCAGCGTCGCGCGCCGCTGGCCACGCCCACGACGACGCCGCCGCCGCTGGCCACCGCGGTCCAGGCGCCTTCCGCGCCGTCCCAAGAGTGGAGGGACCTGGCGAGGGGGAGCCTCGGCGGCGCCGTCCCCGTCACCGGGCACGGTCCGGCCGCGAACGCCTGCTCGGCCACCGCCACGGCGCAGCTCGCTGCCAGCACGCGGGCCGTGGCATCCGCCACCTGCGCGATCGCGGAGGTACCCGATGGCTCCGACAGCGCCCGCGCAGGCGTGGCGAGGTCGAGGCCGCGCAGCGCCGACAAGTCCGCCGCGAGCGTTCGCCGATCGGAGGGTGCTCGCAGGAACGGCACGCGCGTCAGGGCGGCGTGAGCCTCGAGCAGTCGCTCTCGCCGGCTCACGCAGGACTCGAGCGGTCGATCGCCCTTGCGGGCGAGCACCAGGCGGCGCGCAAGCGCCGCGCCGAGCGCCTCCGCGTTCGTCGGCGGGGCGTGGCCTGCCACACATCCGGCGAAGGACATGGCAGCGGCGTACAGATCGCCGGCTCGCACCGTGGCTCGTCCTCGCGCCCACACCCACGCGGCGACGACCGCGACGAGCGCGATTGCACCGACGACCATCGCGACGAGGTGGAGACGTGACCGGGCCATCGGAGCGACACGCATGCTATCGTGGCCGCGTCATGCGGACGGCGACGTGGTGGGCACTGACGACGATCGCCCTGTGCGGCGCGTGTGGCGGCGACGATTCACCCGCGGGCTTCGAGCCCTCGTCCGGCGGCAGCGGCGGGGCTGCCACCGACGGTGGCGGTGGGTTCTCCGGGGGACGCGATGGCGGCGCCGGTGCGAGTGGAGCCGGGGCGCTGGGCGGGACGGCGGGCGCTGGTGGTGCCGGTGCCCGAGGGGGCGCCGCGGCTGCAACCGCTGGTGGCGCGGGGGGTGAATCGGGCGCTGGCGGTGCGCCGGGCGGCGCAGGAGGCGCGGCAGGCCTGTCGGGCTCGGCCGGAGCGGGCGCCGTCACCTGCTCGGGAGATCCGGGCCCGGAGCCCAACGACACCGAGGTGCTCGCGACGCCCGCGTGCCTGGTGCTGCCCTGCGAGATGGACGAGTGCGACTCGAGCGGCTCCACGGCGTTCGGCGGCACCCTGCCACCGGCGCAGGGAACGATCGGACCCGGCGACGTGGACTTCTGGCGCTACCACGGCAAGGACACGCTGGCGTTCTGCACCGTGAACGCCTCCGCGAGCACTCAGGACACGGGCTTTCGCCTCTGCGTGTTCGCCGCCTGCGCGAACGGGACCAGCCTGCGCGGATGTACGCAGGGCGCGGTGGCGATGTCGATGGTCGGCTTCCCGGGCTGCTGCGTCGACGCGCCGGGTACGGTCGAACTGGACCACGACTGCATCGCGAGCATCAACGACGACGACACTGCCGACGTCTACGTTCGAGTGGATGGTGCCGCGACGTGTACTTCGTACACGGTGGACTACCACTTCTGAGTGCCAGGGTCAGGGCAGGCCGTTGCCCGGAGGATTGCTCGCGCACCAGTCCTTGCCGGCCTGGGGCGCGGTCCCGACGGGTGCGCCCGGGGGCGGCGTCGAGTGTGGCGGGGCCTCGAAGTCGAACAGGTCGAGCATGGGCCAGGCGTTGGCGTCGCGGTAGGTCATTGCCGGCAGGTCGAAGCGGTTCTGGATGAATCGCGTCACGCTGGTGATGTCGGTGACGACGTGGCTGACGTACCCGCGGCGTGCGAACGGTGAGACCACGACCAGCGGAGTACGAATTCCGAGGCGATCGAAGCGCCAGTCCGGCGGCACGTCGTTGTCCGGCTCGCAGGCGGGCGGCGGCGGTACGTGGTCGAAGTACCCGCCGTGCTCGTCGTAGAACAGAATGAAGACCGTCTTGCGCCAGACGGCCGGGTTCGACATGAGCGCCGAGACGACGCGCGCCGTCAGCTCCTGCCCGAGCTGCGGGTTCGTGGGCGGGTGCTCGTCGTTCTGACCGCTGCCCGTGAAGTTCGGATCCAGGATCGCGACGTCCGGCAGGTTGTCGGAGGCCACGTCGGCCACGAACTGGTTCATGGGAAGCCCGGCGTACTTCAACGGGTTGAACAGTAGGCCGAACGAGACGAGGCCGTCGCGGTAGATGCGCCAGGAGCGGCCGGCTTGCTCGAGCTGGTCCATGACCGTCGTCGCCGACTGGTACTTGGTGTTGACGAGAAGCCCCACGTCGCCCGTCTTGGTGTTGCCCCAGCTCGTCGCGCTGTAGAAGTAGAACCGATTCGGCCACGTGGGACCGAGGAGCGAGCAGAAATGGCGGTCACTGATCGCGAAGTTCTTGGCCAGCCAGTAGTAGTACGGCAGGTCGGATTCGTCGTGGTACCCCATGGCGCGCGCGCCTCCGGGGTTGTTCGTTCCGACGAAGCCGTCCATCGCTCCGGTGCTGTGCTGCAGGTGCACTTCGGTCCAGTGATGGGCGAGATCCACGACGCACATGCGCGTCTCGTGAAAGCGCGGCACGGGCTCCGGCGGGAACTTCGACGGGTCGTAGTTCATGTCCGTGTCCGTCGCGACGTCGGCATCCGTCACGCCCGCGCGTGGAAGCTCCGAGAAGTAGTGGTCGAAGCTTCGGTTTTCCATCATGAGCACCACGATGTGCTCGAAGGGCAGGGCGTCGCCGTGAGGGACGTTCGGGCCCACGGTCTCGGTCGTCCTCGAGCCCGGACCGAAGGCGCACGCATCGCGGTCGGCGGCGCGGAGGTCGTAGCCCATGGGTGCGCCGGCCGCTCCGGCGTTTCCCGCGCTCGACCCCGCCGAGCCGGCGCTCGACCCCGCCGAGCCGGCGCTCGAACCCGCCGAGCCGGAAGTGCCGCCCACCGACGAACCCCCCGTGCCTCCCGCCCCGCCCGAGCCCGACGCGCCCCCTGCAGCGTCTCCGGTCGAGGCGCCCGAACCACCGCCTCCGACGGCCCGGGCGCCGGCACCGTCGGCGCTGCAGCCGGCCAGCGCAACGACGAGGCAGCGGCAGGCGGCGCGCATGGGGGCATGGTACGGCGAGACGGGCTCGCCGTCATCCGGTCGTCGCCCGCGCGCGCTCAGGTCCGGACGGGGATCGGCTCGACGCGCGACTTGAGGAAGCTGATGACCTCGTCCCGGGTACGCACCGGCGCGCCCGGGAGCTGCACGAAGTGCCGGGCGAGCGTCCCCCACGCGCCGATCATCAGCAGGAACCACACCTGGAAGAAGTCGAGCCCGTCGAACACGATCGCGTCTTCCCGGCCGTACTCCTCGCGGTTCTCTTCGAACTCGACGGGCAGTTCGGTCCAGTGGCACCTCGGCTTCACGTGGTGGTGAATGTGGTAGCCGTCATTGAAGCAGCGGCGGTTGTACCGTGTGTTGATGCACGTGATGCTGTTGAGGAACGCGTTGCCGGGATCGCGTGCGTCGACGAAAGCGTGCTGACCCCAGTTGCCGGCCATCATCAGCGTGCGGACGAAAACCACCGGAGCCACCAGCACCACCAGCGTCGCCTGCCAGTTCACGAAGGCGAGGCCCGCCGTGACCAGCCAGAACGAGATCTCCCCGATGAGGAGGCGGCGGAAGAGCTGCGTGTTGCCCTTCCTGAAGTGGTACACGGCCAGCGACGCGAGCCCCGTCGAGAGGAACGACAGGTAGTAGTGCAGCCAGTGCAGGAAGCTGCTCCGCCGGTACGGCATCGTCGTGCTCCGGTCCTCCTCCAGATTGTTCTCGGGGTGGTGCATCCCCATGTGGTGGACGAAGTAGGTGTCCGGCGTCTCCCCGAAGAAGGGACCGATGGCCCAGGGGATGATCTGGTTCATCCAGGCGTGCTCACGACGGAACAGGATCCGATGCGACGTGCAGTGGAGCATCAGGATGAAGCGGTCGAGGAAGCCCAGACCCCACACGACGAGGTACCCACCAGCCGCCCACCAGAAGTAGGGTGCGGGAACGAAGAACAGGCCGACCCCCACCGCGCAGAGCGCCAGGCAGCCGCCCATGAGGTGCAGGAAGGGGAGGTCGCGCGGATCGTTGATCAGCGCGGAGAGCCGTCGATCGAGCCAGGAGCGCCCCTCGCGCCCCTCGGGCTCCGCCGGTGCGGTCGCTTCCACGGTACTCGTTCCAGGGTTGGCCGGCGGCCTCGCCGCGGGCGCGCGGACCCTAACATCGATTGGCGGGCGGCGCGCTCTCCGGCGGCGAAGAACTGCAAAAACGCCGGGACTTCAGGGGGATTCGGCGTCGCGCACGCGACAGACCGCCACGACGTCGTCGAGGACGTACAGCCGCCGCTCGGCGTCGCCGGCCGACAGGTACGGCGCCCGCGCGAAGGTCTCGATGGCGAGGCCCGCGGGGGCGAGCACGTTCCGGTCCAGCGCCGCCACGCGCTCCTCCCACGAGTCGCCCGCGCACTCCAGGAGCTCGGTCGGATCGCGCGTGGTGGGTCCGTCGTAGAACCAGGGGCGCAGCGGCAACGCCAGCGCGACGACCAGGCGCCCCCCGGGCGCCACCCACCGCACCAGGCGCCCGAGCAGGGTGTGCGGTCTGGGGCAGCGGTCGAGGACGTTGAGGCACGCCACCACGTCGTAGGGCGGCTCCGGCGGCTCGGACACCGTCAGATCGGTCGAGAGCGCGCGGTAGCCGTGGTCTCGCAAGCGCCGGCACATGGGCTTCGACAGCTCCGTGACCACCACGCGCTCGAAGAGCGGCGCGACGACGCGCGTGACGTCGCCGGATCCGGCCCCGACGTCCAGCAGCGATCCGCGCCGGACGTCGCCCAGAAGCCGCGTGAACTGCCCCTGGCTGACCAGGTGCATCGGGTACATCCCGAGCAGTCCGTTCGCGTCGAAGTCGGACACCACGTGTCGCAGCACGCGCTGGGCCATCGTGCGCGCCCGGCCGTGCGGAGCCGCGAGCGTCCTGCGCAGCCATGCGCGGGTGTCGTCATCGAGGCCCAGCTCGACGAACTTCGCGCGGAGCTCCGGAGCGAGCCGCGAGGCGTCGGCGCCGTAGGCCAGGAGGAATCCGTCGAAGGTCGTCGTTCCGCCCAAGGACCCTGCCCCGCTCAGGTCACGCCGCGAAGGGCGTCTCGCGCAGCTTCCAGGCGATGCGCATCGCCATCGCCATGATCGTCTCCTGCGGGTTCACCCCCAGGCTCGTCGGGCTGATGCTGCCGTCGGCCACGTAGAGCTCGTCGAGCTCCCACGTCTTCCCGTTCGGATCGACGACCGAGTGCTCGGGCATCACCCCCATTCGGGCCGTCCCGAGGGGGTGCTGAGAGCTGCACTCTATCTGGCGCGGGGGAACGCGCTCGAGGTCGAGCGAGCGGAGGTGGTCCATGTCCCTCACCGGTGCCATGCCGAGCACCGGAAGAAACACCTCTCGCGCGCCCGCCGCGAAGAACGTCTCGGCGGCGATGCGGAGGATCCGAGGCACCAGGCTGCGGTCCACGCGGCTCATCCGGTACGTCGCGAAGGTGCGGCCGAAGAAATCGTGGATGCGCCCCCCGCCGTCGTCGTGGATCATGCCGCCGAACATCGCCAGGTGCGGCAGCTGACGCGAGCTCTTCGCGTACTCCGGGCCCACGCCGGGCAGCGCACCGCAGATGACGCCGGGCGGGACGAACACGCTGTTGAACAGGATGCGCTCGTGCTCGAAGTGATCGGAGTACGCGCTCTGCAGCGCGCCCTTCCAGCCCTCGAGCAGGTCGTCGAAGCGCGCCATGATGCGGAAGCTCGGGTGCAGCGTGAGGTTCCTGCCCAGCTGCCCCGACTGCCGCCCGATGCCCGCGGTGGCGAGGAGCGCGGGGGAAGAGTAGGCGCCCGTGGTGACGACGACGCGCTTCGAGCGCACGACCACGTTCGAAGCCTCGCGCAGGCCTTCGCCGTTGCGTGCGCGCGCCAGCACGCCCGTGGCTCGGTCACCGCGCGTGGTGATCTTCCGCACGCGAACGTCGCTCAGGATGCGTGCTCCGGCGGCCAGCGCGCGCGGCAAGAATGCCTGGTCCACGCTCATCTTGGCTCCGTGGGGGCACCCGAAGTTGCACCGTCCGCAGCCATTGCAGCCGCGTGTGTTGCGGCGCATCGACTTGAGCGGGTAGCCGAGCTTCGCCGCGCCGTCACCGAACTTCACCGTCGACAACGACCTCATGTGGAGCGGTACGGTCTCGACGAACACTTCTTCCTCGACGGCGTCGAAGCACGCCTCCATGCGGCTCGGCGCAAGCTCGTGGAGCCGGTGCTTGGTCGCCCACTCGTCGAGGACGAACTCCGGCGTTCGGTAGCAGATGCCTCCGGTGAGCACCGAGGAACCGCCCACGCATCGTCCCATCGTGACGTTGATCATCGGGGATTCGCCGATGCCGAACGCGAACGTGGTCCCGCCGTCGCGCCAGAGCGTGCGCATGCTCTCGCTGGGGCGCATCGCGCCGTAGACCTCCGGCGTGACGTGAGGGCCGTCCTCCAGAAGGACGACGTTCTGCCCGGCTTCCGCGAGGACGCAGGCGACGACCGCGCCGCTGGCCCCGGAGCCGACGATCACCACGTCTGCGTCGAGTTCGAGGTCCTGCTCCAGGTCACGACCGTGGAGAACGGCGTTGCCGGGCTCCGACGTCACTGCCGCACCCTGCACTCCGCGTCGAACCCGATCTCGGCCCCGGCGTCGGGATGCTCGTAGTAGAGCACGCTCATCAGCAACTTGACGCCGAGCAGAGCGAACGCGAACGGGCCGTGCTCTACGCGTGCGAGGACATCGACCCGGTCGGCGACCTCCAGGCTGCCGAGGCTGGCGAAGCGCAGCGACAGGAGCGGTGCCAGGACGCTCAGCGCGAACAGTCCCGCGACGAACGTGAACCGAGAGCGGCCCATCCGGGCCAGGAAGTCCTCGAGGTCCGCCATGAGCCAGTCGAGACGCTCGGCGGGTGGCGGTCCCGCCTCCGTGGCGAAGACGGCCTCGGCGATGGCGCGGGCTCTCGCCAGCGACGCCGCACCGACGAAGCCCGTGCCGTCGGCTCTTCGTAGCGGCGTCGTGATCGCCGTTCGGGCGCGGCTCGTCGCCATGTGGGCGCGTTATACCTTGACGCCGAGGCGACGGTGCGAAACCTTTGCCGCCCACCGAAAGCCGCTCGCGAGGCGTTCTGGCTCCGCGAGCGTCGGGGGAGATCAGCGACCGATCGCGGCCACCGCGGCGGCGGTGAAAGGAGTCAGCACCGATGGATTTCGAAGTACCTGCCCTTCCGTACGGGAAGGACGCGCTCGCGCCCGCCATGAGCCAGGAGACTCTCGAGTTTCACTACGAGAAGCACCACAAGGGCTACATGACCAAGCTCAAGGCCGCGCTCGAGGGGAAGCCGGAGGCGGCGAAGTCGCTCGAGGAGATCGTGAAGTCGTCGGAGGGTGGGACGTTCAACAACGCGGCGCAGGTCTACAATCACACGTTCTTCTGGGGCTCGATGAAGCCGGGTGGAGGCGGGGCGCCACCCGACGGCGACGTGAAGAACCTCATCGATGGCCTCGGAGGGTGGGACAAGTTCCGCACCGACTTCATGGCTGCGGGCATGGGCCGGTTCGGGTCGGGGTGGGCCTGGCTCGTGGTCTCCGGTGGGAAGGGGAAGATCGTCACCACGGGCAACGCCGACACGCCGCTGACGACCGCCGACACGCCGCTGCTCACGTGCGACGTCTGGGAGCACGCGTACTACATCGATCACCGAAACAAGCGCGACACGTACCTCGAGGTCTTCTGCGACAAGCTGCTCAACTGGGACTTCGTCGCGAAGAACCTGAAGGGCTGAGGCGAAGCGGCGGGCGCCCTCGCCGGCGGGGCGAGGGCCCGCGTTCAGTCATCGCCGCGCACGTGCAGCGCGAAGAACGAGAGGATGCGCGCCCAGCTGTCCTCGGCGGCGTCGTGGTCGTAGCCGACCCTCATGGGACCGAGCGCGCCGAGCCGGCCGATGAGGCCGGGGGCGTGCTGGTTCATGTAGCTGTGGCCGGCGTCGGGGTAGATCTTCACGTCGTGGTCCACGCCCAGCGCCGTCAGGTGCCGCTCCAGGCGCTCGCCGTGGGGGCGGAACATGGCGTCGCGCCCTCCGAAACCGGCGACCACGGGGCAGATGCCGTGGAGGTCGGCCTCGTGGCGTGGCACCTCGCCGTAGTGCGGTGCAGCAGCGCGAAACGGCGCGCGCAGCGCGAGGAGCAGCGCGAAGCCACCCCCCATGCAGAATCCCGCTACGGCGAGCCGCTCGGCGTCCACCTCCGGCAGCGCGGCGAGGTGCCGGCGCGCTCTGTCCAGGTCGCGTAGCGCGGCGCCGTCGCCCGTCTTCATCGCGTGAACGGCGCGCGCCACGCAGAGCACGCGGGGACCAGGGCCATCGAACAGATCGGGCGCGAGCGCGACGTAGCCGTTCTCCGCGAAGCGCCGCGCGATGCGGCGAATGTCGTCGTTGAGCCCGAAGATCTCGTGAAGCACGAGCACTCCGGGAAAGGGCGCAGCACCCGCGCGGGGCACGGCCAGCGCGGCGGAGAGCGCATGGCCTGCGCCCACGTCGATGCGGACGCTTCGCTCCTCGACCGGATGACTCGACGCCACGGGCCAGCCAGCAAAGCACGTCTCGTGCACGCTGGGCGAGCCCGGCAGACGAACGGCAGCGGGGGTCGTCGGAGCACGCCGTGCTCGGGGCTCGCTCGCCTCGAAACGCGGCGGTTGTGCCGGCCGGGGCCGTGACACTATCCTCGCCCCGCCCTGGTACTAGAAGGGCACGCACCGGAGCATCGCATTCATGGCTCAGAACCACCTGCCGATGGCGCCCCAGCGCCGCTTCGGCGAGACGATGCGCCCCGATACGTGGTGGCTTCCCACCGTCGGGACGTTCATCGGGCTGTCGGGCTTCCTGGTCTACATGACCTGGGCTGCGCTTCAGAACGCCCACTTCACGTACGAAGGGTATCTGTCGCCGGCGTACTCGCCCCTGCTCTACGTTCCGGGTGGTCTCGGCGTGGACGAAGCCGCACGGGCTGCGTCTCACGCGTGGTTCGGTTCGCAGCCGGCGTGGTGGCCCGCTGCGCTGCCGTTCCTGCCCGCGCTCCTGGTGCTGTGGGGCCCGGGAGGGTTCCGCGTCACCTGCTACTACTACCGCGGCGCGTACTACAAGGCGTTCTGGGCCAGTCCGCCCAACTGCGCCGTCGGCAAGCCCCACAAGACGTACGCCGGCGAGCGCTCGTTCCCGCTCATCATCCAGAACGTCCACAGGTACTTCATGTACGTGGCCGTGATGTTCCTGTTCGTGCTGTCGTACGACGCCTACCGGGGCATGTGGTTCGCCGCGCCGGGTGGAGGAACGGAGTTCGGGATCGGCGTCGGCACCATCGTGCTCGCGCTGAACGTCACGTTTCTCGGCATGTACACCCTCGGGTGTCACTCCGCCCGGCACGTCATCGGCGGGTTCCTCGATCGCCTGAGCCGCGCGCCCCTGCGCCGATCGCTGTACTCGGGATGCACGGCGCTCAACAAGGCCCACATGCGCTGGGCCTGGACGAGCCTCGTGTGGGTCGGGTTCACCGACGGCTACGTCCGGATGTGCGCCATGGGCATCATCTCCGACATCAGGATCGTCTGATGGCAGACTACGAGAAGTTCGAGCACGACGTCATCGTCATCGGTGCGGGCGGCGCCGGAATGCGCGCCGCCATCGAAGCCGCCAACGCGGGTGTCAAGACCGCCCTGATCTGCAAGTCACTCCTGGGTAAGGCGCACACCGTGATGGCCGAGGGCGGCGTTGCCGCCGCCCTGGCGAACGTGGACGAGCGCGACGGCTGGGAGACGCATTTCGCCGACACGATGCGCGGCGGCCAGTACCTGAACAACTGGCGAATGGCCGAGCACCACGCGAAAGAAGCACCCGATCGCGTCCGGGAGCTCGAGGCGTGGGGCGCGGTGTTCGACCGCACGGCGGACGGCCGCATCCTCCAGCGCAACTTCGGGGGCCACAAGTACCCGCGTCTGGCGCACGTCGGTGATCGCACGGGCCTCGAGATCATCCGGACGCTGCAGGACCATGCCATCCACCAGGGTATCGACGTTCACATGGAGGTCACCGTCATCGACCTCCTGAAGGACGGGGACCGCGTTTCGGGGTGCGTTGCCTACGAGCGCGAGCGCGGGCGTTTCCGGGTGTTCAAGGCGAAGGCCATCGTGCTCGCGACCGGAGGAATCGGTCGCGGGTTCCGCGTGACCAGCAACTCGTGGGAGTACACCGGCGACGGGCAAGCGCTGGCCTACCTCGCGGGTGCGGACCTGAAGGACATGGAGTTCGTCCAGTTTCATCCGACGGGGATGGTCTGGCCGCCGAGCGTGAAGGGGATCCTCGTGACCGAGGGCGTCCGCGGCGAAGGCGGGGTGCTGAAGAACAAGGACGGCAAACGGTTCATGTTCGAGGACATCCCGCCGCTCTACACGCACCAGACCGCGGACAACGAGGAGGAGGGGTTCCGCTACACCCAGGGCGACAAGGAAGCCCGAAGGCCCCCGGAGCTCCTCACGCGCGATCACGTCGCGCGCAAGATCATGAAGGAGGTCCGAGAAGGCCGCGGGAGCCCGCACGGAGGCGTGTTC
>CAZARU010000187.1:10648-11872 GCA_964487605.1 uncultured Polyangiaceae bacterium
GGTGCGGAGCACATCCGTCGCAAGCTCCCGGCGATGTATCACCAGTTCAAGGAGCTGGCGGGCGTCGACATCACCGAGGTCCCGATGGAGGTCGGTCCGACCACGCACTACGTGATGGGCGGCGTGAGCGTGGACGGCGACACGCAGATGACGACCGTGCCCGGCCTCTTCGCCGCGGGCGAGGTGGCGGCCGGGCTCCACGGTGCGAACCGCCTCGGGGGCAACTCCCTCTCGGATCTCCTGGTGTTCGGCAAGCTGGCCGGCGAGCACGCGGCGGCCTACGCGCGCGAGAACGGCTTCGGCGCAGTGAAGGACGCCGACGTCGAGGCGTCCATCGCCGGGGCCCTCGCCCCCTTCGAGCGCGAGAGCGCCGAGAACGCCTACGCCATCCAGAAGGAGCTGCAGGATTCGATGCAGGACCTCGTGGGCATCGTCCGGAACGACGCGGACATGCGCCGCGCGGTGGAGAAGGTGCGCGAGCTGAAGAAGCGCGCCGAAGTCGTCGGCGTGGAGGGGAACCGCGACTACAACAGCGGCTGGCACACCGCTCTCGACCTCCGCAGCCTCATGATCGTGACCGAGGCGTGTGCCCTTTCCGCCCTCGACCGCAAGGAGAGTCGCGGCGCGCACTTTCGCGAGGACCATCCGCAGAAGGAAGAGGCGGAGAGCAAGCACAACACCCACGTCCGCCTGGGGCAGGCCGGGGAAATGCACCTCGAACGCGTGCCCATCGAGCCGCTTCGGGAAGACCTGAAGAAGATCATCGACGCGGAGCAGAAGTGATGTCGCCGCGTGCGCCGACGAACCGATCGATCAGCGAGGGATCATGAGCCAGAAGGTGACGTTTCGCATCTCCCGAGGCGGAGAGACCGACGCCAAGCTCGTCGACTACCGGACGGAGGTGGGCGAGGGCATGGTGGTCCTCGACGCCGTGCACCAGATCCAGGCGGAGAGCGCCCCGGACCTGGCCGTGCGCTGGAACTGCAAGGCGGGCAAGTGCGGCTCCTGCTCCGCGGAGATCAACGGCATGCCGAGGCTCATGTGCATGACGCGGCTTTCGGACCTGAACCTCGATGCGCCCGTCGTCATCGAGCCGATGCGCGCGTTTCCGACCATCAGGGATCTCGTCACCGACGTGAAGTGGAACTACGAGGTCAAGCAGCGCATCAGGTAGTTCAAGCCTCGCAAGCCCGACGCCAAGGACGGAACCTGGCGAATGCCCCA
>CAZARU010000188.1:0-11854 GCA_964487605.1 uncultured Polyangiaceae bacterium
TGAGGCGGGGCGGCGCGCGTCGGCCGGGCCCTGGCGGCGCCGCGGCTTCGTGGATTTTCCTGTTGTTCTTGCCACTTGCGGCCGACGTGGGGGAGAGGCGGTCGTGACCCTCGGGCGCGGCGGACCTTCCCCGACGGTTGGAAGCGTAGGATCTCGGCGCCGATCTGTCCAAATTGCCGCTCCCATGGCCGACTCGACCGACTCTCCGAAGCCCCGCTCCTCCACGGTGCCGCCGCCCAGCGACCGGATCGCCGTCGTCGTGAACGGGAACGCCAGGAGCGTCACCGGAGACGTCATCTCGACGCTTGACCAGATCCTGAAGGGGGGTGACCTGTTCGTCTCCCGTCGCGTCGAAGAGAGCGCCGACATCGCGCGGACCATCGTGAACCGCGGCTACGGCACGGTCTTGACCGGGGGCGGCGACGGCACCTTCACGACGGTCGTCACGGAGGTGATCAGGGAGGCGCGTCGTCAGGACCGTGCGCTGCCGCGTTTCGGCCTGCTCAAGCTCGGAACCGGCAACGCGCTCTCGTGGGTCGTCGGAGCGAGCAAGGCGAAGGGGCGCGGCCTCGCAGCGGACATCCAGCGGCTTCGAGAGGACGCTGGAAGCCGTCCCCTCCGGCTCGTGGAGGTCGAGGAGCTGATGTCGCCCTTCTGCGGCTTCGGCGTCGACGCCGTCGTGCTCTCCGACTACGCGACCGTGAAGCGCCAGCTCGGCGCCACACCGCTGAAGCGGTTCGCGGCAGGGCCTCTGAGCTACGTGATTGCTTCGACCACGCGCTCGATCCCGAGCTACGTGCTCCGGCGGGTGCCTCACTGCCGGATCGTCAACGACGGTGCGGATGCGTTCCGCGTCGGCTCGAAGGGCAGCATCGTCGGCCCGCCCATACCCAAAGGGGAGGTGGTCTACGAAGGGCCGAGCCGGATAACCGGGCTCAGCACGATCCCCTACTACGGCTTCGGCTTCAGGGCGTTTCCGTACGCCGAGGAGCGCAGCGACCGGATGAGCCTGCGCATCTCCACGATCAGCCCCATCCCCTTCGTCCTGAACTTCCCGGCAATCTGGCGAGGAGACTACGAGAATCCGGACACCATGATCGACTATCTCGTGGAAGCGGTGACGATAGAGATGGACCCTCCGACGTTGTTCCAGATCGGAGGAGATCCGCAAGGGCCGCGCGCGAGGATCTCCGCACGGGTCACGTCCCCCATCCGTCTCGTCGACTTCTACGCACCGCCGAGCGCCCATTGACGCCTCTCGGGCGGATCCTGCTTGCGGCTCGAGACGCGCTCGCCCGGCGGTGCGCCGTGGCCGGCGGTGTGCGGTCGGCCGGCGTTCTCTCCGCCGCCGCCACCGTCGCCCTCGCGTCCGGCGACGCCGCCGGCGCCGACGGCGGCCCCGTGACGCGCTTCGCGTGCCGGCACGAGGCCGCCCCCGGCCGCGTTCTCTGCGCGGCCGAGATGGAGTGGGGCAGCGGCCGCGTCGCGTGGGCCGACGCCGTCGTGCGAAGCGCGCCGGAGTTCGCGCGGCCGCTTCGCACGCGGGTCGCGGCCGCGGGCAGCGTGCTCGAGGGATCCCGGGTGCGCTTCGAGCTGGCGTTCGTCGCGGCGGACACCGGGTCCGGCGTCGTGGACATCGACGTTCGCGCGGTGCACTGCCTGCCACGCGCGTCGGGTGGCGAACGCTGCGTGCCCGTCGCGGCGCGCGCCCGGGCAACGCTCGGAGTGGGTCCCATTCGCCAGGACGGTTCGTGACGCGGCCACGCCGCATGCGGATGGCCGAGCTCGCGCGCGTGAGTGGCGTTCCCCGCGAGACCATCCACTTCTATCTCCGCGAGGGCCTCCTGCCGAAACCCACCAAGGGCGGCAAGACGGTCGCCTACTACGACGAGTCGCACGTCGAGCGCCTGAACCTCATTCGAAACCTGAGGGACGACAAGTACCTGCCGCTGGCGGTCATTCGACGGATGCTCCACGTTGACCCCGCGACTCGCGGTCGCGACGTCGAGACGCTGGCGGACGTGCTCAGCATCGACCCGACCTTGCGCCGCGACGAACCGACGACGGTGACCGACGACGAGAGTCTCCGGGTCGCGCTCGAGCTCGGCCTGCTGGGCGACGGCGTTGCGGTCGCCCCGGGCACGGATCCCACCCAGCGTCGCGTCCTGGCGGCAGTCGCGGAGGCGATCGCGCTGGAGGGCGATGCGCGCAGGCTCACCCTGGACGATCTGCAGGTCTGCGCCCGGGAACTCTCTCGCCTCGTGGACCGTGAGGCGGGTCTGTTCTTCGATCTGGTCATCCGCAGCGGGGACATGGCGTCCAGCGTCGCTGCGCTTCGCGGAGGAAGAGGCTCCGTGGCGCGGTTCGTCACCTCCTATCGCGACCTGATGCTGCGACGGGTGGTCGACGACGTCCTCGAAGCCATCCAGCGGCGCGACGCCCCCGCGCCGCGCATTCTTCGACTGGGCGATGAGTGTGCACGACGTCTCGGCGTCGCCAGGAAGCAGACGGCCCTGCGGAGCCGCGCCGAGTCCGGCGATGCGGCGGCGGCCAACGATCTGGTCTGGCACCTGTTCGTGCTAGCCCCGTGGGGACAGCTCGCCCGCCTCGGGCGCCCCATCCGCGAGCTGCTGCGCCCTCGCGCGCTCGTGCTCGTCGAGGCCGCCGTCCTCGCGCTGGGAAAGGACGACGAGCGACGCCTCTCGGCCGAGGAACGGCTGAGCCAGCTCGTGGAGCGCGCCTCGCCGTTCGCGCTGGGCACCGTCCTGCACTGCGAGGCGACGCTGTCCCGCCTGGTGGCTCACGGGCCGCGCTCGGGGAGCTTCATCGACGAAGCGGTCCCGGTCCTGCACCGCCTCGCGAGCGTCCGCCCGGGGGAAGACGCGGATCCGCTGGCGTCCTCGAGCGCCTATTTCCGCCGTGGGCTGGTCGGGCTCGGGTTGCCCCGGATCCTGGGGCGTCATGGACACGCGGTCCGCGATCTCGAGCAGTCGGTGGACGTGCTGGCCGCCGTGCCGGGGCGGATCGACGGGGGCGCCCGTGCCCGCATCGAGGGCAACGCGCGGCTCGCGCTCGGGCGATGGTTCCGGAGTGAGGGAGACGCGATCCGCGCTGCGCGCGAGCTCGAGCGCGCGCGTGCCGCGGACCCGCTCGGGCCGCTGGGACGGGTCGCCGGGACGGAGCTCGAGGAGCTGGATCGCCACGCCCGCGCCGGCGCGTGACGGGGCGTGCGCCGCGCGCGGCTGTAGCGACCCAGGCGGCGGACACCCGGCGCTAACTTGGCCGGAGCAATTCGCGCCTGATAACCGCCGTTCGATGCTCATCCCCGGGCGACTGGCGGGCACGACGCTTGGCGACGTGCTCGGGGCCCTCCACCGCTCGGGGGCGACGGGGACCCTGGAGCTCGTCGAGCGGCCGGGACCCCGCGCCGGTCGAACCCACAGGATCTTTCTCTCCGGGGGTCTGGTGGCCGCCGTGGACACTTGCCTGGGCTCGCCGAGGCTCGGCGAGATCCTCCACGCCGAGGGGTTCCTCGACAGGGCGAGCGTCGCGCGGCTCGATCGGCTCTTGCTCGTCGACTCGAGGAAAAAGGCCGGCGAGCTGCTCGTCCACGACGGACTCGTTTCACCTCGAATCGTCGACGCGGCGCTGCGCCATCAGGTCCGGGCGCGGCTCGACGTGCTGTTCCGTCTCGCGGACGCCGACGTCCGCTTCCACCTGCTCGCGAAGAAGCCGAGCATCGCGGAGCGCATCGTTCCGCTCTCGCCCCACGAGTTTCTGCGTGACCGCCCCCGGGCCCGGCACGCGCGGACGGTCGAACGGTCGCCGACGGGCGCGACCGACGGCGCGACGACCGGGACCCCGCCGCCCGCGTCGACCCTGCGCACCGTGAGCTCCGAGCGCGCGCGGGCCTTCGGCGTCCTCGGGCTCGATGCGGGCGCCGATCGCGAGGCCGTCCAGAGGGCTTTCAGGCGCCTGGCGGCGCGGGCTCACCCGGATCGATTCCCCGGGGCGACTCCGAGCGAGCGGGCTGACCACATGCGCCGGTTCGCCGAGATCAGCGCGGCGTATCACGCCCTCGTCGCCTGACGAACCCCTCGGCGTTCGGGGAGGTGTGCGCCCCACGATGCGAGCAAGGGCACCAGATCGGGCAGCCGCCGGATCATCGCGTCTGGACGTGCGGCGGCGAGGCGTGCTGGCGGCAGCATCCCGCCTTCCACGCCCACCGTGCGCGCACCCGCCGCTCGTCCACACTCCACGTCTTGCGGGCCGTCTCCCACCATGACCAGGGACTCCGACGGGAGATCGAGCGCCTCCGCGACGTGCAGCAGCTGCGCGGCCGCGGGCTTGCGCGGCAGCGGGTCGCTCCCGGTCACCACGATTCGAAACCTGTGCGTGAGAGCCAGGCCATGGAGGACGATCTCCGTCGTGGGCCGCGGCTTGTTGGTCGCCACGGCGAGGGGAAGCGGTCGCAGCGCGTCGAGCGTCTCGATGGCTCCGGGCACGAGCGTCGTGAAGTCGAGGGGATGCTCCTGGTAGTGGGCGAGGAAAGCTGCGAGGAGCTCGTCCACCGCCGGATCGTCTTCTGTGGTGCCGGCGGCGCGCGCGAGGAGCGGTCGCGCGCCGTCTCCCACGAACGACGCGATGACGCTCTCCTCGAGCGACGGGCGCCCCACGGAGGCGAGCGCGTGGTTCGTGGCGGCCGCGATGTCGCGGCGGGAGTCGATGAGCGTTCCGTCCAGGTCGAAGACGACGCCGAGGACGCCGTTCACTTCCCCGCGCTCGCCCACGCGACGTGCCCCACGAAGAAGGGTCCCATCTGCACGATGAACTCGGACGTCTGTCGCGTGTGGCGCATCGTCTGCACGACGTGGGAGAGCGGGTGGAGATCCTTGCCGACCAGGCCAATGACGAACTCGTTGTCCCTCGCGTCGAGGCCGTGGCACGCCAGGCGGACGTCGTGCGCCAGATCCTGCTCGCCGTAGGCTCGCCCGATGGTGGCATGTTCGCGGAGGATCTTCGCCTGCTCGTGAGCGTCCAGCCGCTCGAACGCGCCGGACCGACGCAGTGGGTACCAGACGGCCCAGCGCCACGCCGGGTTGAGGACGGTCTCGCGCGGGCGGCGCAGGATCCAGTACTCGAGGTCCTGCTCGTGACCGCTCGCGTAGGTGCGCCCCAGCATCGTGAAGTCGCTACGGACCGACACCCGAAGCGGGACCAGCGCTTCGTAGTGCGGTCGCACGTGCGTGACGAAGTGCGCGGGATCCTCCGCCCAGGTCAGCAGCGCGAAGCTCGAGGGATCGTTGACGTCTTCGTACAGGACGCCCGGCGTCCCTGCGGCTTCGAGCCGCGAAGCCACGAGGTCGAGGGTCGTCCTGGGCGAGGTCTCCCTGCCGCAATGCAAGACCAGGAGCTGCATGAAGAGTCGGCGCTCGAGCACCTGCGGTGCGCCGTCCCGGGGCGCGCCACGCTCCGCGACGTCGAGGCTCTTCAGCTTGGGCTGTTCCGGCTTGCTCATCGGCGACAGGGGGACAACCATAGCCGCGCTCGGTCCCCCCGGCACCTTCGGAAAAGCACGTCGTGACCCGCTCCAGCCGACCTCCCGCCGCGCCCGCCACGGCGGGGCTGGTGCCGCCGCGCGCGCTGCCGGAACTCGCGCATCCGCTTCCCGCGGGCATGCGCGACCTGCTCCCGAACGAGGCGCGCGCCCAGACGCTGCTCGGACGGCGGCTGCTGGCGAGCTTCGAACTCTTCGGGTACCGGCCGGTCGGGCTGCCGGTCTTCGAGTACGCCGACGTGCTCGAGCGCGGCCTGGGCGCTCTCGAACCCGGTCGCGTCCTGCGCTTCGTCGAGCCCGAAACCGGCGAGGTCGTCGCGCTTCGCCCCGACATGACACCACAGATTGCGCGTCTGGTGGCGACGCGCCTTGCGGACGCACCCGGGCCGGCACGACTCTGCTACGAGGGTTCGGTCCTTCGCCGTCGCGCCGAGCGCGCGCGACTCTCGCGGCAGATCCCCCAGGCCGGATGCGAGCTGGTGGGAGGGACCGCGGCCGAAGGCGACCTGGAGGTTCTCTCCGTCGCGTCCGCGGCCGTTCGCGCGGCGGGGCTGGGAGAGTTCGTGCTCGATCTCGGCCACGCACGCATCGTCGCCTCCTTGCTCGCCGGCGTGGCCCGCGCCGACTGGCCGCCGCTCATCGAGGCGCTCGCGGTCAAGGATGCCGCGGCTCTGGCGCAGCGCGCACGCGGCACGGGGCTCGAGGCGCGGACCTCGGACGCGCTCGCTTCCCTGGCCTCGCTCGCAGGTGATTTCGGCATGTGGGAGCGTGCCGTTCCGGCGCTCGCCGGCACCGCCGCGCAGGCGCCCGCGGAGGAGCTTCGCGCCCTGCACGCCGCCGCGCTTTCGGCGGGTCTTGCACCGACGATCACCGCGGACCTCGGCGAAACGTGGAACTTCGAGTACTACACGGGCGCGATGTTCCAGATCCTGGCCCGAGGACCCGGCGCGGCCGTGGCGTCCGGCGGACGCTACGATGGTCTGCTCGAGCGGTTCGCTGCGCCGCGCCCTTCGGCGGGATTCGCGATCGATCTCGACCACCTGGCGTGGGCGCTCCGTGTCGCCGGCGTGCAGCACGACGCTCCGAGCAGCGTCGTGTGCAGGGCGCGTTCGGACGACACTCGTCGCATCTGCTCCGGGCTGGCGAGGGAGCTGCGGCGATGCGGCGTGTCGGCCGTGGAGAGCACCGCGGGCGATGCTCGCGAATACGCTCGAGCGTGGGGCCACAGCCACGTCGCCGACGTCGGATCGCAGTCCGTCAGTCTTGCACGTGTGGACGACGGCGCGAGCGTGACTCTGGACGGAGTCGATCCGGTCGCCCTCGCGGACGCGGTGCGCTCGGCGCTGGTGGAGGTCTGATGTCCTGCGTGGCGATCGTCGGGGCCCAGTGGGGCGACGAGGGCAAGGGGAAGATCGTCGACCTCTACACCGAGTACGCGGACGTGGTGGTCCGGTACGCCGGAGGACCGAACGCCGGGCACACCCTCGTCGTGGGGGACGAGAAGATCATCGTGCGCCTCGTGCCCAGCGGCATTCTCCGCGAGAACACGAGATGCGTGCTCGGCCAGGGAATGGTCGTTGACCCCACCGCGCTGGTTCAGGAGGTGGACGAGCTCATCTCGCGCGGGCAGCAGGGCGTGGAGAGTCGCCTCGCCCTGAGCACGCGCGCCCATCTCATCCTGGCCTACCACGTCCTCGTCGACCGCCTGCGAGAGACGCGCGCCGAAGGCGGGATCGGTCAGGCCATCGGCACGACGAAGAAGGGCGTCGGCCCGGCGTACGAGGACAAGCTTCGGCGGTGCGGCGTGCGTGCCGGTGAGCTGCGAAGCTTGCCGACGATGGCCACGAAGGTGCGTGTCGCGCTGGACGCCTGGGCGCCGGTCATCACCGCCCTGGGCGGCGAAGTGCCGAGCGTCGATTCCGTCATGGGCCCCCTCGAGCCGCTCGCCAAGCGTCTCGTTCCGCTGCTGGCTGACACGTCGCTGCTCGTGGACGGAGCCATCCGTTCCGGCCAGCGCGTCCTGCTCGAAGGCGCCCAGGGAACGCTGCTGGACGTCGATCACGGAACGTACCCGTTCGTCACCTCGAGCTCGCCCACGGCCGGCGGCGCCAGCGTGGGCTCCGGCATCGGTCCGACGCGCATCGGATCGGTCATCGGCATCACGAAGGCCTACTGCACGCGGGTCGGAGCTGGACCGTTTCCGACGGAGCTGTCCGACGCCGACGGCGAGCACCTCCGCTCGGTGGGTGCCGAGTTCGGGTCCGTCACCGGGCGTCCGCGGCGCACGGGCTGGATGGATCTTCCCGCCCTGCGGTACGCGGTCCGCGTGAACGGCATCGATGCGCTCGCCCTCACGAAGCTGGACGTGCTGAGCGGACTCGAGCGCATCCGGGTGTGCGTCGCGTACGAGACGGCGGCCGGGCGAACGGAAGAGTTTCCCATCGACGAGATCGAGGGCGAACAGGCGGCGCGTCCCGTCTACGTCGAGATGCCAGGGTGGACCGAGAAGCTGGAGGGCGCGCGGGTCCTCGACGAGCTTCCGCGGGCGGCTCGCGCCTACGTTCGCCATCTCGAGGAAGCGGCGGGTGTCCCCATCTACGCGCTCAGCGTGGGCCCTCGCCGCAGGGAGACCATCCAGCTCCACAATCCGTTCGTCGGTCGCGCCGACGCGCCCTGACGAACACGCTCGGCGCGCGGGGGGCGCGTGGTGACGGTTCAGTCGGTCACGCGCACACGCTTCGGCCCCGGCGTCGGGGAGCTGCAGGTGACCGTGCGCGTGTCCGTGAACTCGCAGGTGAGGCCGTCGCCGGTGGGGGTGATGGTCCCGCCGGTGGCACCGAAGAGGGCGGTGCGCGGAACGAACAGGTGGGTCGCCCCGCGGTCCGGCTCGTGGTCCCACTCGAGGTCGATGAGCCGTGTCCCGGGGGCACCTGCCACCGACGCGGAGAACGAGCGTGGCGGTCCCGAGATGCGACGCGGGTAGGGGCGATGATCGAACGTGGCGCGTGGCGCGCCGGTGTCGTCGATCAAGCTCAGATCCTCTCCGTTCCAGCCGTCCTTCTTCCCGGGCGTCCAGCCCGGCGTGAAGTTCCAGTAGGCGCCGGACGCGAGGTATTCGTCGAGCTTTCGGTACTGCAGGGCGACGTACGCACGGCCGTTCGTCGCGCTGGCGCCGATCCCGAACTCACCGACGAACAGCGGGACGTCCCACTCGGCCGCCTTCGCCGTCATCGTCGCGAAGCCGTTGTGGGTCGGCGCCTCGATGCCGCTCCAGGCGTTGGTCGTCAGCGCCAGCCCCTCGTAGAAGTGCGGCGAATAGGCGTAGTTCCCGAAGGTCGGTTCGTCGAGGTCCGTCTGAAGCACGCCGCCGTTCGTCGAGACGTGGCCTTCGACGAAGAGGATCGCGTCGGGGTGCTCGGCGCGGACGACGGCCGCCGCGTCCGCGTAGAGCGGGCCGATCTCGGGCTTCTCGTAGCCCCAGGGCTCGTTCAGCAGGTCGTAACCGACGACGCCCGGGACGCCGGAGAAGTGGCGAGACAACCTTCGCCAGAGCTCCAGGTACCGCGTCCGCACCCCGCCGGCGTCGGAGTAGAAGGCGCCGAAAGAAGCATGCATGTCGGCGTCCAGGGACATCTTCACCGCCCAGTCGTGGCAGTTCGACGAGTTGTCGGGGACGTCCTTCGAGGCGCCGCTCGCCACGGCCCACTCCGGGAACCCGTCTCCGCATCCCGCGCTCACGAACCGGGAGAACCCGTCCTGGTGGAAGTCCACGATGACCCAGAGGTCGCGCTCCCACGCGGCTCGGGCGATGGTCGTGAGCGCCGCGAGGTACGCATCGTCGTACGTGCCGGGCAGGGGTTCGTACGCTTCCCAGGTGAAGACCAGGCGGACCACGTTCATCCCCCACTCGCGCAGCGGGTCGAGCTTCGCGGCGTCCACGAGGGGCACGAACGGCGGCACCTTCGAGTCTCCCGCGACGTTCACGCCGCGCAGGATCACGATGCCCCCGTCGTCGTCCTCGAAGAAGCGCCCGCGGACGGTGAGTCGCGCGGACCGCTCGCCGGCGTCGGCTTGCCCATCGGCCGGCGCGTCCGACGCCGACGCGTCGCCGCCCTCCACGGCGACGTGGGCGTCCAGCGGTGCCTCGGCCGATCCGTCGCGGGGTGCAGCCCCGTCCGGACGCGCGGGCCCAGACCGCGCTTCGGGCTCGCCGCAGCCGCTCGCCAAGAGGAGCCCGGCCAGTGTCGCGCGGCGCGTGGCGCAGCTTCCGCTCAAGGAACGCACGCTTCGAACACCGGCTGCCCCTGGCCCGGGTTCCGCACGTCGTTCGTCTGGGGCACGACCGGCGGGATCACGAACCCGAAGCGCGCGTAGAAGGCGGCGCGGTGTGTGGTCTTCCACGTGTCCAGGCCCGCGAGCCCGGCGCCCACGCGGTTCGTGCGCTCGAAGATCCGGAAGGCGACCGTTTCGCGACAGAAGTTGCAGAACCTGTCGTCGGTGCGCAGCAGCCCGCTGCCGCCGTAGTACGCGGCGTTGTCGTGCGTCCCGTTCATCAGGCACACGAGCTCCGAGTGCCACCCGTGCGTCGGAGTTCCGAACGCACCCACGAGCTGGTCCGTGGACGGGTTGATCGTGCCACCGGCGATCAGGTGGGCCCACGGCAGCTCGGCGCAGCGATTCGTGCCCACCACGTTGGAGGAATCGCTCCACTGTGACGGTGGGGAGTTCGAGTCCTCCAGGTACTCGTCGGAGAGCTGCGCGAAGGCGTGCCCCAGCTCGTGGGCGTGTCCGATCCCGAACGCGGCACCGATGCGCTGCGCTCCATTCGCAGGGTTCTGCAGCGAGAGCGCCCTCCCGCTCACGGAGGCACGCCCGCGCGTCGGATCGAACACCAGGAACGATGCCACGTGGTGCCGCGCGCGCCCGCTCGAGGGGAGGAACGCGGTCGGCGGGAACGGGTGAGCGCCGATGGCCTGCCAGGCGCGGGACGCCGTCTCTCCGGTCTGCGCCACGCTGCCGATGGACGGAAACCCTCCGAACTGAACGGGCACCGCGAACGCCGTGTCGCCTCCGCCGATGTTCGTGTTCGAGACGCGGGGGAGGTACCAGACGACGAACGCCTCGCGAAAGCGGTCGTACGGGTCGAGGCCGAACACCTCGTCGACCCATCGATCGACGTCGCGGTCACGCGCCGAGAAGTGCGCGCCATCGTCGTGGAATCGAGGGAGATCTCCCGCGGTGTAGCCTTCTGCGAAGAGCAGCAAGTGGATCCGAGCCTCGATGGGTACCTGCGGACCCGGTGCGCCCGTGGCGACGTCGTCGAAGATCCCGGTACCGAGCTGCTCGAGCACCCACTCGCCCTGGGGCGTGGCGGCGACCTCGTTCGACGGCGGCCCTTCGCCAGAGGGGGTGAGGGCGGTGACGACGTAGTGGTAGGCTTGGCCGTTCGCGAGCCCGCGGTGCACCGCTCCTGGCCGGACGTCTTCCAGGGCCGATGCCGCACCCGGGACGACGCCCGAAGAGGTGGCCCAGTGGAGGCGGTAGGACGTGGCGTCGGCGACCTCGGTCCACTCGAGGCCCACGGTCGCGTTGCCGGGGTACGCCGCGAGAACTGGCGCGGCGACACCGGCCGTACCCCCCGTGCCTCCGGTCGCAGAGCCCGCCGCGCCCGCGGAGCCCGCCGCGCCCGCGGAGCCGCCGGCGCCCACACCGGAGGTGCCCCCCGCGCTCGACCCGCTCGAGCCTCCTGTGCCCGGGCGGCACGACGTGTCGCACCCGCCGACGTCCCCCGTCAGACAGAGGCACCGGTCGAAGCATCCGGAGCACCCTTCGCAGTTCGGAGCCGTCGAGCATCCGACGGGCGAGCCCCCGCTCCCCCCGCTCGCCGCGCCGCCGCGCTCCTCGTCGGAGCCGCCGCACGCGAGCGCGAGTGACGACCCGAGCACCGCGATCCATCGCGTCGCAGCAAGAGCGCCTCGCATGATGGGCTCATGCTCCGAGACTCTGGACGCTCTGTAAAGGCGCTACGAAGCGAATGCCCCACGAGATTTTGACCCTCCGGTCGCCGGCTCCTACTCTCGGCCCGCGAGGCGGCGGCACGATTTCCGGCTGCGTCGAGGAGGAGCGGGCATGAATCGAGGAGCTTCCGTCACCGCGCTGGTGGCGGTCATCGCAGTGGCGTCACCCGTTGCGGCCCAAACGCCCCCGGGCTCGGCGCCGGATCCCACCTCGGCGCCGCCTCCAGCGGCGTATGGCCAGCCCGCGCCGGCGGCCGCGGGGCACGGCCAACCCGCGCCC
>CAZARU010000189.1:0-11601 GCA_964487605.1 uncultured Polyangiaceae bacterium
TGCAACCGCCGGATCGGCAACCGGATGTTCTGTGGTCGGCCAGGACCGTGGGATGCTGGAGGCGGGTAACCCCCTGGGGCTGTAGCCGCGCGAGAAGACGCCGCCGCACCCGGAGGGCAGGTCCGCGGCAGCTGGCGGCGCAAAGTCGTCTGGCAGTACCGCTCTGGCGGTGAAGAACTCCGTCTCCGCAGTCACCGCGCACTTCAGCTTCGCTCCGTTCGATCCGCTCGTGCGAAACGCCTCGTACCGGTGTTGCCGGACGCTCGAGCGAAGGAATTTCGCCCGGACGGCTACTTCAGCGCGTCGATGAAGTCCTCGACCGTCATGCCCGCGTCGCGGATCAGTGCCCGCAGGAGTCCGTGTTTCAGCGACGGCTGGTCGGGGATGGTGAGTGGAATGCGCTCACCGGAGGGATGCCGAAGCCGGATGTGGCTGCCCCTCTGTCTGACCGCCTCGTATCCGACCGTGCTGAACGCCCGGACGGCTTCGCGACCGGAGACGTCCGGGAGCTTCGGCACGAATCAAGCCCCGACGGCGACCCTCTCGACGATCTCACCGCTGGGATCCGGCACCGGCTCGCCGTTCGCTCGAAGGTCCGCGATCGTCAGCTCGATCGCCTCGCGGGCGTTCGCGAGCGCCTCCTCCCGCGTGCCGCCCTGCGAGTAGCAGCCCGGAAACGCCGGAACGACGGCCACGTAGCCGCCG
Organism: uncultured Polyangiaceae bacterium; assembly: GCA_964487605.1. Taxonomy (GTDB): domain Bacteria; phylum Myxococcota_A; class Polyangia; order Polyangiales; family Polyangiaceae; genus JAJDAH01. The sequence continues at coordinate 706 of CAZARU010000189.1, forward strand.
GCCGGATCTGGCTCGAGCACCACGCTGTAGCCCACTTCGACCATGCGGCGAGTTTAGCGCGGCTCGATCTGATTGCCTACTCGGCGCGGCGGCGCAGAGGACATCCGAACCCCGAAAACCCGCACGTCGCACCGTAGCACGCCGGTCCCGGATCCACGGCTCCACCCCCGTCACTCCCCGAACCCGAACCCCGTCAGTCCCGCCGGCGCTCGCGCCACTGCGCGCGGGGGAGTTCGGGCGGGTGTGGCGGGTGCGACGTCTCCGCGCTCGAGGTCGAGCAGTCGCTCGGCAGCCTCGCGCGTGGTCGCGACCTCGACCCATCGCATCGCACCGCCGCAGCGGTCGCAGACGGTGACGTCGTGGAGGAAGACGTGTCGGAGCGGTCAAGCCCATGGCTTGCGTGCGGGCTCGTCGTCGTCGAGGCCCGTCCGTGCGCACCAAGCACATCCCCGCAGACGAGTTTGCCGGCGGCGAACACGTTGACCCGGGAAACCCCAGAGTTTCCGGAATCGACGCCGCAGAGTCTCCGGAACGCACAGACGTGGCATGACGAAACTCGTCGCGGATACTGCCGGCTCAATCGTGAGTCGCCAGGCGAAACAAGCGCCATCGACGATCGACACGGGTCCCTACAGAATCGTGCGGGGGTGTCAGCGTACAGGACCTCCGAACCCCACCGAGCGCTTCCCTGACCTCACCGCGTCGAGGGAACCACGCCCCGCGAACCCACCCTTCACGCCACGGACGCTCTTGCGTCCCGACGTTCGCGGCGCGCGAGGGGCGCACGAAGCCGGCTGGCGCACGGGGCCCGGTACGGTGCGCTCGTGACGACGAACGAACCGAAGGCGCATTCCTCTATTCCGGACGGTCGCCGCGCGACTCCAACAAGCGCCGGAGAAAGGCCGCGTCGAGCTTGTCCTTCTCGCGGTAACTGTCGCGCTTCATCTTCCATAACAGCTGCGGCGAGGCGAACGGGATCGGGACGCCGTCCACTTCATGCACGGTGACGAGACTCGAGGCCGCCTCGTAGTCGAACCCGGATGCCGAACTCATGATGTCGACGACGATCTCGTCCGCGACGCGCACGACGACGTACTTCTCGATCTCGCCGACTTCGATTTCACTGGCGGCGTGATCCGGAAGCGTAGCGACGGCATCGAGTACGCGGCGCTGGTTCTCCGGAGCAACGTCGACGAGCAGATCGATGTCGATCGTGCGCCGGTCGAATCCCGCTGCGCGAATGGCAAACCCGCCGACGATCACGTACCGCGCCCGGCGTTTGCCGAGTTCGCGGCAGAGATGCACCAGGTCCTCGACGGACGGCTCGCGCGCCTCTACTTCGCTCGCGTCATCATCCGCCACAGCCACTCGTCGGCCGCCTCGTGACTCTCGAAGCGGTAGACGCCCCGGGGCACGAACGGCGTCGGGAACGCCTTGCGCCACGCGATGGCATTCGCGCGCGAATCGGCCTGGCTCGAGAGCCTGCGCGGCGGCCGGCGCCGACCGACCACACGTGCGGAGGGGCGGTCAGATGAGTCCATCGACGGAAGGATAGCACGCGAAGATTGGCGCCGCGCCCCACCCGGTGCAGGACCCGAAGCGTCGCTCGTTGCGTCGCCCGCGCGCGCCCGCGCGGATCGCCGCCCAGTCGCGCCGCCCGCGCCCCTTCACTCCCCGAACCCGAACCCCGTCGGTCCCGCCGGCGCTTGCGTCGTCGCGCGCGGGGGAGCTCGGGCGGGTGTCGCGGCTGCGACGTCTCCGCGCTCGAGGGCGAGCAGCCGTTCGGCGGCCGCGTGGTCGCGACCTCGGTCCATCGCAGCCGCCGCAACGGTCGCAGACGACGGGCGTGGACGTTGACGCCGCGCACCTCGGCGACGGGTCGCGTGCGTCGGGCGCGTTGCCGCGTAACGGCGAGCGGGAGGCGACGAGGCGCAAGAGCGGTTGGCCGGCGCGGTCGCCGGCCGTGTCGGGCGAGCACACGGTCGAGCTTCGCGGCGGTGCGGGCGGCGACGTCCGCAACGTCGTCGCGTGTGGGCGGAGCGAGTTCGCGGAAGACGAGCGTGCCGCGCTCGTCGCGGACGTAGACGCCGTCGAGGGCGATGACGTGGAGGTGGACGTTGAGCCGGAGAGCCCCGTCCGTGCGCTGCACGGCGACGACGAGGCCCGCGTGTGCGTCGCGCACGCTCGCGAGGCCGAGCTCGCGCTTGGCGCGGCGGCGGAGCGCCGCCATCAGCGTCGTGGCGAAGGCGCGCACGACGTCGGCGCAGAGCCTGCGGTCGTAGCCGAGCAGCGAGCGCAAGCTCCAGGGGAGCGAGCACGTCCAGTGACGCACGGGCGCCTCGGGCAGCACGCGTCGCTCGAGGTGTACGGCCACGTCGACCATCCGGCGCGCCGAGGCAGCTCGGGCAGAAGCCGCCGCGCTTGCAGCGGAGCAGGGCCCTTCGGTCGTCGCGCCAGGTGGTTGCGCGCAATCTCGCGGGTCGTGAGAATCACCGCGGCGCCACCGCTCCCCAACGCAGGGCAGAGAGCGCGCCCATCGCCCGCGGATTTCTCCGGGTGACGTTCCACATCGCGGTTGCTCCGCACGCGGTGCTCGCCAGGACGCAGGCCACGGGCGCGTCAGTGATAGGTGAACGTCGCCATCACGGCGATGAACACCGGAAAGGCGTCGTACGTCGGATACGCCTTCGAGCCATCGTCCCCCACACCAGCGATCGTAGCGTGCAGGAGCCAGCCTGCGCTGAGTTCGGGGCCAAGCCAGTACTCCCGCCCGAAGGCGAGCGCACCGTAGGGTCCCTCCCGGGGCTTGGGGCACCCGTATTCGCAGCCGGTGTCGCCGGTTTCGTTGAAGTAGTACACGCTGGCGCCAGCTTCCGCTTGAAGGTGCCAGCCCGGGTCATGCTCGAGGTGGAGTGGGTAGTAGTCGAAGACGAGCCCCCACGCAGCGAACGCCTGCAGTGGCGGACTGGGACGAACCGCCAGGCGGAAGGCCGTCCCCACGACGAGGCCGTTGACGGGCGTGGCGCCTGCTGCCACAGCTACCGAGCCCCGGCGTGGACACCATCCACACGGTCCAACGCGTAGTGCGGCCCCAGGGCGAAGCGAAGGAAGAGCCCGTCGTGCGTGTACGCGCCTGGTTCAGGCTCGGCCGGTGTCGTTCCCGCCGTCGACACGTCGGCGGGCGCTGCGGCAGCATTGACGGCGATGCCGTGGGCGGCAACGAGCGCCGCCACGCGCGCATGCAACGACCACCCTCTGTAGGACAGGTACCGAGTCGTCACAGCAGGTGCCTCTCGTTCGGGTCTTGCAGACCGCAGACGCACGCACTGCAAGCGCTGGTCCACACGCCACCGCGATGCCCTACCCGCGTGATCCGGGGCGCCAGGTGCAGCGCGGTGATCCGCGATGATTCGAACGCCAACCGACAGCGTGCGCCCGCGGCACGGTGTGGCCGCGACGCCTCACGCCTCGCCCGATGGTTCTGCGAACGGCCTCACGGTCGCCGGCGTAGGTCGAGGCAGCGCTTCGCGTCCCGCGCGGTCACGCGCTCGGGCAACGGCTGTTGTGCGCCGGCGCGCTCGCGTGGCCGCGCCCTTCTCGTGCGCGAAGCGAGCGCCGGACTGGCCGCGACGCCGAGCGCCGTCACCCCGACCCGCGCCGGCGCGCGAGTACGCCGTTCGGGTCGAGGGCGCGCTGGAGCGTTGCGTCGAGGGTCGCCGAGTCGTCGCGGGGCGGCGGGAGGGAACCCTGGGACTGGATCCCGAGACGGTGCGGCAGGTACCGACACGAACACAGCGCTCGGAAGCGCAAGCCTCCAAGTCTTGGCGACCGTCCAGGGGCGTGGCACCATGGGTCCATGAGTGCCGACGGCGAGATCGTCGCTCGGTATGCAGCCGCCTACCGGGAAGCGGAACGACAGCGCGAGGAGCGCGCAGCCGAGGAGGCAGCACTTTGCCGGAAGAAACTCGCGCAGCTAGTTCCTGTCCTGCGCGAGCAGTTCGGGGTCCAGCGCGTCGGGTATTTCGGGTCACTGGCGCACGGCTGCTTCCACGAGGCTTCGGACGCGGACGTGTACGTGGACCGGATCCGGCGGGGTCGCCACTTCGCCGCGGTTGCTTGCCTTTCGGACGCGCTCGGGCGTCAGGTCGACCTCGTCGAACTGCACCGCGCCGCTCCATCAATCATCGAAACGATCGAGCAGGGCGGCATCGACGTCGATGGCTGATCGCGCCGCATTGCTTCGTCTGGTCGCAGACCTCGAACGCGACCTCGCCGCAGCTGACAGCCTCATCACCGAACTTCGCCCGCACCGCGAGGGACTCGGGGGAAGCACGGACGTAGTGCTTCTCGGCTACGCCGCGATGACGATCCATCGCGCCTATACGTCGCTCGAGTCGTGCTTCGAGCGGATCTGTCGAACCCTCGAGGGGTCGATGCCCGTCGGGCCGGACAGCCATCGCGCACTGCTCCACGACATGACGCGAGCGTTGGAGGGCATTCGACCGCGAGTCCTTCGGGATGAGACCGAAGCGGCGCTCGGTCCCGTGCTCAAGTTCAGGCACTTCGTTCGCCACGCCTACGCGGTCGCCTGGGACGCGAAGAGGATCGCTTCGGCAGCAGACGATCTGTTCGACGCTTGGCCAGCCGCCCGGGAGGATCTCCTGGCCTTCAAGGACTTCGCCACGCAAACCGCGGGCGCGATGAAGTAGCTGTCGGTTCGACATCGTGTTCTGCGATGTGATGATGCCGGACGTGACCGGCATGGATGTCCATGCGCGCGTGAAGGACGCCGACGGCGACGTCACGAACCGCTTCGTGTTCATGACCGGTGGCGCGTTCACGCCGCACGCCCTCGCGCGGGCTTCCGTTTCGCGACGAGACGACTGAGACGCCCGTGCTCTCCAGGTGCTATGGGTGCGCCCCCATGCACGCCCTCTTCTTCAACGTGATCGGGTCGGGTCACGTCAATCCGACGCTACCCGTCGTCGATGCGCTGTGCCGTCGCGGCGATCGCGTCACGTACTTCACCTCGCCGAAGCGGCGCGCCGCGGTCGAGTCCGTCGGTGCGACCTACCACAACTACGGGTACGACGGCTTCACGGTGGCCGACTACCATCCGAAGAGCTTCTTTCCGCTGCAACTGCTGCCGGCCGCCGTCGGCATTCTGCCGTATCTTCTCGAGGAGTCGCGGAGGCTGGCGCCGGACCTGATCGTGACGGACACCATGGCACCGTGGGGCCTCGTCGTCGCAAAGGTGCTCGGACTGCCCGTCGTCGCTTCGGTCTCGACCCTCGCCCTGACCCACGAGGACGTCCACCGCGCCATGGGCGGCTTGAACGTCGACGACGAGAACCGGCGCGCCATCGACCTGCTCGCGTCCCGCTACGATGCGAGGTTCGACGAGCGCGAACTCGGCGTGCACTTCGCGGCGAACAACCTGGTCTACACGACGGCGCAGTTCAATCCGCCGATCGCCCCCGGTCCACATCACTTCGAGTTCGTGGGGCCGATGGTGCAGCGCCCGACGGACGTCGGAGACTTCCCCCTGGACGCGTTCCGCGCGTTCCAGGGAACGCGCATCTACGTGAGCATGGGAACGGTTCTCGGTGAGATGATGCGCCTCGGGGAGGCCTTCTACGCACCGTTCTTCGAGGCCTGGGGCGGGCGCGACGACCATCTCGTCGTCGTGTCCACCGGCGACGGCGTCGATCTGACCACGCTCCGCGCGCCGGGCAACTTCATCGTTCGGAGGTCGGTCCCGCAGCTCGAGATTCTTCGACACGCGGACGTCTTCGTCACTCATGCCGGGATGAACAGCATGAGCGAGGCGCTCTACCACGGAGTACCGATGATCGCGCTGCCAGGCTTCGGCGACCAGCCGGTCAACGCGGCGCGACTCACCGAGCTCGGGACGGGCCTCACCCTCGATTCACGAAACCTGGACGCCACCACGCTCCATCGAGCCCTCGACCGGATCTCGAGGGAGCCGTCGTTCCGCCAGGCCGCCCTCTCCGTCTCCCGGGAGTTTCGTGCAGCGGGAGGCCCGGCGCAGGCCGTCGCGTTTCTCGACTCCGTCCAGGCGAGGTGACGTCGCGATTTGCTCGCACCCCCGGGGTCACGATGGGATCACGGACCGCTGATCTTGGCGCTGGCGCCGGTCGCCTGCTTCTTGCCTTCGACCACCGTGCCCTGGAACGTGATCTGACCGTTCCCGAGCGCGCTGGCGGCAGTCGTCTTCCCGGTGATCTTTCCGCCGGTCACGGTGATGCGACCGTTGGCCATCGCCTTCAGCGCCGTCGGCGCCGTGATGGTGACGTTCTCGAGCGTGATCTGACACGCGCCGAGCGCCGTCACGGCGGTGCCGCTGGCGAGCACTGCGGTCACGTTCTGAATCTTCACGTTCTCGCTCCCGCCGCAGCTGTACCCGGACTTTCCGTCCCACGTGACCACCTCCGCGGCACCCTTCGACGGCGCCGGGAGTCCGCCCTTCCCGCTCGTGCTCGCGACCGTCTGCGCGTAGATGTACCAGGCTAGCCCGGCGAGCCCCACGATCACGATTCCGATGATCGCGCACCCGATCCCCCACCAGATGACCGTGCTCTTCGCCTTCTCCTTGACCTGATCCTTCAACCCCTCGGTATCGAATCCCTCGTCGGTGCTCGCCTTCAGCTTGAACCCACCGATCTTGATGCGCGCCTCGTACTCCTTGTTGCGCGGATCGAGTTCGGCGAGCTTGTCCTGCGCGATGCGCTCGTAGGCTCGCGCGGTCGCCTGATACGGATCCGCAGGCATCTGGCCGGGAGCGAATCCGGCGGGCACGCCCTGAGGGGCCGCCGGCGCTCCAGCGGAGGCCTCGAGGCTGCCGAACTGTACGGCGATTCCTGCGCCCGAGAGGCCGGTGGCCGCGCGGACGATCTCGTGCGCCAGGAGCTGGGCCGCCGGCGCGAGGTTACCGAGCGACGCCTGTCCGGACGTGACCGCCTGAGCCAGGACGTGGCTCGCCGCGTGCTGCAGGTGCGCGCTGATGTGGTCCGCGGTCACGGGATCACGCTGGGACGTCCACCGGTACTCCCCTCGAAGCGTCACCACCGTCGGCTGCTGCGTCACCGGATCCGTCACCTGCACGACGCCAGCGAAGCGATCCTGTCCCTGAAGCGACGGCGTTCCCTGCATGGGCGCGAATCAGAGCAGTGCTCGCGGACCAGCGCCAGGTGATTCGTGGCTCGCGGTGAAGATCGCTCGTACTGCGTCCGTGATTCGCCGTCCCGGGAGTACCATCGACGCCGTGCCGGACCTCGCCTCGATTGTCGAGCAGTGTGTCCTGGACACGCAGCGCTTGCAGGAGCATCCGGTGTTCCCGCGGCTCGTGTTCCTCGAGGTCCGCCAGCTCCCGGTAGGGGACCACGTCCCCGTGGTCCTCACGAACCACGTCGACGAGCGCGAGGAGCGCCTCGGACTGTGTCGGGTCGAAGCGGTGGGCGGCCTCCAGCGCCCCCGCCTCGTCCCGCTTTCCCGATCGAAGCGCCGCGAGCGCCCACGTGGCCTGGGCCGGGCGCTCGCTGTCGCGGGGCACTGAAGAGGCTCACATGGCGCACGTGGCCCGAACTCGAACGTCTCGCCATGCTCGTCGCACGCGCGGCCCTCGACGACATCGATGCGCGGCGCTGGACGCTCGACATCGACGGCTCGGTGCTCACGACTGGGCTCGAGGTCGGAGCGTACCGGGCGTGGCTTCAACTGCGCGTCGACGGGGCTGAAGCTGCGGAAGGGGGACGACCACGCGGACGCTAGGTGTCCGATCGCCGCACCCGCCAGGCGTTCCAGAAGGCGCGCCCGGTGGAGCGGGCGGTGGCCGCCACGGTGCGGCTCTCCAAGAACGTGGGGAAGGCCGAGCTTCTCGGGCAGGGTGGGAGCGCGAGACGTCACGGCATCGTCCCCAATCCGATACGATGACCCGGTGCAGACAGCGACCGGAGCGTCGGACGCCGCCCTGGCGGCAGCCCTCGGAACCGCGCCGCCGCGGACGCCCACCGACGTTCGGACCATCGTGGGACGTGGCGGCGTCTTCTATACGCGCCCGGCCGCACTCGTCTGGGGGATCGTCATCCTCGTGGCGGCTTCCGTGGCGGCGACGACGCCCGGCGCGCAGCCGGCGACGTTCTTCGAGGCCGGCCTGTACGGGTCGATCATGTTCGGCCTCCCCGTCCAGATCTTCGCGAGCTCAACCGGAACAAGCTTCGTGCGTGCGCTCGCACGGGGCTCGCCGTCCGCGCCGAAGTCACCCGGGTCGCACTCCTCGGTAGGCCGGGACGCCAGATCGCGGACGTGACGCTGCGGCTGTCCGTTCGCCCGGGCATGGATCTCCTGGCTCACGTGACGGGGCTTCCGCTCGAGACCCGTTCCGGGAGCCATTTCGACGTGCTTGTCGATCCCGATGCGCCGGATTCACGCCGCCGTGATCGTTCCCTCGATCGGCATCGTAATCGGCCGCACGCGCGCGGCGGACCATTCCACGCCACCATCGTGATAGCGTTCGCGCCGTATTCGCGCTTGCTCTCGCTGCAGTCGCCGCCATCCTGGCAGCAGCGAGCTGGTTCTTCGCGGTCATCAACTGGCTTCGGGCACTCGCTCACCGACGGCCCGACGTGCGCCTCAGTTCGCTCCTCACGAACGGGAGGCTGTCCTTCGACCCAGCGACGTTCCAGCCGGCCGGTCGCGCGTACCAGGTGAGGTTCGTCCGTGGTGCGCTCGCGTTCTTCGCGTCGCTTCTGCTCGGCCGCGCGGCCATCGCCTTGCGCGTTGCGGCCGAGACCGCAACGCCATGATCCTCTCGGCCGGAGAGGCTACGAGCCGGCTCGACGCCCGGCTCGCGTCGCGGCGAGCGCGTCGGCTCGACATTCGCTTGGAACTCCGCCATTTCGCCCTGATCACGTTCGCCGTGCCCATCCACCGGCTGCGACCCCTCGTCCCCGAGCGCTTCGAACCCGTAACGCTCGACGTGCCAGGGCAACCCCGCGGGCTGCTGTCGGCGGTGCCGTTCGTCGACATCGACTTTCACTTCCGAGTACTCCCGTGGGTGAAGTTCGCGTTTCCGCAGACGAACCATCGCGTGTACGTAGTCGACCGCGAAACGAACGATCACGTGGTGTGGTTTCTCGGCACGACGCTCGGATCCCGCACCGTGCACCTCGCCCGAGCCCTCTGGAAGATCCCCTGGTATTTCGCTCGGTACGAGGTCGCCTGCGCATACGACTCTGACGCGCGTCGATACGAAACCTTCCGCTATCGGATCTCGTCGACTTGGTGCGAAGCCGACATCGACCTCGACGACACGGGCGAACCCATGGACGTACCTCCGGGGTTTCACACGATCGAGGAAGCACGTCTGGTGCTGACGCACCCGGTCGCTGGGTTCTTCTGGCGCCTCGATGGCCACGTGGGCACCTACACTGTGGCGCACCCGGTGATCGACTTGACGCGCGCCAACCCGCGCAAGGTGTACTTCGGCCTGTACGAGCGACTCGGACTGCTGTCTCGCGACGAAATGAGCAGGCCACACTCGGTGTTCGGCACGCCGAGCACGGTGTTCGACGTTCACATGCCGCCCGCACGGACTTGATGCGTAGCGAGGGATGCCACGCCGTCCGTCACCCCTTGAACGCCGAGGGACCCGGATCCCCGAACGGCTCGTCCCGCTCGCGCACGGCGGCTCGGAAGCTGGCGCCCACGGCGCGGGCGGCGAACCCGTATTCCTCGGCGGTGTGGCGCGCGATCCCGTCGAACACGGTCCCGAGGAGCTGCGTGGCGCCGAACCCCTGGGCGCCCAAGCTCGGATCATGGCCCCATGGTCTCGACGCTGCGCGAACTGCGCGCGGTCAAGCACCTGCTCAAGCGAGCCACCGCCGAAGTGGACGAGCGAGGCCAGACGCGCGCCCCGCACTTCCCCTTCGGCGTCATGGTGGAAGTGCCGTCCGCGGCCGTGGTGGCCCCGGGGATCGCCCGCGCCGCGCGGAACGCGACGCGGCCCGTGAGCGTGTGGGGGACCGTGGCGAGCGACCCGCTGGCGGGCGTGCTGCTCGTGGGCATGGGCCTGTGGGAGCTGAGCATGGAGGCCTCTCGCTCGGCCATGCGAAGAGCGCCGTGTGCCGGGTGTCACTGGACGCGGAGGCCATCGACCGAGAGGTGAGTCGCTGGAGGACGCCAGGGACGCGGCGCGCCGCTCACGGCGGCGCGGCGCGGCGCACGGCTCGCGCCCGTATCTCCTCGGCGATCGCGGGGTACCGCACTGGGGCGTCGTCGCTGCGGCTGCGCGGTGACTCGAACGCCCTACCCGCGGCAACCACCCGAATGCGACAGTAGTGACCGCGACGTTTTCGAGCCGCGCAATACCCCTCGACCTTCTCGATGGCCGACACGGGGATGCGCGCCGCACCGAGGGGCAGCGGACGCTGAACGACGAGGTGGTCTCCTTCCAGCGAGAGACCGTGGATCACGGTTCGTCCGGTCTGGGCCTTGCGCGCCAGCAGAACGCCGAACACGACGATCGGCGCAAGGACGAACACCGCGATGCGCAGCCGGCGACGCTCGGGTCCTCGAAGGCCCAGCGCCGTGGCGACGAAGATAGCGCAGGTCACCGCCAGCCACAGGCCGACCGTCACCGCGCCGGTGATCCAAGTACCGTCCATTTCCCACTGCACCGCGAGCCTCCCAGGTGAAGGCGTGCAGTCTAGCCCACGGCCTCAGCCGCGGCCCGGCGCCTCGAGCAGATGGGCGAGGCGCTCTCCCATCGCATCCTTCGAGAGCTCATCGGCCTCGCGTCTTCGCGCGGTGATGAGGCCGAACTCGCGCTTGGCGCGGCGGCGGAGCGCCGCCATCAGCGTCGTGGCGAAGGCGCGC
>CAZARU010000190.1:0-11550 GCA_964487605.1 uncultured Polyangiaceae bacterium
TCCGGCACCGCGGGCTCCGGCACCGCGGGCTCCGGCACCGCCGGGTCGGGCGCTGCAGGCGTCGCCGGGATCACGTCCAGCGACGCTTCCACGGGTGACGCGACGACGGTGGACGCGGTCGTGTGCAACGACCTCGACGGGGACCAGGTCACCGACTGCGCGGGCGACTGCGACGACCGGGACGGTTCGTCGTACCCCGGCGCCCGCGAGATCTGCGGGGACGGCCTCGACAACGACTGCAGCGGCGTGCCGGACGACCCGACGGTGTGCCGAGGCCTGGGCACGTTCGTCTCGAGCCTCACGGGGAGCGACGTGACCGGGGACGGCACCCGCGCCAACCCCGTGGCGACCATCGGGAAGGGCATGGCGAACGCCGCGACGCTCGGGGGCAACACGCCGGTGTTCGTCGCAGAGGGCCACTACCCGGAGAAGATCGTGATGGTCGAGGGAGTCGACCTGCTCGGCGGCTACCAGTGCGACGTCGCCTCGTGCACGTGGGCGCGCGATCCGTTCACCCATGACGCGGCCATCCTGAACGTCGACTTCGAGGGCGTGAAGGCCGGCGACACGCTGACGCGTGCCACCAAGATCGACGGGTTCAGGGTGATGGGAATGGGCGGGCCCCTCGGCGCCAACGCGACGGCGGCGGCCATCACGGTGGATCGTGGCAGCCCCGTCATCACGAACAACCGGATCTTCGGCGGCGCGGTCACGGGCTGCACCAGCTGCACGACCACGGGCCTCGTGCTCGTGGGTCCCTCCGCGACCACGCCCGGCGTTCTCGTCCAGAACAACAGCATCACCGGTGGGAGCTCGTCCGGGAACACCACGGGGCTGTCCCTGCGACCGTTCCAGAGCGGACCGGTGCTCGAGCTACTCGGCAACACGATCGTGGGCGGCACCGGGCGATGGACGCGCGCCGTCGACGCCTTCAACGCGACGAAGGGCACGCTGGTGCGGGGCAACACCATCGACGCGGGCACCGCGAATCAGAGCGCGACGACGTCCTTCGCCATGATCGTCTCGGGCGATCTGACCATCGACGCGAACCTCATCAACACGGGCGCGAACGTGGGGGCGTGTCCCACGCCACCGACGAACTTCTGGTGCGGCGGCATCGAGAGCGAGGGCGCGACCGCGACGATCACCAACAACGTGGTGTTCGGCGTGCGCTCCCCCCGGAGCATCGGCGTCTACCTGGGCGAGGGAGAGGTGCCGTTCGGCAAGGTCGTGCTCAACGGGAACACCATCGACGGCGGCGGGCAGGGAGCGAGCGGCGCGACCGCCTTCACGATCAGCACGGCGCTCGGCTGTCGCACCGTGCAGGGAACGAACGCCAAGGTGGGACGAATTCGGAACAACCTGCTCCAGGGCGGCAGCGGTTCGCTCCGCTACGCGTTCTACGAGGACAACCAGACCAACAATCGGACCTGTGAGCCGGAGACGTACGAGAACAACGACCTGTACTTCCCCGCGCTGGTGGGAGCGACGGACAGCGCCCACCGGCGATGGACGAGCGCAGGCAACCCGGTGGTGCTGGCGACCGTCGCCGCCGTGAACGGCCTGCCCTTCGCACAGGCCAACTTCACCGCCGACTGCTTCCTCGACTCGACCTTCCACCTCGGGGTCGCCTCGCCGTGCATCGACGCGGGCACGGCCAGCGAGGCCCCCCCGACCGACATGGACGGAGAACCCCGGCCCAAGGGCGTGGCCGTGGACGTCGGCGCGGACGAGTCCAGGTGAAGGACCGGTCGCGCTCGGGCGCAAAATGGCCGGCTCGACGAAAACATACCTGCTGACACGTTTTCGCGGTGGCCGGTTTTCCCGGGGCGTGGCACTCGGTTGAGCGGGTGTACGGGTCCACGCAGCTTGGTCGGTTCCTGGGCCGCATCGCCGTGGCGGTGGCGGCCGTCGCGTCGGCGGCGGCGGCCTGCGGGGGAGACGACGGCGGCTCGGGCAGCGAGTTCGGCGGCGGAACCGGGGGCACGTCGAGCGCCGGGACGAGCGGGGCCGCGGGGAGCGGGGGGCTGCTGCAGACGGACGCGACCGGTGGGACCTCCGCCTTCGACGCTGCCGGTGGCGTGTCGGGGTTCGGAATGGGGGGGTCCGGCGTGGGCGGCTCGGGGGGATGCGATCTCGCGAACTGCAAGCCGCCGGCGCCCGCGACCCCTTGCTGCATCGTGGACCTGTGCGGTGGCGACTGGGGGCAGGGTTGCCAGCCGTTCTTCAGCGGGACCGGCGGGGGCGCACCGGTCGCGCATTTCTGCAACGAGCCGCCGCCGCCCGGCGCGCAGCTCGCAGCGCCGCCGCCCACCTACGGCGGAACCTGCCCGACCATCGTCGATGGGAAGAAGGGCGCGATGAACACCCTGGTGAGCTCCGGCGTCCAGCGGCAGTTCATGGTGGCGCTCCCGGAGGGCCTGCAGGCGACCGAGAAGCTCCCGGTCGTCTTCCTGTGGCACTGGCTCGGAGGCGACGCGGTCAACTTCTTCAACAAGGCGAATGCGGGGGTGGCGACGAACCAGCAGCGGTTCATCGCGGTCTTCCCGGAGGACAAGGGTGATCTCCCGCTCAAGTGGCCCTACGAGATCACGGCCTCCCCTGCGCGCCTGGACGAGGAGCTGCGCTTCTTCGACGACATGTACGCCTGCGTGGCGCAGCAGTTCAACGTGCAGAAGGAGTGCATCGCCACCGGCGGCATGAGCGCCGGCGGACTGTTCACCGGCCAGCTCGCGGGTATGCGGTCGCAGTACGTGGCGTCGTTCGTGGCGCTTTCGGGCGGCACGGGCGGCGTCGTGCGACCCTGGGCCAACCCCCCGCACAAGTCCCCGGGCGTCGTGGTGTGGGGTGGCCCGGGCGATCTTTGCGGACTGAGCTTCGAGCAGACGTCTCGCGATCTGCAGGGTGCGCTCAGCGCGGGCGGTCACTTCCAGATCGAGTGCATCCACAACTGCAACCACTCCGAGCCGCCGTTCGAGACGCCCATGGGCCAGACCAAGTTCGCGGCGATCTGGAACTTCGTGTTCGACCACCCGTACTGGCTGGGTGCGGGACAGTCGCCCTACAACGGCAAGACGCTCCCCGCCGGATGGCCATCCTGGTGCGCCATCGGCGCGGGTGCATCGACGCCGCGCACCGCTCCCTGTCAGGTCCCGACCCAATGCATCTAGGAGCCGCCATGAGAATCCTTCGAACAGCGACCCCCGTCGTCCTCGCCTTCGCCGTCGCAGCTGCGTGCAGCGCCAGCGGCGATCCGGCCGTTCGCCAGCCAGCCGCCGGCGGCTCCGCGGGCACCACGGACGGCGGTGGCGGAACCGGCACGGGCGGGACGGCGGCGGGGAGCGCCGGAACGGGAGGAACCGCGGGGACGTCGGCGGGAGGAACCGCCGGCGCCGGCGGGGTCGGCATCAACACCGACGCGGCGGGCGGAACCGGCGGCGCGGCGGGCTCTCCCGGCGTCGGAGGCGCAGGCGTCGGGGGGTCGGGCGTCGGAGGCTGCGGCGAGCCCCCGCCCGGAGACACGCCCGTTCCCGAGGTGTGCGGCGACGGCCTGGACAACGATCTGAACGGCTTCGTCGACGAGAAGTGCGGGTGCGCGCAGCTCGGGATCACGCAGCCTTGCTTCGGCGGCTTCCCCTCGCAGGCAAACCACATGCTGTGCCAGAAGGGCGTCCAGACATGCTCCGGATCGGCGGAGTTCAAGGACTGGGGCCCCTGCGAGAACTGGCAGTGCGGCTCGGCGCCCCCGCCCGAGGAAGTTTGCGACAACGGTGTGGACGACAACTGCAACGGACTCGTCGACGAGGGCTGCGCACTCAACGTCAACGTGATGATCAACGGTGACTGCCTCTTCGCGGCATGTCCCCCGCAGGCTCCCTACGCCATCGGCTGTTCCATCACGTTCGACGGCGGCGACGGCCGCGGGTGCGTCTCGACCGCCGCCGGCAACGGGCAGGTCTACTTCCAGGAGGGCGACGCGTGCTGCCTTCCGCCGCCATTCAACTTCGACTGCGGCAACGTGATGGGGACGCTGCTCTGCTCGAGCAAGCCCGGCCCGGGACTGAACGACATCAACTGCCCCATGAACAAGCAGCAGGCACTCTATCCATCCAGCGGTGGGGCACCCAGGTGGGGATGCCCGTAGCTCCGCGGTGACGCGGCGTCGTCACGACGACCGTTCCACGAGCCACACGCCGGCCGCCAGGAAGAGCACCCCCGCGACGCGCCCGAACGTCGCGGGTCTCACCGGGTAGCCCACGAAGCCGAAGTGATCCACGACCACCGAGGCGCCGAGCTGGCCGGCGACCAGCGCGGCGACGAGCAGCGTCGCGCCGAGCCGTGGAGCCACAATCACGCTCGTGACGACGAGGGTGGCGCCGCACAGGCCTCCGAGCCAGGCCCACCACGGAGCGCCGGAGGCGGCCGCAGGCACGGGCCACGCGACACGGGCAACCCCGGTCACGAGGGTGAGAGCCAGCAATCCGACCGTGAAGTTGACGACGCCCGCGAGCAGCGGATGACCCAGGTGGCGCCGGAGCTCGGCGTTGATGCCGGCCTGGACGGGTAGGAGCATTCCGACGACGACCGCGAGCGCGAGGAGCAGCGACTTCATGGGGGCGCGAGGTTAGCGGAAACGCTCGGCGGCAGGGCGCCGGCGGCGCCTCGGTTCGCGCCGGTGCTCCTCTTGGAGCGGTGCTGCGGGCGTCCTACGCTCCCGCACCGTGTCGTCCCTCTGGATCGCCGCCGGTGGGCTCGTCGTCCTCGCCGTCGCCTGGCTGCTGACGCACGCGGCGCTCGTCCGACGCCATGGGTCGCGGCCCGCGGCCGACGAGCTGCACTTCACGACGGTGCCGGGTTGGCGCATCGCGCTCCACCGCTACCTTCCCCGCGGCGACGCACCGCCGCGTCCGACACCCGTGATCCTCGCTCACGGCATCCTGATGAACCGGGTCTGCTTCGATCTCTGCGAAGGCGGGTCGCTCGCTCGGTACCTGGCGCATCGGGGGCACGACGTCTGGGTCATCGAGTACCGCGGCGCCGGCGCGTCACGAGCTCTCCCCGACGCCGACGATCCGTGGGGTTACACCTTCGACGATCTCGCGACCGAGGACGTCCCGGCCCTGATCGAGGCGGTGCGCGCGGCGACGGGAGCGGCGCGCGTGAGCTGGGTGGGACACTCCATGGGCGGCCTGGTCGCCTACGCCTACGCAGGTCTGTTCGGTGACGACGCGCTCGCGCGCCTCGTGACGCTGGGGTCACCCGCGGCGATGCCCGCCGGGATGCCCATGCCGCCCGGCGCGGATCTGGCGCTGCGACGGCCAACCGTCCCCATGAATCACCTCGCGCGGCGATTCGCGGTGTTCCCGTGGCTCGCCGGTGGGTTCATGGGGCCGGCCGCGGGCGCCGGCTACACCGCCGCCAACCGGGCGACCATCGCGCTGTGCGGCTGCTCGCGCATGTCGTCGCGCGCGCTCGGGCAGCTCCGTTCCTGGGCGCAGAATCGACGAACGTTCACGCGCAGCGACGGGACGCCCTACGAGGCTCACTACGATCGCGTCACGGTCCCATTCCTGTGCGTCGCCGGTTCCGAGGACCCGCTGAGCCCGCCGGCGCAGACGCGCGTGGCGCTCGACGGTTCCCGCTCCCGCGAGCCGCGGTTCGCCTGCTTCGCGGACGAAGCCGCGCCCGCGGGCACGCCTGCGCTCGGTCACCTCGATCTCATCGGCGGCGTCGTCGCCGCGCGCACCGTGTTTCCGCTGGTCGCGGAGTTCCTGGAGGCCACCTGACGGGCGTCGCTCTTCGACTCCGCGCGGGTCAGAGCCCGCAGACGGGGCCCTTGCCCAGCGCGACGTGAATGGGACGGTCGCGACCGGCGGGCCAGTTCACGAAGAGCGAGGCGCGGTCGTTCAGGTGGCAGATGTGGAGCTTCTGCACGCGCCCCTGGCGCAGCCGCACCACGAAATCCGCCGACTTGCCCAGCTTGATGCTCTGGAAGAAGTCCGCGTGCTCCTTGCCGAACTCCGTCATCTTGTCGGTGCCGGTGACTTCCCCTTCACAGTGAACCTTCAGCCACTCGCGCACGATCTTCATGAAGCAACCGGCGGGCCGCGAGTTCACCTCTTGAGTGCTCACCTCGGGCGCCGCGGACCACTCCGCGACGGTGGGGGGCTTGGAGCGACCGGAAGGAATGAGCGGGATCCCCTTCTCGTCCACCGCGGCAGCCGACGGCGCCTCCTTCTCCGCGGCGGCCGCTGGCGCAGGTGCCGCCGCCGTGGCCGGCGCCACCGCGCCACCCGCAGCTCGCGCCTTCTCCACCGTGTCCTTCGGCATGCACACGCTCTGCTCGCAGAGGAAGCCGTTCTTGCAGTCGCCGTCCGCGCTGCAGCTCGCGCCGGCGGCGCCATCACCCCCCTCGCCCTGCTTGCAGGCGAGCAGCGCGCCCGCGAGCACCACCACGTGTCCGATCCGTTCCCAGTGCGACCCCAGCATGGCCGAAGGGTCGGCGAGCCATCGTGAGCCGTCAATCGGGAACACGCGATGTCCGCCCGGCAGGCTGGCGACGCCACGCGAGCCGATCGGCTCGCGCGGACCATCTCCTGCAGCTACGCTCCCCGAGCCATGAGCCTTCGCGTCGCGGTGGGGATGCTGGCGCTCGCGATCGGCTCGGCGGGCTGCGCGTGCTCGGACGAAACCTCGTCCGGCAGCCCGGGAGCGGGTGGGGTCGCGGGTGCGGCGGGCGCGGCCGGCACTGCGGGCGCTGGCGCGGACTCCGGGGCCGACTCTGGCGCGGCCGACGCGGGGAACGACGGCCCCGTGAACGACGCCGACGCGCCGGCGGCGACGCGCGGGACCTGCGCGCCCCTCGACTTCGCGCGCAGCTACGGCGGGAGCGCGCCAGGCGCCCTGTTCGACCTCGAGAGCGCGCGGGCCGTCACGCGCGCGGACACGCTGACGGTGTTCGCCGGACAGCTCCACGGTGAGCCCGACCTCGGCGGAGGTGCCCTGGTGGCCGGAGCCGACAACCGCTCCATGTTCGTGCTCGCGCTCGACGCGATGGGCGTCCACGCGTTCAGCCGGACGTTCGGTGATCCGTCCCCCGGACTGCTGTACGCGCCACAGGCGACGGCTGCCGACGTCGCGCCGCGCCGTTCGGGCGGCGTGGTGCTGGCCGGGTCGTTCGCCGGCTCGATCGACTTCGGCGCCGGCACGCTCGTGAGCGCCGAGGACACGGGAGGCCTGGACGCCGGGCTCGGGTGCCTGCTGAGCTGCGCGCCGGACGCCGTGCTCGTCGCCCTCGACGCGGCGGGGAACACGGAATGGTCCGTGTCGTTCGGCGGGTTCGACGGCGACGCGGCCTCGGCCGTGGCCACCGACCCGACGGGAACGGTGTATGCGACGGGCAGCTTCCGCGGAACGATCGACCTCGGAGGTCACGTCGCGACGAGCCGCGACGGGGCCGACGTGTTCGTCGCGGCCTTCGACGATGCGACCGGTGCTCCCACCTGGCTCAGGACCTTCGGGGGCAGCGGAGACGACGCCGGACGGGCGCTGGCGGTGGCCGCGGACGGCTCGATCGTCGTGGCGGGCGCGTTCTCGGGCAGCGTGGACTTCGGCTCCGGCGCCGTGAGCCCGGCCGGCGCCTTCGACGGATTCGTCCTCCGCCTCGACGCGACCGGATCGGTGATCGGGAGTCGCGCCCTCGGCGCCAGCCATCGCGGCACGCTCGTCGGCGCCGTCTCGACGTCCGCGGGCATCGTCCTCACCGGCGCCTGGCGCGGCGAGGTGGGTACCGGGGCCAGCACGCTCACGAGCGACCGCAACGACGCGCTCGTGTGGGGCCTCGACGATGGCCTGTCGGATCGGTTCCTGCGCGGGTTCGGCACCGGCGCTGACGACGAGGCCACCGGGATTGCCGCGGACGCGACCGGACGGCTCGCGGTGACCGGAACGCTCGGCTTCGGCGTCGTCGATCTCGGAGGCGGCACGCTCGCGGGGAACCTGAACGACAGCGCGTTCCTGCTCGAGCTCGACGCCGAAGGCGCGCACGTCTGCAGCCGTCGCTACCTGGCCGAGGCGCGCGGAGAACTCGTGAACGACGTCGTGAGTGTCGGCGGCGCTCTCGACGGCAACGACGTCGCCTTCGACGCCCGGGGCTCCCTCGCGTGGGCGGGCGCTCTGAGCGGAAAGACTGCCGTCGATGGCGTCGCCGTCGAGAGCTCAGGTGGGAGCGACGCGTTCGTCGCGCGCTTCACGGCCCAGTGAGCGCTCCTCCGACCGCGCGCTTCGGCGTCGACGCGCAAGCAGCGAGCAAGCCAGCGCCAGGATCGCGACGGACAGCGTCGGCGGCGTCGGGACCGCACGCACCGTGCGACACCCGCAACCACCGTCGTCCCCGCCGGAAGCGTTGCTCCCACCGCCTCGCCCGGCTCCCGCCCCCGCGCCGGCTCCGGTCCCACCGGCGGTCGCCCCACCCGTCGCGCCCGTCGCGCCCGTCCCGCCGGGCCCCGCTCCGCTCGTCGCCCCGCTTCCGCTTCCCGAGGCCCCGCCAGCACCACCCGTACCGCCCGCTCCCGCCGCACCGCCCGCTCCCGCGGTACCGCCCGCTCCCGCGGCACCGCCCGCTCCCGCGGCACCGCCCGCTCCCGCGGCACCGCCCGCGCCCGTGCCGCGAGGGCCATAGTGCAGCGGCGCTGCGCCTCGCTCGTGCGCGCCGAGGTCGGGCCCGGCGCCGACGAAGTCGTCGTTGACGTTGGGCAGCCGCTCGCCTGCGTCGATGGCGTTGCACCCCGACGCCAGCGTCACGCGATGGGGCGGGATCATCGCGGGCGCTGGCCCGGGAACGGTCAAGGACTCGTAGCACGACATGGGAACACGGAGGGCATTCTGCTCGATGTTGGTCGCCGCCTGCAGCGCCGCCAGATCGTCGTAGCGGACGTCGTGCCACTTGAAGAGCGGCCCCGTCGCGCCGCTCGGCCACGAGAACCCGTCGAAGTCGATGTTCGTTCGCCAGTTGTCGGCGACGGCCGGGCTTCCCGTGTCTTCCCACAGGTAGTCGCCCGTCATCGTGATCCAGAGATTGTTCCTGACGGTCATGTTCCGCAGGAACCCGACGGAGTTCTGGAACACGCGCGACCAGCCCACGAACGTGTTGTGGGCCAGCAGCACCCGATCCACCGCGGAGCGAACTTTGAGGACGCTCTCGCCGCTGCCGATCACCTGATTGCGCAGCACGTACCACGGCGCGCCGTTCATCGGTTGAAACGTGATCCCGTTGTTGTGCGCGTGGTGGATTCGGTTCCCCCAGATCCGCACGTTCGCGTAGCCGTCATCCGCCTCGACGCCGTCGTCCGACGTCTCGAAGAAGTCGTTCCCGAAGATGTCGACGTTGCGATCGGGGTACGACACCGCGTCGGCCACCCGGGAAATGCTGTTGTACGCGATCGTGTGCCCCCCGGTGTGCGAGAGCTCGATGCCCTCGCCGCTGAAGCTCCCGCTCGCGGGGTCCTGATCGCCCACGATCACGTTGTCGCTGATCCACCAGCCTTCCGCCCCGGCGTTCAGGTGAATGCAGTAGCTGCAACCCGTGATGCGATTCCTGCGAACCACCGCTCCGACGGACGCTCCCTCGTTCCTCAGCGCGTTCGTCGGTGCGCTGATGTCGAGCCCTTCCAGCCAGATGTGGTCGCCGCGGATCCGCACGTCGTCGAAGGACGGGGTCTCTCCGTCCGCGGCGATCCAGACCACGGGCGCCCCCAAGGTGCCCCCCGTGTCGAAGCGGCGCTGCTGGCCGCCGTAGTCGCCGCCCCGAAGGATCATCACGTCGCCCGGCATCGCGGCAGCGTCCGCGGTCTCGATTCCGAGGAACGGATCACCCGTCGTGCCCGTGCCACCTCCGGCACCGGGGGTGACGTAGAGCGTCCGGCCGCCCGAGGGCATGACGGGCACCGGCGAGGTCGAAACCGCGAGGGTCCGTGTCTCGCCGCCACCGTCGGGATCGTCGAGGACCAGCTCCAGGTCGTACGTTTCGGCGCCCGCGAGGAACAGCACGCTCCCCGCCAGCCCGTTCTGACCGGCAAAATCGACGCGGAAGAGCGGCATCGCGTCGCGCCACGAGGTCGAGCCCGCGACCCGATATCGCACGGACACCGTCGCGTCGTGATCGACGTCGCCGCTCACGTCCCACTCGACGCCGATCGACTGGGGTGTGGCGTAGGTCCGGATCGGGCCGGCCGTGACCGGCGACGCGCTCGCACGAGACGACGCCAGGACGCCGGCGAGCGCCGCGCCCGCTGCCGCCACCTTGCCGAGATCCGGTAGACGCACGCCCCTTGGACGCTACCACGCGTGGCCGCGCTCCCGACCGTCACCGGCTCGCATCTGTCCGTCTGGCACGACTCTTGTTAGAACGGAGCGCATGAAGCCCATTCTTTCCACACTGACACGTTCCATCGCCCTGATGGCTCCTGTCCTGGCGCTCGCGTGCGGCGGATCCACGAACGACGGCGGGACCGGTGGCACAGGTGGCACATCCGGCTCGGGCACCGGTGGCGCGGGTGCCGTCGGTGGGTCGGCCGGGAGCGGAGGCGGAGCGAGCGGGTCCGGCGCCGCCGCGGGCGCCAGCGGTGCCGGGGCGACCAGCGGAGCAGGTGGCGTGGCCGCAACGGGCGGGGCGGGCGGCGCCGGCGCCACCGGTGGAGCGAGCGGCGTGGGCGCCAGTGGCGGAGTCGGCGGTGGGACCGGTGGTTCGGGCGCGGCAGGCTCGGGCGGGACCGGCGGCGTCGCCGAGCCGGAGTGCACGCGCGACGACGACTGCGCGCTCGTCGACGACTGCTGCAGCTGCGTCGCGATCGGCCCGGGAGAGGCCGCCCCCCCGTGCGACCTCCCCAACTGCTTCGCCCCGACGTGTGCGGCGAACGGGATCGACGCTTCGCCCCGGTGCGTGGCCGGGCGCTGCGTGCTCGACGTGACCTGCGACCACGCGACGGCGATCTGCCGCGCCGAGCCCCCCGACTGCGGACCGGGACGACAGGCCATCGTGCAGGACGGCTGCTTCGGGGCGTGCGTGCCCACGACCGAGTGCGCCGCCGTGACGTCGTGCGCCGTGTGCGGCTCCTCCCTCGGGTGCGTGACGAACCAGGCGCACCTCTCGTCGATTCACTGCGTCGAGCCGGCCTCCGGCTGCCAGTCGGACCGAAGCTGCGCGTGCTTCGGCACAACCGTTTGCGTCGGCGCCTTCTCGGCGTGCTCCGAGGCGGGCGATGACGGAGTGACCTGCGGCTGCCCCGCCTGCTGACGGTCGCGTCCCTCGCCGGGGAGCCGGTTCGACCCGGAAGCCGCGATCGCCTTGGTCGTCGACGCCCCGATGAGCTAACCTCGTCGATCGTGGCGCACCGATGGCTCGGCTACGCGTTCGTCCTCGCTTCCGCGGGTTGCGTCAACGACTACGGAAGCTTCTCCTTCGACGGCCACGACCGGCCCGGCGACGCGAGCGCCGGCGCCGGCGGCACCGCGGGCGCCGCGGCCGGCGTCGGCGGAGCGGGCGGCTCCGCG
>CAZARU010000191.1:0-11549 GCA_964487605.1 uncultured Polyangiaceae bacterium
GCGCCGCAGGCTGCATCGCGATCGAGCATAGCACGGGGGCAGCGCGTCCCTTCGGTCGCGCGCGCCGCGCAGTTGCGAGGTTCCGGCGGTCCGGATGGCGTCGGCGGGTGGGAGGATCGCGGCGCTGAGGCTGCTCGATGTTCGACATCTGCTAGCTAGTGGTAGGAGTGAGCGGTGACGCCCCCTCGAATGGCAGTCGTCTTCGCGGGCGTCTTCGCGCTCGCCTCGTGTCACTCGAAGCGGGCGCACGAGTCCGGCGACGCAGCGACGCCCGCCGCGTCGACGTCTCGACGTGCGGTCGGCTTGCCACCCGTGAGGTGGGCTCGGTCCGTCGCGAGCTGCCCCGATGCCGCGTCGCTGGCGGACGCGGGTGACCGCCCGACGCCGGAGCTCGCGCGGCGGAGCTACGAGCAAAGCCTGGCTCGCTCGGCGGACAGTCCGGTGCGCGTGCTGAGCTTCCGCGGCTGCAGCACGCTCCGGGATCAGCGCGCGACCTTCACCTTCGAAGCCGAGCTCGTGTTCGACGCGCCGGGGTACGACGTGTCCTGGGACCATCAGGGCGACGGCTGGCGCGCCTTCTCGCGCCAGCGCGTGCTCCCCAACCTGAGCGGTGATCCGGCCGCTCCCGACGTTCCCTGGAGCGGCACGTACCAGGCGACGTTGCACCAGAAGGGTGACCGGGTCCGCCACACCGGCGAGCTGGCCTTCGAACGCAGCCGTTCGGGTTGGCGTCCCGTGGGTCCGACGTAGCCGGCCGGCGCAACGGCGCCCCCTGCCGCGCTGGCGGTGATACGCTCCGCCGATGGGGTCGTCGCCGAATCGGAAAGATCGTCGGGACGTCGCGCACGGGCGCCATCCTGGAAGCGGGGAACTTCCAGGGCGCGAGCTGCGGCTACACGCGCTGCGGTCAGGTTCGTGTCGCCCTGGGGATGCAGGCTCCGTTCACGTTCCGGGAGTTTCAGGTGCGCGCCGATCGCTCGCGACCCGGGCGCGTCATCTTCGCGCCCGTGACCGTGAAGAACAGCCCCGTGGCCACGCTCCTCGATCCGCACTCCACGAGCGCCGACGCGGACGCGTTCAGGACGAGCTTCCGCCACTGGGCGGGCGAGAACGCCTCCGTCGCGGACGTGACCCGGCTCGCGGCCGCGTTCGACGATCGCTTCAACGGTGCCGAGAGCTCCGTGGGCGGGCCCGCGGCGCCGAGCTACCTGCAGAACGCGCTGCTGGTGGGAGACGCAGGGTCCGTGGCGGAGCTCATCGAGGGCGACCTCGCGCGCGAGCCGGCCGACTGCGCGTCGCGCGGCGTGATCTCGGCGCGAAACGCGATCGAGCGCCTCACGGCGCTCTCCTGTGCGGGCTGCCACGCTCCCGCGGCGCTCATGACGCGGCACCGGTCGCTCGGGTGTGGCCTCGTCTTCCCCGAGAGCGGCGGCGTCACGCACATCGACGAGCACGGAGAGCTCTCCGCGGCCATGACGGGACACTTCTTGCCGGCTCGGGCGGAGCTCCTGTCGCTCTTCCTGCAGGCCTGCGACGAAGACGCCGTGCAGGAGCGGCTGCAGCCGGAGCCGCCGCCGCTCTGCTTCGTCGCCGGGACTCCCATCACCCTGGCGGACGGCTCGTCGAAGCCCATCGAGGACGTGCGGGTGGGGGACGTCGTGCTCTCGTACGACGTCGCTCGGGCGGAGCTGGCGCCGGGGGTCGTCACCGAGACGTTCGTGCACGAGGACAGCGACGGCCTCGTCATGATCAACGAGGAGCTCGTCGCGACGGCGAACCACCCGATCTTCTCGGACGGTGACTGGGTACGGGCCGACGAGCTGGGGCCGGGCTCGTCGCTCTTGCTCGCCCACGACGTCGATGCGACCGACGGTGTGGCGCTCGTGGTCGGCCCCGGTGAGGTTCGCCAGGTCGCGGCCCTGCAGGGGCGCGCGACCACGTACAACTTCGAGGTCGCCGTGCACCACGACTACTTCGCCGGCGGCGTGCTGGTGCACAACAAGAAGTGAGCCGCGGCTCTCCCCGGTGCGTGATGCGGCCACGCCGAAATCCGTGAAGCTCTCCGCGCGCTTGCGCGCCTCCTTTACTCCTCCCGGCTCGCGGCGGAAGGTGCGCCCATGCGCCCCGGTCAGACCTTCCGCGCGCGTCGGCCGTCGAAGCCGGCCGTGCTTCGCCTAGCTCCCGTCCTCCTCCTCGCCGTCCTCGTCAGCGCCTGCCCCGGTCAGGCACCGCCGCCCGACGTGCCCCGGCCGGCGGCGCCGGTGGCGCAGGAGAAGCCGGTCGTCTGGCGCATGAGCAAGTCCGGCGTCGGGTTTCGGCTCAGCGATGCCGACGCCGAGACGCCGCCTCCCCCCGCGCCCGTGAACGCGAAGGCGCTCGGCGACGCCGACGCGAAGAAGCTCCTCGGTCGCCTGCCGGCCATGACGGCGCTCCCCGAGGAGAAGGCGTTCGCGCTGCGCGAGAAGTCCCTGCGCCCCCCGCGCCCGGGCCAGACCATCGCGACGCCGTTTCCCCCTGCCGGCTCGCGGCCGCCTCCGGCCGTCGACCCCGACGCTCGGGGGCCCCTGCGCGTCCTTCGGCACGCGCCAGAGGGCGACGTCAGCGTCGCGCCGAGCCTCTCGGTGACGTTCTCGCAGCCGATGGTCGCCGTGACGTCGCACGCGGAGATCGCCAAGGCCTCGCTCCCGATCCGTCTCTCGCCCGAGCCGCCGGGCAAGTGGCGATGGATTGGCACGCAGACGCTGCTGTTCGAGCCCGGCGAGCGCTTCCCCATGGCGACCGACTACACCGTCACGATCCCCGACGGCGTGCGCTCCGCCACCGGGTCGGCGCTGGGCAAGCCCTCGGGCTGGAAGTTCTCCACGCCCGCCCTCGAGATCACCGAGTTTCATCCCTCGCCCTACGAGGCGACCAAGCTCGAGCCCACGGTGTTCGTCGCGTTCAACCAGAAGATCGACCGTTCGGCGATCCTGGGTCACCTGACGGTGAAGGCGGGGCGCGCCGAGGTCGCCATGAGGTTCGCGACCGACGACGAGGTCGGGGCGGACAGGGTCGTGCGCCAGCTCTCGCAGCGCTCGCCCGAGGGGCAGTGGCTCGCCCTGCGCCCCGTGGTGCCGCTCCCCAAGGACACCAGCATCGTCACGGTGCTGGGTCGTGGCGCACCTTCTGCGGAGGGGCCGAAGCCGGCGGGCCTCGAGCAGAGCCGCACGTTCCGCACGTACCCGCCCATGGCGCTGCGAGAGGTGCGCTGCGCGTGGCGTGGCGAGTGTCCGCCGCTGGCGCCCTGGACCCTTCGCTTCTCCAACGAGATCGATCGCGGACGCTTCGACACCGCCATGGTCTCCGTCGAGCCGGCGCTCCCCGGGCTCGCCGTGGAGGTGCACCACGACGCCATCGTCGTGAGGGGCCGCTCGAAGGGGCGGACGAAGTACACCGTGACCGTGGCGGGCTCGCTCCGCGACGTGCACGCCCAGACCCTCGAGCAGCCGGTCTCTCGGACGGTGGACGTCGGCTCGGCCGAGCCCGTGCTGTTCTCGGAGGATCGCCCCCTGGTCATCCTCGATCCGGCGTTCGGTCCGAAGATGAGCGTGTTCTCCGTGAACCGCCCGGCGCTTCGGGTGAAGCTCCTGCGCGTCCAGCCCAGCGACTACTCGAAGTACCTCGACTACCGGCGGGAGTGGGACTGGGAGCGCAAGGCCATCGCTCCGCCGGGGAAGCTGGTGGCGACGTTCGTGGTGCGTCCCGATGCCGCGCCCGACGAGCTGGTGGAGACGCCCATCGATCTGAGCAAGGCGCTCGACGACGGCGTGGGCCAGGTGCTCGCCATCGTGGAGCCGACGACGCCGCCGAAGAAGGATCGCTGGGGCGGCATTCACAAGGACTGGGTGCGGGCGTGGGTGCAAGTGACGCAGCTCGGGGTGCAGGCGTTCGCCGATCACGAGGACCTGCACGGCTGGGTGACGAAGCTCTCCGACGGCACGGCGGTGGAAGGGGCGGAGGTGGGCCTCCTGGGCACGCCGGCGGTCGGCAAGACGGCGGCGAACGGCATCGCCTCGATGCGAGGGTCGAGCACGGCGGGGATGCTCTTCGCGCGCGTCGGGAAGGACACGGTCCTCGCGCCCGAGCACGACTCCTACCACTGGTCGCCCTCGCTGAACGCCGAGACGCCGTACGACGTCCTGCGATGGTTCGTGTTCGACGATCGCAAGCTGTACAAGCCGGGCGAGTCCGTTCGCGTCAAGGGATGGGTGCGGATCATGGGGGCTCGCAAGGGCGGCGACGTCGCGCGGCCCGCGCAGGCGGCGAACGTGCTGTGGCAGGTGAACGACGCGCAGGGCGCCGAGATTGCCAAGGGGCAGACGCCCATGGACGACTCCGGGGGCTTCCATCTGGCGTTCGACCTGCCGAAGAACGTGAACCTCGGATCGGCCAGCGTCTCCCTGAGCGTCGATCGCTCCGTGGGCGCGAGCGAGGGGCACTCCCACTCCTTCGAGGTGCAGGAGTTTCGCCGCCCCGAGTACGAGGTCACCGCGACCTCGACCGAAGGACCCCACTCGGTCGGCGACGCGGTCGTCGCGACCGTCTCGGCGAGCTACTACGCGGGCGGCGGTCTGCCCAGCGCCGAGACCGAGTGGAGCGTCACCAGCTCCGAGGCCCACTACACGCCGCCGAACCGCAGCGGCTACCAGTTCGGACGCGCGCCGACCTTCCGCTGGTGGGAGCCGCCGCAGAAGCCCGTCGAGCCGGAGACGTGGTCCGCGCGGACGAACGCGGCGGGCAAGCACCGCCTGCGCATCGACCTCGAAGGCGTGGATCCCGCGTACGCGCGGCGCCTCGCCCTCGAAGCGACGGTCACGGACGTCAATCGCCAGGCGTGGACCGCGCGGAACGACTTCATCGTGCACCCTGCCAGCGTGTACGTCGGGCTGCGCCAGAACGGCACGTTCGTGGAGGCAGGACAGACGCTGACGGTGGCCAGCCTGACCACGGACACCGAGGGCGAGATCGTCGCGGGACGTCCCGTGGTGATGAAGGCGGTTCGCATCGAGTCGCGCTGGACGCCGGACGGGTTCGAGGAGAGCGAGAAGGACGTGGGCGCGTGCGAGATCGCCTCGGCCGCGGAGGACGTCCCGTGCGAGTTCGTGACCAAGGAGCCGGGGCTCCACCAGGTGACGGCGATCGTCACCGACGTCTGGGGGCGAAAGAGCCAGACGTCCCTGCGCCTCTGGGTGCTCGGGCCCGACCGCGCGGGGAACGAGTCCGTGCGGGGCGAGACCGTGGAGATCGTCGCGGACCGCACGGAGTACGCCCCCGGCGACACCGCGCGCCTGCTGGTGATGGCGCCGTTCGCGCCGGCCGAGGGAGTGCTCACCGTGCGCCGGCAAGGCGTCGTCGAGCTGCGGCGCTTCCGCATGGACCAGCGCGCCCAGGTCGTGGACGTGAAGGTGGACTCGAAGTGGCTGCCCAACGCGTGGGCGCGCGTCGACCTGGCCGGGGCGAAGGTGCGCGAGAACGAGAACGGCGTGCCGGACGAGTCGCTCCCGAAGCGGCCCGCCTTCGCGTCCGGGCAGACCCTGCTGAAGATTCCGCCCGCCGACCGGACGCTGAAGGTGGTCATCGACCCGAAGAAGCGGTTCCTCGCGCCCGGAGCCAGCGTCGATGTCGATCTCCACGTTCGAGATGCCGCCGGGCGGCCCGTGCCGGACGGGCGCCTCGCGGTCGTGGTCGTCGACGAATCCGTGCTCGCGCTCGCCGGCTACCAGCTGCCTGATCCGCTGGGAGTCTTCTACGCCGAGCGGCCCGCCGACGTGCGCGATCTGGAGACCCGCTTTCGCGTCGCGCTCATGCGTCCGGACATGGCGCGGCTGCAGGTCAGTGCGGTCTCCAAGAACGGGGGAGGGGACCGCGGGGAAGGGATCGGGCTCGGGTCGATCGGGACGCTGGGTCGCGGCGCCGGGGGCGCGGCCGGACCCATGCGCGCGCGGCTCGCCATGAAGGCGAAGAAGTCCGCCGAGATGTCCGACTCCATGGCGATGCCGGCGGCCTCCGCGCCCGCGCCGGCGATGGAGGCTTCGATGAGCGAGGACAAGGCGGGCGCGAGCGCCGCACCGCTCACCGTGCGCAGTGACTTCTCGGCGCTGGCGGCGTTCATCCCCGACGTGCGCGCGGACGCCCAGGGTCGCGCCACCGTGAAGGTGAAGCTCCCCGACAACCTGACGCGCTACCGCGTGGTGGCCGTGGCGGCCTCCGGAAGCGCGAGCTTCGGAACGAGCGAGGACGCCCTCACGGCGCGGCTTCCGCTCATGGTGCGGCCCTCGCTGCCGCGCTTCCTCAACTACGGCGATCAGTTCGAGCTTCCGGTGGTGCTTCAGAACCAGACGTCGCAGAGCGTGGAGGTGCGCGTGGCCGCGCGCGTCGCGAATGCGAAGCTGCTCGGTCCCATCGCGCAGCAGGTGACGGTGCCGCCGAACGATCGCGTCGAGGTGCGCTTCCCCGCGGCGGCGGCGTCACCGGGAACGGCGCGCTTCCAGATCGGCGCCGTGTCGCCCATGGGGACGGACGCGAGCGAGCAGGAGATCCCCGTCTGGACGCCCGCCACCACCGAGGCGTTCGCGACGTACGGCCAGGTGGACTCCGGGGCCATCGCGCAGCAGGTGAAGCCCCCGTCGGACGCGGTGCCCGACTTCGGCGGCCTCGAGCTGACCACGTCTTCGACGGCGCTGCAGGGCTTGACCGACGCGGTCGTCTACCTCGTGAAGTACCCCTTCGAGTGCAACGAGCAGATCTCGTCACGCGTGCTCGCCATCGCCGCGCTGCGCGACGTGCTGCAGGCGTTCGAGGCGGCGGGGCTGCCCAGGAAGGACGCGCTGATCAAGTCCGTGGCCCAGGACGTGAAGAAGCTCGAGTCCCGGCAGCACTGGTCGGGAGGCTGGGACTGGTGGCGGCAGGACCGCGAGCCGTCTCCCTTCGTGAGCCTGCACGTGACCCACGCTCTCCTGCGCGCGAAGTCGAAGGGCTTCGCCGTGCCCAAGGGCGTCCTCGACGCGGCGCTTCGGTACGTCGGCGAGCTGCGGTGGCGCATCCCCCACTGGTACTCGCCCGAGACGCGCCGGGACCTGGAGGCCTACGCCGTCTACGTCCGTCGCCTCGGCGGCTTTCGGGACGTGGAGGAAGCGAAGCGCATCGTACGAGAGGCGGGCGGCGTGTCGAAGCTGTCCATGGAGGCCGTCGGCTGGATCTGGAGCCTTGCCACGGCGGAGCCGGGCCTCGCCGCCGAGCGGGACGAGATCCGGCGCGTCGTGAACAACGCGGTGAACGAGACCGCCGGCAAGGCGCACTTCGTGACGCGCGTTTCCCAGGAGAGCTACCTGTCGCTGCAGAGCGATCGCCGCACGGACGGCATCCTGCTCGAGACGCTGATCGCCGATCAGCCCGACAGCGACCTCGTGCCGAAGCTGGTTGCCGGACTGCTCGGCCACCGAAAGAAGGGGCGCTGGGGCAGCACGCAGGAGAACGCCTGGGTGCTCCTCGCGCTGGACCGGTACTTCGCGACGTACGAGAAGGCGACACCGGACTTCGTCGCGCGAGCCTGGCTGGGTGAGGAGCTGGCCGCGGAGCACGCGTATCGCGGGCGCACCACCGATCGCCACCACGTGGACGTGCCGATGAGCTTTCTCGCCAAGCGGGGCGAGTCGTCGATGATCCTGGCGAAGGACGGCACCGGGCGGCTCTACTACCGCCTGGGCATGCAGTACGCGCCCCGGGAGCTGCTGCTGCCGCCGGCGGAGCACGGCTTCGCGGTGACGCGGGAGTACGAGGCGGTGGACGGCCCCACCGACGTCACGCGGGACGCCTCGGGGACCTGGCGCGTGAAGGCCGGCGCCATGGTGCGCGTGCGGCTGAAGATGGCGACTCGCGGCCGGCGTCACCACGTCGCCCTCGTCGATCCGCTACCCGCGGGATTCGAGGCGATGAACCCCGCGCTCGCCATGGTGGGCACGGTGCCGCCGGACCCGTCGTCTTCGGGCTCGTCGAACCCCTGGTGGTGGTCGAGCGCGTGGTACGAGCACCAGAACCTGCGTGACGAGCGCGTGGAGGCGTTCACGTCGCTGCTCTGGGAGGGCGTCTACGACTACACGTACGTCGCCCGGGCGACGACGCCCGGCAACTTCGTCGTTCCGCCGCCGCGCGCGGAGGAGATGTACGAGCCCGAGACGTTCGGTCGGGGCGCGAGCGACCGCGTGATCGTGCGCTGAGCACACTGAAATATGAGTTCACCATCGTTCCCGCTGCTTCCTCTCAAGTGCCTGTTGGGCTGGGTATGCATCGCGTGCGCGGTCGACGGTCATGATGGATCCAGCAGCTCCGACGGGCTCGCCAGCGTAGATGCGAGCCTGGATGTGCTCCGTGGTGGTGACTTCTGCCAACGCACCGCTGACACTTGCGCGCCTTCACCGGACCCGCGGGTGAGCTGCTGCGAGTATCGCGCGGAGGTCCTCGACGAAAGCCGCGGCTGCCTGGGCGCGAGCGTCCTCCTCGGGTGCGGGGCGAACTACCCGCCGCTGCCGAACGAGACAAGATGCGTTGAGACGAACTCCGCGCAGGGCTGTTACACGCGCGCCCTGCCGGGCGGCCGTCGCGAACTCTTGCTCAGCATCGGAGGGTGGGAGGGTCCCTTGCTGCTCCAGCGACTGGGCGTCGAGCTGTGCGACCCGGAGACTCTCGCCAGCGTGCCATTCTATCCGCCGGACTGCTGAGCGGCCGCGCGCGCGAGCAGCGCGCACGCAGATGGCACGCGGCTGCTGATCGAGATGCTCGTGTCCGTCCGCCCGAGCGCAGGTTTGTGTAGCTGGTCCGGCTGCCGAGCGGGCGTGCGACAACGCCGGAGCCGATGGGTGCGCGCCGCCAGTCGACGCGAGTTCCAGGTCGCCAATGGCTGGTTCGTCGGCACGAACCGCGAGCGAAACGCTCTCTACGGTGATCGGGCCTACGTCATTGGCCTCTGGGAGGTGAACATCGATCGGGGCTGCGCCTACCCGCGGCGCGACGTGACGGAGCCGTGCTTTCGCAGGGTCGGAGAGCCGAGGAAGGATGTGGGATCCGTGTGCCTCGTCGGGCCGGACGGCCCCCTCTACCTCGCCGGGATCAGCTCGTTCGAGCGGATCACCGGGGCCGGCTGGACCCACGGGGCCTATCCGACAGTCGCGTCGACGCTCTCGGACGCCGATGAGGCGCGATGCGAACAGATAGCTCCGACCGCCGTCGACATCATCAGCGGTGCGGGGACGATGTGCGAGCAGCTCGACGCGGGGGGCGACGGGTCTTGAAAGGGTGGTCCGGCGCCGTGGCCGGTGGCGAAGCGTGGGCGGCGCGGAACTCGGGCCGTTCCACGTGCAGACGCGAGTCCGCGTGCCACGCAGGTTGGGAGGAATCCTCGTCTGCGGAAACGCGATCGGAATGACCATCGACGCCGATCACTGGCTCGTCGCCGGCGCCGAGGGCGACCTGGTGCTCGTCGCGGCCGGGCGTCACCTCTCGGCCATGGCGAGGCTCATCATCGACGATGCGGGACGGCCGAGTCTTGCTGGCATGCGTGTGCTCCACGAGCGCATCCGGAACCGACCGTATGCTGGCAAGCGTGGCGTGACGTACGTGACGGATGCTGATCGCCGGGGCGGTGCGCGGCTGCGCTTCCTCGGATACGGTGAGCTGGCTTCAGGACACCACGCGTACCACCCGGCGATGGCGCCATGAGGGCGGCGTTTCTGGTCGCGGTGTCGCTGAGCGCGTGCAGCGAGAAGCCGGCGAGTGGAGCCGACGGTGCAAGTCCAGACGCGACGGTGGACCGGAGCGCGGCCGGGGGCGCTGCTGCCGACGCGCAATGGGACCGCGGCGCCGATGCCCACGACTCCGCCGTACCGCCCGGCGATGGAAGTGACGTGTGGAGGCCGACGGGGGATCCGGAGTGGACCGCCATCCCGTGGCTGCCGACGTGCTCCGGCCTCTGGGCGGCCAAGAACCCGGAGCACGCCGCGCCGCCGCTCGTGTGGGGCGACTGCGGAGATGGCTGCCGGAGACTGGTCGTGAACTTCGAGTACTACGGGCCGCGACCGTTCGGTGCGGGGCAGGTCTTCGCGAAGCTCAACGGACGCGAACGCTTCGTGTACGGACTGCAGCCGGAACTTGCCAGCCCGAACATTCTCCAGTCTCGATACTACGATGAGAACGGCCAGCCCGTCGCCGCGACGCGCGGTGACGCCACGCGGCTGGAGGCTCCGTGTTACATCGACTTTGCGGGGACGATGTCCGGCAGCCTGTGCCTTCTCGCTGCCAGGTACAACGACCCCCCGCTCTACGCCCTGATGGATCTCGGCGCATCGCTGCTCGACGCCCCGTCGAAGACGTTCGTGGGGAAGGGCGGGCTTCAGTCCCAGTGCGCCGATGGGCTCTACGTGGCTCAGTCTCAGGTAGACACGTGGATCTGGGATCCGGAAGCGGGAACGGAGACGGAGCTGGACGTTCCGGGAGAAGGGTGGGGTCCGACCGTCCGCGCGGGCCGTGTGCTCATGCCGGTCGTCAATGCGACGCGAACGGGCGAGGTCGCGTCGGGCTGGCTCTGGAGGCCGCCGGGCCCCGCGACGCTCCTCGTCGACTCCGGCGGCCGTCAGGTGAGAGACCTTCGCACGGACGGCAAGCTCGTCGCGTGGCTGAGCGCGACGGCGGTGCTGATGTACGACGAGGTGCCGGGCGAACTCTGGGTCAGCCCGCTCGCGGACTCACCTGCGGGCCTCGTGCCTCGCAAGGTCGCGGACGTCCCCCTCGCTCCGTCCGGGCCGGCGTCGGCCATGGGCGGGGGCTACTACGCCGTCGGCGACTTCGCGAGCTCGCGCTGGCTCGATCCGGAGCGGAGAGTCCGGGTCTACCGCCTCAGCGACTTCGCGATGGCCGAGGTGCCCGTGCGCGACGGGATGCTGCCGCTCCGGATCCTGTGGCTCGATGCCGAGGAGATCGTCCTCTCGATGGGCACGCCGTTTCCGGAATCGACGGTCGCGCGCTTCCGGATGGACGTCTTGTTTCGTTGAGCCGCCTGCCCGACGGGCGCGTCGAGCTCGCGCTGAAGTCCGTCTGGAAGGACGGCACCGAAGCTCGACCGCGTGCTCGCCCGGCACGGCCGCTCCCTCGAGCCCGACCCCGACGCCGCGCTCGACCTCGGCGACGACTCCGTCGACGTTCTGGTTGTTTGCCGTTCTCCACGAGCGCGTAGGCGCTCGGGAGCTCTGGGAGGGGCCCCCCGGCTCACGGCTCGACGCCCCTTCGACGGACGGAGCGGCGTTTTCAGGGGGGCGGAGCGCGCGTGCGCGAGGGTGCGCGCGGTTCGGTGGGGCAGCAGCGGGGCGCGAAGGGGGAGCGGGAGTCGGCGTTGGGGGCGCCACGGGGGTCGCGCGGGGCGATGTTCAGCTGCGCTGGGGGCTCGTTCCGCTCGCGCGGTGAGGCGCTTCGCTCGGCGGGTTGCAGATTCGGTTCGAGGGGGACGACAGTTGGGGTTGGGG
>CAZARU010000192.1:0-10895 GCA_964487605.1 uncultured Polyangiaceae bacterium
TCGCCGACCGGCGCGCCGGCGCCGGCGGGACGGTCGATGCCGCGGCGGGTGCGGGCGGCGTAGCGGGTACCAGCGCCGGCGCGGGGGGAACGGCTGGCATGAGCGGAACGGCTGGCGCGGGCGGTACGGCTGGCGCGGGCGGTACGGCTGGCGCGGGCGGTACGGCGGGTACGAGCGGGAGCGGCGGTACCGGAGGTTCCGGCGCGCGGTGTCCCGCGGGCGAGTTCGTGACGGGCCTCACCGCCGCAGGGGCGATCGTGTGCGCGCCCATCGACTCCGCCGCCCGTGACGCCATCGACGCGCGCTGCTTCGTCTACCTGGGGTGGCGCGACGGCTGCAGCGGGTGCTCGACCCCGCCGGCGAAGTGGGGGCGCGTGAACGGGACGTCGTGCTCGAACGGCGTGGGAGCGGACGACACCTGTTCCGTCGCGACGCTGGGCTCGGAGTCGGTCCAGCTCTTCGGCCTGAACACCGACGGAGACGTCGACTCCAACGACAAGTTCCACATGGCGCTCCATTGCCAGACGGTGGCACCGGTGCCCGTGCCGGGGCCCTGCCGCGCCGGCGAGTTCGTGGTCGGTGTCAGCGGTTCCACCGTCCAGTGCCTCGCTGCGGAGTCGATGGTCGCCGACACGGTCGGAGCGAGCTGCTCGACGTATCTCGGCTGGCGAGACAGCTGCGACGGGTGCGCCTCGGCGCCCGCGCGCTGGGGGCGCGCGAACGACGCTTCCTGCTCGAACCCCGTGGGCGGCAACGACACGTGTGCTGCGACGCTCCTGGGCACCGAGAACGTGAACCTGTACGGCCTGTCCACCAGCGGCGACGTGAACGACGACGACAAGTTCTACGTGGGCCTGCACTGCACCGCGCCTCCTGCGGCAGGTGGTCCCGCGGTGGCCGCGTGCCCCTCGGGCCAGCTCGTCGTCGGCGTGGAGGCCGACGGCAGCGTCGCCTGCGAATCGCCCGGACCCGCCATCGAGCGGTACTTCCAGACCGGCTGCACCCTGTACTTCGGCTGGCGAGACAGCTGCGGCTCCTGCGCGACGGACCCGGCCAAGTGGGGCTCCGTGAGCCACTCGGCGTGCGCTAACGGGGCCGGCAGCAACTCCTCGTGTACGGTCGAGACGCTCGGCGCGGAGACCGTTCAGCTCTACGGCCTGAACACCGACGGCGACGTGGGCAACGACGACAAGTTTTACGTCGGGTTCGACTGCCGCTGACGTCACCGGAGGCGCGAGCAAGACGTAGAGTATGACGACACGCGCGTCCGTCCGCGGAGCCCGCTCGCCTCCGCGGGGCTTCCGTCGTAGGTCTGCGCGATGCGACGGGCGGGAGCGCTTCCTCGAGGCTCGAGAACCGCCCTCGTCGTCGTGGCCGCCTTCGCCGGCGTGCATTGCTCGGCCTCGGGCGCCGATCCGCGCGCGGCTGCCGGAGCGGTGGGCGGAGCGGGCGGCAGCTCGGCGGGGACGTCGGGCGCCGGCGGTACTGTCACCGCTGGCGCGACCGGCTCTGCAGACGCTGCCGGTGGTGTCGGCGGGGCAGCAGGGGCTGCTGCCGGCGCGTCCGCGGGCGCGAGCGCCGGCGGCGGGTCGGCGCCCATGGATGCCGGCAGCGGCGTGT
Organism: uncultured Polyangiaceae bacterium; assembly: GCA_964487605.1. GTDB lineage: Bacteria > Myxococcota_A > Polyangia > Polyangiales > Polyangiaceae > JAJDAH01. The sequence continues at coordinate 1,621 of CAZARU010000192.1, forward strand.
CGTTCGAATGGCCCGAGACGCCGCCGGGGAGCGGCTGCAAGCCCGGCCGTTACGCCGGGACCTTCGCGTGCACCTACAAGGACCCGCAGGGGCTGTCGCAGATGCCCGTGACCGGGCCGATCACGCTCACGCTGGCCGACTCGCAGCAGGGCGAGTTCCTGGAGGTGCGCGACGGCGTGCTCGACGGCACCGCCAACGCGTTCTTCAGCCTGCGCGCCGACATCACCGGCAAGCTCGACTGCGCGAGCGCGCAGTTCCAGGGCTCGCTCGCGAACGGAACGTACAGCGGGTTCCTCATCGTGAACGGCACCTTCGGGGGAACGATGGCCTCACAGTACGACCGCGTGAAGTTCGCGTTCGTCTCCGGGATCTGGAGCCTGGCGGTCGTCGGGCCTCCCGGCGGGACGTGCGACGGGACCTGGTCGGCGAGCTACGTGGGACCCTGACGGCGGGGCGTCGCCCCGCGCCGCGCCCACTCCGACGCCGCACCCCTGCTCAGTCGCGCCGCGGCCGCGCTCTCCCTGCGCCCCGGCTCACCGCTCGCGCTTGGCCGCCATCCACTCGCGCCCGAAGTCGCGCTCGGCCTCGTGGGCGTTGTGGCTCCGACAGCGGAGCGAGAGATTGTCCGCCGTGTCCGTCCCGCCGCGCGCATGCGGCGTGCGGTGATGCAGCTCGAGCCACGCGGTCTCGCGACAGCGCCGCCCGCCCTCGTCCACGAACGCACAGCGCCGGCCGTCCCGCAGCCAGACGGCACCACGAACCGCGGCGGGCACCGCGCGTCGCCGAACGCCCGGCGATTCGGCCGGCGCGCTTCCGTTCCGGCGCGGAGCGTCGGGGCTCGCCGTGACCATTCCGTTCCGGCGCGGAAGGTCGGGGTTCGCCGTGGTGCTTCCGTTCCGGCGCGGCACGTCGGGGGTGGCCGTGTCGCATCCGTTCCGGCGCGGAGCGTCGGGGCTCGTGGTGTTGCTTCCGTTCCGGCGCGGAGCGTCGGGGCTCGCCGGTGCCCGGGGCGCTGCTCCCGCGGCGTCCGTCCCTGTGCGCCGCTCCCGCAGTCGAACGACGAGTTCGCGCATCGCGCGAAGGTGCACCTCTGCGATGGACCGATCCGGCACCGCGTGCGCGAGCAGGTCGCGCGCCTCCTCGAGCAACGTGACGTACTCCTGACTGGCCGTGAACTGCACGCGATGGCGCAGCGCCCCGAGCCGTGGCGCTGCGCGCGCGTCGTCGGCGCGATCATCGGCGTGCTCGTCGCCGTCGCCGTCGCCGTCGCCGTCGCTCTCGCCCTCGCCCCAGCTCGCCGGCCGCTGCCACGCCGGGAGCTGGCGGACGGGGCCCGGGAGGCCCTCCATGAACCTCTGCCAGTGGCTCGGTCCGCCCAGTCTGGGCTCGTGGCGCTCGGGGGCGAGCGGCTCGATCAGGGCGGGAACGTCGGCCTTCGGTGCCAGGAACGCGACCAGTCGTTCTATCTCGCGCTTGGTTCGAAACCGCGCCCGCGCGAGGACTTCCGGGAGGTTCGCGGCGATCAGGTGCGGGGCGAGGAGCACCAGACCCGTGAGGTGAAGCTCGCCGCGCGCGACGGCGCCGAGGAGAGCGGGGAACTCTCGCACGGCTCGCGCGGCCCGCGCGCGCTGTGACGCCGCGTCCTCGGACATGCGCAGCTCGTAGACGCAGCAGCTGGTGAGGGTGGCGCAGGCCCGCGCGCGATGCAACCCGCGCGCCTCCACCTCCGCGAGGTGCTCGAGCAGCGCGGCGAGCGTGCGGTTCGAGCGGCCGACGAGCGCGCGCACGCGCGTGAACAGCTCGCCGTCGGAGAGCGCGGCGATGCTTGTGGGCGACGCGATGGCGTCGGAGCGCGCAGTCGCGGGCGAGCTGGCGCCGGGGGCGTGGCGGCGAGCGCGCGCTGCGGGCGCGGTGTCTTGCGGGTGACCGGTGAGGGCCGTGCGAGTCGAGAGGTGCTGCATGCCCCCGTCCTACACCCGACATTCTCGACAGCGTACGACGCGCTCTGCGGGGCGTTCGCGCTCGAAAGGTTTGCGAACGAGGTCGGCGTCGCGAACGCGCGTCCCGGCGCAGTCTCGTGCCGGCACGAGGGAGCGCTGCAACGATCTGCACGGCGCCGTGCGACGTCGCCAGAAATCGTGTCCAGAAAAATCGTACCTGGCACGAACTTCACTCATGGGCGGTGGGCGACGGTCGTCCGCGCGCCCGACGTGGCCCGTCGCTCCGTGGCGACGGTCATCGCGGCTCGCCGGCCCTCAGATGCCCAGCTCGACGTCCACGACGCCGTCGGTGACGTCGAAATCGACGCTGACCTCGCGCGCGGGCGGCTCCATCGTCGCGGCGTCCTGCGTGTTCCAGATCGGAACGGTGATGCGGTAGCGGGCGTTGGGGGCGACGTGGGTCTCGTGACACTGACACCCGTTGCTCGTCTGGGAGAACGTGAACGTCTGTCCGCCCCACTCCGCGCTGGTCGTGGTGTTCGGCGCCACTTCGCGCCCTTCGTAGAGGCACGCGCCGCAGACGATGCAGCCGTTGTCCGGCTCGTCGCAGGATCCGGAGCAGAACGCCGCGATGGTCATGCGTGCGGCGTGGTCGTCGGCGCACGCGGTGATGTCGAAGCGCAGCGTGCACTCCTCCAGCAGGTACACCGCCTGGGGCGACGTGTTCTGCAGGCGGAACGTGACGCGGTGAGGCCCGGCTTCCGTCGAGGGGCTGCGGCACTCGGCAGGTACGACTCCGCCCGTGCCGCCCGCTCCCGCCGTGCCCGCGCTGCCTCCCGCGCCGCCCGTGGAGCCGGCGCTGCCTCCCGCACCGCCCGTGGAGCCGGCGCTCCCGCCGGTTCCCCCCGCTCCGCCTCCTCCCGCGCCGCCGGACGCCCCGCCGGTTCCTCCCGCACCTCCGGCGGAGGAGTCGTTCTCGGCGTTGCCGCCGCACGAACAACCGAGGAAGGCCAGGAGCACCAGCGCCCGTCGCGTCATGGCGCAACGGTAGCAGCGGTCAGTCCTGCGGGCGAGACGCCGCGGCGTAGGCCCGATCGAGCAGCTCCACCGGGTGCAGCGTCTCGATCGTCAGTCCGCGCTCGCGGGCGCCCGCCGCGATCTGGAGCAGGCACCCGGGGTTGCCCGTCACGATCAGCTCGGCGCCGCTGCGCTCCACCTCGTCAATCTTGCGCGCCAGGACCCGGGCCGACATCTCGGGTTGAGTCAGGTTGTAGATCCCCGCCGATCCGCAGCACGTGTCCGCGTCTTCGAGCGTGACCCACTCGACGCCGCGCAGGGCACCGAGGATGCGCTTTGGTGCTGCGCTCACGCCCTGCGCGTGCTGCAGGTGGCAGGGCTCGTCGTACGCGGCGCGCCCGCTCAGGTGACCCTCCGGGGGCACCAGCCCGAGCGCGTCGAGCAGCTCGGTCACGTCGCGCACCTTCCGAGAGAAGCGCTCCGCGCGCTCGTGCTCCGCGGTTCCCGGCTCGAACCCTGCCGAGAGCTCGCGAAGGGCGGAGCCGCAACCCGCGGCGTTGCTCACCACGAAGTCCGCGTCCTCGGGCAGGCTGTCGGCGAGCTCGAGGGCGAGGCGCCGGCCGAGTTCGGGTTCACCGCCGTGCAGCGCGAGGGCGCCGCAGCATCCCTGGCCGCGCGGTACCACCACCTCGCACCCGTTGCGCGCGAGGACGCGCACGGTGGCGCGGTTCAGGCCGGGCAGCAGGCGCTCGGTGACGCAGCCCGTGAGCACGACGACGCGGGCGCGCGGGGGGCCGTCGGCTGGCGTGAGCTCCGCCAGCCGTTCGACGGCGTCGGTCGGCGCCGGGGGCAGCAGCGCCATGGCCGTCCCCGAAGCCTCGCCCAGGAGCCAGCGCGCGATGCCCCAGCGCTCGGCCAGCGTGACGAGCCCCGCGCGCTGCGCGGCGCGCGTCAGCCGGGCCACCAGGTCGAGCAGCCACGGTCGCGGCAGCAGCACGCGGAGTCCCAGCAGCCGAAACAGCGCCGATCGAAACGTGGAAGGCCTGGCCCGCTGCACGACGCCGCGCCCCCACTCGATGGCGTCGCCGTAACCCACGCCCGACGGGCACGCGGTCTCGCAGGCTCGACAGCCGAGGCACTGGGCAAGGTGCTCCCCGGCGTCACCCGACGGATCGATGCGCCCCGCCGCGATGCCGCGCATGAGGAAGAGGCGACCACGCGGCCCGTCCGCCTCCACGCGCGTCTCGCGGTACGTGGGGCAGGCCTCGAGGCAGAGTCCGCAGTGGATGCACTGCCGCAGCGCAGCCTCCACGTGCGCCGGCACCGAGGGGGCGGGGAGGGGACCGGGTCGCTCGGGCTCGAAGTCGCGCACGTCAGATCCCTCCGATGAAGCGGCCGGGGTTCAGCACGCTCCCGGGGTCCAGCTGCGCCTTGATCGCCCGCAGCAGCGGCAGCGCGTCGCGCGCGTCCGGCCAGGGGTCGACGCGCGCCGCCACTTCACGGGGCAAGAGCTCCCAGGTGACGAGACCGGCGCAAGCGCCCACGCCCGTGCGCACCGCTCGGCACGCAGCGGCCAGCGCGCCGTCGTTCGGCGCCGACACGTGGACGATGCCGTGCGCTCCCGCCCGTGCCTCCCAGAAGAGGTCGCCGTCGTGACCCTTCGAAGTCGCCGCCACGGCGGACGACCAGGCCGTCGGCAGCACCGCGACGCGTCCGCGCGCGGCCGCCGGCTTTCCGGTGGAGAGCGCGTCGCCAACCTGGGCAAGGGCGCGATCGAGCGCGGTCACGTCGCTCGAGCCGAGCGCGGTCACGTCGCTCGCACCGGGTGCCCCGCACGCCTCGCGCACGACCAGCTCCGCGCGCTGCCGGGCGCGCGCGGGACCGTCGAACGCGGCGACCACGCACCAGGGGCCCGCGGGCAGCGGGAGAAAGCGCGAGGGGTCGGGCCCGAGCGCCGTCGCGTAGGCGAGTTCGATGGGTGCGCTTCGAAGGCGGTCGAGCGCTCGGAGCGCGGCGTCGGGCGTCGTGAAAATGGCGCTCGCGCCGGCCTCGTCGCGAGCGAGGGGTCGCAGCCGCAGCGAGACCTCGGTGACGAGCCCGAGCGTTCCGAGGGCGCCGGCGTGCAGCTTCATGAGATCGTAGCCGGTGACGTTCTTCACCACGCGCCCGCCGCCGCGCGCGACGCCGCCGTCGGCGAGCGCGACCTCGATCCCGAGGAGCAGATCTCGCGGGGCTCCGAATCGCGCTCGGCGCGGCCCCGCGCTCGCCGTGGCCACCACGCCGCCGACCGTGGCCGCCGCGTGCGGCGGGTCGAGCGGGACGCGCTGGCCCTGCTCCGAGAGGACGCGCTGAAGCTCCGCGAAGGGAGTGCCCGCGCGCACCGTGCACACCATGTCGGCCGGCTCGTGCTCGACGATGCCGGCCAGCGCGCGCGTCTCCAGCACGACGTCCGCGCGGACGGGTGGGCGGCCGAAGAGCGTCTTGGTGCCTCCGCCTCGCGGCAGCACCGCGCGTCCCGCGGCACCACACGCGGCCAGCAGGCGCGCGGCCTCGGCGGCGCTCTCGGGAGTTTCACGGATCACCCGCCACCTCCCGGGCGCTTCGGCACGTCGAAGCACCGTCCGGGGGTCGGCAGCACCTTGTCCGGGTTCATGCGGCCGCTGGGGTCGAAGGCGGCCTTCACGCGCCGCATGGCCGCGAGCGACGGCGCGTCGAAGACGCGGTCCATCCACTCGCGCTTCTCGGCGCCGATGCCGTGCTCGCCGCTCAGGGACCCACCCGCCGCGAGACACGTCGCGAGCACCTCCTCGCCCGCGGCCAGCGCGCTCCGCACCGAGCGGCGGTCCCTCTCGTCGAAGAGGATGAGCGGGTGCAGGTTGCCGTCCCCGGCGTGAAACACGTTCGCGATGGTCACGCCGTGGCGTGTGGCGATGGCCGTGACGCGTTCGAGCACCTCCGGGAGCTTCGAGCGCGGGATGACGCAGTCGTGGGTGTAGTACGACGGGCTGATGCGGCCCATGGCGCCGAACGCGCGCTTGCGCGCCTTCCAGAGCAGGGAGCGCTCGGCTTCGTCCTGCGCGCGGCGCACGCTGCGTGCGCCCCGGGCGAGGCACAGCCGGTCCACGGCGTCGGCCTCGTCGTCCAGCCCCTCGGTCACGCCGTCGAGCTCGACCAGCAGCACCGCCGCGGCGTCCCTGGGAAGCCCCGCGTGGTAGGCGTCCTCCACCGCGCCGATGACCACCGCGTCGATCATCTCGAGAGCGGCGGGCACGATGCCCGAGGCGATGATGGCGCTCACGCTCTCGGTCGCGGCTCGCACGGAGTCGAAGGCCGCCAGGAGCGTGCGCGTCGCCTCCGGCCTGGTCACGAGACGCAGCGTCGCTTCCGTTGCGACGCCGAAGGTGCCCTCGCTGCCGACGAAGCAGCCCACCGCGTCGTAGCCGACCAGCTCGCCCGTGTCGTGGCCCAGCTCCACCACGGTGCCGTCGTGCAGCACGACCGACAGCGCCAGGACGTGGTTCGTGGTCACGCCGTACTTCAGCGTGTGCGGTCCCCCGGAGTTCTCCGCAACGTTGCCGCCGATGGTGCACGCCGCCTGACTCGACGGATCCGGCGCGTAGGCCAGGCCGAACGGCTCCGCGGCGCGCGTGACGTGCAGGTTCACGACGCCCGCCTCGACGCGCGCGAGGCGATTCTCCGCGTCGAGGCGCAGGATCTTCGTCAGACGTGCCGTGCAGAGCACCACGCCGCCGGCCGTGGCGGTGGCGCCGCCCGAGAGCCCCGTGCCGGCGCCGCGCGCCACGATGGGTACGCCCGCCCGGTGCGCCCAGGTGAGCACCTTCACGACGCCCGCGGTCGAGTCGGGAAGCGCGATCGCGACGGGTGGCGCGCGCAAGAGCGTCACGCCGTCGGACTCGTAGGTCGCGCGTTCGGCGACGCCCGAGAGCACGCCGTCTGCGCCCAGGAGCCGCGTGAGATCAGCGACGATGGCCGAGGGCGAGCCCACCGTCAGTCCTCGCGCTTGCGCTTCTTGTTCTTGCCCTTGCGCTTCTTGCGTCGAAGCTTCTCGATGACCCCGGTGGGTGCCGGCGGCACGAGCGGGTTCCGGCGGCTCTCTCCGGACATGGCGCGCTCGCGGGCCAGCTCGATGAACCGCATCTGGCTGCGCACCGCCGCCTCGCCCTTTCTGGGCAGTATGCGCGAGTACGTCGCGTCGGGGGCGAGTGACCAGGACTTCACGTTGTCGGCGGACATGGTGCCCAGCACCTCCTCGGTCACGCGCTTCTTGAGGGTCGGATCCAGGATGGGGAACATGACCTCGACGCGACGGCGGAAGTTGCGGGGCATCCAGTCGGCGCTGGAGCAGAAGACCTCCTCGTTGCCGCCATTGACGAATCGGAAGATGCGCGCGTGCTCGAGGAAGCGGTCGATGACCGCCGTGACGCGGATGTTCTCGCTCACCCCCGCGATGCCCGGTCGCAGGCAGCAGATGCCGCGCACCATGAGGTCGATGGGCACTCCGGCGCGCGACGCCGAATAGAGGAGATCGATGACGTCGGCGTCGACCAGTGCGTTCATCTTCGCGGTGATCCCTGCGGGACGCCCGTTCTTGGCGTGCTCCGCCTCGCGAGCGATCAGCCCCAGCACGGCTTCGTGCAGCCCGAGCGGCGCCACGACGAGCTGATTCCATCGCTCCGGCGTCGCGTAGCTCGTCAGGAGGTTGAAGAGCGCCGTCGCGTCCTCGCCCATGTCTTCCCGGGCCGTGAAGAGCGAGAGATCGGAGTAGAGCTTCGCGGTCTGCTCGTTGTAGTTGCCCGTGGCGAGGTGCACGTAGCGGCGCAGGCCCTCCTTCTCGCGCCGGACCACGAGCAGCACCTTGGCGTGGAGCTTCATCCCGATGAGCCCGTACATCACGTTCACACCGGACCGCTCCAGCGCTCGCGCCCAGCGGATGTTGCTCTCCTCGTCGAAGCGTGCCTTGAGCTCCACCAGCGCCGTCACCTGCTTGCCGCTCTCGGCCGCGCGCTGCAGCGCCTGCACCACCGGCGACTCGCCGCCCGTGCGGTAGAGCGTCATCTTGATCGCCAGGACGTTCGGATCCGTCCCCGCCCGGCGGAGGAAGTCCACCACCGCCTCGAACGACTCGTAGGGGTGGTGCAAGAGGACGTCCCGCTCGCGAATCGTGCGGAACTGGTCCTCCGAGTCCCGGAGCGGCGGTACGTCGAAGGGTGTGAACGGCTCGTCGCGCAGATCGCGCCGGTCGTCGCGCGAGACCAGGCCCGGCAGATCTCCGAGGTGCAGCGGTCCGTTCACGCGATAGACGTCGCGCTGGCGCAGATGGAGCTCGTCGCAGAGCTCGTCGATGACATCGTCCGGCGCGTCGCCGCTGACCTCGAGGCGCACGGCGTCGCCCCGTTCGCGCCGCCGCAGCTCGGTCTGGAGCGTGCGCAGCAGGTCCTCGGCCTCCTCGTCGTCCACCTCGATGTCGAAGTTCCGCGTCACGCGGAACGTGAACTGACCCAGGATCTCCATGTGCGGAAAGATGGCCGCCATGTGGCGGCCGATGACGTCCTCGAGCATGACGACCGCGCGGCGCGCGCCCTCGTGATTGACGGGGATGAGGCGTGGGAGCATCGACGGCACCTGGACGATGCCGATCCAGGGATCGATGGTCGCGTCGACCTGCTTGAAGACCGCCGCGACGTTGATGCACTTGTTGCGGACGTGGGGGAACGGGTGGGCGGGATCCACCGCGATGGGCGTGAGCACCGGATGCACGTCGCGGCGGAAGGCCGCGTCGAGCACCTGCTGCTCCTTCTTGTCGAGCTTCGACGGTTTCACCAGGGACACGCCAGCGTCGGTCAGGGCGGGGCGGACCTTCTCGCGCCAGATGGCATAGGCGTCGCTCACGATCGCGTGCGCACGCTCGGCGATGGCGGCGAGCTGCTGCCGGGGAGTGAGGCCGTCCGGAGTCAGTTCCTCCACGTCGCCGGAGCGCTGCGCCATGAGTCCCGCGACCCGCACCATGAAGAACTCGTCGAGGTTGGCGGCCACGATCCCCAGAAACTTGAGGCGCTCGTACAGCGGCAGGTCCGGAGCGTCGGTCTCCGCCAGCACGCGCGCGTTGAACTCGAGCCAGGAGAGCTCGCGGTTGATGTAGAGCGCCGGCTCGCGTCGGTGCGGCTCGTTCTCGTTGGACACGCGCGGCGCAGATGCTACCGGGCATGCCGCCGAACACCAACGGCGCTCCCGAAGCCGACGACGGCCGGCGGGGGCTACGACGTCGAGCGGGCGGTGCCCGAGCCGCGGCACGCCCGA
>CAZARU010000193.1:0-10820 GCA_964487605.1 uncultured Polyangiaceae bacterium
CACCCGCCGCGCCCAGCGCTCGATCTCCTCGGCCGTCGCGCCGCGAACCCGTCGCACGACGCCCTCCGGCAGCTCCCCGAACCGCGCGCCGAGCTGTCCGACGAGCAGATCCACGCTGCCTTCGAGCCGTCCTCGCTCGATCCCCTTCTCGATGCCTCGCTCGATCCCCTTCTCGATGCCTTGCTCGATTCCCTTCTCGATGCCTCGCTCGATCCCCTTCTCGATCCCCTTCTGGAATCCTTCCGCTCGCAAGATGTCGGCCCCGGTCATGAATGCTTCCTCCGCCTTCGGCCCGAGCTGCGTCGCCAGCCGGCGCAGCTGCTCGGGGTGAGTCTCGGTGGTGACGAGAGCATAGCTCACGAGCGTCCGGAGCGCCGCCACGCCGCTCGGTGCGTCCAGGATCTCCGCCAGCGCGTCCGTCCAGCGCGAGAGCTCCGCCGCGAAGTCTGCGGAGGAGCGGGAGCGGGCGAGGGAGAACAGCGTCACTCGACCCAGCGCGGTCATGGTGCGCGACCGAAGGACCGCGTCGTCCGCCGACGAGATGTCGTCTAGGACGATCTCGAACGCCGGCAGATGTCGCTTGACCACGGCCAGGAGCGACGGGGGAAGGTCGTAGAGTTCCGTGAGGTTCCGCGCGGACGTCCACCCGGTCGCGCTGTGGTGCACGACGACCGGGAGGATGGCCGGGACGGCTCGGGCATCGCGGTGCTCCTCGAAGTGGCGCTCCCAGATCCGCACCATGCTCCGGAGCAGGCGCAGCGGCATGCGCAGGTCGGAGGTGCTCTGGTGCTCGAGCAGCACGTACACGAACGCGCGGCGCCCCTCGAGCTCCACGGTGAACAGCAGATCCGCCTCGATGGCGCCGGCGGCGGTGTCCACGAAGGTGCCCGGGACGAGGGCGAGCGTGCTCCAGTCGACGCGAGCGACGAGGTCGGCCGGCAGCACGGAGCGCAGCTCGCCCTCGGCGTGCTCGGGGACCGAGAAGACGCGCCGGAAGAGGTGGTCGTGGGGCGTGGAGGGCAGGGTGGTGTGCGCATCGGCTCGCTGGAGGCGGCAGTTGCGCGATGCTGGACCGTTCGAGCCGTCCAGAGCTCGAGAACGCCCAGCAGGGCCGGGACGAGCAGCCCCCCTACTCCCTCCACTCCCCCCGCGCGAACACGTGCAGGAGCGTCCGGGCGCGGCTCGTCGCCACGTAGCGCGCGCCGCGGGTGCAGCGCTCGTCGGCCGGATCGATGTCGCCGAGGAGCACCACGTCGCTCTCGAGCCCCTTGAAGGCGCCGATGGTCGACAGGAGGATCTTGCGGTCGCGCTCCCGGTGGTCGGCGGTCACTGCCACTCCACCGAGCTCGGTCACGCCGTGCAGCGTCGAGCGCTCGTTCTCCGGCCGGTGGGGGCCAATGACGACGATCTGGTCGGGCAGCACGCGCTGCTTGCCCACCAGGTCGGCCACCAGGTCGTCGAGGAGCCGGCGGGCCTTCGCTCCCTGCTCCAGGTGGACGCACACGGGCGCTCCCGCCGGAGCGTCGGGGTGCGGCTCGAGCGGCACGCCGGCGATGTCGCGCACGACCTCCGCGATGGCGCGGGTGTTGCGGAGGTTGTCCGTCAGCTCGTAGTCGATGGGCCGGTCGGTGCGCCCCGTGTGGCGCGGGAAGATCTTCTGCGCCGGATCCAGGAAGACGTACAGGCGCCCCGGCTCGCGCAGCGCCGCCTCCTCCAGCACCGTCCACCACGCCTCGGCGAAGTCCTGCCCTTCGTCGACGACGATCGCGTCCCACGGCTCGAGCGCCCCCTCCGCCAGCGCGTCGAACAGCACCGCGGGCGCGTCGGTCTCCCAGAACGTGCTCGCGGCGTCCGCCGTCGCGGGCGGTTCGAACGGTCGCCCGAGCGCCTGGTACGCACGAAAGCAGAGCCGGTGGAAGTGCGCCACGTCCACGAGGGGCGGATCGGACTCCGAAGGCCCCGACCACGCGTCCACCAGGCCCGTGAGGTAGTCCGCGAGCTGCTTGTTGTAGCAGGCGAGCAGCACGCGGCGTCGCTCACCGTCCGCACCCACCGCGAGCCGCCGCGCCGCCTCGAGCGCGAGCATCGTCTTCCCCGTCCCGGCGCCCCCCGCGACGCGCAGCCGCGGCCGCACGAACAACCCCCGCAGCGTCCGCCCCTGCGCCTCGGTGAGCCGGCACAGCTCCTCCCCCTCCGCCCGCAGCTGCGCCCCCAGCCGCGGAACGAAGTCGAGCCGCGGGTGCAGGATCTGGTCCCGAAACCTCCGGAACTCCCCCGCGTCCAGCGGCGGCACGCCGGCGCCCCCGCGCCCCCAGAACTCCATCGCCCCGATCGTCCACTCCGCGATGCGGTCCAGATCCCCGGCGAACAGCACCGTCTCCCGCGGCCCGTCGAGCGGCGTCGCCGTCTCGCCCGCGCGCGGAAACGCGACCGCGTGACCGTGTACGAACGGAAAGTGACGCGGCCAGCCGCTCGTCATGCGCGACTGCAGCTCGCTCACGAGCGCGTGCCGTGCGTCCTGCGCCTGGCGAAACGGATCCTTGGTGGCCTGCTCGCCCCCGTCGGCGCTCGCGCGGACCCATCGCCCGTCACCGAGCCGGCGAACGCCCGACCCCTTGCACTCGATGAGCAGCAACCCGCGCTCGCGATGCAGCACGACGAAGTCGGCCTCCGCCTCCCGCGCGCGCTCCCGCTCGACGACGCCGACCCGGTAGTAGACGTGGAACTCGTCATCGAGGCCGCGGCGCAAGGCGTCGTACAGGAACTGCTCGGCCTTCCAGCCGCCGTCACTGCGTGACGGGGGAGCGCCGTGCATTCGGGCCACGGGGGGAGCGTCGGGGATGGGGGGACGGGGGGCAAGGGGGGGCGGGGTGGGCGAGGGGCGAGGCGGGGAACTTTCTCCACGAGTTCTTCTCCCCTCGCCGGCAGACCTCCTGTTCGGAACTACAGCACGCCGAAATCCGCGTACGCCTGCTCGTACGACAGCCCGATCTTGTGCGAAACCCATTCGCCGTCGACCATCGCCGGGTGATTGCGCACACGATCGTCCGGCGCACGGTGGAGTCCCGACGCCCCGATCGCGCTCGTCGACAGGTCACCCGCCGGAAACGCCACCTTCAGGACCCAATCGCCCTCCGAGTAGTAGTTGCGGATCGGCCCCTTCGCGGCGCGGCTCGCTGCGGCCCAGGGCTCCCCTACCGAGACGGCGCCGCCGCACAACCTCACGCGCACGGCATCCCGCACACCGCGACGGGACAGCTCCCGGAGCGCGTATCGCACGACCCGGCAGCCGAGCGAGAAGGCGAGCACCCGGACGTCACTGCAGTCCCGGCGGAGCTCCTGGACGGCTCGAGCGAGGCGGCTGCCCTCTCGCTCCGCCTCGGCGCGGGCGCGCCGGTAGTCCGTAAAGAAGGCAACTGGCGCGAGCTCGGCGGCTAGCGGGAGTCGCCCTCCGCTCACACATAGAAAGGCAGACAGGCGGCTCAGGAGTCGACTGCGGGAGTTCCACTGATACCCGTACAGGTCACCCTTCCATCCCAGTCGCCCGATCTGCTCGACCCAGTTGCTGAAGTCCGCATCCTCGTCGTTCCCGAAACCGTGAACGACGACGTAGGCGCGGCGCTGGCTCCCGACTCGCAGCGGCTCGAGGTAGCGATCGTGGTGTGCATGTCCTTGCTCGTCCTCCCAGATCTCGGATCCGCAGTGGGGACACTCCAAGTCCAAGGCTTCGAGGTCCCCTGAGCTGATGTACGAGTATTCCCCGGGATTCTCGAGGCAGTCGATCTCCTGAACAGGCTCGTGCTCGGCGCTTTCGACGTCGATCGTGTAGCGGCAGTGCGGGCAGACCACTTGCTCGTCCTCGGCCCACGGGAAGACCAGCGTCGGCGACTCCTCGGGATGCACGGGGCACTCGACCCACTCGATCGGCTCGTGAGTGGCCACGCCGTCCGACAGCTCGATGTCCCCGTCACAGGAGTCACACGTCGCGTCATCTTCCGACCACAGCCAGACCGTCGTGGCGTCCGCGTCCGGATAGGCGTCGCACTCCACGCTGACGACGGGCTCATGCACCGCAGAGCGCTTGTCGACGCGAATGTCGCCCCGGCAGTGCGGACACACGTAGTCACCGGGTTCCGTCGAAACCTCGACCCACCTGCGCGGTGAAGCAGCACACCGGATCGACCGCGAACTCTTCATCGTCTCCTTCTCCCGTGGCGCCTGCGGACGCCCGCTCCCGCCTCGCGCCCGTGGACGCCCCCCTACCACCGCCGCGCCCCCGCCCGGATCCTCCCCCCCAGCTCGCGGACGAACCGCCACTTGCGACGGATCGGCTCCGTCGCATGAACGCGCGGCAATCGACCCCGCGTTCGCAGGTACGTCATGAACACCTCCGCGAAGTCCTCCGCAGGGTTCGTGGCCGCGTACCCCGAAACGAAGAACCGCGGGTCGTACTCGAAGCCGTCTTCGCTCTCGTGGGGCGCTCCGAACGCGTCGACGAAGCGCCGCGACCGCAGCAGGCCGCGGTGCGTGTCGGCGACCGCATGACCGTACTCGTGACGCAGTACGCCGATCAGGCTCGTGTACGAGCCGAAGACGCAGTCGGCGACCTTGAGCATCGACACGGCCGGGATCACGATCTGCCCGCCATGCCCGTAGCGCTGCCAGCCGTACGCATCGCCGAGCCAGCCGAGCTCGACGTCGACCCGCGCGAGGCGAGCGTCCCAGAAGCCGTGGCGATCGAGCTCGGCCGTGACCTTGTCGAGCGCGCGGTCGAGAGCAGGCAGCGTGATGATGTGGCGTTTTCGCATCGTCAGATCGCGCCCTGCATCCGCCCGAACACCTCCGTGATCGCGGCTCGATCCATCGGCTCGAACTGCCGACCCGCCGACCACAGGCGTGCGTCGTAGGGCAGTCTCGCGTACACCGCGCGCGCGACGTTGACGGTGCGCTCCGGCTCGCGAGGCCAGGCTGCCGTGCTTGCGATTCGTCGAAGCTGCTCGGCGCTCTCGTCCACGCGCCGGGACCAGCTCTGCACGTGACGCGCTGCCGCCAGGAAGTCGCTCTTCGCCTGGTTGCACGCAGCGTGGGCCACGACGAGGTTCTCGATGCCGTCGTCGGGATGGCGAGCCCACGGGAGGAAGTGGTCGACCTGCGCGTCGGCTCGGATCTGCCGGAGGCAGTAGAAGCACGTGCCGCGCTGCAGCTCGAGCAGGGGGGCGGTGATCGGCGCGAGGGACGTGCGCGGGCAGCCGAACAGGAAGCTCTCCAGCTGGGCGTCCGCCAGTCCGTTGTAGCGGGTGACCATCGCGGCCCACTGCCGGTGAACGAGCGGGCGCAGGACCCCGGCGAGCGCGACCAGAGCCTCGGACGCACCCGGTTGAAAGCGGATCACGTTGTCGAACCGCGTACCGTCCAGGAAGGAGGTTCGGGTCACGTCATCGCCCCAGCCGATGCGGTAGAGGAAGTCGTCGGTTTCGCGCCCGATGCGCTGCAGCTTCGGGAGCGGCATCTTCACGAGGGTCCACTCGACCTCGCGCTCGAGCCGGTCGAACGCGGCCGGGTGGTCCGTGCGGTGGCGGTGCAGGGATCCACTCGAGCCGTGCACGTGTCGACGACCGCGGAACCGCTGGATCAGGGTGACGATCTGCGCCTGCTTGCCCGAGTTCTGGCGGAGCACCTCGGGCGGGCGCTCCGCCACCCCCGCGTCGAAGGGCTCGGTGTGCGACCAGTAGATCTCGATGATCTTCCGCGCGAGCTGGCGCGTCGTCACGGACTCTGGCGGCGAACCATCGCGGGCGCTCTTCTCGAGGCAGAGATCCATCAGCGCGATCAGCACGGCGAACTTGTAGGTGGCCACGAAGCCGCCCTGGTCCAGCAGCGTGATCAGCTTCTCCGCGAAGCGGAGGACGGACGTGGCGTCCGGGCGCGCGGGCGACGACACGGCCGTCAATACTTCTGCCGGTCGGGGATCACGCCTCGGACGCCCCCGCGCGGATCGGCGACGTCGCCGCGCACACGCGGAATCACGTGAACGTGCAGGTGCATCACCGTCTGCCCCGCGGCTTCTCCGATGTTGACGCCCACGTTGAACCCCTCCGCCTCCGGTTCACCGCTGCGGCGGCGAAGCGCCCGAATCTTCTCGCGCGCCGGGCCCACCGCGTCGGCGAGCTCGTGCAGCTCCTCGGGAGTCGCATCGAACCACGTCTCGACGTGCCGCTTCGTCACCAGCAGCGCGTGGCCCGGAGCGACCGCGAACCCGTCCCAGACCCCGAGTACGCGGGCACCCTCGTGGAACACACGTGCCGCGTCGGGTGCGCAGAACGGACACGTCGATCCCACGGCGCGAGTCTCGGGCCACGCGGGGCTGCCTGGCAAGCGACCGCCCAGCCCTCCCCGCCCACCCACCGCAACCCCTTGCGCTCGACACCGCAAGCTCTTGCGCAGCCGGTTGCTGCGCGGTTCCGTGGACCGTAGGCTTGCCCGCGAATCACCGTGGGCATCGACCTTGCAGCCGGAGCCGTCGTGGCAGGCCAGTATCGACTGGAGCAGCTCGTCGGCGAGGGCGGAATGGGGCGCGTGTGGGCCGGTACACGCTGCAGCACCGGCGAGCCCGTCGCGCTGAAGTTCGTCAAGGAGGCGAACGCGGCTCCGGAGCTGTTCGAGCGGCTCCTGCGCGAAGCTCGAGCAGCCTGCGCGGTCCGTCACCCCGGCGTCGTCCAGGTCGAAGACGTGCTCGAGCTGGAAGACGGCTCCCCCGTGCTCGTCATGGAGCTCTTGGTCGGTGAGTCACTGGCCGATCGGCTCGCGCGCGAGGGCGAGCTGGCGCTCCCGGAGACGGCGGCCATCCTGTCGCGCGTCGTGTCCGCGGTGATCGCCGCGCACGAACTCGGCATCGTCCATCGCGACCTGAAGCCGGAGAACGTGTTTCTGGCACGCAGCGCCTCCGGGGGGACCGACGTGAAGGTGCTGGATTTCGGCATCGCGAAGCTGACCGCGGTCGGAGAGCTGGACGCGGCGACGGCCGGGCTGACGGCGAGCGGCACGCTCCTCGGGACGCCGTATTACATGGCGCCCGAGCAGGTATTTCACGAGAAGGACGTCGACTGCCGCGCCGACGTCTGGGCCCTCGGGCTCGTGCTGTACCAGTGCCTCACCGGGCTCCTCCCGACCCGCGCCGAGAACGTGGGACAGGTGCTCAAGCTCGTGCTCACGCGGCGCGTGTGGCCGCTGGCGGACGCAGCCCCGCACCTCCCCGCCGATCTCTGCGCGGTGGTGGACCGGATGCTCGTGCGCGAACGCGAGGACCGCCTCACGGACCTGCGCGAAGTCGTGGACGTGCTCGAACGGCACGCCGGCAGCGTTCCGGCACCGCCGGTGGCTGCCCTGCCGGTTCGCGCGCCGACGCCCTCCGCAACCGATCGCTCGGCGATCACCGACACCGCCTCGGTCGCCCCCGCGCTCCCCTCGCGCTCGTTCGACCTGCCACGGGGCGTCGCGCTCGGCGCGCTATCGGGCGTCGTCGTTGCCGTGGTGATCGCCGTGCTCGCGTCGGTGGACTCGAGCGCGAACCCCGACGGCCCGGCGGTACCGCCGAACGCCGCGGCGCCCGGGAGCACTGACGAGGCGACGCCGACACCCACGCGCTCGGTGCCGAGCGCCCCGGCCGAGGTCGTGGTGCCCACCGTGCGCCGCGACGAGGCGGTCGGCCAGGTGCCGCCGGCTGCTTCGGCGCCGATCTCGCCGCCGCGACCGCGGGTCGTCGGCCCCGCCGCTCGAGTGTCGCCACGTCCACCCTCGCCCGTGACGACCGAGCGTTCGCCGTCCAGCGATCCGCCCGAGAGCATTCTCGACAAGCGGAACTGAGCCACGACGGTGACGCGAATCGTTCTCGTCCTCTGCCTCGTGGCGCTCGTCCTTCCCCGCACCGCCTTCGCCGGAGATCCGGTCGCCGCCGCCGCGCTCTTTCAGGCGGGGCGTGACGCCTCGAAGCGCGGAGACTGGGTGGTCGCGTGCGACAAGTTCGCCGAGAGTCAGCGCCTCGACGCCGCACCCGGCACGCTGTTCAACCTGGCGCTGTGCGAGGAGAAGCTTTCGCGCGTCGCCAGCGCCTGGCAGCACTATCGTCAGGTCGCCGACCAGCTCCCCGCATCCGACGAGCGCGTGGCGCTCTCGCGCGCGCGGGTCGGCTCGCTCGAACCGCGGCTGCCCAGGCTCACCCTTCGCCTCCGTCCGGGCGGCTCGGCCGTAGCGAGGGTCGCGCGCAACTCCGTCGTGATGGGCCCGGCAGCGCTCGGTACGCCCGTCCCGATCGACCCCGGCGAGCACGTGATCACCGTCACGGCGGAGGGGCACGAGCCGGCGCGCTACACGATCTCGGTGCGCGAGGGGGAGCACCGCGACCTGGAGGTCGGTCCGGGCCCGGTGGTGGAGAGCCCCGCTCCGGCCCAGGCGTCGAGGTCACCGATCGCCACCACGCCGAAGCCGGCCGCTCCGCCGCCAGCGGCGGCCGCCACGCTCCCGTCGAGCGGACTACGAACTGCGGGCTTCGTCGGCATCGGCGTCGGGGTGGTCGGTCTCGGCGTCAGCGGGGTGACCGGGGCCCTCGCGCTGTCCGAGAAGCACCGGATGGAGGACCATTGCGATGCAAGGGCTGCGTGCGATCGGGCGGGCGTCGACGCGGCCGAGCGCGGCGCGACCCTCGCGACCGTCAGTACCGCAGCGCTCGCCGTCGGCGCCGTGGGCGTGGGCGTGGGGCTGTATCTCGTCGTCACCTCGAGCGCGGGCGGCGAGGAGCGCGTCGCCGTCGGTGCCGAGCCCGCGCGACGAGGGACGGCGCTGCTCGTGCGGGGACGCTTCTGATGCGTCGAGGCTCGCTGGTGCTCGCGGCGGCCCTCGGCGTCTCGTGCGCTGACGTCATCGGCGCGCGCTTCGACGAGGCGCACCTGGCACCCGCCGGCCGTGACGCAGCCGCCGGGGCGACCCGCGGCGACTCCGCCGGGGGAACGTCCGGACGTGGTGGCACGGGGGGCACCGCGCCCGACGGAAGCGCCGGAACGGTCGTCGCCGGTGCAGGTGCCCAGCCCGACGCACAGCCGGACGTCACCGCCGGCGGCGGAGGCTTCGACGCCAGTGACGATGTCGGCGCTCCGGAAGCCGAGGCCAGCACTCCACCGTGCGTCGGGGGCTCCACCGAGGACTGCTACACGGGACCGGCCGGGACCCGGGACGTCGGACCGTGCAAGGGTGGCCGCAGGACATGCGAGCCAGGAGGAACGGCGTGGGGGCCCTGTGAGGGCGAGGTCACACCGACGCCGGAGGATCCAGCGACGCTGGCGGACGAGAGCTGCGACGGTCTCACCGGCAACGGTCTGGCCATCGCCCAGTTCGGGGGCGCCTCCGCCCAGTACGTGCGTGCGCTGGCCGTGGACGGGCCGGGCAACGCCTACGTGGCCGGCGCGTTCCACGGCACCCTGGTGATCGGCTCGACGTCGCACGCCAGCTCCGGCAACGCCGACCTGTGGGTGGCGAAGCTCGACTCGAACCTGACGCCCCTCTGGAGCAAGTCGTGGGGCTCGACCGAGCTGGACACCGTCGAGGGCCTCGCCGTCGACGGCGGCGGCAACGTCTACGTGACCGGCGAGTTCGACGGAACGATCGACTTCGGTGACGGCCCGCTGGTGCCCGCCGACTCCACGCTGGACGTCTTCGTGCTGAAGCTCTCCGCCGATGGCGACGTGCTCTGGAGCCGCGGCTACGGTGGACCAGGGGCGGATCACGCCTACGACATCGCGGTGGACCCCTCGGGCAACGCCTACGTCACCGGCGAGTTCGATGGTCCGGTGCAGTTCGGCGCGACCGCCGTGCTCCCGGGTACCGGATCGAACGACGGGTTCGTGGTCAAGCTCGACCCCGCGGGAACGCCCCTCTGGCGCCTCGGCTTCGGCGGCCCCGGCGCGCAGATCGGAGCCGGGGTTGCCGCGAGAGCCGACGGTTCGGTGATCGTGACGGCCGGTGTGGCGGGGCTGGTCTCCTTCGGTGGACCTCCGGTCGGGAGCGCGGGCTCCACCGCGGTGGCCGCGGAGCTCGACGCAGCCGGCGCGCACCTGTGGAGCCGCACCATTGCACCGCTCGACAGCGTCTACGAGGTGGCGAAGCCATCGACGACCCCGGCGGGGGCCCTGGTCGCCACGACGTACCGGGGGACCGCCAGTCTCGATGGGACGACCCACCAGAGCGCTGGCCTCGACGACATCCTCGTCGCGATGCTCGACGGCGGTGGCGCGCGCGGCTGGTCACGTTCCTTCGGAGACGCGGCCGACGAGCAGTCTCCGCGGCGAACCGCCGTCGACCCAGACGGTTTCGCGCTCGTCGGGGGTACGTTCGTGGGGTCGCTGGACTGTGGCCGCGGCTCCGTGGCGACCGCGGGCCTCGAAGACGTCTTCGTCATGAAGCTGGATGCGCGCGGCGATCCGCGGTGGTGCTGGATCGTGGGAGACGCCGGAGCGCAGGAGCTCGATGGTGTCGCGACGGACGCGTCGGGCAACGTGTACGTGGCGGGCTCGTTCACGAGCACGGTGAACTTCGGAAGCGGCACCCTGGCGGCTTCCAGCTACGACGGGTTCGTCGCGAAGCTGGCGCCGTAGCGTCAATCGCTCCGGCGCTTCTGGGGTCGCTCGATCCCCAGCGACCGGATCTTGTACTGCAGCGTCCGGAGCGGCATCTGCAGTCGCCGCGCGGTCTCCGTCTGGTTCCACGACGCCTCCTTCAGCGCTTCGACGAGGATCTGCGCTTCGAGCGTCTCCATGCGAGCGCGGAAGTCC
>CAZARU010000194.1:0-10745 GCA_964487605.1 uncultured Polyangiaceae bacterium
CCGCCCTGGCCGCCAGCCGAGCTCGCCGAGCCGCCGTCGCCGGCGCCCGCGCCCGCGCCCGACGCTCAGCCGAGCGCCGCCGAGCCGCCGACACCGCCGTCGCCCGCCGTGCCGCTGCCTCCGCCCGAGCCCCCCGCACCGAGGCCGGCGCTTCCGCCGCTCGCCGATCCATCCTTCCCCCCGGTCCCCGACGAACCGGCGGGCGAGTCCCCGACCCGTCGATAGTCGTCATCCAGCCCGATGAGCGCGGTGCAGCCTCCGACGCCGAGCGCCAGCGGGCCAAGCCATGCCCAGGGCCGGCGCGCACGGGCACCGGCACGCTTCGCAGCAGAGCGCGCCATCGTACGGATTGTGTGCGGGCGACGCCCTGCGTTCAAGGCTCGCCTCCAGGCGAGTGGCGTTCCGCCGACAAACACCACAAAAGACCCCGGGCCTGCCCCGAGCAGCGCCACCCGCGGAGGTGGCGCTCGAAGGCAGGCCCGTCGGTCGAGCGGCTACCAGCTGTCGTCGTCGCGCCGACGGCTGCGGTCGCGACCGCCGCCACCACCGCCACCGCCACCACCGCGGCCACCGCCACCACCGCCGCGACCACCACCGCCGCCGCCGTAGCCGCCGCCGCCGCCGCCGTAGCCACCGCCGCCACCGCCGCGACCACCACCGCCACCGCCGTAGCCACCACCGCCGCCACCGCCGCGCGGGCGGCGCTCCTGTGCCTCGTTCACGCGAAGCGGACGGCCGTCGAGCATCGTCCCGTTCATGCCTTCGATCGCCTTGATGGCGGACTCGTCGGTTCCCATCGTCACGAACGCGAAGCCGCGTGAACGGCCCGTCTCACGGTCCAGCACCAGCTTGACCTCGGTGACCTCTCCCCACTGCAGAAACGCCTGATGAACGGTGTCTTCCGTCGTCTGGAAGGCGAGGTTACCCACATACAATCGATTGCCCATCTCTCGAGATCTCCGTGCGGCTCGGTGAGTTCGTGCTTGCCTGCGAAGTGCCGCTACTTGGAGGAAGCCTCGTCGAAGAATTTCCCTTCGACGCGTCGAGCCGTGGTCACCGGAGAACCGATTCCGTTCAAAACGAGAGAGAGCAGAGAGCAGCGAGCCGGAGGACCTGAAACGTTCGCGAACGGGGGCTGACTACCACGCGACCGCGGGGTCGTCCACAAGCGGGGGTGGCCCTTCCGGCCGCGCGGAACCGGCGCAGCGGCGGGCCCCGGCCCCGGGGTTTCAGTCCCCCTCGCCCACCGAGCGGCGCCCGCGCTTCACCTGCGACCGTCGTCTCTTGGTCTCCACTCTCTCCGCCTTCGACCGCTTGGACGGCCGGGTGGCGCGGCGCCGCTTGGGCTCCGGGACGGCGCGGGCGACGAGCTGGGCCAGCCGCTCGCGCGCGTCTTCCAGGTTCCGCTCGCGCTGGCGAGTGAGCTGGCTCACGACCACGATGCGCCCCTCGGCGTCGAGGCTGCGACCGGCGCACTTCCGGACCCGGGCCCCGAGCGCTGCGGACACCCCCCAGCGGTCCAGGTCGAAGTGCAGCTCGACCTTGGTCGCCACCTTGTTCACGTTCTGCCCCCCGGGGCCCGATGCGCGCACGGCTTTCCAGTGCAGCAACCTGGCCGGGATCACGAGCCCGCCGGGCAGGACCAGGTCGCGGCTCATGGCGCCGCCCCCGGCTCACGCCGAAAGACCACGGTCTGATTGTTCGCGGGCATGGGCACCCGTTCCACCAGGTCGAGCCCACTCGCCCGGCACAGCTCGCTCACGGTCTCGAGGTCGCGAACGCCCCACGTCGGGTCGCGCGCGCGAAGGCTCGCGTCGAAGGCGGCATTGCTCTCCGCCGTGTGACCTCCGGCGATGCGAAACGGCCCGTAGAGCAGGAGGTGGCCGCCGACGCGCACGTGCCTCCCCGCACCGCGCACCAGCCCGACGCACGCCTCCCAGGGTGCGATGTGGATCATGTTCGCGCAGAAGATGGCATCGACGCTTCCGACGGGCCAGTTCGGCGCCGTGACGTCGAGGGCGATGGGCAGCTCGACGTTCGCCACGCTCGTGTGCTCGATCCACGCCGAGATGGACGGTAGATTTTCCGAGTCTGCGTCCGACGGCTGCCAGCGAACTCCCGGCATGGCCGCCGCGAAGTGCACGGCGTGCTGACCGGTCCCGCTGGCGATCTCGAGCACGCGAGCGTCGTCGGCGAGCACGCGACGCAGCACGGCGAGGATCGGGTCGCGGTTGCGCTCCGTCGCGGGGGCATGGCGCCGCGCGTTCATCGCGGATCCCCGGACGGCGCAGGGGGCTCCGCGGGCGCCGGCTCGAGCGCACGCGCCGCGTCGAACGGCGCCACCACCAGGTACGCCACGGCGGCCGACGCCAGCGAGATCAGGTACGGCAGCTTCCAGGCGAGGACGTAGCTCCCGAGGCACCAGGCGACGATCCCCGCGACCATGGAAGCGAGCGCCGCCCACTCGCCACCGAAACGCGTGAAGAGGCCCACGGTGACCACGATGACGAAGCCGGCGCTCCCGAACCCCGAAGCTTGCTCGACCAGCGCGTGGACCCCCTCCGAGGAGAGCGCCAGCGCCGTGGCGACGAAGCCGAAGACCACGACCCACGAGCGCGCGACGCGCACCTTGTAAGCTTCGTCGGTTCGCTGCGACAGCGGGACGACGACGTTGTGCGAAGTGAGCGTCGCTGCGACGAGGAGGGTGCTGTCGGCGGTCGAGAGGATGGCGGAGACCAGCGCGCCGACGAACAGGACGTACGCCGCGGTGGGGAGCACGTCGCGCGCGAGCGTCGGAAGCAGCTGCTCGGGGTCCTCCAGGCCGGGCACCAGGCGAGCGCCGACCAGCCCGACGAACACCGGCACGAGGCCCAGCGCCAGGTAGACGGCGCAGGCGGCGAATGACGAGCGCCGAGCGACCTCCGGGGAGCGCGACGCCAGGACGCGCTGAGCGAGCTCCTGGGACAGGACCGAGCCGAGGACGGGGATCGCCCAGGCTTCGACGGTCTCGAGGGCGGGACGTGCCGGGTCGAACAGCGCGAAGCGCTCGGGGGGAACGGACGCGAGCCCTGCACCGACGCCACCCACCGCCGCGGCGACGCCCCACGCCACCGCGACGAGGCCGATGGCCATCGCGACGCCCTGGACGGTGTCGGTCACGGCGTCGGCGAGGAGACCTCCCCAGAACGTGTAGAGGACCACCGTGCACGCCGCGACGAGGATGGCCGTCGTCGGAGCCCACCCCGACGCGGCGGCGAGCACCTGGCCGAAGGCTCGGATCTGTGCGCCCGCCCAGAGCAGTGAAGCCGGAACCATGATGAAGACGCTGAGGCGCTCGACCTTCACCGAGAAGCGGAGGCGCAGCAGATCGGCCAGCGTGGTGATCCCGAGCTTCCAGAGCGGCCGCGCGAACACCAGGCCCATCAGGAGGATGCACAGCGCGTAGCCGAACGGATCGGCCGAGCCCCCGGAGATGCCGTTCGAGTAGATCTCGCCGGCGGCTCCGACGCAGGTCTCGGCGCCGAACCAGGTGGCGAAGATGGTGAACGTCGCCAGGCCGTACCCGAGCTTGCGGCCCGCGAGCAGGTAGTCGTCCTCCGTCCGGATCCGGCGGGAGGCGAGCCAGCCGATGGCGAGCTGGACGGCCACGTAAGCGCCGATGGCGACGAGCGAGAACGACACGACCCGCCGGAGAATGCCCGAAGGGGCTGCTCGTCACCAGGCGACGCCGACACCAGCGTTGACGGCCGCAGCCGGCGAGTGTCATAGCCCACGCGCCGTGGCCGCGACTTCGAGCTCAGCGCGCGACACCCCACCGACCGAGGACGTCGCCCAGACGGCGGGCCGCGGGGGGCTGGCGATCGCGTTCGCGAAGGTCTGGTTCATTCTGCTCGGGCTGGTGCAGCAGATTGCGCTGCCGCGCGTCCTCGGGCTGAGCGGCTACGGGGCACTGTCCAGCGTGCTCAGCGCGGCGAGCATCACGTACAACCCCATCGTCACGACGTCGATCCAGGGCGTGAGCCGTGCCATCGCCCAGTCCCGCGATGCGGATCAGCCGGCCGCGCTGCGGCGCGTGCTCTGGGTTCACGGGGCCATGGCCATCGCCCTGGCGGCGGGGTTCTTCCTGCTCGCCCCCAGCGTCGCGGCGTTCATGAAGGCACCGCACCTGGTGCCGGCGCTTCGGATCATGAGCGGCGTGCTGCTGCTGTACGGCGTCTACGCACCGCTGGTCGGCGCCCTGAATGGCAGGAAGCGGTTCCTGCACCAGGCGGGACTCGACATCGTCTTCGCGGTGGTGCGAACGGCGGGACTCGTCGCCGGCGGATGGTGGTTCGCCCGAAGCCTGGGGCAGGGCGTCGAGGGCGCCAGCGTCGGCTTCGTCGGCGCGGCAGCGTTCATCCTGGCGCTGGCGCTCGCGTTCGTGGGTCTGGGGAAGGCGGGTGCCGGGGGCCCCACCGTGCGGGAGCACCTGGCGTTCGTCGCGCCGCTGCTGGTGGGCCAGACGCTCCTGAACCTGCTGCTACAGGCCGACCTGACGCTGCTGCGACGCTTCGCCGGCGAGTCCGCCATGGCCGCAGGCCGGTCGTTCGCCGACGCCGATCCGCTGGTCGGCGCCTACCGGGCGACGCAGCTCTTCTGCTTCCTCCCCTACCAGCTCCTCATCGCGGTCACGTTCATCCTCTTTCCCCTGCTGGCCACGGCGCATCGGGATGGGGACGCGGAAGCCGTGACCCGCTACGTCAAGACGGGCGTCCGGCTCGCGCTGGTGCTCATGGGCGTCATGGTCAGCGTGACGTCCGGGCTGTCGGGTCCGTTGATGCGCCTGATCTTCCCTGCCGAGGCCGCCGACCTCGGCGGAGAGGCGATGCAGGTCCTCACGCTCGGGTTCGGTGCGTTCGCGATCTTCGGCATCTTCACGACCGTGCTCAACAGCCTGAAGCGAGAGCGGACGAGCGCGGTGCTCACGGGAATCGCCTTCGGCCTCGTCGTGGCGCTGTGCTTCGCGTTCGTGGCGGGCAGGAGCTTCGATCGAGGCCTGCTGCTCGCCACCGCCCTCTCCACGTCGGCCGGCCTCGTGGTGGCCACGGTCACGACGGGCGTGGCCGTGCACCGCGCCGCCGGAGGCGTCGTGGCCTGGCAGACCGTGGTGCGGGTGGGAGTCGCGATGACCGCGGCGATCGCCGTCGGACGTCACCTCCCCGCGGGCGGCAAGGTGACGACCATCGTGTGGGCGATCGCCGTCGCGGTCGTCTACGTCGCGATTCTGCTCGTCTCGCGCGAGCTCGTCCGCACCGATCTCGACGCGGTGCGTGCGGTGATCCGAAGGAAGCGCGCTCAGCCCTGAGCGATGGCTTCGCGGACGAAGAGGTCCTCCAGGGTCTCGGAGCGCGGAGCCACCCGCTCCACGACGGCGCCAGCATCGAGCGCCTGGCGCAGCACGGCCTGTACCTTCTCCGCTCCGCTGACCTCGAGGTGCAGCAGCGGGCCGACGCGATT
Source organism: uncultured Polyangiaceae bacterium (assembly GCA_964487605.1). Lineage (GTDB taxonomy): Bacteria > Myxococcota_A > Polyangia > Polyangiales > Polyangiaceae > JAJDAH01. The sequence continues at coordinate 5,497 of CAZARU010000194.1, forward strand.
GACGGAATGGCCGGCGCCAAGGAGGGCCGCTTCGAGCGCCTCGCTGGCGTCGGCGAGCACGACGTCGGTGCGCTGGACTTCTCGGCGCAGCAGATCTCGCAGGCTACCGGATACGACCACGCGCCCCTCGCGCAGGATCGAGACGTGGTCGCAGAGCTGCTCGACGTCCGTCAGGATGTGCGTCGAGAAGAAGATCGTGCGACCTCTTGACCGCTCCTCGAGGATGAGGTCGCGCACTTCCTTGCGACCCACCGGATCGAGCCCGCTCATCGGTTCGTCCAGGATCAGGAGCTCCGGATCCCCGACGAGCGCCGCTGCGAGACCCGTGCGCTGGAGCATGCCCTTCGAGAGCCGACGCACCGCGCGGTCCGCGGCGTAGAGGATCCCCACCTGCCCGAGGACCTGGTCCGTCCGGGCGGAGAGCGCGGCGCCGCGAAGCCCGGAGAGACGCCCGCACATGCCCACGAACTCGCGCGGCGTGAGGTAGGGGTACACGTACGGGTTCTCGGGCAGGAAGCCGACCCTGGCCATCGCCGCCGCGCTCGGGATCGAGTGACCGAACACCGTGGCCCGGCCCGAGGTCGGCCGGATCAGCCCGGTGAGCATCTTGATGGTCGTGGTCTTTCCCGCGCCGTTGGGGCCCAGGAAGCCCACGATGTGACCCGCGCGCACCTCGAAAGACACGCCCTTCACGGCCTCGATGCGGCGCATCAGCAGACCCTGACGGAACGTCTTCGCGAGGTTCTCGACGCGGATCAGGGGTTCGGCCATCGGGTCGAGGATAGCGGCTCGGGCACGGGCCCCGCCAAGGAGCAGCAAAAACGAGCCGGCAGGACCGCCCGGGGCGCGGTCGGGACTTCGTCCCTTACGCCATTCGGTGTTAGAAACGCGCCCGGCGCGACGCCAAACCACGGCGGCGACGCAGAGGGACGATGCGAAACGCGAACGGCTTGGCTTCACTCTCGGTCTTGGGGCTCCTCGCCTATGCGGCGGGCGCAGCGGCGCAGCAGCCGCCGGGCCCCGCCCCGTTCCCGGGCGACCCCGGCGCACCGCCCCCAGGTCCCCCCGCCGGCGCGCCTCCCGCCGGACCCCAGGGTGCCCCACCCCCTGGCGGCGACCCCGCGTGGTCGTTCTCCGCCGGGTTCGACGGCAACCAGGGAGCAAGCGCGAGCGCCGACGGTCCCGCACCGTCCGCCGAAGGAGATGCCGACGCGGAGCGGAAGTGGCGCAGGGAGTCCCTCAAGGTCCAGAACACACTGTCGGCGTCGACCGGCCTGCTCCGCGTGGCCGAGGCCGGCTCCGGGGCGGACGGCACCTTCCGCGTCAGCTTCCTCTCGAGCTGGTTCACGGGCTCGGACGTCGTTTGCGACGGAAAGAACGACTGCCCCAAGGGAGACGAGGTCACGCGAATCGGGGCGCACCTCACCGTCAGCGCGACGCCGGCTCCGTTTCTCGAAGCGTTCCTGGGTCTGCACAGCCACGCCACGTCGAACAATCGCGGATCGCCCAGGCTGCTGCAGGTGCTCGGGGACACGAACCTCGGTCTGAAGGCGTTCATGCCGCGCGAGGCGGACGGGATGTTCACGGCGGGAGGTGACCTCTCGCTCTGGCTGCTGAATGGCACGGGCGCGGTGGGCGTCGATGGCGGCGGCACCAGCTTCAACATCCGCGGCCTCGCGACGTTCGACTTCGACAACCGGGTCAACCCCGACGACCGCGTCCCCCTGCGCCTGCACGCGAACCTGGGCTACCTGCTCGACAACTCGGGCAAGCTCGTGGAGGACGTGGAGAAGCGCCGAGGAAACGTGCCCATCACGCGCATCGAGCGGTTCGGCCTCGACATCAACCGCGTGGATTCCTTCCAGATCGGGCTGGGCGCGGAAGGCATGTTCGAGATAGCGCGCCCCTTCCTCGAGTACACCCTCGACGTGCCGATGAACCGCCAGGACTACGTCTGCAATCGCAACCGGACGAGCTTCGACGACAAGTGCCTGGGCGACGAGAGCGGGTTCTCCTCGACGCCCTCCAGGTTGTCGCTGGGCGTTCGCCTGTTCCCGTGGCTCGACGGACTGGCGTTCATGGGCGCGGTGGACGTCGGCACCGGCGCCACGAGCAACTTCATCGAGGAGGTGTCCCCGGAGCCGCCCTGGCAGCTCTACTTCGGGCTCGGCTACGGCGCCGATACCGTCGCGGCACCCGAGACCAAGACCGTCGAGGTCGAGCGCGTCGTTCAGGTTCCGCCACCGCCCGAGTACTTCGTCGAAGGCGTGGTGCAGGAGGTCGGCGTGGGTACGCCGATAGCGAACGCCATCGTCAAGTACGAGGGGCGCTCGCTCACCGGCATGGTCGCGGACGAAGCGGGTCGCTTCCGGTCGGTGAACCTGCAGCCGGGCGCGTACTCGTTCGCCGTCTCCGCCGACGGGTACAAGGACGGCACGTGCGCGGCCAACGTCGGCCCGGCCGCCGCACCGCCGCCCGGGTTCGGGCCACCGCCCGGCGCGCCGCCCGGGTTCGGGCCACCTCAGCCGGGGTTCGGGCCACCGCCTGGCGCGCCGCCTGCCGGGCCACCTCCGTTCGGTGAGCGCCACGGCCAGCGCGGCTCGATCCTGGCGAAGCAGGCGCCGCCCGGACCGCCACCCTTCGGCGCAGGCCCCGGCGACCCGTCGATGGGACAGGGCGGCCCGCCCGTCGGTCCGCCCCAGCCCGCCCCGTTCGGCGCACCGCCGGCCGCACCGCCCGGCGGAGCCCCACCGGCGGCCGCCCCCTCGGGTCCGCAGATCACCCGCATCGTGTGCGAGCTCGAGGCGCTTCCGAAGGTGGGCACCGTCGTCGGTTCCATCCTCGACGCCGAGACGAGCGGGGGCGTGGCCGGCGCGAAGATCACCATCAAGGACAAGCTCGATCGGGAGCTGCAGCTCGCCGGCGACGCGGCGGGCGCCTTCCGCTTCGAGAACGTGCCCGTCGGCGCGGTGAAGCTCACCATCAACGCGGCCGGGTACCTCCCCAACGTCACGCACCTCGAGGTTCCTGGTCGTGAGGAGGTACGAGCCTCGGTCTCGCTCAACAAGAAGCCCGCGAAGCCGAACATCATCGTCACCGCGAACGAGCTGAAGCTGAAGAAGCAGATCCACTTCCAGCACGACTCGGCCGACATACTCCCCGACTCCATGGGGGTGATTCAGGAGATCGCCGAGGCCCTCCGGGAGCGCTCGAACATCGGCCTGGTCGAGATCCAGGGGCACACCGACAACTCGGGCACGCCGGTCTACAACCTGCGGTTGAGCGGCCAGCGCGCCGGCGCCGTGCGCGAGGCGCTCGAAGAGCTGGGCATTTCGGCGGCGCGCCTCACCGCCAAGGGCTACGGCCAGGAGAAGCCGCTGGTGCCGAACGTGAACGACGCGAACCGCGCGAAGAACCGCCGCGTCCAGTTCATGATCAAGAAGTAGATTCGTCGGGCTCCTGCTCCGCCGGCCGCTCCCGAGCAATCTCGTCGAGCAGGTCCTCCACGCGGCGCGAGGCGTCCGGACCCGTGTCGTAGCGGAACTCGAGCGCCGGCGTCCGCCGCAGGCCGAGATCCGCCGCGAGCGCGCGGCGCAACCTGCTCGACGCTCGCTCGAGCGCCGCCAGGAGCTTGCGCCGCGACGGCTGGTCGTCGCCGGCGATGAGGCGCACGGCGATGCGGGCCGTGCTCAGATCGGGCTGAACCTCCACGTGGGTGATCGACACGCCGGCGAGCCCGGGATCCTCGAGCTCGCGGCCGAGCATGGCCGACAGACGGTCGCGAACTCGCGCCGCCACGCGCGCCGGGCGGCGCCCGTCACTCGTAGGCATCGTCGTCCTCGTCGGCGGGCACCCAGCCGTCGAGCGCCTGCTCGATGCCGCCACGCACCGACGTTCCGCCGTCGCCGAAGGAGACGACCTCCGTCGCGACGTCCGCGAGGACCGCCTGGGCGAGCGTCCGCGCGTGTCCCGCCGCGTGCGCCAGCACCTCGTTGCAGCGCACCGAGTCTCGGGCCACCACCGCGACTCCCAGCGTCGCGACCTGCAGGCGCTCCAGGTCGCCAATCTCGGCGATGGACACGGGGAGTCGCGCGCGAACGCGATCCTTGAAGCTCTTGACCACGCGTCGTCGATCCTTCAACGAACGCGCCCCCGGGATCTGGAGGACGAGGCGCGCAACGCCGACGAACACCGGTCCGAGGCTCCCCTTGGCGCGCCGTCGCTCAGAGCGACTGCTTGACCTGCTCGACCTCGAAGCACTCGACGACGTCGCCTTCCTTGACGTCGTTGTACCCGTCGAAGCTCATGCCGCACTCGAGGCCTTCCTTGACCTCGCGCGCATCGTCCTTGAAGCGCTTGAGCGCAGAGAGCTTGCCGGTCCACACCACCGTCCCGTCCCGGACGATGCGGACCGACGCGGAACGCCGGATCGCGCCGCCCGTGACCATGCAGCCCGCGACGTTGCCCACCTTCGCGATGCGGAAGATCTGGCGAATTTCGGCCCTGCCGAGCTCGCTTTCGACCAGCTTCGGCGCGAGAAGCCCCTCCATCGCCGCCCGAACGTCGTCCACGACGTTGTAGATGATGTCGTACTGGCGGATTTCCACGTGCTCCAGCTGAGCGAGCTGGCTCGCCTTGCCCGCGGGCCGCACGTTGAACCCGATGATGATGGCGCTCGATGCGGTGCCGAGGTTCACGTCGCCCTCGGTGATGGCGCCGACCGCCGAGTGAACCACCGTGACCTTCACCTTCTCGGTCGTCAGCTTGGTGAGCGCCTCGGAGATGGCCTCGACCGAGCCCTGCACGTCGGCCTTCACGATGAGCCGCAGCTCGAGCTGATCCGCTTCGGCCATCGCCTTCGCCAGCTCGTCGAGGGAGACGCGCGTCTGGCCGGGCATGAGGCTCGTGCGCTCCTTGGACTTGCGCGTCTGCGCGATGTCCTGGGCGGCCTTGATGTCCTTCGTGCCGTGGACGGGATCACCCGCGGAGGGAACCTCGTTCAGGCCGATGATCGAGACGGGCGTCGCAGGTCCCGCTTCGGCGACCGTGCGGCCCCTGTCGTCGAGCATGGCGCGCACCTTGCCGTAGGCGCTCCCCGCAAGGATGACGTCGCCGCGCCGCAGCGTTCCGTCGGTCACGAGGATGGTCGCCACGGGACCCTTCCCGCGATCGAGCTGCGCCTCCACCACGACGCCCTGGGCGGCCTTGTCGGGGTTGGCCTTGAGCTCGAGCACCTCGGCCTGCAGCAG
>CAZARU010000195.1:0-10729 GCA_964487605.1 uncultured Polyangiaceae bacterium
GACGAGGACGCGCTCACGAGGCTCGACATGAGCGAGTTCATGGAACGCCACATGGCTCAGCGGCTGCTGGGTGCCCCGCCGGGATACGCCGACAGCGAGCAAGGTGGCTTCCTCACGGAGGCCGTGAGGCGGAGGCCCTACTCGGTCCTGCTCTTCGACGAGGTGGAGAAGGCCCACCAGGACGTCTTCAACCTCCTCCTTCAGCTCCTCGACGACGGCCGCCTCACCGACGGCCGTGGCCGCCTCGCCGATTTCACGAGCACGGTCGTCATTCTCACGAGCAACATCGGATCCGATCGGATCCTGGCGGCCGACACGCAGCTCTTCGAACGCGACGAAGGGCGGGACGCGCTCCGCGACGTGCTGCTCGATCAGCTCTCCGAGTTCTTCCGCCCCGAGTTCCTCAACCGCGTGGACGACATCGTCGTCTTCCGGCCCCTCGGCAAGGACGACCTCGCGGCCATCGCCGACATCCAGATCGCGGCGATCAACGCGTTGCTCCGGGACAGAAACGTTCGCCTCGAGCTGACGGAGCCCGCCAAGGGCTTCCTCGTCGACGCCGGATACGAGCCGGCGCTCGGCGCGCGGCCGCTCAAGCGCGCCATCGTCAAGCACCTGCAGGATCCCGTCGCCGAGCGACTGCTGGCCGGCGGCCTACCCGCCGACGGAGTCGTCCGCGTCGAGCGATCCGGCGACGCGCTGGTCCTCGCCTGACTCCGGCGATGCCCGAGGCGGCGCTGAAGATCATCCCGCGCCGGGGATCAAGTCCGGTATCGACGCGTCCGGTCCACCGGCCGAGGGCCGAGAGCGCCTGCGCCCCCGCGCCGCGTCGCGCAACCGCGCGTGCGGCGATCCCGCGGAGAAAGAGTCCTCTTCGCGCCACCACGTGCTCGATTGGCGACACCGCCCCGCATGTGTGACGATGTAGTCTTCGGGACCGCGGAGTGGCGTTCCATTGACGGTCAGGACAACCTTAAACGATCATCTTCCCCGGAGGCTTGTGCAGATGAAAAGCGGTCACGTGAGTCGTCGAGTCGTCTTCGGGGCGCTGGGAGCCAGCGCGGTCGCCACTGCAGCGAGCTTGTCGAAGAGCGCCGTCGGAGCCCCCGTCTTGGGTTCCAAGAAGGCGTCGACGCCGATCGCCCTGCCCGACGAAGTCGTTGGGCGGCTCGTCGCCCCGCTCGAGGCGAATGCCTCGCTCTCTCGCTGGCGCGTCGTGAAGGTCACTGCGCTCGTCGGCGGTGCGGCCAGCGTGGTGCTCCTGGACGGCACGGGGGCCGAGTTCCAGCTCGACGTGTGTGCACGCGACGAGGCGGCTCTGGTCCCTGCCCGCACGGAGTACTTCGACATCTCGGTCGTGAACCAGGGCGACGGCTCCACGGCGACCGCGGAGGAACACGGGCTGGCCGCGATGGCCCTCGCCGACATCGTCCGGACGAACGAGCATCGAGTGGACGCCGCCCTCTTCGCCACCCTCCACGATCGCGTCGCGCGCGGGGCGGCTCGCCGTCACGTCGGAAGCTGAGCGAAGTTGCGCATCGTCGAGCTCGGCTCCCGGTGCAGTAGCGATTGCGTTTTCTGCGCGATGGGGGACGTCCGCGTCGAGAGTGACTGGCACGGCGCGGCGGTCATCGACGCGGCGCTCGCCCAGGTCGAACCCGGCGACGGGGTCGCGATCGTCGGCGGCGAACCGACGCGCTTCGGCGGGCTAGCCGACGTCGTGCGGCGCGCTCGCGACCGGGGCGCGACGGACGTGCTCGTACCGACGGGGGGCCGCGCGCTCGCCGTCGAGGGCTACGCAGAGACGCTGGCAGCAGCGGGCGTGACGCTGGTCGACGTTGCGTTGCACGGGCCCGCCGCCCCGCTGCACGACTACCTCACGGGCGTCCCCGGCGGCTTTCGTCAGGCCGTCGCCGGACTGCGGCGCGCGCGCGCGGCCGGGCTCGGCGTCGGCGTCACCGCGCTGCTCTCGCGCGCGAACTACCGCCACGCCGCCGAGATCGTGAGGCTCGCTCATGCCGTCGGCGTCCATTCCGCCCGGCTCCTCGCCATGACCCACGACGCGCCGCCCGCGCACCCGCGGTTTCGTCCGCTGCCCGCGGCGAGCATGACGCGGCCTCACGTCGCCCTGGCGACCGCGCTCGCGGCCCGTCTCGAGTTGCCGTGCGCGCTCGAGAAGACGTCCGCTGCGCCTTCGCATGGCGGTTGGCTCCGCGCGTCACCGTCGCGGCGGCGCCACGGCGCCGTCCCGCCGTCCCTGGTTCCTTTGCGGGGTTTCTCCCGGTCTTCGACTACGAACGACGCGCTTCCGGCGCTGACGAGGTAACGAACGATGGCTCGTATTCGCACTGCACAAAGGCTCGCGCTGCTCTGTTCCGTCGGAGCGTTCAGCAGCTGGCTCGCGGCGGCGTGCGCGTCGGGCGGTGAGGCCGAAACCGGCACCGGCAACTCGGGAGGCTCGTCGGGAAGTGCGACGGATGCCGGGGATGGCGCTTCGGGAGCCTCCGGCGGCGGCGTCGGCGGTGCGGCTGCATCGGGGGGCTCGGCCGGCGCGACGGGGGGTGCTTCCGGTTCCGGGGGCTCCTCGGGTGGCGGTGTCGGCGGCGCCAGCGCGTCAGGCGGCTCGAGCGCGGGCGGCGCCTCGGGAGACGGTGGCTCGGCGGGGGCGTCCGCGGGCGCTGCGGGCGCCGCGGGAGCTGCCGGTGCCGCGGGATCTGCGGGTGCCGCGGGTGCCGCCGGATCGACCGGGAGCGGCGAGCTCTGCAACGGCCTGGACGACAACGGCAACGGCCAGGTCGACGAGGGCAATCCCGGGGGCGGTAACCCGTGCACCGTCCCCAACAAGCAGGGGCTCTGCGCCGATGGGGAGACGACCTGCAACGCCGGCGTCATCCAGTGCCGCCAGGTGAACCAGCCGTCCGTCGAGATCTGCGACGGTGCGGACAACAACTGCAACGGCACCGCCGACGAAGGCAACCCGGGCGGGAACATGCAGTGCGCCACGGGCCTCGACGGCATCTGCTCGGCGGGGACGACGAGCTGCACGGCCGGCTCGCTCGTGTGCACCGGCAACCTCATGCCGGCCACGGAGGTCTGCAACGGCCTCGACGACAACTGCGACGGCCAGGTGGACGAGGGGAACCCGGGCGGCGGCGTCGCATGCGACACCGGCAGGCTGGGGGAGTGTCAGGCGGGCGTCCAGAACTGCTCCATGGGTCAGCTTCGCTGCGTGCAGACCAACGTGGCGTCGCAGGAAGTGTGCGACGCGAAGGACAACGACTGCGACGGCAACTTCGACGAGGATCTGAACGGGCAGCCGTGCACGACGGCTCATCCGGGGGTCTGTTCGGCGGGAACGACGTTCTGCGCCGGGGGCGGCAACCTCTCGTGCAACCCGACGCTGGCGCCCCCGGGGAACCCAGAGTCGTGCAACGGCCTGGACGACAACTGCAACGGGACGCCCGACGACGGCGATCCCCTGCAGCTCTGTGCACGGTCGTGCATGCGGACCACCATTCCCGACGTCGCAGCCATGGCGTGCACGGGCGCTGGAACGTGCACCATCACCCAGTGCCCCGTCGGCAAGAAGAACGACAACGGCGACCCGTGCGACGGCTGCGAGGCCACCACGTGCACGAGCAACCCCACGAACGCGACGTGCGGGAGCCCCAGCGTGCGCTCCCCCGCGAGTTCGCCCGTGACTGGGCAGCTCATCACGCTGAACGAGACCGCGTTCTTCCGCATCAACTTCACGTCGCCGGGCGTGGGGAACCCGTTCTCTCCGACGATCACCCTGAGCCAGGGGGCGGGCGAGTATCGCATGGACGTCCTGTCCGACGCCTGTGGTGCGCTCGCCACGTCGTGCTCCATGGGCATCGGCGCGAACGTGACGACGTGGACCTACAACTTCAACAACAACCTCGGCCTCTGCAGCGGGCCCGGTAACTGCACCAACGCCACGACGCTCCCGCCGAACATCTTCGTTCGCATCACGCGTGTCGCCATCACGGCCGACGCGTGCGCGCAGTTCCAGGTGGCGCTCAGCCAGTGACGCGCGGACGCGCGTGGGGGGCGTGTCGTCCCTCACGTGGTCCGGTGTGGCGCCCGTAGCGCGCCTTGACGAGGTCTTCCAACCGGGCCATTACGCCGGAGTCCACGCATGTCCGACCTGACCGCCACCCAGACCACGAACACCCTGGAGCTCGAGTTCGACGAGGCGCTCTACCCGAGGGACGCGGTCTACGGCGCCGCCTACATCTTCATAGACCGCTGCTACGTGTGGCTCGATCGCCCGCGGGAGGGCCGCGTTTCGGTGCGTCTGCGGCTGAAGCCCGACGTGGAGCGTCCCCTGGACGCGCTCGCGGGTGAGTTCGAGAACGAGCTGCTCGCCCAGGCGTGGCGCCGACTCATCACGGACGAGAACCGTCAGATGATCGAGAGCGTGACGACGCGAGCGCTCGCGGGCGCTGCTGGCCCGCCGGGTCTCGACGACCTCCTGGGCATGGACATCGACGACGAGACGGCCTTCGAGGACCCCCTCGGCATCGCCATGAGCTGGGAGGAGAAGTACAAGAAGAAGTCGTCTGCCAAGGACGCCGCGGAAGCGGCCAAGGCGTCCGAGGAGCTTCTGGACGACAAGAAGGCCACGTGATCGAGCTGCGCTTTCGGCGAGATCTCTACGCTGGGGAGGCGGTCGATGCGGCGACCAAGGTGTACGCTGCGTTCGCCGACGTCGCGCGCGAAGAATCGCCCGAAGCGTGGGTCGTGCGCGTCACGGTCGCCGGGAGCCTGGACGAGCGCCACGTCGCCGACGAGCTGGCGAACTACGCGCTCGGTGCGACGATCGAGCGTTCGACGGCGTGACCTCGTGACGCGTGCGCCGACGGTCCACCCGGGTGAGCGGCCGTGACCGGGACGCGGTCGAACTCGTTCCACTTCGTCCCGATCCTCGACGTTCCACGCCCGCCGGGGGCGCCCTGTCCCGTTCGCGAAGGGCCGACTTTGCCCCACGACGTTCCCCGGCAGCTCTTCGTGCGCCTGCGGGACCGCATGCGCCTCTTTCGCACCAGGTCGCACGACTTCTCTCGCGAGGAGATCGGCGACGTCAAGGAGGTGAGGCACCAGGTGTACCTGGACGTCTCGACCAAGCTCGCGCCGGACGATTTCGCGGTGGACCTGCGAAGACTGCGCATCTCGCGCGAGTGCGTCACGTGTGACCGCCGCGCGGAGTGCGGCGCCTGCTGGGTGGCCGCTGGCGGGCCGGGGTTCGCGGAGGCGGACCGGCAGGTCCGGCTCCTGCTCGAGTCCCTGGAGGGCTCGGTTCTGGACGTGGGCTGCGGAGAGGGGCCTTACGCCGCGGTTCTCGCCGAAAAGGCCCGCCAGGGCTCGCTGACCTACCTCGGACTCGACCCTGACGCCGCGCGTGTGGCGCTCCTTGCGTCACGCTACCCTTGGGCGCGCTATCATGTCGGGACCCTGCAGACGCTGGCTCGGGAAGAGCCGGGCGCGCGGTTCGATCACGTGGTGTTCTTGCGCAGCTTCAATCACCTTCCGTCTCCCGAAAGGGAGCTCGAGCTCGCTGCGCGTGTCCTCTCGCCCGGCGGGACGCTCCTGCTCGTGGACAACGTGGCGTTCGGGTTGATTCGGTCTCGTGAGCAGGCGCTCCGCGCAGAGGGCGGGCCGGCTGCGTTCGAGCACTACCGCAACGACTCGGCGGCAGATGCGATCGCGCGGGCGCCCGGCGGCGAGCTGCGCGTCGTGGACGCTGCGGACGTCGGCCCGGAGACCTGCAATCAGTGGTGGGTTCGGTTCGAGAGGCTCTCCGAGTGAGCTCGGCCCAGGAAGCGGACGCCATCGGGTCCCTCGTCTCGGCCGACGGTGAACTCGGGAAGGTGCAGAGCCACGAGGACGCGGCGCACGAGAAGCGCAACTGGGTTCGTCTGTCGTACGACTGCAACAATCACTGCACGTTTTGTCTCGACACGCTGGCACACAACGGAACCATGCGCAGCAACATGGACGTGAAGGTGCAGATCGTCGAAGGACGCAAGAAGGGGTGCGAGCGCCTGATCCTCAGCGGCGGCGAGCCGACCATGCACCCCAACTTCCTCGACTTCGTGAAGCTCGGGCGAAAGGCAGGGTATCGCAAGGTCCAGACCGTGACGAACGGGCGCATGTTCGCGTACCCGGAGTTCCTCGAACAGGCCGCGGAGAACGGCCTGCACGAGATCACCTTCAGCGTGCATGGGCACACGGCCAAGCTCCACGACGCCCTCGTCGGAACACCCGGGGCATTCGTCCAGGAGACCGCGGGGCTGAAGGCCGCGCTCGCTTCGGGTCGGTTCATCGTCAACGTCGACATCGTCATCAACAAGCAGAACGTGAAGCATCTCCCCGAAATGCTGGAGACCTTCATCGGATGGGGGGTGAAGGAGTTCGACCTCCTGCACATCATTCCGTTCGGCAACGCCTGGGGCCCCGCGCGCGAGCACCTCTTCTACGATCTGGAGGGCAACGAGGAGGCGCTTCGGAAGGCGTTCGAGTACTCGCGCCGACCGGACCTCCACATCTGGCTCAACCGATTTCCGCCGCCGTACGCGGAGGGGTTCGAGGATCTGATCCAGGATCCGTACAAGATGAACGACGAGGTGCGCGGGCGTCGCGAGGAGTTCGACCGCTACCTCTCGGTCGGCGAGAAGCTGCAGTGCCGTGAGCCCGATCGCTGCAAGTACTGTTACCTGCAGCAACTGTGCGACACGCTCGACGAGGCGCTGGACGAGCGCCGCGCCGAGCGCGTGGAGGTGCTGCGTCTCGAGGAGCCGGCCCCCGTCGCCGGCTCCTTGCCGCCGGCGCGGGTCGTCCACGTCGTCGCCGGCGACTGGGCCACCGCGCGTTCCCTCGCCGAGCGCGCGACCGCGGATTCGGTCTGGCTCGACCTGCCGGGCTACGCCGACTTCTCCGAGCATGTCGCCGCGGAAGGGACGTTCGCCGGCAAGCGGGTGGAGCGGTGCTGGGTGCGAACGCCGGAGGAGCTCGAGCGGCTGCTCGCCATGGACGGCGACTTCGACGTCGCCGTGTACCTGGATCGCGCGCTCGCCGGGGCGCTGGCCGCCCTCGAGACGGTCCCATCGCGCGTGGTCGTGGCACAGCCACGGTACGACCGCGTCACCCTCAACCGTCGCAACGACGTCCCCGATCTCGCGGCGTTCTGCGCCACGCTTCCCGCACACGTTCGGACGGCGGACGTCCCCGCGTGCCTGGGCGGTCGCGAACCCGAGCGCATCGCTTCGCGTCTGGACGGCGGCATGCTCGGCCCGGACGCTCGGATCGCCATGCCGCGCTACACGGAGCGCTACGTCGCCGACCGGTACCTCACCAAGAGCCGGCGTTGCTCGTCCTGCGTGCATGACGCCGTCTGTCGCGGCGTGCACATCAACTACGTGCGCGCGCACGGCTACGGGGCGCTGGTCCCGGTCACCGATCCCGCCCGCGCGGCCGATGATGCGGCCGAGTAGCCGTCGCCGGGTCGGCGCCGGCGTGCTCGCCGTGGGCCTGCTGGTCGCCGAGCCCTCCCTCGCCGACGAGCCGCCTCCGCCCGCTTCGGGCACCGTGGGGGGGGCACTCGTGGGAGGTGAGGTCGTCCTCGTCGCGCAGTCGCTCGCGGGCGTGAAGCCCTGGTGGGCCTACGCGGTGGGCACGACCGTCGGCGTCGGACTCGGGGGGTACGTGGGTCACCGCCTCGAGCGCGAGGCGGTCCGGGACGTGTCGCTGTACCTCCTCGCGACGGGGCTCGCCCTGGTACTACCCACGGCCATCTGGGTCGGGCAAGCGCATGCGCCGAAGGCCGAGCGCGGACTGGCGCAGTCGGCGCTCGTGCATCACGCGCAGGGACGCTGGAGCCTCGGCGTTCCCGCCCTGGAGGTTCGCGCCGGCGCCACCTCGCGCGGCGTGGGTGGAACGCCGGTGACCGAGCTGAGGGCGCCGGTGCTCGGCGCCACCCTGTGACACCGGGCCCGGCCCGCCTCAGCCGAGCTTCTTCTTCACGAGCTCGCCGACGAGCTTCGGATCGGCGCGGCCGCCGGTCTTGCGCATCACCATGCCGATGAAGGCGCCGAAGACCTTCGGGTTGCCCGCACGGTAGCGCTCCACGGCGGTCGGGTCCGCGGCCAGCACCTCCTCGACGACGCGCTCGAGCGCGGCTTCGTCGAGGACCGGGCTCAGGTCCAGGCGTGCGACGAGCGTCGCCGGAGCCTCCCCTGAACGCTCCATCTCCGCGAACACGTCCTTCGCCGCGCGCGCCGTCACGGCTCCCTGGTCCATCAGACGGACCAGCTCGGCGACGTGATTCGCGCCGAAGCGCAGGCCCGCTCCCGACTTGGCGGCCCGGGCGACGTCTCCCGCGATCCACGTGGCGAGGCCCTTGGCGTTGTCGTGGAGCGTGCGGGCCTGTTCGAAGAGTTCCGACAGCGCGGGATCGCCGGCAATGGTCCGCGCCTGTTCACCGGACAGGCCGAACGCGTCCACGAGCCTCCGTGCCGGCTCGCCCAGCGGCGCTCGCGCAGCCGGCTTCGCGTCGCGGCTCTCGGCTCCGCGGGCAGGCCCCCTAGGTCCGTCCGCCGACGCGGCGGTGCTCGGGTCGGCGCGTCGTTCGGCCTTCGCCCAGGAGTCGCGGAGCGTGACCGTGCGGTTCAGCACGAGTCGATCCGGCGTCGTATCCGGATCGACGACGAAGAACCCCAACCGCTCGAGCTGAAAGCGCTGGCCACTGGCGGCACCGCGCAGGCTGGGTTCGACCAGGGCCGCGGGTACCGTGGTGAGCGAGCTCGGGTTCAGTCCCGTGCGAAAGTCCTCGAGGGCGCCCGGGTTCTCGTCCACGAACAGACGATCGTACAGGCGCACCTCGGCGCGCACCGCGTGGGGCTTCGACACCCAGTGGATCGTCCCGGCAATCTTGCGGCCGTCCCGGGGGGCGGAGTCGCGGCTCGTCGGATCGTGCGAGCAGCGCAGCGTCCGAACGCGGCCGTCGTCTCCCCGCACCACGTCGTCGCAGCGGATCACGTAGGCGTGCCGGAGGCGGACCTCGCGGCCCGGCGCGAGGCGGTGCCAGCCCTGGGGCGGCTCGTCACGGTAGTCGTCCCGCTCGATCCAGAGGGATCGCGAGAAGGGCAGTGAGCGCGAGCCTGCTCCGCCGACGTCAGCCGGGAAGCTCGGCGCGTCGAAGGACTCCTCGTGGTCGACCGGGAGCGTCGTGATCTCCACCTCGAGCGGATCGAGCACGCCCAGGACGCGCGGTGCCTTCGCGTTGAGATCTTCTCGAAGCGTGTGCTCGAGGAGCGCGACGTCCACGGTGCTGTTGTTCTTGGCCACGCCGATCCGATCGCAGAACGTGCGGAGCGCCTCGGCGGTGTAACCCCTTCGCCGCAGTCCCGCGATCGTGGGCATTCGCGGGTCGTCCCAGCCGGCGACGTGACCGCCCTCGACCAGAGCCACGAGCTTGCGCTTGCTCAGAACGGTGTAGTTCAAGTTCAGGCGGGCAAACTCGGTCTGTGCCGGCTTGTGCGCCACCCCAGTGTTCTCGATGAACCAGTCGTAGAGTTCGCGGTTGTTCTCGAACTCCAGGGTGCAGATGGAGTGCGTCACGCCTTCGAGTTCGTCCGAAAGGCCATGGGCGAAATCGTACAGTGGGTAGATGCACCAGGCGTCGCCCTGCCGGTAGTGGCGGACGTGTCGGATCCTGTAGATGGGGGGATCGCGCATCTTCATGTTCGGCGAGGCGAGATCGATCTTCGCGCGAAGCACGTGCGCGCCGTCCGGAAACTCGCCGGCTCTCATCCGGCGAAAGAGCTCCAGGTTCTCCTCGGGTGAGCGCTCGCGAAACTCGCTGGCCTGTCCGGCTTCCGTGACCGTGCCGCGCTGGCGCCGGACCTCCTGCCCGGACGAGCTGTCCACGTACGCCTTCCCGTCCACGATGAGGCGCTCGGCGTGCTCGTACAGCTTGCCGAAGTAGTCGGACGCGTAGAAGAGGTTCTCGCCCCAATCGAAGCCGAGCCAGCGCACGTCGTTCTTGATCGCCTCGACGTAATCCACGCTCTCCTTCGTCGGGTCCGTGTCGTCCATGCGCAGGTGACAACGTCCACCGAACTCCAGCGCCAGCCCGAAGTTCAGGCAGATGGACTTCGCGTGGCCAATGTGGAGATACCCGTTCGGCTCGGGCGGAAAGCGCGTCACGACCTGCGTGTGCCTGCCCGATCGGAGGTCCGCCTGGACGATCTCGCGGATGAAGTCGGAGCGGCGCTCTTCGTTCGAGGTCATCGTGGCGTCGCGCTCAGCTGCATCCCCGGTAGCCCGGCGGAAGGAGGGACTGGGACTGGCAGGTCCCCCCGTTGCGGCACGGGATCGGGTCGGACGGGTTGCAGACCTCCAGGGCGTTTCCGCCGCAGGAACTCGAGCAGCCGATGCCGTCGAAGCTGGCGCAGCACAGCTCCCCGGGCGGGCAGTCTGACGGGCCGTCGCACTCGCTCGTCACGGAGATGCAGAACCCGCAGCCGCAGCTCTGACCGGCACCCGGCACGAAGCACGAGTCCGTGCCCGGGGTGCGCACGCAGCAGCGCTCGCCCGCACCGAGGTTGCACGTGGAGCCTTCGCAGGCGACCGTTCCGCCACCGGCGCCGCCCATCCCGCCCGCGCCGCCCGGTCCGGTGCCCGCGGTTCCGCCCGCGCCCGCCGTGCC
>CAZARU010000196.1:0-10717 GCA_964487605.1 uncultured Polyangiaceae bacterium
CGTCCAGGACCACGCGGTCGAGGTCGCCAGGCGTCGTGCACGTTTCCAGGGCCGCGACGCCGCCCAGCGCCGCGGCGCGCGCGCGCAGCGCGGCGAGCCACGGCAGGCCCTGGGCGCCCTCTGCGGCGGCGGAGGCCAGCACGGCGTCCGGCGGCCTTCCGAGCGCCTCCACCTCGGCCTCGGCGATCTCGGCCAGCGTGCTCGCTTCGAGGTGCTCGAGCTGGATCCGGCGCGCGTGTCGCGGCTGCCACTCCGGCCACGGATCGTAGCGCGCGGAGATGATCACGGTCAGGCGTCGGGTCGCCGCCGCCGCGAGCAGGTCTGCCGCCAGGCGTCGCGCGGCGGGCTCGAGGGCGTCGGCGTCGTCGATGACGAGCAGCGCGGGGCGTCGCCCGAGGACTGCGCGGAGCGTGCCGGTGAGCGCCGCACCGGACTCGCGGTGGGCACGGCTCGCGTCGAACGCGTGGGGCGCCGCGCGTGCCGCCAGCAGGTCGAGCACGCGGTCGGCGTCGTGGCCGGAGACTCCCACCGTCGCGAGGCGAACTCTGGCCGCCTCCAGAGCGTTTCGACCCGAACCTCGCGGGACCGCCAGCGCCGCGCGCAGCATCTCGACGAAGGGTCCAAACGCCTCCCCGGTGCCCGCCCGACCGTCGACGCGCACGACCTGACAGGCGCCCGAGACGACGTCGAATGCGACGCCATCCGCCAGGCGCGTCTTGCCCGATCCGGCCGGCCCCAGCACGAACACGGCATGGCCGCGCCCCGTCTCCACGGCGTCCCGAACCAGCCCGGCGATCGACTCGCGTTCGCGGTCTCGCCCGAACGTGATGGGCGCGTCCACCTCCCAGCCCGCTTCGTCCGCCGCCGTCGACCGGCTCGCGTCGATCTCGCGAGCGTTCTGGAGCGCCTCGATCATCGCGGCTGCGGACTCGAACCGAGCCGCGGGATCCGGGGCGAGGGCACGGAGCACGGCGCGTTCCGTCGCCGCACCTATCCCCCGCTCCGGCACTCGCTTCGATGGCGGCACCGCGGCGACGCTCGCGCGCAGCCGGGCGAGGCGCGCCGGTGACCACGACACGAACGGAGGCGCGCCCGTGAGGAGCTCGTAGAGCAGCGCCGCAGCCGAGTACAGGTCCGATGCCACCGACGGCGTCCCGCCGCCGTCGATCTCCGGGGCGGCCATCGCGAGCGAGCCGGCGATGGGACCGTAGCCGGCGGGCGAGCACGCGTCGTGCGCGAGGCGGCCGACTCCGAAGTCACCGAGGCGCGCGTCGAGGGTCGGGGAGTTCGCGTCGACGAACACGGAGGTCGCGGACAGCGCTCCGTGGGTCGTCCCCATCGCGTGCGCATCCTTCAACGCTTCCAGCACCGAAACGACGACCGCGAGCGAGGCGTCGAGCGTGAACAAGCCGTCTCGATGGAGCACGTCCGCGAGCACCGACGTCGGGTGCGGCTTCGCGACCTGATAGGCGATCCACTCCCCTTCGACGCGCTCCAGGCCGTGGTCGAGGACGGCCACGGCGCTGGCGCTCGTGAACGCGCGAGCCGTCTCCATCGCGGCGGGCAGTCGCTCCGCCGAGCCGGGAACCTCGGTCAGGTAGGCGTGGAATGCGTGGACCAGAACGCCACTGCCGCGTTCGAGGTCGCGCGCCGCGAAGAGGAGCGCGTGTGCCGTCGAGCCCGAACACCGCAGGAGCTCGTAGCGGCCGCCGAGGTGTGACCCCTCGAGCCTTCGCGCCCTCCGGAGCTCTCCCTCCGGCCGCGACGACGGCGACTCGGACCCAGGGTGGGCTCCCTCGTCGTCCGAGCGCGGCTCGTCGGGCATCGAACCCTCGAGCCTAACAGGTCGGTGGGCGGAGCGCCGTGCTAGGCTCCTCCACGAATCGGGGAGGGGAGCGTCCGGTAACCCATGCCCGTCCAGCTCAGACTTCGCCCTCTGGCCGCCGTCGTGGCGGGAAGCACGCTGCTCACCCTCGCCACCGAAGCGCCGCGCCCCGCGCGCGCCGCCTGGCCGCCTCCCAGGTCCGCCACTTCCGCCGACCTGAAGGATCCTGCGAACTGGCCGAACGACCCGGAGTACGGCTACGCGACGGCCGTCCAGCCGCGGGATCGCACCTCGGGGCTCTGGCAGTGGTACTCGTTCATCCCCGATCGATCGCCCGGTGCGCCTGCGCTCCGGCCGGAGGAGACCGCTTCGGGGATGAGCGTCGATCTGGCGTGGCGCCACACGACGGGTCGTGACGACGTGCTCATCGCGGTCCTCGACTCGGGCATCAACTGGGACAGCGCAGATCTGCTCGATCGGGCGTACCTGAACCTCGGGGAGCTCACGACCCACCAGCCCACGCAGGCCGACGGCTCGCCCTGCGGAGGGACGGGCTCCGTCGCCGGGTTCGACTGCAACGGCGACGGGATCGCGTCGATTTCCGACTGGGCCGACTCGGTCTGGCTGGAGCCGCCGGCGACCGACGGCCGTCCGCTCGGCGACGCGAACCGCAACGGCGTCTTCGACGCCGGCGACCTCGTGATCATGCGGACCGCGGCGGGCACGCTCATCGTGTCGGACGGCATCGACGACGACAACAACGGCTACGTGGACGACGTGTCCGGCTGGGACTTCTTCAAGGACGACAACGACGCGTACGACGACACGCGCTACGGCCACGGAACGGGTGAGGCCAACGACTCCACGGGAGCCGCCAACAACGGAATCTCCGGCATCGGCGGCTGCCCCGGGTGCCGGTTCCTACCCGTCCGCGTCGGCGACAGCTTCATCGCCAACGTCCAGGACTTCGCCCAGGGAGTGATCTTCGCCACGGACAGCGGCGCGAAGGTCGTCCAGGAGGCGCTCGGGACGATCAACATGTCGTCGTTCGCCCAGTCCGCGCTCGACTACGCGTGGGCTCGCGGAACGCTGGTCGTGGCGAGCATGGCGGACGAGAACTCCCGCCACCACAACGTGCCGGCCGCGGCGAACCACACGATGCCGGTTCACGCCATCACGATGCACGGCGTGGATCAGCAGAGCACCACGGCGCAGAGCTTCTTGCACTTCAACACGTGCACGAACTTCGGCGCGCAGAACTTCCTGTCTGCGTCCGGCACGGGTTGTTCCAGCGAGGCGGTGGGCCGAACGTCGGGGATCAGCGGGCTGCTCTTCTCGGCCAGCCGCGACGCCGGGATGACGCCGCCGCTCACCGCCGGTGAAGCCATGCAGGTGTTCCTCGGGACCGCCGACGACATCGACGTCGCCGGATCGGGCTTCGGCGAATCGCCGTACTTCCACTCCCAGCCCGGGTTCGACCAGCGCTTCGGCTACGGCAGGGTCAACGCCAACTCTGCCGTGGAGGCCATCCTCGCCGGTGCGATTCCCCCGGACGTGGACGTCGTGCGCCCCTACTGGTTCGAGGTCATCCACGCGGACCGCGTGTCGGGCCCCACGCCGATTCTCGGGACCGTGTCCGCGAAGCGCGCCAACTCCTACGACTACGTCGTGGAGTGGGCGCCCGGCGTGCAGCCTCTCGACGACGCTTTCCAGACCATCACGGAGCTCTCGAACGTCGCCAGCAGCGTGGTCAGTGGCGCCGACGGTGAACCGCTCGCCGAGCTCGACGTGCGGGGCCTGGACGTCGGTCACGAGCGGGACCCCGACAGTCAGCTCGGGGAGAACGACTTCACGATCACCGTCCGCATCCGCGCGACCGCCCACTACGGCGGTTCCATCGGCGACGTCACGGGCGAGCTCCGCCGCGCCTACTACGTTCACGAGGATCCCGACCTCGTGGACGGATTCCCGGTGTACTTGGGCGGTTCGGGTGAATCGAGCCCCAAGCTCGCCGACATCGACGGCGATGGCATTCGGGACGTGGTGTCCGCGTCGGCGGACGGTGAAGTTCACGTCCTGTCGGTCGCGACGGGCCGCCCCGAGTCCGTCGTGGGCTTCCCGTTCCGCACGAAGAGGGTAGACGGCCTCGACGGCGCGGCTGGCAGCGCCGACTACTCCCAGTCGAACGCCTTTTCGGCGGCTGGCGGCGTCGATCCTGCCTCCGCTCGCGAGACGATCGTCTCCTCGCCGGCCATCGCCGATCTCGACGGCGACGGACGGCTGGACATCGTCGTGACGTCCTACGAGGGGACGATCTTCGCCGTCGGAAACGACGGTGCGCTGCTCCCGGGGTTCCCCGTGGGGCTCCCGCGGGTCCCCTCGTGTCCTCTCGACGATGCGCCCCGGCCGGCGCTCTGCATGGACACCCGGTACCGCATCGCGCGAGGCGCCTTCGCCAGCCCGGTGCTCGAGGACATGGACGGTGACGGGGCACTCGAGATCGTGCAGGCCGCGTTCGACGGGTTCGTACACATCCTGCGCTCCGACGGCACGCCGCTCGACGGATGGCCGGTGCGCATCCATCATCCGACGCTCGTCGACACGGAATACAACCGCATCATGACGACGCCCGCGGTGGGGGACTTCAACGACGACGGCATCCCGGACGTGCTGGTCGGGTCGAACGAGCGTCTGGGCAAGGGGCAAGGATCCGGCGGCTTCTACCTGGTGGACGGCAGGGGCACGCGCGCGCCCAAGGCCTACTTCGACAACTGGCCGGTCACCATGACGTCCTTCAACGTCTTCCCGCTGGTCGCCGAGGGCGTACCCAACTCCCCGGTCGTCGGTGACATGAACGGCGACGGAAAGCTCGAAGCCGTGATGCACGGCAACGCGTCGGCGCCGCTCATCGTCCCGGGCGATCCCGGCACGCAGCGGTTCTTGGGCTCCACGCCGACGAATGCCATGCCCGAGCGCCTCGACTTCGACGGGAACCCCACCCGTGGCCTGGAGCCGACGGGGGTCTTCGGCACGCAGTCCAAGGCGCAGACGCCGGACGTGATGTTCCCCTTGTTCGCCCAGCCGGCGCTGGGGGATCTCGACCAGGACGGACAGCTCGACATCACCGCGTCCGGTGCGTCCCTGACGGTCGCCCAGAACCTGCTGTCCGCGGGCGTGCGGGGCGGCATCTCCCAGCAGATGCTGTCCATGTGGAACGGCAGGACCGGCGGCATGATGCCGGGGAGCCCGGTCATCCTGGAGGACTTCACGTTCTTCAACAACCAGGCCATCGCGGATCTGAACGCGGATGGCTACCCGGAGGTCATCACGGGATCGGGCGGCTACTACGTCCACGCCGCGGACGTGTGTGGCCGAGAGCCCGAGGGGTTCCCCAAGTTCACCGGTCAGTGGATCATCGGGACGACCGCCGTCGGGGACATCGACGGCGACTCCACGCTCGAGGTCGTCGTGCCCACGCGGGCCGGCTGGCTCTACGCGTGGCACACGAAGGGGACGTCGGACGGGACGATCGCCTGGGAGAGCTTCCACCACGACAACCGCAACACCGGCAACGCGAGCGTACCCCTCGAACAGGGCAAGCCCCTGGGAGCCGCCCAGCCCATGGAGATCGACGCGGACGGGCGCTGCGTGATCCCCGAGGTCACCGGCGAGCCGAAGTCGAGCTCGAAGGCGGCACGCGGTGGCTGTGACTGCACGGTGCCGGCGCGCTCCGGCACTCCTCTCGGTGCGCTCGGACTCGCCGGCCTCCTGGTCGCCGCCGCTCGCCGCCGTCGCCGCCGCCTCTCACTGGCGTGAGGGGGCGGCCTCGCGCTCTCGCGCCACGAGAGACGACGAGAGCCAGGCGACGGACGTGATCCCGGTGAGGGCGTTCCCGGCGGCGACCCCGACGAATGCACCCGTCACGCCGGCCCATCGAGAGCCTACCCACGCCAGGGGCACCACGAAGACGAACAGGCGAACGACGATCACGATGGCCGAGGGCGCCGGCTGGTTCGTACCGTTGAGGACCGAGTTGACCAGCATGGAGGACCCGAGAAGGCCGTAGGTGATCGGCACGACCCGCAGGTACGTCGCCGTGGCGTCGACGACGTCGGGATCGGTGCTGAAGAAGCGCGCCACGGGTACGGCGACGATCGCCATCACCGCCGCCACCGCGGTGGACCAGACCAGGTTCGCCTTCACGCCCACCACCAGCGCCTCGCGCACCCGCCCCCAGCGGCCGGCCCCGTAGTTCTGCGCCACGAACGCGGTCGCCGCCGTCGAGAGCCCGAGGATCGCCACCATGCAGAGCGATTCGAGGCGGGTTGCCACGCCGTAGCCAGCGACCGCGCGCGAGCCGAATCCGGAGACGATCCGCGTGACGACGCCACCCGCGAGCGGTACGAGCACGTTCGTGGCGGCCGCCGGGACGCCGATTCGCAGCACGTCGCTCCACGATCGGAGCACCTCGCGAACGTGTGGACGCTCGAGCGTGATCATGCGCTCGCGAACGCCGAGCATCCAGAGCGCCGCGACCAGCGTCAGCGCCCACGCCATCACCGTGGCAATCGCCGCACCCCGCAGCTCGAGTCGCGGAAACGGACCCCAGCCGAAGATGAGGATCGGATCGAGGACGGCGTTGAGCAGGCCGGCGAAGATCATGACCACACTGGGCGTCTTCGTGTCGCCGGTGGCGCGGATCGCCGCGTTGCCGATCATGGGCACCACCAGCATGCCGACCCCCGCGTACCAGGGGATCATGTACTGCTCGATGAGCCCCAGGAGGTTCTCCGGCGCTCCCATCGCCCGGAACAGGGGCCGCAGGGTCAGGACGCCGATGGCGGCCACGAGCACGACCACGATCACTCCGAGGACGAGGGCGTCGGTCGTGACGCGTCGCATGCGCTCTCGGTCCTCTGCCCCGATGGCCCGCGCTATGACGGAAGTGGCCCCGATGCCGAGGCCGATCGCCAGACTCATCACGGCGAAGACGACCGGGAAGACGTACCCCATGGCCGCCAGCTCTCGGTCGCCGAGCAGCCCGACGAAGTACGTGTCCACGACGCCGAAGGCGACGATGGCCGCGATGCCCACGGCCATGGGCGCCGCCATTCCGAGCAGCGTGCGGCCGACGGGCCCCTCCACGACCCAGCGCTCGTCTTGCCGCGCGGGCCCTCGGGGCGGGTCGGTCGGCGCAGGTGCGGTCACGGCGCCCTTCCTAGTGCCCGGCCCGGAGCGGCGCGAGGCCTGTTTCTCCCGCCGTTCGCGACCCCACGGTGACGCTGCGCGTTGCCTGAACCCGACGAGCGGAGCGTTGTCGCCTCCAATTTCAAAAGGTGATAACGAAGGCACCCCGAGCGGCCCGTGGCCGGGCCGCCGCGATCGCGAGGAGTGATAGGAAGTCGATGGCTGCAACGCCCGATCGCAAGGATGGCGAGGAGCAGAGCACCGCGCCCGCCGCCGAGAGCGCGGCGGCCGCAGACGCCAAGCCGGTCGCTCCCGAGGCGGATGACGGCGCGCGACCGCAAATGACGAGCGGTCTGGACGTTTTCGACGGCCTCCCCGCGAAGCGGCGCGCGCGAGCGTCGACACCCCCGCCAGCTTCGGGTCCCGCCTCGCGTCGCCCTCCGCCTCCGCCCACCGGGCTCGCGGCCGCGCTGGTGCCTGCAGCGCCGACGTCGAGTGGGACCAGCTCCGCGGCCCCGCCTCCCCCCTCGAAGGCATTGCCGCCGCCGTCGAGCGGTGCCGGTCCCGCGTCCCGCGCGCCTGCACCTCCGTCGAGCGGCTCTGGCCCGACGTCCAAGGCGCCGCCTCCTCCTCCTTCCGTGTCTCGTCCGCCACCTGCTCCGCCGGCCATCGCGCCCGACTGGGACGACGACGAGGAGGACACCGCGACGCTCGCGAAGCAGGGGCTGCGCGACTCCGGCGGGCTGCACACCGCGCCACCTCCCGTCGCAGCAGTCCGTCCCTCCGTTCCTCCGCCTTCCATCCCTCCACCGTCGGTCGTCCCCGCTTCGCACTCCGGGCCGGTTCCGTCGCTCCCACCACCACCGGCGAAGACCAGCGGCGGCGTGATCGCGATCGGCGCGCTCGTCATCGTCGGACTGGTCGCCCTGATCGTCTACCTGGTGATGCCGCGAGACGGCGCCCTGGTGATCACCGTCGCCGGTCCGGACCAGCAGGCGGTCGCGAAGGTCGACGTCTTCGTCGACGGCCAGAAGCGTTGTGAGGCCTCGCCGTGCCGCGTCGAGGGGCTCAGCGCGGGGACGCACATCGTCACGGCGATCGCGGTCGGTTTTCGTTCGACGGCGCCGCAGGCGGTGTCGGTCCGGGGCGGGTCCGAGTCCGTCACGAACCTCGCCCTCGGTGCCGCGACTGCGGGGACCGGGGTGCGCGTCACCGCGGGTGGCGCCAAGGGCCTTCGCCTCTCCGTCGACGGCGCCGACAAGGGGGAGCTCCCCGCAACGGCTGCAGACCTTTCGCCCGGCGAACACACGATACGGGTCGCCGGAAACGACGCGTTCGAGCCCCACGAGCAGCGCATCACGGTTCGCGCGGACGAGGTCCAGACCCTGGATCTTTCACTGAAGGTCGTGCGTGGAGCCGCGAGGGTGAAGGCGGGCCGCAACGCGGACGGAGCCGAGGTCTACCTCGTGAGCGGCTCCGAGAAGCGGCGTCTCGACCGCTTGCCGATGACGGTCGGCATCAAGACGGACAAGCCGTACGAGCTGCTCGCGACCAAGAAGGGGTTCCAGGATTTCAAGCGCGCGGTGACGTTCGACGCCAACGAGGCGGAGAAGACGCTCGTCATCGACATGGTTGCCGTGGGCGCGCCGCCGGAAGTTGCACCGGGTCCCGCGCCGAAGCCCGGCGAGAAGGCTCCACCGGAGAAGCCGGCGCCGGTCGCCGACGAGCAGGGCACGATCAACATCAACTCGCTGCCGAGCTCGAACGTCATCCTCAACGGCCGGCCCCTGGGCCCCACGCCGAAGATGGGCGTGAAGGTGAAGGCCGGTCCCGTCACCGTCGTGTTCGTGCATCCCGAGCACGGTCGGAAGGTCCAGAGCACCGTGGTCAAGCCCGGCGGAACCGCGACCGTGCTCGTGCGCTTCCCCTGAGCGGCGGAGATCGCTCCCTCATGGCTAAACGCCATGGCCGAACTCCCCCTCGACGTCGCCGCGTACCGCGTCGGATCTGACAGGCTCTCGACACCGGCAACGTGCGCGCCGCCCGGGAGCTCGCGCTCGAACTCCAGCGGCTTACCGGGGCAAGAGACCTCGGCGGCGCTGACACTGCCTGAAGGGGGACGTCACCTTCGGCACTCGACCTGGAGGGCGATTGACTTGCGCCGAGTCTCGCAGTCGTTCGCGTGAGTCACCACGTAGCCACGCGGGCAGATGGTCGCCGCGCGATCCCAGCACCGTTCGATCTTCGGGTTCTCGCAGAAGACCTGGAACGCGGGCGAGTCGCTGCCCGAGGGTGCCTTGATCGCGTAGTGCCGGGTGGGGACCCCTCCACCACACCCCGCCGCCACCGAAAGGAGTAGGGCAACGCAGAGACGCATCGGTGGCGAGAGCGTACACTTGGCCGCTCCAGCGCCAAGGGGGCTTCCGCGCTCCCAGGCGAACCCCCGGACAAACTCTCAGAAGCGCGCGAGACCCTCGCAAAGGATGCATGCGGTGAGCCCATGAACGGGGAAGCCCGCAGCCGCCTTCGCGAACGTGCGTCGCGAGGTTTCAGGGTCCCAGTCCGACGGCGTCGCCGGCAAGCGGCGCACTCACTTCGAGACTTGCCCATGGCGTTCACGCCCACGCCCACGCCCGCAAAGCCTGCCAACGCTCTGCGTAGACGCCGGGGGCGCTCCCGGCCGGTCTAGCCATGGCCGATGGCCAAACTCAGGGGCGCCAATCGTCGATCCAGGGTGCCGAAGGAGGGACTTGAACCCCCGACACGACGCTTATGAAGCGCCTGCTCTAACCACCTGAGCTACTTCGGCTGGAGGGCGGGGACTATGAATCGTTCCCACCGGGACCGTCAAGCGCGGCGGTGATCCCGTCCGCTCGTCAAGCCTTGCCGAAGAGGTCCTGGATGCGTGCGTCGAGCGCGATGGCGATCTTGTACAGGCTGGAGATCGACGGACTCGACTCGGCGCGCTCGATCTGCGAGAGGAGCGAAATGCTCAGTCCCGTGCGGCGGCTCATCTGCTTGAGCGTGAGCTCCTTTTCCTTGCGCAGCGTGCGAATGGTGTCGCCGATGATCTTGTGGAGCTGTTCCTCGGGAGTGCGCGCGAGACCCTTCTTCCTCATGACGCGCGCGAGCACCTCGCGAAACTCGTCCACGTTGAAGGGCTTCTTGATGTAGTCGACGGCGTCCAGCTTCATGGACGCGACCGCCGAGTCGAGGTTCGGATGTGCCGTGAAGATCACGACGGCGATGTCGCTGTCGATGCTCCGGATGCGCCGCAGCACCTCGATGCCGTCGAGCTTCGGCATCATCAGATCGAGGATGACCACGTGGTACTCGCTCGCCCGCACCTCGTTCTCGACGAGCGTCGGATCGCTGAGCGTCTTGACCGCGAACCCGTCGCGCTCGAGCAGCGTCTGCATGTAGTCGCAGATGGCGCGATCGTCGTCGACGATGAGGATACGTACCGACGGAACTTCGACTGCCACGGTGGGCCTCCTTCCCCGATTGCAGTCTCAGCATAAAGGCCTTCTGGGTTACAGTGCTACTACATTCGCCGATCGGCCGTACTCGCGCCCCGCCGAGCCCGCCCCCAGAGGAGTCCCGCCACGGGCGGCCCGAGTTCCTGTATTCTCCGCCCGTGCGGCGCCTGGCCTGGTTCTGCGTAGCGGCCCTGGTCGGAGCTTGCGCGAACGACTACGGCGGCTT
>CAZARU010000197.1:0-10660 GCA_964487605.1 uncultured Polyangiaceae bacterium
TCGCGCAGTCGCTTCTTGCCGTAGATGTACTCGGCGTTCTCCGAGCGGTCGCCCTGGGCCGCGGCATCCGAGACCTCCTGAACCACCCGGGGCCGCTCGCGCGAGACGAGCTCCGACAGCTCCCGGGCGAGGCGCTTGGCGCCCTCCGGCGTCATGTACGCAGGCACGCGATCGACCCTACGCCATGCAGGCGTGCGGGGCACGTTCCCCTGCCCCGCGGGCACCTTCTGAATGGACCGCCCGAGTTTCGCGTATCATCGGACGAACATGACGGCGTCGACGCGCGCGCTCGGCCTGCTCCTTGCGGGCGCCACGGCACTCTCGTGCGCGAAGGAGCGGCGGGACTACGAGTACCCGCGCCAGCCGCCACCGCAC
Organism: uncultured Polyangiaceae bacterium; assembly: GCA_964487605.1. Classification (GTDB taxonomy): domain Bacteria; phylum Myxococcota_A; class Polyangia; order Polyangiales; family Polyangiaceae; genus JAJDAH01. Next base: position 376 of record CAZARU010000197.1, read on the forward strand.
GGCTACGGCGCGCCCCCGCCCTACGGCGCGCCACCACCCCAGGGTGCCCCACCCCCCTACGGCCCGCCGCCTCCGTACGGTGCGCCGCACCCGGCCGCGGGACCACCGCCGCACCCGGCCGCGACGGCCGTGGGCACTGCGCTCACGACCTTCGGTGTGCTCCTGCAGAACCTTCCGCCGATGCCTCCGCCCGAGCAGTGGCAGGCGTTCCCGTGGCCGCTGCAGTGGATCCCCCCGGGGTTCCTCCCGCCGGGAATCGGTCCCGCTCCGCCACCCGGCTCACCCGCACCGCCGGGCGTGCCACCCGGCACGACACCAGCACCGTTGCCCGGGCCACGCCCCTCACCGCTGCCTCCGCCGGGGCCGCCCGCGTCGTCGGACTGGCCCCCCGACTGGACCTCGTTCGAGGACGCGGTGCTGGCGGAGACCAACGCACGGCGCGCGCGTGGGGGCTCCTGTGGAGGCAAGGCCTTCGGCCCGGCGCGGCCGGTCCAGCCCCACTCGGTCCTGCGCGGCGCGGCGCGCCGCCACAGCGACGACATGGCGACACGAGGCTTCTTCGATCACAAGAACCCCGATGGTCGCTCGCCGGCCGATCGCGCCATCGCATCGGGCTACGACGGGGGCTTCGTGGGTGAGAACATCGCCGGCGGTCAGACGACGCCGCAGCAGGTCGTACAGGAGTGGATGGACAGCCCGGGCCACTGCCTGAACATCATGGACCCGCGCTATAGCGTGCTGGGCGTCGGCTACGTGCGACGAGACGGCACGAAGTTTCGCCACTACTGGACGCAGAACTTCGGAGGTTGACGTGGGGTTCTGGAAGCAGCTCACCGTGCCGTCCCCGGCAGAAGCCCTGCGCGGCCGCACGACCCGAATGCGCGTCACGAACCTGCACCACGTGAACGGGCATCCCATCGAACCGCCGTTTCCCGCAGGGCTCCGGTGCGCGACGTTCGGCATGGGCTGCTTCTGGGGCGCAGAACGCAAGCTGTGGAAACCCGGGGGAGTGTACTCGACCGCCGCGGGTTACGCGGGAGGCAGCACGCCGAACCCCACGTACGAGGAGGTGTGCTCCGGGCGCACGGGCCACACGGAGGTCGTCCGGGTGGTGTTCGAGCCGTCGGTGACGCCCTTCGAGGAACTGCTCCGCATCTTCTGGGAGAGCCATGACCCGACGCAGGGAATGCGACAGGGCAACGACGTGGGCACGCAGTACCGGAGTGCCATCTACTGCGACGCCGCCGATCACCTGGCCGAAGCGCTCGCGTCCAGGGAGGCGTACCAGGCCCGCCTCGACGCCGCAGGCTTCGGGGCCATCACGACGGAGATCGCGTCGGAGCGAGAGTTCTTCTACGCCGAGGACTACCATCAGCAGTACCTCTCGAAGAACCCCGACGGCTACTGCGGGCTCCGGGGCACCGGCGTGCCGTGCCCCATCGACGTCGCCACCGGTTGACGGAATCGCGCCGCGGTCAGGCCGCGGCACTCGCGTCGCGCACGATGCTGCGTACGGACTCCGCTACGTCGTCCGGGAGCGCGATGACTCGGCGCGCAGCCTCGCCGCTGGGCGACGATGGCTCCCCCAGGACCTCGTCCACGAGCGCGGCGGCCGTGGCGACGATCTGCACCGGCCGTGGAAGGTCGGTGGCATCGGAGTGGTGGTGGCCGGCGGCGAGGACGATCTCCTCGGGGAGGTTCCATGCTTGCGCGAGCTCGGCTCCGGCGCGCTCGTGGTGCCGCGAGACCACCTCCGCGATCACGCCACCGTCCTTGGGGAGCCCGGTGCCGAGTCCCGAGAGGAGCTTGTACATGCGCGCTTCGCCAATCTCGTGAATCAGACCCGCCATGTAGGCGTACCCGTCCGCCTCCTTGAGCGCCTTGCACAGCGCGCGAGCCGCGAGACCGCACAGGACGCTGCGCTGGAAGGACCGACTGACCTCCTTCTTGAACCTGGGCACGTCGGTCATCGTCGAGGCGTAGACGACCTGCAGCAGGAGATCGCGCGTGTTGACGAGCCCGAGACGACCGACGGCTCCTTCCACGCTGGTGATGGACGCCCCGCGGGAGAAGATGGCCGAGTTCGCGAGCGCGACGAGGCGTGTGGCGATCGGCGGGTCCTTCTCGATCAGCTTGACGAGGTTGGGAATGCTGCCGTCGGGCCGGTTCACGATGGACAGGGCCTCCGCCGCGACCGCCGGAAGCTGGGGAAGCGCCGCGCGACCGGTCGCGAGCTTCTCCAGGACCAGCTTCTCGAGCTTGTCGAGCGCGGCGCCGTTCGAGGGTGCGGCGCCGTTCGAGGGTGCAGCACCGTTCGAGGGTGCAGCACCGTTCGAGGGTGCAGCACCGTTCGAGGGTGCGGCACCGTTCGAGGGGGCAGCACCGCTCGTCGGTGGCGCCGCGGGGGACACCTCTCGCGGAGCGGAGGTCTCGATCGACGAGCTGGGCTGCGCCGCCGCCGCGAGCGGAGAGCGCGCGGCCTCTGCCGGAGGCTGGATCGGGGCCGATGCCGCCGCGGCGGTGTCGGGGACGCGCGCGATGGCCGGCTCCTGGCACGGCGCCGCGATGACCCACCGGTTTCGACCGCCGTGCTTCGCGTCGTAGAGCGCGCGATCGGCGCGCTCCAGGATCGCATCCACGCTGACGTCCGGCCGGAGCGGATCGAACACGCCGACGCCGAGGCTCGCCGTGACCTTCGGCGGATAGCCGTCGGCGGGGAACACGAGCGCTTCGATCATGGAGCGAAGCCGCTCGGCGACCATCTTCGCGGGAGGCTCGTCGGCCCCCGCGAGGAGCACGACGAACTCCTCCCCCCCCATGCGCCCGGCACAGTCCCCGTGTCGGGTCCCCTTCTTCAGGACCGCCGAGGTCGCCTTCAGCACCTCGTCGCCGATGCCGTGCCCGTAGGTGTCGTTGATGCTCTTGAACTTGTCGAGGTCCACGAAGAGCACCGAGAACGGCTCGGAGCGGTTCAGCGCCGCCTGCACCGCCGCGACCAGGGACTTTCGGTTCAACAGCCCCGTCAGCGCGTCCACCGTCGCCTCGAGCTGCAGCCTGCGAGCCTCGTCCAGGATGGAGGGAAGCATGTCGTGGCGCCGCTTGTTGCGGACCTGCGCGGCGAACCGCGCGCGAGCCTCGGTCGGACGGGCGGGAAACGCGATGACGTCGTCGGCGCCAGCCATCACGGCGCGCTCCACCGTGGCCTCCTCCGGCACGGTCTGGGACACGACGACGAGCGGTGCGTAGCTACCCTTGGTCTCCGCTGCGCGGAGCTCGCTGCAGAGCTCGAAGACCGATGCGCCCGGAAGATCCACCGCGAGGAGCACCAGATCCGGCTCGGCCGATCGGCGCTCCGCAAACACGGCGTCCGCGGAACCCGCGAACCGGATCGAATGCCCTTCGGCTCGGACCACCGCAGCCAGCGCGGCGGCCCGAGCCTCGTCTCCCTCCGCAACGATGACGTCCATGATGAGAGCCCGATCAGGCCGACGCGGCCACGTCGACGGCGCTCTCGGCGGGAGGCTGCGACGTGCGGAGCAGCTGTGGGAACACGAAGAGCTCCCGGGTCGAGAACCTCGAGCCCTCCAGGATCACCTGCGCGCCCTTGCGGGTCACGGAGTTGACGACGATGGGAGCCAGAAGGTTCACCGTCGCCGGCGCGCCGGAGCCCGCGGACAGCACGGCGAGGATCGCCATTTCTTCGCTCGCATCGACCCCCGCACGCGTGGCCACGTCCCCGACCGCGACGTCCGGGTAGTTCGGCGCGAGGCCGTGCGCAGAAACGACCGGGAACGCCAGCTCCGGCGTCGCCGCGGACTGGAGCCAGCCGATGACCTCGGACTCGCCGTGGCGGAGCAGTACGAAGCGCTGCTCCTCCGGGAACCCGATGACGCCCGAGGGAAAGTCGATGACGTCGCCATCCTCGGCTTCGATGGAACCAAATCGGTTGCTCGTGATCTTCATCGCGGACTCCTGTTCTGACGCGCCACCCGCCGGTGGCTGATCGCTGGGGTTGCAGGGGACGTGCCAGGCGAGATGTGTGCCGCACCGGCGGGCTCGATCGTCATGATCCGCCGCCACGGTGGGGGTCCGAGTCGGGCGGGCCGCCGTCGTCTTGACGGTCCGACAGCGGAACCGTGACGACGAACGACGCGCCGCGGCCGGGAGCGTCCTCGACGCAGACGTTGCCGCCGTGCGCCTCGGCCACGACGCGGCAGAACGCCAACCCGACGCCGGTGGAGTCGCGGCCCCCGCCGGACCCTCGGGCGAAGAGCTCGAAGATGCGCGCCCTCTGCGCGGGAGGAACGCCGGGGCCCTGGTCGGTGACGCTCACGACGACGTTCCTGCCAATCTGGCCGTGGCAGACGCGAACTTCGTCGTCCGCGCGAGACACGCGCAGGGCGTTGTCGAGAAGGTTGTCGAGGAGCCGCGAGAAGAGGGCGCGATCGAGGAGCGCCGCGAGAGCTTCGGGCCCCTCGACGACGACGCGCACGCCCGCAGACTCCGCACGTCGACGAACTCGGTCCGCCGCGCACCCGACGAGCGTGGCGAGGTGGACGGGTGTGGGTTCCACGCGAAACGACATCGCACGATGGACCATCAACGTCTCGTGCATCAGGTCCACGAGCTGCTCGCAACCCTCCATCATCTCGCCCAGCGCCTCGAGGACGTCCGGGCGCGGCAGCTCCATCTCGCAGACCCCTCGAAGCCATTCGCTGTTGGCTCGCAGGGCGCACGCGACGTTCTTGGCGTCGTGAACGGCGTAGGTCGCGAGGTCGGAGCTCCCCTTCGCCCACACGCCGCTGCTGGCGTGCCGTGCCTCGTCGGGCGCTCCTTCGACGTCTTGTGGAGCGAGCGCCAGCGGCCGCGAACGCAGCGCGTCGAGCGTATCGACCGAGAAGCGGTGCTCGCGCGGGTGCTCGGACGTGCGCGCGACGTGCGAGCGCGCGGACTTGCGAGGGCGAAGCGATGCCGTCGCGCGACGTCGCGTCATGCGGTCGTCCCCGCGGCCACGCCCCGCGACTTGCGTTGCTTCTTGCGCGAAGTCTTCCCTTCGAGCACGGCACGTATGAGGTGGATGGCCTCGGAGTGGAGCTGGCACACCCGCGACTCGGTCACACCCAGCAGCTCGCCAATCTGGCGAAAGCTGCATTCCTCCTGGTAGTAGAGCCCCACCACGAGCTTGAGCCGCTCGGGCAGTTCTTCGATGGCCGAGGCCACGCAGTCGACGATCTCCTTGCGGGCCGTCGCGGCCTCCGGCGTCGCCTCCAGGGTGGAGGGCTCGTTCGACTCCCCGAGCTCGAGCCGAGCGAAGCCGGCATCACCGATCTGGCTCAGCAGGTCGTGGTACTCGTCGAGGGTGATGCCGAGGTGCTCCGCGACCTCGTCCTGCTCCGGCGTGCGACCGAAGCGACCTACCAGCTCGCCGATGGCCCCGGTGATCTTGCGCGAGGCGCCGCGGAGCTTGCGCGACATCGGGTCGAGACCGCGCAGGTAGTCGAGGATGGAGCCTCGAATCCGGTAGGACGCGTAGGCCTCGAAGTGCTCCTCCTGCATGGTCTCGGTGCGCCGACCGAGCGCCTCCACCATGCCGAGCCATCCCGCGGAGATGACGTCGTCGATGGTGATCGAGGAGGGCAACGAACGGACCGTTCTCATCGCGATGCGCCGAACGAGCGGCAGGTACCGCTCGTAGAGCGCACGGTCCTCGAGCCGGCCGCGCTGGCTGGGCGCAGGCACGCTCGGCGACTCGTCGGCGCCATCGCGCAGCTTCACGAGTGCTCCGGAAGGACGGCGTCGGCGATGAGGTCGCTCGTGGCGTCGTGAATGTCCTCGGGCACCCGGGGACCGTCGCAGAGATAGACGAACGGCGTGGACCTCGCGGCCGCGGCGTGGAGTACGCCTCCCACGTGGAGCGTCTCGTCGAGCTTGGTGACGACGAGCCCCGTGGGTCGCGGCGCGCCGTACACGGCGAGCGTGCGCTCGGCGTCGCGCGCTCGCAGCCACGCTGGAAGCACCAGCAGGACGTTCACGGTGTGGGAGTCGATGCCAGCCAGGCACGAGTCGAGAACGTTGGCCGACTCTGGGTCCGCGGGCGAACGACCGGCAGTGTCCACCAGTACGAGGTCGGCCCGGAGCTCGGCCAGGAGCGGCAGGAAGCTCGCGCGGTCCTTCGCCACGCCGAACGGCACGCCGAGGAGCTTCGCGTAGCGCCGCCACTGGTCCACGGCACCCACCCGGAACGTGTCGAGCGTGATCACGCCCACGCGGCGCCCGACCTCGAGCTGCGCCTTCGCAGCGAGCTTGGCCAGCGTCGTGGTCTTCCCCACGCCGGTCGCGCCGACACACGAGATGATCTGCGGTGCGTGGCCATCGATGAGACCGGGACGGGTCACGAAGCGCTCGGCGACGCGCTTCATCAGGTACGAGCGGAGGCGCGCCGGACTCGTGGCCGTGGTCTTCGACGCACCCCTGGCCAGATCGGACGCGAGGGCGCCCTCGATCCCGGCAGCGTGAAGGAGGGCTCGAGCACGCTCACGCGGGGGACGCGCCGCGATGAGCTCCTCCAGCATGCGGCGCAGCGCGCCGATCTCTGCCTCGACCGCCGCGGGGTCGAGGCGGCGTGGGGACGACCACCGCGACCGCCCAGTGCGCGGATCACCCGACTCGCTCCGCTCGCGAGTGCCTTCCGGGGCGATGTCGGCGGAGAAGGGGTGCTTCTTCGCGCGCAGGAGCGAGAGGGCCGGCGCCGCCACGATCTCCACGAAGTTGCGCCCGAAGCCCCCGAGGCGACCGTTGGTGACGTGGCGCGTGGACTGGATGAGGGCGTCCTCCCCGAGGCTGGCGCGCACGGCCGCGAGCGCGTCGTTGACATCGGCTCCTCGAAACGTCTGGTACATGGGGTGGGGGCTCTCCGGTCCTGGCTAGGCAGCGGTTGCCTGGGTGGGTGTCCCTCCGACGGTCTCGAAGGGGCGAATGGTGGCGTCGGCCTCGATCTCGCGGAACGAGAGGACGGCGACTCCGGGACAGCGGCGCTCTGCGAAGGCGCGGATGTAGCGCCGCAGATCGGGACTCGTGACGAGGCAGGGACGACGACCCACCGCCTCCATCCGCGCGGCCGCCGCTTCGAGCGCGATTCCCAGGCGCTGCGTCTCGTCCGGATCGAGCGCGCCGCCCGTGCCCTGGGCAATCTCCCGAAGCGACCGGCGAAACATCTCCTCGACGCGGGGATCGAGCACCAGCGTGGCGAGCGTCCGATCCACACCGGTGTACTGCGAGGTGATCTGGCGGGAGAGCCGCTGCCTGAGGATCTCCGTGAGCTGTTCCGTGTCGCGTGTCTGGGGGGCGACCTCGGTCAACGTCTCCAAGATGGTGCGAAGGTCGCGGATGGACACGCTTTCGCGGAGCAGGTTGCGAAGCACGCTGAGCACGTCGCCGAACGTCAGCAAGTTCGGGACCAGGTCGTCGACGAGCCGGGGGTGCGCCTTCGAGAACACGTCGAAGAGGTGCTGGAGCTCCGTCCGCCCGAGGATTCGGTGGGCGTTGCGCCGCGCGATCTCCGCGAGGTGGGTCGCGATGATGGTCGGGTGGTCGACCACCGTGTAGCCGAGCGCTTCGGCGAGCTCCTTGTCGCGAGCGTGCACCCAGCGCGCCGGGGTCCCGAACGCCGGATCGCGCGTCTCCTCTCCGTCGATGGGCGGCGCCGACCCGGTGGCGTCCATGGCGAGGTACCGCGCGGGGCGCGTGTCGCCGTGCGCGATGCTGGTTCCGAGCAGGAGGAACCGATATCGACCTGGCGGCAGCTGCAGGTTGTCGCGAATGTGGACCGGTGGAATGACGACGCCGAGCTCGAGCGCGAGCTGCTTGCGGAGCGAGGCGATGCGGTCCGTGAGGTTGCCGCCGAGGGCCGGGTCGACGGCGTGGACCAGCTCGTAGCCGACCTCCAGCGCCATGACGTCGAGGGGGAGCGCGGCGTCGATGTCCGGTCCGGAGCCCGGCTCGGGGGCAGGCAGCTCCGGCTCGGGCAGCGCCGCGGTGGTCTTGGCCTCCCGGTCGGCGCGCCAGGCCGTCCACCCCAGAACGCTCGCCAGCCCCAGGAACGGCAGCGCCGGCATCCCCGGGATCAGGGCCATGGCCGTCAGAACACCGGCGGTGGCCACGACGGCCCGCCGACTCCCGAGGAGCTGCACCTCGAGGGCACGGCCGAGCTGCTCTCCGGTGGCCGACCGCGTGACGACCACGCCGGCGGCCGTGGACATGAGCAGCGCCGGAAGCTGCGACACGAGGGCGTCACCCACCGACAGGATCGAGAACGTCTCGATGGCGTCCGCGACCTCCATCCCCGCGGCCATTCCGAGCAGGAGCCCTCCGACCAGATTGATCGCCGTGATGAGGAGGCTTGCGATGGCGTCCCCCTTCACGAACTTCGAGGCGCCGTCCATGGCACCGAAGAAGTCGGCTTCGCGCTCGATCTGCCTGCGGCGATCCCTTGCGACCTCGGACGTGATGATGCCGCCGTTCAGATCGGCGTCGATGGCCATCTGCTTGCCGGGCATTCCGTCGAGGGCGAAACGCGCTGCCACCTCCGCGACACGGCCGGCGCCCTTGGTGATCACCACGAAGTTGATGACCACCAGGATGAGGAACACGACCAGGCCGACCACCACGTTCCCGCCCATGACGAAGCGCCCGAACGTCTCGACCACCTGGCCGGCGGCGCCGTGCCCCTCCCCTCCGTTCAGCAGGATGAGCCGGGTCGTCGCGACGTTGACGCTCAGGCGCAGCAGCGTCGCCACGAGGATGACGGCGGGAAACGCGCTGAACTGCAGCGGCGTTTCCATGAACAGGCCGATGAGGAACACCCCGATGGCCACCGCCAGGCTGAGCGCCAAGAGCATGTCGATCAGGAAAGGCGGAAGCGGCAGCACCATCATCATGACGATGCCGACGATCGCGAGCGGGACCGCGAGATCCTTGACCATGGTGGTCGGACCGCCCGTGGCGGAGGTGGTGCTCACGCCGGCCCGACGTGCGAGCAGCGTGCCAAGCGGGCGCGACGCGCGGTGGCGTCAAAGCGCTGACGGTGACGCGTCGGTGGGCCGGACCGCGGTCAGGGCGGCGACGGGACCGGCAGGTCGAACGAGCACGTGGAATCCCGACACACCACGGGACCGAAGAGACAGCGCGGGGTCGCCCAGCGATCAGGGCACCGCTCGCGAAAGCCCTCACAGGAAGCGCCGTCGATGGCCTTCACGTCGGCGAGCAGTGCCTGGACGCGCGACCGCAGGACCGGAGCAGGGCACGTTCCCTGGCAGCCAATCTCGAACCCCGCCGCTTCGCAGTCCGCCGCGTGGGCGCAGGGGCCGCGCGCACGTGCGACGGCAGCCTCCACCGCGAGGAGCGCCGCGTCCACGCGTTCGCCGCAATCCGTGACCGCAGGCGCCGTGCCGGCGGGCTCCGCCGCCGTGAGCGACGACGACTGGGCAACGACCACCACGGCGGGCGAACGTGCTGGCGTTCCCTCGCTCCGTTCACCCGACGTGCACGCGGCCAGGGCAGGACCTGCGAACAGCACGGCCAGGGAGAGGCGGCTCACGAGAATGACCTACCGCGAAGGGCGCCCCGCGAGCAATCGCGCGCTCAGTACTCGGTGGAGCGCTCGGCGTCGTCCACCGTGACGTGCGCGACGTCTGCCACGGAGCTGGCGGGCAGCAGCAGAAACCCGCCGAGGAGCGCCGCAACACCGGCGATGGCCGATGCGCACAGGACGGCGAGCTTCGCCGCCGCAAGGTTCGCGGGCAGGACGAACGCCAGGCCTGCGACGAAGATGGCCATGGTGAATCCGATGCCGGCGGCGAGCGCGAGCACGAACACTCCCGTCCAGCTCACGCCGCGCGGGAGCGAGCACACGCCGAGGCGAACGGCGACCCACGACACGCCCAGGATCCCCAGCGGCTTGCCCAGGACCAGACCGGCGACCACGCCCAGGCCGATGAGCGACGAATCGCCGCGCAGCTCGATGCCGTCGAGCCGCACGCCGGCGTTCGCGAGGGCGAAGATCGGCATGATGCCGAACGCGACCCACGGGTGGAGCGCGTCGGTCAAGCGCACCACCGGCGCCTGGGCCTCGCGCTGGGCGGCATCGATGCGATGGAGCTGCTCCCCGAGAGCCGCTCCCCCACCCGAACGGATCGCCTCCAGGCTCCGGGAAGTGACGGCGAGGAACCCGCGCTCGCCGTACCACGGACGCGCGGGCGTCAGCAGGCCGACGACGACACCCGCGATG
>CAZARU010000198.1:0-10140 GCA_964487605.1 uncultured Polyangiaceae bacterium
CGGTCCCCGAGCACGCCGAGGGCGAGCTGCGCTCCGTGCTGCCGGCCGACCTCGTTCGAGATCGTGCTGGACGACATCTCTACCGCGGACGACGCGGCCCTTCGGTCGCGCACCATGACCGCGCTGGGTCGAGTGACGCTGTTCTCCCTCGCCCGCTCCCGCTCCTCCGCAGACTTCGCGGCGGAGCTCTCGCGCTGGACCGACGCGCTGGCGGAGATCCTGGACGCACCGAGCGGCGTGGCGGCGCTGCGGACGCTCGTGAGCTATGCTCTCGTCACCACCGAGACTCACCCCGAGCAGCTGCGCCGGCTGGCGACGCAGCTCGGGCCGAAGGCGGAGGAAGCATTCATGACCGGGGCCGACATCTTGCGAGCGGAAGGATTTCAGAAGGGCATCGAGAAGGGGATCGAGCAAGGAATCGAGAAGGGGATCGAGCGAGGAATCGAGAAGGGGATCGAACGAGGAATCGAGAAGGGGATCGAACGAGGCATCGAGAAGGGGATCGAACGAGGCATCGAGAAGGGACGCCTCGAAGGCCGCGTGGATCTGCTCCTCGGGCAGCTCGGGGCGCGGTTCGGGGAGCTGCCGGAGGGCGTGGTGCGACGGGTTCGCGGCGGGACGGCCGAAGAGATCGAGCGCTGGGCGCGGCGGGTGCTGACGGAAGCGACGCTGGACGGTGTGCTCGGGTAGGGGGGCGCGGCTGCAGCGAGGACGCCTCCCGGACGGCGCCGTCGCGCCGCTGGCATGGTTCTTCCTATGCCCCAGGAACGTCGAGTGCCACGCTCCGCGCACCCACGCTGCCGGTGCCGCGTGGCACAAGGAGTGCCGAAGCATGATCCGCCCGTCACGTCGCCAGGTCTCGTCGTTCTCCGCCCGCGCGTTCGCGTCGATCGTCGGTGCTGCCCTCGCCATGGCCTGCGGGGGCTCGGCCACCGACGGCGGCGAAGGTGCGGCGGGAAGCGGCGGCGGTGGCTCGGGTGGCGCGTCGGGAGCCGCCGGCTCGTCCGGCAGCGGCGGTGATCCGGGCGCGTGCTCCTACGCCGGTGCGTCCTACGACGCGGGGGAGAGCTTCCCGGCCGGTGACGGCTGCAACACCTGCAGCTGCGGCGCGGACGGTTCCGTCGGTTGCACCCTGCGCGCGTGCCTCGACGGCTGCGTCCACCAGGGCGTGGAGTACCCCGCGGGCACGACGTTCCCTGCCGGTGACGGCTGCAACGACTGCACGTGCCAGGACGACGGGGCGGTCATCTGCACGCGGCTCGCCTGCGGTCCGTTCTGCGAGTTCAACGGCGAGACGTACATCGCCGGAGAGCGGTTCATGGTCGATTGCAACGAGTGCGTGTGCACCGACTCGGGCAAGATCGACTGCACCACGATCGCGTGCGGCGGCTGCACGTACGCCGGCCAGTACCACGCGAAGGGCACGCAGTTCCCGTCGCTCGACGGTTGCAACACGTGCACGTGCACCTCGGTGGGAGTGTCGTGCACCGAGAAGGCCTGCCCGTGCGACCCGAAGGCCGAGTGGTGGCGCGGCTACGTCGCCCTGGATCCGAACACGTGCGCGGTCATCGACTTCGGGTGTCCCGACAACACCGTCGGGTTCGAGAACGCCTGCGGCTGCGGGTGCGAGCAGAATTCGAGCTGTCCCGAGACGTTCGACTGCATGCCCCCGTCGTCGTGCGACGAGGAGGAGCTGCGGCAGAAGTGCCCGTACTCGGGGATCGCGTACTAGCGGCGCCCGCGGCAGACACGCGGCCCGCGTGGCGCTACGTTCGGCGCGAAGGGCCCGGCGCGAGCGCGCTGGTCGTGCGGGTGCAGAACCTGCGGGACCCGAACGACCCCACCGAGCGGATCACGTTCGTGAACGATTGCCCTGCCCACGCGGGACGCCGGGCGGGGCGGTTTCGGGGTCGAGCGCCGCCATCGGCGCTGCCGATCCCGCCGAGAGCCCGTCCCACGACATCCTCGGGCGGGCGCGCGGCGGCGCGCCGACCCTCGGCGCGCGGGAGACGCCCTGAGCGCGCGCGGGCGTCGCACGTGCCCCGCCGGCCAACTCAGGGCGGGCCGCACAGGACCAGGAGCTGCGTCATCGTTCCTGCCCGGATCGGCACCTCGAAGACGCCGTCGCCGTCGTGCCACGAGACCGGGCTCCCCTTGCACAGCGTGTCCGGTGTCCTGACGCGCAGCCGCAGCGTTCCCGCGGGCGTCGCGCCGACGAGCGCAAGTCCGCGGCTCGAAGTCGCCGTCAGAGAAGGGTCCGGCAGCGAACCGTCGTCGAAGTACACGACCCCTTCGGCCGTTCCCGCGACGACCTCGACCGACGCGCCGGCGACCTTGAGCGGCGTGCCGACGTCGATCTCCACGGAGACCACGGCGAACCCCAGCTGCGCGGGATCCCAGGTCAGGCCGCCCCCCTGCGCCACCGCCTCGGCGATCCCGAGGGTCGGGAGCTGCGTGTTGTACAGGATCAAGTTCGTCCCCTCCGCCGGCTCCGCGAGCGCGATGGCGGGCAGGAGGTCCTTCCGCGCGTACGTGAGCCCGCTCCGCTCGCCCTGGGTCAGCCCGTCGACGCCATACTCGCCGGTCCTGCTCGTCTGCGTGCACGGGATGTCGTCCCGATCCAGGACGCAGACCTCGACGCCTTCGGCAGCGGGACCTCCGTTCGGCAGGAACTCCCGGACGACGCCCGTCATCGTCGTCGTGGCGGGCGCTCCAGCCGCGCCCCCTTCGGAGCCCCCCGCGCCCGATCCCGCGCTCGAACCGTCCTGTCCACCGCACGCCCACGTGAATGCCGCCACTGCGGCCAAGCCCAATGCCTTCATCGAATCCTCCGTTCTGGGTGCGCCCCTTTCCGATGGGGCCTCGATGGGTTGGTTTCCCCGCACCCGCGCGTGTGAACGCGGCATCCCCGTTCACGTCGGAATCTCGCCGGAAACGACCCGGCAGACGGCCGAACGCGACGGCCAACCGGCGGATCGCCTTCGTGAGGGCTCCCCGTCGCGCCCTCTCGCCGGCGCGGTGGCGCCCCTACCGCAGCCGCTTGACGTCGAAGTCGAACGAGCGCCGGCCGCTCGAGATCGTCACCTTGATGGTCTCCTCGTTCACGCGATCGAAGCCCAGGGACAGCGTCTTGTCGAAGGGCGTCGAGAGCGTGTAGGTCCCGTCCTGGGGAACCGGATCGACCCAGCGCATCTGCACGCCGTCGATGGCGAGATCCCACTGCCCCGAGCTCCCCTCCCAGGAGCGTGACCCGTCGATCTGAATGCCTTCGAGCAGGCCTCCTTCGAGGAGCGTCTGGGTGCGGTCGCCGCTGCCCGTCGCCGTGCGCCCGTCGCGGATTCGCGTCCACTCGAGCCGATGCTGGACGCGCCGCGACTCGTTCGCGAAGCTCCACGTCACCGTCGCCTCGCCGGTCACCGACACGATGCCGTTGTTCATGTCGGTCCACACGTGACCGACGACGACGTCGCCCATGTCGTTCTTCTCGATCGTGATGCTGTGGGTGCCCCCGAACTCGTGCCCCTTGTAGGTGCAGTTCCCCGGCCTGGCTCCGTACTCGACGGTCAGCGTCGCGTCGGCGAGCGTGATCTCGGCGCACGGGAGCTGGGAGCCGATGAAGTCCCGGACCTCCGCGGCGGCGTTTCGCACGGCCTGGCCGATGGTGAAGGTCGTGGCGATCTCCACCGAGCTCGACGTCAGGCTCGCGGCCTCGTCGGAGATCTGCGTCTCCTCCAGGGCCTGGGCGGCCTGTGCGAGCGTCAGCGTGTCGCTCTCGCGCTTCGGGCAGCCCGCGAGGACCACCGGCATCAGGAACACGACCCAGCCAAGCTTCTTCATTCGACTCGTCTCCTCTTTCCCGTCGCGCGACCGCTCGCGGGGCCGCAGCGGCCCTGATCGTGCCACGACGAACTCTTCAGGCCGAGCTTTGCAGGTGGCGTTCCAGGGTGCGCTCGGGGCCAGGCGACGCCGAGCCCAGTGCCATCCCCCGGAGATTTCGCCCCGGTCTCCGCCGATCGACGTGCCCGCAGTGAAGCCCCGTTCCCCCCGCCGTCGTGGACCGTCGTGCACTCCAGTGTGGGTGTGTCTCGCACCTCCGGCCGGGTGGTATGACCGCCCCGATGCCTGGCGCGGTGGTCGAGTGCCGGGGCCTTTCGGCCGGGTACCGGTCCGGCGCCGCGCCCGTTCCGGTCGTGAGCGACGCGACGTTCACCCTCGCCGAAGGGGAGGCGGTCGTCATCGTCGGCGCGTCGGGGTCGGGCAAGTCGACGCTGCTCAGGGCGCTCAACCGATTCGACGATCCGCTCGCAGGCACGGTGCTCTATCGCGGCAGGTCCGTGCTCGAGATGGACCCGCTCGAGCTTCGCCGCCGTGTCTCGCTCGTGCTGCAGACGGTCGTCATGTTCGACGGGACCGTACGGGACAACCTCCAGGCTGCGCCCCACGGGACGCCGCAGCTCGCGCCGGGGCGTCTCGAGGAGCTGCTGTCCGACGTGGGGCTCGAAGCGTCGTTCCTCGACCGCGACGCCGACGGCCTCAGTGGCGGCGAGAAGCAGCGCGTCGCGCTCGCCAGGGCGCTCGCGCGGGAGCCCGACGTGCTGCTGCTCGACGAGCCGACGTCGGCGCTCGACCCCGATTCGAGCGCCACGCTCGCGAACCTCCTCGCGACGCTGCGCGATCGCAAGAAGGTGACGCTGCTCGTGGTCACGCACCAGCCCGACCTGGCCGAGCGCGTCGGAGGCCGGACGATGACCCTGCGCGATGGCCGGCTAGAGGGCGGTACCCGGTGAAGACCATCGTCGACATCGAGTGGTGGCGTCTCGCGCTCTCCGGCGTGATCATCCTGGTGCTGCTCGCCTTCTCGCGCCGGCAGCAGCTCGGCCTCGAGCGAAACCTCGCGGTGGGCGCCGTCCGGGGGACCGTCCAGCTGCTGGCCATCGGGTGGGCGCTCGGCGCCATCTTCGCCATCGAGCGGTGGGAGCTCGTGGTCGGAACGCTCCTCTTCATGCTGGTGATCGCGGCCTGGACGGCCTCGAACCGGCTGGGGCGGCGCTTGCCCGGGCTCCGGTGGTTCGCGCTCGCCGCGCTGACCACGGGCACGTCGATCTCGCTCTTCTTCATGACGGAGATCGTCATCGGCGTTTCGCCCTGGTACGACCCGCGTCACCTCATTCCCCTGGGCGGAATGCTCCTCGGCAACGCCATGAACGCCGCCTCGCTCGGCGGCGAGCGATTCCAGGAGGAGATGCGGAGCCGCCGCGACGAGATCGAGACGCGCCTCGCCCTGGGATTCCCCGGTGCCGAGAGCGTGCACCCGTCCCTCGCGCGCAGCCTGCGCGCGGCGATGATCCCCACCATCAACGCCCTGATGGTCGCCGGTCTCGTCCAGCTTCCCGGCATGATGACGGGCCAGATCCTGAGCGGCGTAGACCCCGTCGTCGCGGTCAAGTACCAGATCCTGATCTTCTTCGCGCTCATGCTCTCCACCTCGACGAGCACCTGGATGTTCCTGGAGATGCTGCGAAAGCAGTACGTCACGCCCAGTCATCAGTTCCGGCGCGAGCTGACGCGGGGTGAGCCGTCGAGATCTCCCGGTGGCGTGGGGGGCGCGGGTAGCGGGCGCGGTCGTCGCGGCGCCGCGGCCCCCGAGCGGTGAATCGACTCAGAACGCGTAGCTCACCGTGACGCCGCCCCCCGCGCCTCCGCGGGTGGAGTCGCGGGCCTGGTAGCCGAACTGTCCGGCGATGCCGAAGCCCCCGCGGGTGGTGAGCTGCAGCTCCGACAGCAGGCGCACACCGTACCGATCGGCGTGGGGCATGTTCGTCACCTCCACGACGGGCGCGATGGTGACGGTGTCGCCGAGCTGGACGTCCATTCTGCTGAAGAACCGCGTGCCGAAGACGCGAATCGACTCGAAGCCGACGGTCAGGCGCGAGCCCAGCGGATCACCGGCGATGATCGCCGCGCCGCCTCCCAGGGAGAAGCCGACCTCGGTCACGCTGGTGAGGAAGTCTCCGCGCAGGTGGAAGAAGTTCGCGGCTCGAAGGGTGACCCACGGCGACGCGTAGTTGAGGCCGACCTTGAACTGCTCCTCGTCCTCCACGTCCGGAACCGGGGACTCGCCGCGGAGCACGCCGAGGCGAACGCCGAACTCGGTCACGTCTCGTAGCGGGCGATGGGCGTAGCCGCCCTCGATGCGCCAGTAGCGGTCCCGGATCTCGTGCTGGGCGCGCAGGACGGTGCCGCCGGTGGTGGTGACGACGGCGCTGCTGGAGCCGAAGCTCACGTACTCCCCGCGCGCGAACGTCACCGACCGGCGGCCGCCCAGGCGCTCGGCCGACGCGCGCTCCCGAAGGTCGGTCAGGTCGTCCGGGACGAGCACGGAGTGCAGGCGGCTGCGCGCCGCGAAGATGGACCACCGATCTCCGGTGGTCGTCTCGAGCTCCACCGTGTACTCGACGTGTCCCGGTCGGACGTCCTCGGCGGGGATGGTGGCGACGAACGGACCCGGGTCGGCGCGCTCGAACACCACCTCGCGCAGCGTGGGATTCGCCGTGGTCCTGTAGACGACGAGGGCTCGCTTGACCAGATGAGCGTGCTCGACGTTCGCGTAGAGCAGGACCGCGCGGTGTGCGGGAGCGATGGACACCGGGGCGTGGAAGACGAACGGTCGCGGCTCGGCCGCGACGCGCGCCTGCGCCGGGGGCTCCGCGTCGGCGCCCGGTGCTGCGTCCTGGGCCAGCGCGCCCGAGCCGAAGAGCAAGAGCGCTGCTCCCGCGCCGACTGCCGTGCGCCACGTCACCATCGGTACGACACGGCTCCCCCGAGGCCCGGGCCGGAGTGGTTGATCGTTCGGCCCTGGTACGACAGCCGCAGGGCCACCGTGAGCTTCGGCGTCAGCCGGTACCCCGGCTGAAAGATCGCGCGGACGCCGACCTCGCTGCGCTCGAGCGCCGTGTCCTCCGCCGCGTTGCCTTCGCGCGGGACGACGGAGTCCAGGTCTTCGCGAGTTCCGGCGGGCTGGTTGGTCACCTCGGTCCGTATCACGATGGGCACCGAAGGGAGCGTGGCGAGCTCGAGCTGGGTGATGCCGCGAAGTCCGACTCCGCCGAGGACTTCCCCGCCGATGAGCAGGTTGGTCTCGCGATCGTTGCCCAGGCGGATCAGGAACTGCGCGCCGCCCGTCACGCCGTCGGCGGCGAGCCCCACCACGGCGCGGGGAATGAGCGCTGCCACCTTGCTCAGCCCGAACTCCGTCTCCAGCCAGCCGTACGTCAGCCCCACCGCGCGTGGGGCTCGATCGAGCTCGTCGAGCTCCTCCAGGCTGCCGCCGACTCCGCGAAACACGCCGAACCCGCTGCTGACGGAGCGGATCCCCACGTCCCGGAACCGCATGGTGAACGACCCCTCCGTTTGCCAGGTTCGGTCGTTGCCGCGCAGGCGGTTGTAGTCTGCGTAGTCGGAGGCGAGCGTCAGCGCCGCGTCGTGGTCGGGGGGCGGCGTCACCCCGGGCACCGGATTCACCGTCAGGCGCAGCGGACGCGTCGCCGAGCCTGCGACTCCAGTCACGAGACCGTCCGGCGCGACGGCCTCGACGAAGTACTCGAGGCGGCCCGGCACCAGACGACGGCCGGGCAGCGTCACCGAGAAGTAGCCGGGCCCCGCCGGCGTGAACGGCGTGGTCTGGTAGGCCACCTCGCCCGCGCTGCGCGCGTGGAGCACGGCGCCGCGCGCGGGGCCACGGACGTGGATGGCCAGATCGAACGGGATCCCGGCCAGTGCCTCCGGCGGCCGCTCGAAGAGCGCCGAGAACGACGCCTCGGGGCGGTCGAGGGCGAGCACGTACGCCCGCTGCGCCCGCAGCTCGTCGGCGAAGCGCGAGTTCGGGTGCTTCGCCAGGAACTCGTCGTACCGCGCGACGCGGGTGGCGAGGTCCTCCCCGGTGATCTCGTCGAAGAGCTCGATCACCGCGCGAGCGTCGGCGTCGCTCGGCTGGACCTCGACGGTCGCCGCGGTCGCCGGCGCGGGAGGTGCAACGTCCGTCGCGGGCGTCACGGGCGGCTCATCGGATGGCGCCGGCGTGGGGGCGGGCTTTGCGACCCGCAGGAGCACGACGTCTCCTACTAGCGGCGGGCGCATCGCCTTGCCGTCGAGGCGCGCCAGGCCCAGGTGCTGCTGCACCTGGACGACCTGGAGCGTGCCGATGCGGAAGCGGTCCTCGATGAGCTTCTGGGTGACGGGGTGCCGCAGCTTCACCGGGCGCCAGAGCTCGAGGCGATCACCGTCGCTCGCGCCGCGCTTGGCCGCCAGATCCACGGTGACGTCCTCCCCGCGCACCTCGAGGACGTGACCCTCGATGGTCGTCGCGCCGTCAGCGGGCTGCGCCGCGGCGGGCGACGTCTCGCCGCCCGCCGCCGCCAGGGAGGCGATCGCCAACGCCAGCGTCCACGCCCCGCGCGCTCCCATGCCTCGATGCACTGCAAGCAGTGCGCCACGGCGGGTTCGCGGACCGGTCCGTCGCGCGCCGCGGATTTCCCAGCCGGTACGGCGGCCACGTCCGGCGGACCGTCGCGTCGCGAGCTGCGCGGTGTAACTCCCGTGTCACGCAGGCGTGCGCAGGGCGCTACGCCCCGCGCGGAGAAGCTGCCCCCTCGGGGGCCACGCGAGGTCGTCGGAGGGTTTCTTGGAGGAACGGCCGAGCCCCGCCACCATGCCGGCCGTTGCCTCCCCCCGAGCCCGATGAGACCTCGCCCGAACGTCCGGGTGCAAGGAGCGCCATGCTGCCCATTCTCGTGATCGCGGTGGTGTTCACCGCGTACGCCTACCATCGCGGTCTCGCCAAGGAAGGGCTCGTCGCCGGAGGAAAGCTCCTGCTGCAGGTCGGCCCCGTGCTGATCCCGGCGTTCATGATGGCCGGCATGGCCGCCGTCCTGGTCCCGACCGAGCTGCTGGCGAAGTGGCTGGGTGCCAGCGCGGGCCTTCGCGGCCTGCTCATCGGGACGGCCGCGGGCGCGCTCATGCCGGGTGGCCCCTTCGTGCTCTTTCCGATCCTCGCCGTCGCGCTTCACGGGGGAGTCAGCGCGGGCGTCACCGTCTCGTTCCTGTCGTCCTGGGCGCTGCTCGGGATCCACCGCATCGCGGCGTTCGAGGTGCCCATCATGGGATGGCGCTTCACCCTGATCCGCGTCGCCGCCAGCGCGGCGTTCCCCATCGTGATGGGGGCGCTGGCCGACCTGCTGTACTCGCGTACCGCTGGCGGGTCTTGACCCTCAGGGCGCGGCGCTGACGGTGCGCTGCTCGCCAGGGACCACCGTGACCGGGATCACCCGGCGCGCCCCGGCGCTCGACAGGAGCACCACCGTACGCTGACCGGGCTTCACCCGGACCGAGACGGGCGTCTTGCCCACGACGCGTCCGTCCACGATGACGCTCGACGCCACCGGCGCGACGATGTCGAGGGTGGCGAGCGCCGCGTCGGTGGCGCTGGCGATCGCGGCGGGGGAGGGGAGCACGTTCGCGCGGCCCGGGCCCCCTCCCTTGCGGGGGGCGACCGCGGCGCGACCCGGCGATGCGGGGGCGGCAGGTGCGTCGCTGCCGTCGCGGATCGGCGCGGCGGAAGGGGCGTCGTCGCGGATCAGGTCGAACACGACGGGCACGTTGGCGTCGTTGCCGACCAGCACCGCCAGCGGCGCGTGGTCGCGATACCCGTGCGCCGCGAGCCGGACCAGGTGCGCCCCGGCGCTCACGCCCTCGAGGCGACAAGGGAGCGCGTCGCATCGCGGAACGTCGTCCACGAAGACGGCGACGTCCCGCGTGACGCTCCGGTCACCGGCCTTGGCGGCGACGACGAGCACGCCAGCGCCACCGCGCGCGGCGCCACCGTCGCGCTTGGCCAGCGCCACGCCGAGTGACACCAGGAGGCCGACCGTGGCCGCCGCGAGCATCGGCAACCACGGTGCTCGAGACGCGGGGCGACTCGGCCTCGGCGGTGCCCACGAGTCCGACATCGCCATGGGCGGCACGCTTCCCGGCGCCACGAGCGGCGCCGCGCCGAGCGGTGCCGCCGCAAAAGGCGCGGGCGGGAGCGAGTGACGCGGCAGCGGCGGCGGCCGCACCCAGGCCGCGGCGGGCGCCGGTGCGACG
>CAZARU010000199.1:0-10048 GCA_964487605.1 uncultured Polyangiaceae bacterium
GCTCCCGGCGGCTCCGCTGGCGCCGCCGGCTCCCCCTGGGCCGCTGCCGGAGCTGCCGCCCTGGCCCCCGGTTCCGCCCTGTCCACTCTGGCACACGGGTCGTGGCGTCTTCCCGGCGCCCGTGGAGCAGGTGCAGCACGCGCAGTCGTAGCCACCGTACGCACTCGCACCGCACGCGTCGGGCGTAGGGCAATCACAGTCGCAGCTCGTGGCGATTCCGGCCTCGAAGCAGGAGAACAGCTCGTCGGCGGTCATCACCTCCGCACAGCGTCCCTCCATCGTCTGGGTCCAGAGCTCGCACATGAAGCGCCCGGTGTGGCAATCGAATGCATCGGCGAAGTCGAAGTTGCTGTTGCAGGCGTCGCAGGTGGGTGCGGAGACCTGTATGCCGTACCCGGCGAGACGCTCGCGCGCGTCGGGGCTCGCGTAGCTGAAGATCGAGCACTCGACGCCGGGGTCCACGACACACCCGTCCTGCGTCGCGTTCAGGCGGTAACCGGGCAGGCAGGCGCACCCGTCCACGGTGCCGTCGGCGACGATGGCTGCAGAGAGATCAGGACACCCGAACTGGCAGAACGTCGCGGCGCCGTCCACCGCCCCGAGGGGCGCGCACGCCGTTGCTCGGCCCAGGTATTCCGTGTTCCAGGCGTTGGTCGTCGGATCGCCGCCCTGAGGCGTCACCGTCGTGGGAACCTGAATCAAGTAGCTGCTCGCCGCGAGATCGGCGCAGTCGTCGCTGGCCTGGCACGGGCGCGCGCAGTAGCGATCGGTGCCGGCGATCAGAGGCGTTGCACAGCGCAGCCCGTCCGTGCAGTCCGCGTCGGCCGCGCACGGCCTGCCGAGGTCGGCCTTCCCGGAACCCGACCCGCCCGCGCTCGAGTTCCCGCTCGAGCTGCAGGCGAGCGCCCACACGAGCGCGGAAGCCATCCCCACTACCGCACTCCGAACCGATCGACTCATTTCCGCGCTCCTCACGTCGAAGGCCTCTCGGCGCAACTCCTAGGTCCGCAGCTTGTCGCGTGTCAACATGGCGAGAGTCGGGCCCGACCGAATGCTCAAGGGAAGAACACGATCCGGATCCCCGCGCCGACGAAGCCGTGAAACGCGCTGCCTTCCAGGTCGATGTCGTCCTCCGTCGAACGGTGCTCGTTCTCCGGCGTGATCGGGTCGTCGTCCAGCGAAACCGAGGCGGTGCCGCTCAGCGTTCGGCCGAGGCCGAGCTCACCGTAAGCGCCGATTCCGAAGGCCGGCGCGGTGCGCCAGTCGGCGCCGCCACGCGCGGCGAAGTAGACCCCGCCGAAGGAGTACGAGAGGTGCTGATTGTCGCCGAGGCTGCCGGAGTAGACGAGTGCCTCGTAGCCGAACCGGCCCCCGACCCACGGCGCCCAGGACTCCGTGCGCGCCAGATAGTACGCGCCGTCGAGCCCCGCGAAGATGCGCAGCGCGCTGCCCGGGTCGTACCCCAGGCTCTCGATGGCCGTGCGCGTGGGGCCCTCCAGGCCCGCGCCGCCGATGGCGAACACGAGACCTCCGAGCACGCGCCTCACGCGTAGCCCGACGCCGATCTCGAAGCTCGTGTACGTGCCGGCGTTGTCCGCCAGCGACGTGGTGTCCCGGCTGTCGATGCTGCCGAAAGGGAACATCGGTCCGAGCCCCAGCGGAACGTGAACGGCGGTGGGGAATCGCTCCCAGTCCCCGTCGGGCTGCTCGGGATCGTTGCTGACGAGGGGGTTGGAGCTCTCCCCGTACCCGGGCGCCGGCAATGCCGCCGGGCCTGGGCTTCCCGGCTCGGCGACGGCGGGCGCTGCCAACGCGACGCCAGCGAGGGACAGGGTGATCATCCAGGGAACGCTCCGTTCAGGTGTGAGCACGCGCGCATGCTAGACCGGCCCGCCCGACCGGTGCGCGGATTCTCACGGTGCGCCCCTGTTACGTCCTCTCAAGGAATTTCTGCGGAGGTGGCGGGTCGGCTACCGTCGCACCGGTGAACGCCTTCGACCGGAAGTTCGGGCCGGAGCGCCTCGACGGGCTGCCGAGCGGTCCGGGCGTGTACCTTTTCACGGACGATCGGCGGCGCGTCCTCTACGTGGGCAAGGCGAAGAACCTCCGGCGCCGGCTGGCGGCGTACCGCAACGCCTCGCGACGCAAGGCTCATCGCAAGATGCGCGCGCTCGTCCGCCACGCGACGCACCTGGAGGTGCGGCGCCAGGAGAGCGAGCGCGCCGCCCTGAAGCTGGAGAACGAGCTGATCCAGGAGCTCGAGCCGCCGTTCAACGTGGAGGGTCGCTATTCGTTCCTCTACCCGGCCATCGGCTTCGCGCGGACGCGCGAGCGCACGCTCCTGTGCTTCACGACGCACCTGGACGCGTGGGCGCCCTTCGAGCTCCGCTGGTGCGGGGTCTTCCGGTCCCGCCTGCGCGCGAGAGCGGCGTTCGACGCGCTCGTCGATGTCGCGTGCCGGCTCGGTCACCGCGAGCGCAGCGCAACGCTCCACGCGCCGCGCCTCCGGGGCTCGCGTCTCGTCGGCGTTCGCAGGCTCGCACCCGACGTGGCGACCGCGGTCGAGAGCTATCTGGTCCTCGCGGCGCCGGAAGCGCTGCCGAGACTCTGTCGGGCGCTGCTCGAGCGGCCCCAGGCGCGGCACGAGGCTGCCGAGGTCGAAGCGCACCTCCGGACGCTCGAGGCGTTTCGACGCAGCGACCTCGAGCCGCTCCTCGACGCCCTTCGGCGCGGGGGCCGCGAGGGATCGTTCGTCGTCCAGCGCGAGCGCGACCGGCTGTTCATCGACGCGAGCGGGCAGGTCGGCGCGGCTCGATGACCGCGGCCCGGCGCGAAGCGCGCGCCCCCGGGCCCGAGCGCGGCTACGCTCCCCGGATGCGCCCGACGATCCTCGCCCTCGTGCTCCTCACCACGGCCTGCTCCACCGAGGCCGCCGACCTGAATCCGGCCAACGACGGCTACGTCGTCTACAGCCGGGTGGGCGGCTCGTTCGAGAACTCGAGGCCCGGCGAGTACAGCTCCGCCAGCGGGACTCGCGACAAACCGCTCCTCGTCGTCGCGCTCGACGGCCGCAGCGCGGGGCTCCGGGTGCATCAGACGGGCGGGGGCGTCGGGGCCGTCGTGGCCGCGGAGGGCAAGTCGGACGAGCCGGCGCTCCGGGTCTCCGCCAGCGGCCGGCGCCACGCCGCGACGTTCTCGGGAGGCTCGGTGGCCGTCGCGCAGGACGGCACGCTCGTGTTCGAATCCGTGGCGAAGGTGCGCGCCGCGGACCGCATCGCCGTGGAGCGGCCCGCAGCCGTCGTGGTCGTGGAGGCCGCCGCCGGCGCTCAGCGGAACGACGTCGTCGTGCCCGCCCCGGCCGAGGGGCAGCTGCTCTGGATCGTGAACGACGACGACGACCCCGCTCGCGTGGGGGAAGCCGTCGTCGCTCCCGGCGAAGCCCGGACACTCCTGTACGTCGGCGGTCGTTTCCGCGCGGCCGCCACGACACCGCCGGTCGCCGCCGACGGCGAGACGCGCCCGCGCGGCGAGGTCCCGCCCTCCACGCCTCGCGCCGACTGAGATAGCCTCCGGGCGCGATGCCCGTCCCCCACCT
This sequence comes from uncultured Polyangiaceae bacterium, assembly GCA_964487605.1. Classification (GTDB taxonomy): domain Bacteria; phylum Myxococcota_A; class Polyangia; order Polyangiales; family Polyangiaceae; genus JAJDAH01. The sequence goes on from CAZARU010000199.1 coordinate 3,596, forward strand.
CACGCCCATTCTCGAGGGGCCGCCCGCAGCCGAGATCCTCGTCTTCATCCAGGGGTGGCCCGACGATCACCGGCTGTGGGACGAAGCGGTGACCGCGCTCTCGGCTCGGTACCGGTGCGTTCGGTTCGATCTCCCGGGATACGGCGACACGGAGGGGCGCCGGTGGGGCTACTCCCACGACGAGGTCGTTCGCGCGCTCGCGGCGGCGGTGCGCGAGGTCGCCGGCGAGAGCACCGTCACGCTGGTCCTCCACGACTGGGGCGCGGTGTGGGGCTGCGCCGTCCACCATCGTCACCCGGACCTCGTCGCGCGCGTGGCGTGTCTCGATGTCGCGCCTCACATCGCCCCGACGACGCGCGAGGCGCTCTTCATCGTCGCGTACCAGTGGTGGCTGCTCGGCGCCTTCGTGGTCGGCGGACGCGTCGGCGACGCGATGACACGGCGCTTCGCGCGTACGGGGGGCGCTCCGCGTCACGCGGAAGCCACCGCCCTGATGAACTTTCCCTACCTGGCCACGTGGCGCGACTTGCTCTCCGGGCGTGGGGACGCCCTCTTGGGGGGGTACTGGCCCGAGGTGCCGGTCCTCTTCGTGTACGGTCGCGACAAACCGGCGCGGTTCCACTCCGACCGCTGGCTGGACTACGTGCGGGGCCGGCCCGACGGCGAGGTCGCCGAGCTCGACGGCGGGCACTGGGTCACCGAGCACCCGCGCTTCCTCCCACTGCTGGAGGCGTGGCTCGAGAGGACCGCGCCGGCGTGATCCGGCGGCGAGCCCCTTCGGCGGCGGTCCCGGCGATCTCGGGAGATCGTCGGCGAGCGACGGTCCGCGCGAGCGTCCTCGGCGTCGCTCTGGCGGGATGTGCGGCGGCTCCGCCGCGCCGGACGGCGGCCCCCGAGCCCTCACGCGATGCGAGCTGCGCTCGGCTCGAGTCGCGGCTCGCCGCACTCGAGCTTCGCTTCGAGGCGCTCGACTCGCAGCGGAGGGTCGCCGCGGTCGCGACACCTGCGGTCGAAGACGCGCTCGAGGTCGAGCGGGTCGGCGAGCTCCGCTACCGCCTGCAGCGCCGCTCGTTCGACGCCCTGCTCGCCGAGCCCGACGAACTCTTGCGTGGGGCGCGCATCGTCCCGGCCAGCGACGGCGGGCAAGTCACCGGTTTCCGCCTCTTCGGCGTCCGACCCGGGGGCGTGTTCGATCGACTGGGCTTCCGCAACGGGGACGAGGTCCGCTCGGTCAATGGGATGTCCGTCGCGGGTCCCGACGACGCGCTTCGCGCGTACTCGGAGGTGCGCGCCGCCCCCGTGCTCACGGTCGAGCTGATGCGCGCCGGGCGACGCCTCGAGCTGCGGATCGAGCCAGTGGATTGAGCACCCCGCGCGCGGCGACGAAATCACGAGAACGTCACAGAGCCGTCACCGTCGCGCCACCCCGTCGTGAGAGAGGGTTGGCTCATGAAAAGAACGACGTTCCAACGACGGCCAGCGCGCTGGCTCCTGCTCGCGACCCTTGCCGGATCGACCGCTGCGGCTGGTGGCGCCCAGGCCCAACCGGTTCCGGCGACGCCTGCGCCTCCAGCGCCGACGGCGCCCCCGCCTGCCGGCCCCGCAGCGCCCTCAGGCCAGAAGCCGAAGAGCGAGATCTTCGAGCCCGGCCTCCTCTTGCAGGTCTGGATGTTCCTCCGCAACGACGACGACGCCGATCCCCCCACCTCCACGACGCTCCGGATTCGGCGCGCGGAGCTCAAGGCGTCCGGCACGATCGTCCCGGACGCGGTCCAGTACAAGGTGATGTTCGACCCGGCCAAGGTGCTGGAGCCGACCGAGACGGAGGTCGCCGTCGCCGGCCAGGAGCCGGCCCCGACGACACCAGGCACCGTGACCGTGGCGCAGCCGGCGAGTGACCTCTCCGTGTTGCAGGACGCCCAGATCACGTTCCTGTCGGAGTGGGCGGACGTCTCCGTCGGACAGTTCAAGAACCCCTTGAGCTGGGAGGGCTACAACTCTTCGTCGAAGCTCCTGCTCCCCGACCGTTCACTCGTGTCCAAGGCGTTCGGCGATCAGCGCGACCTCGGCGTCACGGTCGGAAAGAAGCTCGGCGAGCACGTGAGCTACTCCGTGGGCGTCTGGAACGGCGGCGGCCTGAACACGCGGGACACGAACAACCAGAAGGACGCCTCCCTGCGCGTCGAGGTGTTCCCCGTCGAGGAGCTCATGGTCGGGGGAGTGGCCTACGGATCCGTCGGGCAGCGAGGCGAGCCGGGAACGCGGGACGTCTACGAGGGCGATCTCCGCCTCGACGTCGCGAACGTGCTGGTGCAGGGCGAGTACCTGTGGCAGCGCGCGCGCGACGCGGGTGGCGCGTTCGTCGAGGGGCACGGGTTCTATGGTGCGGTCGGCTACACGTTCCTCGGCCGCGTGCAGCCCGTCGTGCGGATCGGGCTGCTCGACGAGGACCTCGATGCGCCCGACGACCGAATTCTGGCCTACGAAGGCGGTGTGAACGTGTTCTTGCGCAAGCGAGACCTGATGCTCCAGTCGTCGTACTCGTACTTCGACGGGGAGCGGAAGCGGCAGGACGTGATCCTGTCGGCGCAGGTGGCGTACTGAGCGCGGCGCCGCGACCCCCTTCACGCTGGAGTCCCGCGCGAGTAAGCTCCGGTCGTCATGGGATGGAGGGAGCTGGGCACGGTCGGTCTGTGTGCGGCCGCCTGGTCGTGCGGCGGTGACGACGCGGGCGCGTCCGATCGCCACGGAGGCAGCGGTGGAGCGGGTGGCGCTCACGCCTGCCCGGAAGGACTCGTCCCGACCGCCACCGGGTGCGGCTGGTTTCCCGACGCGTGCGGACCGAACGAGATCCCCGGCAGGCTCGGTGACTGCACGCGGATCGGTCCGGTCGCCCAGGACTGCGCGCCGGGGTTCGAAGCCCATGACCTGTACGGGTGCTCCCCCGTGCTGCCGTCTGAGGTTTGCGGCCCGGGGCTGATGGCCGTGCCCGGGGACTCGACGTGTCGCGAGCCTTCGCCGTGTGGCGCGGCACCCTTCGGTGACGTCGAGCCCGGCGCCGACGCCGTGTACGTCGATGCGAGCGCGCCAGCGTCGGGCGCCGACGGTTCCGAGAGCCGTCCGCTGCAGACCATCGCTGCCGGACTCGCGCTCGCGCGCTCGACGGGCAGCACGCTGGTGGCCGTCGCGGCGGGGTCCTACTCCGAATCGGTCGTCCTCGACTTCCCCGTGACCCTGCAAGGGCGCTGCGCCGGCCAGGTGCAGATCCGTGGCCCGGCCACGGGTGACGCCATCCAGGTGCTGGGGTCCGGGCAGAGGGGAGTACGCGGAGTCGCCGTGAGCGACTCGCGCATCGGGATCTCCGCAATCGGCGTCGACGCCCTCGTCATCGACGGCGTGCACGTCCACGACACTCGATCCTGGGGGATCGACACGTCCTCCGGCTCGTCCGGCGTGCTCGTTCGAGACACGCTCGTCGAACGGGCGTTCGCCGTCGGACTGTTCGTCTACGGCACGTCCGTCGTCGTCGAGCGCTCCACCATCCGCGCCACCCGCCACGGCCCGGACGGGCTCATGGGTCGGGGCATCGACGCCGAGCCCGACGGCTCCAGGAACGCGAGCATCACCGTTCGACAGTCGGTTCTCGAACGAAACTTCGAGGCGGCGATGCGCGTGTTCGGCGGGGCCGCCGTCGTCGAGGGCTCGGTGGTGCGCGAGACGGGCCTGGAGCCGGCGAGCGGGGAGTTCGGCATGGGCATCGCGGTTCAGACGGACTCGGTGACCGGTGCGCCCTGCGATCTGCAGATCCGCGGGTGCTTCTTCGACGCGAACCACGATACGTCCATCTACGTGTCGGGATCTCGCGCCGTCATCGAAGGAACGGTCGTGCGCGGCACGCTCCCGACCAGCGCTGGGACGTTCGGCATCGGGGTCGGCGCGTGGTACGGGCCGCCGGAGTCGTCACTCGCGATCACCGGGTCGATCGTCGAGGGCGGCTCCACCGCCGGCGTCTACCTTGCGGGGTCCCGCGCCGAGGTGACTCGCACCATCGTACGCGACGTGTCGCCCCGCCCCGCGGACGGCTTCTGGGGGCTCGGCGTCGTCGCTCAGGACGACACCCAGGGTGGCGGGCTCGCCACCCTGACCCTGAACGAGTCGCTGGTGCGTGGCGCGCACATGGCGGGCGTGCTCGTCTCGGGTTCGACGGCGACGATCCGGGGCACCGCGGTCCTGGACACGCTGCCCCAGGTGGCCGACGGTGACTACGGCATCGGGATCGCGGTTCACCGATCGTCGACCGGGCTCGACTCGACGGCGTCCATCGACGGATGCCTGGTCCGCGGCTCCAGCGACATCGGTGTCGATCTCTCGAGCAGCGAGGCGGACGTGTCACGCACAGCGATCGAGGGCACGGCGCCGCGTCTCAGCGACGGCAAGTTCGGCGATGGGCTGTACGTCGGGGCCTCGCTTGCCGCCGACGCGAGCGTGGTCGCCGGCAAGGCGCGCCTCGACGGCGTGCTGGTGGAGCGGAGTGGGCGCGCCGGGATCTCGCTGTTCGGAGCCACGGTGACGCTCGCGGGCTCCACCCTGACCTGCAACGCGTTCGATCTGAACGCGGAGCGGACGTTCGCCTTCGACGACCTCGGCATTCCCATCGAGCGCGAGTTCACGCTCATCGACGAGTCGGGCAACGCCTGCGGCTGCGATGCGGAGCGGGTCCCGTGTGCGGCTTCCTCCGCCGGGCTCGAGCCCGCACCGCGCAGGGCCACGTTCTAGCTCCGGCGCAGGCGGACTAGCAGGTACAGGCTCCCGAGCAGGTGAGCTTGACGTTCAGGTTGAAGACGCCGCCCTTGTCTTCGACGGGGCCGTTGCTGTCGACGACGATGGTGACCCAGCCATCGGCGGGAGCCACGAAGTTCGTGCTCTGGGTGTTGCTGATGAGGCAGTAGGCCTGGCTGCCGCACGTCGGTGTCGGGCACGAGGCGCAGTTCGAGCAGACGTCCTGGTAGATCCGGAGGCTCACGGTGCCGGACCATCCGACGGTGCAGGTGGAGCTCCCCCTCGTCAGCGTGACGGCGGCAGTCTCGCCCGCGAGCATGAAGAGCCGGTACTCGGCGTCGGAGCCGGCGCGGGTATCGCACCCGCCGTTGAAGTTGTTCGCCCGCAAGCACAGGCCCCAGGTGTTGTTGATCGTGAAACCGGATGGGGTGCCGGCCGTGGTGCGGGTGATCCGGTAGGCGTTCGAGCAGCCACCGTCCTGGCTGCCGCCCGTGGTGCAGGCCGATGCCGGTGGCACGCACGTCGGCGCCGCGCACTCGCAGCCGTCGTCGGTGGCGCCGCTCTGGGGCCCGTTGCAGTCCGCGAATCCGGTGCTGCACGTGTAGCTGCAGAGCCCACCGGAGCAGCTCCGGGCCGTGTTGTTCGTGTTGGAGCAGTCACCCCCGCAGGAGCCGCAGTGGCTCGTGCTGGTGTTCGTGTTGATCTCGCAACCATCGTCGGTGGCGCCGCTCTGGGGCCCGTTGCAGTCCGCGAACCCGCTGCTGCACGTGTAGCTGCAGAGGCCGCCGGAGCACGTCCGGGCCGAGTTGTTCGCCGTGGAGCAGGCGCCGCCGCACGACCCGCAGTGGCTGGCGTTCGTCGCCAGGTTGACCTCGCAGCCGTCGTCGGTGGCGCCGCTCTGTGGGCCATTGCAGTCGGCGAACCCGCTGCTGCACGTGTAGCTGCAGAGCCCGCCGGAGCAGGTCCGTGCGGTGTTGTTCGCCGTGGAGCAGTCGCCGCCGCAGGCGCCGCAGTTGGCGGCGTCGGTGGTGAGGGAAAGCTCGCAGCCGTTGGCGGCGTTGCCGTCGCAGTTTCCGAAGCCCGCGTTGCACGTGATGCCGCACGCGCCGCCAGAGCAGGTGGCCGTGCCGTTCGTGGAGTTGCACACCGTGCCGCACACCCCGCAGTTCGTCGGGCTGGTGTTCGTGTTCGCCTCGCAGCCGTTGGCGGCGTTGCCGTCGCAGTTTCCGAAGCCCGCGTTGCACGAGCCGAACGTGCACGTCCCAGACGTGCAGGACTCGCTGGCGTTCGCGTAGTCGCACGGGACGCCGCAAGTGCCGCAGTTGACGAGCGTCGTGAGCGGGGCCTCGCAGCCGTTGGCGGCGTTGCCGTCGCAGTTTCCGAAGCCGGAGTTGCAGGCGCCGAGGACGCACACGTTGTTCGTGCAGCTCGACCCGGCGTTCGCGAAGCTGCAGGTGCCGCAGGACAGCGTTCCGGTGCACCCGTCGGAGACGGAGCCGCAGTTCTTGCCCAGCGCGGCGCAGGTGGTGGGGGTGCAGCCGCAGACGTTGGCGGTTCCGGCGCCGCCGCAGGTGTTGGGCGAGGTGCAGGTCCCGCAGGACAGCGTCCCGCTGCACCCATCGGAGACGGAGCCGCAGTTCTTGCCCAGCGCGGCGCAGGTGGTGGGGGTGCAGC
>CAZARU010000200.1:0-9729 GCA_964487605.1 uncultured Polyangiaceae bacterium
GGACAAGCTCGCCGTCGCCCGCGCGAGGAAGATCCAGAAGTTCCTGTCGCAGCCGTTCTACGTCGCCAGCCAGTTCACCGGCCTGGCGGGCAAGTACGTCCCGCTGAAGGAGACCATCGCCGCGTTCAAGGAGATCCTGGCCGGAGATCTGGACGCGCTGCCCGAGCAGGCGTTCTACCTGGTGGGGAACATCGAAGAGGCCAAGGCGAAGGCCCGCAAGCTCGAGAAGGAAGAGGGTTGAGGTCGCGACGGTGGCCGCCTCCGCACAGATCAGCCTCGAGATCGTGACGCCCCAGGGCGTGGCCCTCGAGGCCTCCGTGGACGATCTGACCGCACCGAGCGTGGACGGGGAGTTCGGGGTGCTCCCGGGGCACCGTCCCCTGCTGGCCGCGCTCCGGACCGGCATCGTGACGTTTCGGCAGCAGGGCAAGGAGACGCGCGTCGCCGTCGGGTCGGGCTTCGTGGAGGTCTCCGACGATCAGGCCGTCTTGCTCACGCAGCACTTCTCCACCAAGGAGGACGTGGACCCGGTTCGCACGCGGCTCGAGCTCAAGGAGGCCGACGAGGGCCTCGAGAAGTACTCGGGGGAGCCGGGCACGGCCGAGCATCGTGATCTGGTCGCGCGCGAGCTCTGGGCGGCGGCACGCCTCGAGCTCTACGGTGATCCTCCTCCCCCGCGCGTGCTCACCCTGGACGACGTCCGGCCCGGAGACGAGCCAGCGACGCCGCCTGATTCGACGCCGCCGGACGCGTCCCGCTGACCCCTCCGACGGGCTCCGATTCTCCCGGAAACCGCGGTCGATCGGCGGACGATGGGGTCCCGGACGCCGTGATGCCCCCGACCGCCGAGGCCCTGGACGCCGCCCTTCGCCGCCTCGGGTACACGGAGTTTCGCCCAGGTCAGCGCGAAGCCGTCGAGACGCTGCTCGAGGTGGGCCGTCTGCTGCTGGTGGCACCCACCGGCGGCGGCAAGAGCCTCGCGTACCAGCTCCCGGCGACGCTGTTCGACGGTACGTCCGTGGTCATCTCGCCGCTCATCGCGCTCATGCACGATCAGGTCGCGGCGCTCGAGCAGCGCGGCATTCCGGCGACCTACCTGGCTTCCACGCTCGACGGCGCCGAGATCCGACGGCGCCTCGCCGCCGTCGCTCGCCGGGAGGTGCGGCTCGTCTACGTCGCGCCGGAGCGCCTGGGGGACGGCGCCTTCCGCCGCATCCTGCAGGAGGTCGCGCCGCCTCTCGTCGCGGTGGACGAGGCCCACTGCATCAGCGAATGGGGCCACGATTTCCGTCCGGAGTACCTCGCCATCGGCGACGTGATCGGCGCGCTGCCCGAGGCCCGGGTGCTCGCGTGCACCGCCACGGCGACGCCCGTGGTCCGTGACGAGATCCTCGCCCGCCTCGGGCTCGCGCCCGACACCCCCCAGATCGTCCGCGGGTTCGCCCGGCCGAACCTGATCCTCCGCGCCGCCGAGGTGCGAGGCAAGCGGGACCGGAGACAGCATCTCGACGCGCTGCTCGCGGAGGCGCTCGGATCGCCGGGGGACGCGCGCGGCCTGGCCATCGTGTACTCGCCCACGCGTCGCATGGCCGAGGAGGAGCACGCGCGCCTCGCCGACGTCGGATGGCGCGCGGCCTGCTATCACGCGGGTCTCTCCCCGGAGGCCCGTCAGTCGGCGCAGGCCCGGTTCTCCGACGGCCGTCTCGACGTCGTCGTGGCGACGAACGCGTTCGGCATGGGAATCGATCGCCCCGACGTTCGCGCCGTCGTCCACCTGGGGCCGCCGGGGTCCATCGAGGCGTACTACCAGGAGGTCGGCCGGGCCGGCCGTGACGGGGAGCCTGCCCACGGGCTGCTGCTCACGTCTCCGAGCGATCTTCCGCTGCGCCGGCGTCTTCTCGAGTCACCGGTGGACGGACGCGAGCCGTCCGCGGCCGTCGTCGAGCACAAGTGGGGGATGTTCCTCGAGCTCGTGCGCTGGGCCGAGGGCGGAAGCTGTCGCCATGACGCCATCCTGCGGTACTTCGGTGACGAGGCCGAGACCACCGGCGGCTGTGGCCGCTGTGACGCCTGCCAGCGGTTCGACGACGCTCCCGAGGACCCCGAAGAGACCTCGCTCGTGGTCCGCAAGGCGCTCTCGGGCGTGGCTCGGGTTCACGGTCGCTTCGGGCTCGCGGTCGCGGTGAAGCTCCTGCGCGGTGAGCGGGACGATCGGCTGTCTCGCTCGGGCCTCGAAGCCGTCTCGACGTTCGGTATCCTCTCGGACCGTCCGGCGCCGTGGCTGGTGCGGCTGCTTCAGCGCTGCGTCACGGCAGGCTGGGTGTCCTTCACGGCTGGTGACCGCCCGGTGGTGGTGCTCACCGCAGAGGGCAACGACGTCATGCGCGAGCGCCGACCGGCGCGGGTGGCCCTGCCGCCCACCGCGCCGCTTCCGCGAGCCGAGCGCCCGGTGCGCACGGGCCGCCGCCGCGCGCCGCCGGATGCGCTCGATGCCGCAGCGACCGAGCTGTTCGAGGCGCTGCGCGGTCATCGCCTGCGCGTCGCGAAGGACGAGGGGGTGCCGCCGTACGTCGTCGCGAGCGACAGGACCCTGCGGGACCTCGCCACGCTGCGCCCGCGTACGCGCGGCGAGCTCCTGACGGTGCACGGCATCGGCGAGGCGAAGGCCGATCGCTTCGGGGAGGGGCTCCTCGAGGTGGTCGCGCTGCACCGAGGGTCGGTCGCGGATCAGCGGTAGCGCTCGAACAGCGCCGTCTGCCGCGTTCGCAGCGAGACGCGCGTGCCCCGCACGACGACGGCTTCCACCTTCGTGGACAGCTCGAACGGATCGCCGGACCACACGACGACGTTCGCGACGAGTCCGGGTTCGAGCGCGCCGTAGCGCTTGCCGAGCCCGAAGGTCTCGGCCGGGTTCCTGGTGACCGCGGCGAGCGCGGCGTCCGCCGGAAGGCCGGCGCGCACGGCGTTCCCGGCGACCTGCCGCAGCTTGCGAGCGTTGTGGGTCTCCCCGGACGCGAGGCAGACCGAGACGCCGGCCGCGTGGAGCCGTGCGGCGTTGTCGTCGCGCGCGTAGCGCGCCGCGAAGGACTCGGGCCCGTTCACGAGCGGATTCACGATCACGGGCACCTTCGCCCGCGCCAGGGCCTCCGCCACCTTCCAGCCCTCGGCCGCGGACGCGATCACCGCGCGCAGGCCGAGCTGCCTGGAGAGATCGAGGACGGCGAGCAGGTCGCTCGCCCGGTCCGCGTGGAACACCACGGGCAGCTTGCCGCCGAGGGTCCGCGCGACGGCCTGGAGATCCAGACGGCTGGTCTCCTCGGTCTTGTGCTGCCGTCGCTCGAAGGCGTTGGGATTCGCGGCGAACGCCTTGGCGTCGTCGAAGAGCTCCCGCAGGCGCAGCAGCGACGTGCCTCGGCTCTTCTTCGGGCCGAAGTCGTCCAGGGACACGTGAAGCGCCATCGCGTCGAGGCCGATCGCGTCCCTGGGCGTTTCACCCGCGAGGTCGGCCCAGGCGCTCTGGCCCGGCACCAGGCCGCCCGTGGGCACGACACCGACCGACGTGATGCCGCCGGCGCGGATCACCGGGATGTGCGTCGCCGCCGGGTTGTAGCCGTCCGCGGCCCGGAACGCGGCGCGAATGGGGTCGGCGATTTCGTGGGACGAGTCGTCGGACGCGGGTTCGAGGTCGATCTCGACCAGGCCCGTCCGCGTCATCGGATCGACGAAGCCGGCAGTGACGACCTTGCCGCTCGCGTCGAGGACCTCGGCGCCCGCGATGGCCTCACCGATGCTCGTGATGGATTCGCCGATGACGCCGATGTCGGCCACGACGTCCGGCTTGCCCGGGCGGCGCAGCGTGCCGCCGCGAATCGACAGCGAACGCGGCGCCTGCGCCCGGGCGACGCGGGGCAAGCTGGCGACGAGCCCGAGGGCGAGCAGCGCGCGGCGGCCGAGGACGGTCACGGGGCCACCTCGAAGTCGCTCCACGGCTTTCCAGGGTTCGCGGCGTCGAGCACGAGCACGCCGTCGACGTAGACGTGCTCGGCCTTCGCGTAGACGCTGAGCGGGTTCGCGCTCCAGATCACCACGTCCGCGTCCTTTCCCTTTTCGAGCGAGCCCACGCGGTGGTCCACGCCGAGCGCCCATGCGGGGTTGAGCGTCACCCAGCGGATCCACCGCGCCTCCTCCAGCTTCACGCCGGCGTACAGGCCGGCGTACAGGCCCTTCGCCGCTTCCTGGTTGAGCCGCTGGATCCCCTCCGCCGAGTCCGAGTGCACGATGGGGACTCCCCCGGCGGCCTCCGCGAGCGCGAGGTTCTGCTCGATGCCGTCATAGGCCTCGAGCTTGAACCCCCACCAGTCGGCCCAGGTGCTGATGCCGATCTTTCGCCGCGCGAGCTCGTCCTTGATCTTGTACGCCTCGAGGGCGTGGTGGAACGACCGGATCGGGAACCCGATCTCGTCCGCGAGCGCGAGCATGTTCACCATGTCGTCGGAACGGTAGCAGTGCACGTGCACGATCACGCGGCCCTCGATCGCCGCCGCGAGCGCCTCGAGCTGCAGGTTGCGCTTCGGCGGCGGCTTCCCGTCCGCGATCTTCGGATCCTCCAGCTTCTCCTTCGCCCAGTCGCGCGCCCAGCCCTCGCACTGTCGCTTGCGGGACGCGCCTCGCGCGGTCTCGCACCACGCCTCGCGCCGGCGGCGCTCTTCGCGCTTGGCCGCCGTCTCGGCCAGAGCCTTCCGGAAGTCGCTGCGTCGCTGGGTCTCCTCGTCGAGCCACCGGTCCCATTCGTCGATGAGTCGTCGCGCGTCGTGGAAGGCTGCGCGCTGGCCGGCCAGGTTTCCCATGCGCGTCGCCGGCGCACGCCCCTTGCCGCCGTAGACGCGCTTCGGGTTCTCGCCGCACGCCATCTTCAGCCCATCGGGAGCTCCGGCGAAATGCATGGCGCGCGACGAGGTCGCAGGCCGGAGCTTGAGCGTCACGGCCCGGCCGCCTATCAGGTTGGCCGAGCCGGGCAGGACCTGGATGGTCGTCGTGCCGCCCGCCACGGCGCGCTGTATCCCCGGATCGAACGGCCAGAAGCCGTCCACGGCGCGCACCTCCGAGGTCACCGGCGCGGTCATCTCGTTGCCGTCGGAGTGGGCGTTCGCGCGGGGCATGGGGTAGACGCCGAGGTGCGAGTGCGTGTCGATGAGCCCCGGGGTGACGAATTTCCCCGACGCTTCGACGACGGTGGCGCCCGTCGCGTCGCCCGCGCCTTCACCCACCGCCGCGATGAGGCCGCGATCGATCAGCACGTGGCCGCTCGCGATCTCGCGTCCGTCACCGACGAGGATTCGGCCGCCACGGATCAACGTCCTGCCTGCCGGCGGGGTGCGCTCCCACCCCCCGGCGTCGCTCGCGCCTCGCCACGGAACCGCGAGCGGTTCGGCCTTCGGCACCTCGCGCGCAGCGACCTTCGGCGGCGGACCCGACGTGCGGCTCGCGCAGGCCGGCGCCGACACCAGCAGCGCCATCAGCCAGAGCGCGTGGGACACGTGTCGAGTGGGGGGCGACATCACGCGGCGGACGATATCCCGATTGACGGCGCGGTGCCCGGCGCGCTGACCGACCTTCGTGTATCCTGCCCGGCGGAGGTCCTTTCCCATGCTTCGACGCGTCGCGCTCGTCTTCTTGCCGCTTCCCATCTCCCTCGCCGCAGCGTGCGGCGACAGCGACGACTCGAACCCGTACGGCGTGGAGCCTCCGTACGACGGTGGAGGCACCGGGCCCGGGGGCAGCGCGGGGACCGGCGGCAGCGCGGGGATGCCCGGCGATGGCGGTCCGGGCGGCACGTCGTCGGGGATGCCGGGCGGGGTAGGGGATGCCTGCAGCACCGCGGAGCCGTGTCGGTCAGGGCTCGCCTGCACCTCGGGGACCTGCGAGCCGGGCCGGAGCACGCCCGCGGGCGGCTCGTGCGTGATCAGCGGCGAGTGCGTTGCGGGTGCGCAGTGCGTGGACGGCGCCTGCGCCACCGCCGGCGGCGGCGCGGCCGGCGACCCCTGCGCGGGGGACGCGGACTGTGGCGACGCGCTCCGCTGCGCCCTGGTCGGGCTCGCCACGGCGTGCGCGCCGGAGGGCACCGAGGACGTCGGCGGAACCTGCACGACCGGGACCGACTGCTTCGGGGGCCTCGCGTGCACCGGCGGCAGCTGCACGCCCCCGCTTCCCGGCGTCCCGCCGTTCGCCGTGCCGGGCTTCGGCGGCGTCAGTTGCATGGGGGGCTCGTCGGCGCCGGTGCGTGCGTACTTCGAGGTTCCCGGTGCGACCGCGCCCGCCGGCGACACCCACGACTTCTTCCGCCTGCCGTTCCCGAACGACGTCCTCGTGTCGAACGGTACGCTCGACCTGTCGGATTTCCCCACGCCCGGTCCGGGCGCGCTCGGTGTGGATCTGGTGGCCGCCTATCGGGACGCGGTGGAGGCCAGCGAGAGCGGCTGGAGCGCGTACCCGACGGTCTACTTCCGCTTCTCGTCGCCCATCGACCACACGTCGTTTCGAGAGGACGGCAGCGGCAAGCGGCCCGTGAACTGGGTGGACATCACGGTCGGAGATCCCGAGTACGGCTTCGGATCGGGTCTGAGCTGGTTCTCGAGCGAAGGAGGCCTGAAGTACGTCTGCCCGAACTTCTTCGCGATCCGGCGCGCGACGGGGCGTCCCCTCGAGGCCGGCCACACGTACGCCGTGTGGCTCTCCACCGACGGCAAGGCCCAGGGCGGCGGCGCCATCGAGCGCTCGCCGCACCTCGTCGCCATGCTCGATTCGGCGGCTCCTGCCGACGCCGCGCTCGCGGCTGCCTACCAGAAGTACGCACCGTTCCGCGCCTACCTCGCGGATCAGATGATCAATCCGAGCACCGTCCTGAACGCCACGGTGATCACCGTCGGACCGGTCCGCGACACGATGCGCGACCTCGCGACGGCGGTGGAGACGGCGGCCGTACCGACGGCGTCGAACTGGGTGAGGTGCGATGGAGTGGCCGCTTCGCCGTGTCCGGAGGCGACGGGGACTCGCGCGTGCGGGGACAGCGGGAACGCCCTCTACGACGAGTACCACGCGCTCGTCCGGCTACCGATCTTCCAGCAGGGCACCGCGCCCTACGAGACCAGCGGCGGTGCCGTGACGACCTCGACCCCGGTTCGCAGCGAGGACGTCTGCATGGCGCTCACGGTGCCCGCGGGGACTCCGCCGGCCGCGGGGTGGCCGGTCGCGGTGTTCGCCCACGGCACGGGTGGCTCGTTCCGCAGCCACGTTCGTGCGGAGGTGGCTCAGGTCCTCGCCAACGCGGTCAGCCCGACGGGCATCGTGAACTTCGCGACGCTGGGGTTCGACTTGGTGCAACACGGTCCGCGTCGTGGTGGCTCGACGAAGTCGCCCGACGGGTTGTTCTTCAACTTCCTGAACCCGGACGCCGCTCGCGGCAACGTCCAGCAGGGTGCCGCAGACATCATCGCGATGGCGAGGTTCGCCGCCACGGTGGACGTCACCGCGGCGCAGACCGGCGGGGACGCCATCAAGCTCGACGGGAGCCGCATGGTGCTCTTCGCCCACTCCCAGGGCGCCACCCACGCGAGCCTCGCACTCCCCTACACCGACGCCTTCTCCGCCGCCGTGCTCAGCGGCAACGGCGCCAGTCTGATGCACTCGCTCCTCACGAAGACGCAGCCCGTCAACATCGCCGCCGCGCTCCCGTTCGTCATCGGCGACGTCGACACCCAGAGTGGCGGTCTGGCTGGCGGTGACAAGCACCCGGTGCTCGCGCTGCTGCAGCACTACATCGACCCTGCGGATCCGCTGAACTTCGCGCGGGTGGCGGGGCAACGCCCCGAGGCGGGGCGCAGCGCCAAGCACCTCTTCCAGACCTACGGCCTCGGCGACTCGTTCAGCACGGCCATCACCCTGGAGACCTACGCGCTGGCCGGGCGCCTGGGGCTCGCCGCAGCCCACTCGTCGGTCACCATGCCGGACGCGATCGGCGGCCTGATGGAGACCCCGGTGCCCGTGGCCGGGAACGTGACCGTCGCCGCGCAGCCGGTCACCCTGGTCGTCCGCCAGTATGCGAACGCCGGGACTGCGGACGGTCACTTCGTCGCGTTCGACGTCCCGGGCGCCAACTCGGACGTCGTGCGCTTCCTGGCGATGGCGGCGCGTGGAGACGTGCCCCAGGTCGGGATGTAGCCGCGTAACGGCGCGGTGGCTCGCGCCTCTTGCCGTCGGCGCTGAACACGACGAGTTCCGGCGATGGATGGCCAGTCAGCCGGGATTCATCAAAGCTCACCACTGCCGCAATCCGGAGACGGGTGCAGCGGCATCCGTGAGCTACTGGAACAGCCGAGACGAGCTACTCGCTCTGAAGACCAAGACGCCGCCCGGCGGGTCGATCGGCATGAAGCCCGATCGAGTCGAGATCTACGAGGTCGAGCACACGTTCTAGATCGCGAGGACAGGAGCGAAGAGAGAGCGCGCTCGGGTCCATGATTCGGGAACCGCGGTGGTCGAGATGGTCGCGGCCGCGTGAGAATCCTCTCGCTACCTACCTACTCATCCGGGACAAGCGGCGTCGGCCTCCGGTTCGTCAGATTTGCGATGGTCACGGAATGCTCGTCGCACACGTACAGCATCCACAGGTCGGGACCGACGGCGCGGCACCAGAACCGGGGAGACACCGGCGGCATGAACGTCTCGAAATCGCCCGGTGCCGGCAGCGGCTCACGACAGAGTGCTCCTATCGTGCGAGCGACCGCTTGCGCGACCGGGCCTCGAGTTGCGCCCAGCGCTGCGCGACGCGCCAGAAATCGCGCTGTCAGTCTCGGGACTCGTCGCATTCGAGCGCCGCGAACCGAGCTTCGACCGAAGCCGGCAGCGTTCCGGTGCGCTCCCATTCGGCCAACTCGTCCTCCGAAAGTTCGACGGTGCGACCCGCGGCGATGTCCTCGATCGCGGCACGCACGTCGGCCTCGTCGTCGGGGTGCACTCGGTAACGAGGCGTCTCGCCGCCGTGGCGTTCGCTGGGCGGCGAGGAACGCTGATTCGGGTCGCGCGCACGCTGCATCGGTTCCTCAGGGTAACCCTCGCCCTGAGCTGGCGCAAAGTTGATCTTCCCCCGCTTTCGTGGACACCCCAACTGGCGCGAGAATGCGCTCGGACAGCATGGACGTTGACGCCGCGCACCTCCGCGAGAGGGTCGAGGGGGTCGCCGCGGGCGACGTCGTCGCGGGTGGGCAGCGAGAGCTCGTGGAACGCGAGTTCGCCGCCGGGTCTCAGACAGCCGTGTTCGAGCAAGCCGCAACGCAGGTAATCGTCCATCTCGCGCACCACGAACCGCGGCAGGCCGCCGGCCTGCTCGGCTCGCTCCAGGAACGCCGGCCAGTGAGCGGCGAGCGCCCGATGGAGCACGGTCGTTTCGGGACGGCGGCGGGCGTAGCCGAGGGGCGCGTGTGGCGCGTGCGGCGCGGTCGCAGACGGTGACGTCGTGGAGGAAGACGTGTCGGAGCAGCCACGCCCACGGCTTGCGTGCGGGCTCGTCGTCGTCGAGGGAGTCGTCGCCGAGGTCGAGTGCGAGCTGTCGCGCTTCGGCGAGGGAGCAGGGTGTCGCGCCGCAGACTGGCTCGGCGGGCACGACCTCGGGGCGGAGCGTGGCGTGAGCGCTGAGGACACCGAAATACCGCAATAAATGCCACCTCGGAGGCG
>CAZARU010000201.1:0-9718 GCA_964487605.1 uncultured Polyangiaceae bacterium
GTAGAGCTGGATGTCCTTGTCCGGGTCCTCGCTCTCGAGGAAGAGGAACTGCGCGATGATGATGTTCGCCACGTCGTCATCCACGCCGCTCCCCAGGAAGACGATCCGGTCCTTCAGCAGCCGGCTGAAGATGTCCCAGGTGCGCTCGCCCCGGTGCGTCGTCTCGACCACGTGGGGGTAAATGACGTTGTCGCGAATGCGCTGGTCGTGCTCAAGGGTCGCCCGCTGGCGCTCGAGGAACTCGAGGGCGTCGCGGGGGGTCTCGGGTCGCTTGCTCATCGGATCTCCCTGGTCACTCGTCGGTGATATTGGCCGCCGCCTCGATGATGTCGAGCACCTTGTTCTCGAGGATCATTCCGATGAGCAGGTCGCGCTTCTTCGAGTCACGGTATTCCACCCGAAGCTTCGCGACGTTCTTGCCGCTTTGTTCAGCCAGCTCCTTCAGGCCTTCCTCGAGCTCCGCGTCGCCGATCTTGATCCCCTGGGCCTTGGCAATCTCGGCCATCAGCAGGCCGGCGCGCACCTTCACCTCGCTGTCGGCCTGAATCCGGGCGCGCAGCTCCGGTGAGAGGCCCGAGGCCGACTGACCTTGACGACGCGCCTCGACCAGGACCTCCCGCTCGGTGACCTGCATCTGGCGCGCCACCAGGGACGGTGGCACGGGAATCGGGTTGCGCTTGACCAGCTCCGCGACGAGCTGCTCGGCCACGGCGTTCGACCCGCGATCCTCCTGCTCCTTGCGAAGGCGCTGCTCGAGCTCCTTCGAGAGCGCGGCCAGGTCGTCGTAGTCCCCCACGTCCTTCGCGAACTCGTCGTCCAGGGTGGGCAGCACGCGCTCCTTCAGATCCCGCAGCTTGACGTGGAACGTCACCTTCTTGCCCCGGAGCTTCGGGTGCTGGTGGCTGCTCGGCATCTCGACCTGGGCCTCCACCGTCGCGCCGACGTCGGCGCCCTCGAGGGCCTCGTCCAGGGCGGGCAGAACCTGGTTGGCGCCCAGCTCGAACTGAAGATCCTCGGCCGCCGCGTCCTCGACGACGGCGCCGTCCGCGGACACGGTGAAGTCGATGGAGAGGACGTCGCCCTTCGCCGCCTTGCGCGCCTCCTTGGGCGGCTCGAGCGTCGCGTGGGCGTGGCGAAGCTTCTCCAGCTCCGCGTCCACGGCGTCCTTCGTGACCTCGACCTTCGGCCGCTTGGCTTCGAGCTTGTCGAAGTCGACTCTCGCGATCTCCGGCACGACCTCGACCCGGGCCTTGTAGGAAAACGGGGAGTTTTCGGCGACCTTCTGCGTCTCGAACTCCGGTTGGCTCACCGTCTGAACCTTCTGGTCCGTGACGGCCTGAGGAAACGTCTCGTCTACCAGCCGCTGGGCGACGTCGGCCGCCACGCGACCCGCGAACAGGTTCCTGAGCACCTTCACCGGCGCCTTGCCGGGCCGGAACCCTCGCACCTTCGCGCTCTTCGCCAGCGACTGGTAGGCCCGCGACAGCTCCGCGCTGACGCGAGCGGCCTCGACCTGTACCTCGAGCTCGACGAGGACCGGGCTCAACTTGTTGAGCGTGACCTGCATGATGGGTCGCCGTCCTTCCCACGCGGCGCCGGGGGGGTCAAGGGCGTGCTTCGCGCACAAAAACGATGGCCCCCGCGGGAGGCAGTTCCGCGGGGGCCGGGTCCCGGGAGGGGGACGACCCGCAGGGTGGAGCCCCGCGGGTCAAGCAAGGCAAGCGACCGAACCGAGTGGTTCAGTCTTCGTCTTCGTCATCGTCCTCGTAGTCGTCGGCGGCCGCGTCGAGCATG
Organism: uncultured Polyangiaceae bacterium; assembly: GCA_964487605.1. Taxonomy (GTDB): domain Bacteria; phylum Myxococcota_A; class Polyangia; order Polyangiales; family Polyangiaceae; genus JAJDAH01. The sequence goes on from CAZARU010000201.1 coordinate 1,795, forward strand.
GCCTCGAAGGGGTCGAGGTCGAAGTCGAGCTCGGCCGAGCCCCTCTCGAGCTCGTCGGTAGACCACCCGATCCGCATCTCGGGTCGGATCTCTTCACGTTCGAATTCAGCGAAGGTTCGGTAGCCGCGAGGGGATGCCATGGTGGTTGCTGTTCTCCTGAGTTCGGGGTCGGAAGGGGGCGTCAGCGGTCACTTGGGATCGCGGCGCGGGCCGCGGGGACGTCGAGGCGACCGGGCTCGCTCTGCCGAGCGTCCGAGGGGCACGACCTCGGCGTCCCCCGACGCCCGAGCTCGCGACCAGAACAGGACCTCGAGTACGCGATCCGCCCCGTCGTCGCCGCGCGCCACCAGGGCGCGCCGGAGACCGAGCTTGTGAGAGAGTCGCGCCTTGTCGTCCTTGATTCGCACTGTGTACGTCCTACACCTACATCCACACACACAGTACGACACGGCGAAAACGCGACCAAGAAATCGAGAGCGCGGGGCGCGATTTCGATAAGAGAGTCCCTCCCATGGCGCGCCCGAGGATCTTCGCCATCGCCAATCAGAAGGGCGGCGTCGGCAAGACCACCACGGCGGTGAATCTCGCCGCCAGCCTCGCGGCGGGGGAGCGGCGCACGCTGCTGGTCGACCTCGACCCGCAGGCGAATGCCTCGAGCGGCGTGGGGGTGGTGCCACGCACGATCGAGCGGACCATCTACGACGCGCTCATCGGCAGAACCGCTCTCGAAGACGTGATCCTCCGAACCGCCATCGCGACGCTGGACGTCGTGCCGGCCAACCAGGATCTCACCGCGGTGGAGTACGAGCTCTTCGAGGGCGACGATCGGGGCACGCATCTGCGGAGCGTGCTCACGGGCCCCGCCGTCGAGCGGTACGAGTACGTGGTCATCGACTCGCCGCCCTCTCTGGGCGTTCTGACGCTGAACGTGCTGGCGGCCGCAGACGCGGTGATCGTGCCGCTGCAGCCCGAGTACTATGCCCTCGAGGGGATCACGTACCTGATGGCCACCATCGACCGCGTGAAGGCGGGACTCAATCCGGACCTCGACGTCGCGGGCATCGTCCTGACGATGTGGGACCCGCGCAACCGCCTCGCGCACCAGGTCGCCGATCAGGTCCGCAAGCACTTTCACGTCTTCGCCAGCCTGATCCCGCGCAACGTGCGCCTCAGCGAAGCGCCGAGTCACGGCAAGCCAGCGCTGCTCTACGACGTGCAGTGCAAGGGCACGCAGAGCTACCTCTCGCTCGCGCGCGAGGTCATGGAGGTGGCCCCGTGAGCACCAAGAACGCCCCCCGCGGCCTCGGCCGTGGCCTGGACGCGCTGCTGGGAGCACCCGCGCAGCGGAAGGACCTGCCGCCCGAGGGTGCGGTGTCTCCGGGGGCGACCGTCCGCGTCGATCGCATCGCGCCCCAGCGGGGCCAGCCGCGGCGCGTCTTCGACAAGGCGCGCCTCGACGAGCTGGCGCAGTCGATCCGCGAGCACGGTCTCATCGAGCCGCTCGTCCTCCGGCGGCTGGGCGGCGAGCGTGAGCAGTACGAGATCATCGCCGGGGAGCGCCGGTGGCGGGCCTCGCAGCGCGCTGGTCTCGTCGAAGTGCCGGCGGTGGTCCGCGACGCGACGCCGAAGCAAGCCTTCGAGCTGGCGCTCGTCGAGAACATCCAGCGCGAAGATCTGAACGGCGTCGAGCTCGCGGAGGCCCTACGCAAGCTCCTGGACGAGCACGGGTACACGCAGGAGGCCCTCGCGGAGCGTCTCGGCAAGGACCGCTCCACCATCTCCAACGCGCTGCGGCTGCTCAATCTGCCCGAACCGGTGCGGAACCTGGTCCTCGAAGGCAAGCTGACCGAGGGACACGCCCGCGCCCTCCTCGGCGCCACGGACGCGGCCACCATCGTGGATCTGGCCGAGAAGGTCGTTCGCGGACGGCTCAGCGTGCGGGACGCGGAGAAGCTCGCGCGCGCCGCCAAGAAGGCGGCGAAGGCCGCCCCCGGGCCGAAGTCCGAAAAGAACGTCTCGACGCGCGATCTGGAGCTGCGCCTGACCCGACGCCTGGGCACGAGGTGCGAGGTGCGCGACCGCAAGGGTCAGGGCGTGATCGTGGTCCAGTACGCGAGCCTGGACGAGCTCGACCGCCTCATCGAGCTGCTCCTCTGAAGCGAAGCGGGACGCGCGCCGTCCCCTGCCCTACTTGCACTTCGCGAGCGCCGCCTTCGCGTTGGGGCCGACCCCCTGATCGCCGGCGAGCTTCACGGCCTTCTCGAGGGCCGCGGCCCCTTCCTTCTTCTTCTTCAGGCCGCAGTGGTGCATCCCCAGGTAGTAGTGGGCGGGCGCGAACGCCGCGTCGATCTCGATGGCCTTCAGGTAGTCCTTCTCTGCACCCGGGTCGTCCCCTCCGTCGTGTCGGCAAACGCCGCGGCGTACGTGCAAATCGGCCGCGGGCTTGGCGCCTATGGCCTTGTCCAGGGTGGAGATGCACGCGTCGAACGCCTTGAGGCGACCGAACATCTTGGCCGTCGCGGCGAGGAGCGTCGCGTCCGTGGCAGCGTCCTTCACTTGGCCGAGCTGTGCCTTGGCCTCGTCGGCCTTGCCGGCGGCGACGAGCAGCTCGGCGTAGGAGTACCGCAGCGCCACCGCGTCGGCGTTGGCCTTCACGGCCACGGCGTACGCCTCCAGCACGCCTTCGCCTCCGCTCTCGTGCAGCGAGACGGCCCGGTTGAGCAGCAGTCCTGCGTGGGTCGGCGCCACCTTCAGCCCCTCGTCCGCAGCGGCGAGCGCGCCGGCGAGATCCTTCTTGGCGTCGAGCAGCACGCCGGACAGATTCACCCAGGCCTCGACGAGCTTCGCGTCGTTCTCCAGGGCCTTCTTGTAGCTCGTCACGGCGGCGTCGGCCTCGCCGAGGGCCTCGAGGGCCACGCCCAGGTAGAACGCCGCCTGAGCATCCTTCGGGTCCGCTTCGTGCGCCTCCGTGAGGATCGCGCGGGCTCGCTCGAAGTCCTCCGCCTGCAGCGCGTCGATGCCTTCCTGAACCTTCGCGCTCGACGCCGCCGCCGCGCCGCTGCCCGGATCGTCGGCGACGACCGGCGGATCGCTCGCGTCGTCGGGCGGGGGCGTCGAGCCGCCGCACGCGGGCGCCGACATGCTCAAGAGCACGCCCACGACCCATGACCAGCGGCCCGTCGCCGGCCGATCGCCCCGCCCATCGCCCATTCGCTCCGACATCGCGTACACCTTTCTTCGCCGCGGACGGCCGCCCTGGGTTCCGCGGGTCGGGATGCTACCCCGCCGGCGCTTCCGCTTCGAGGGTTTCGACCTTTGCCAGAATGTCCGCCTCCAGGGCTTGGACGCGCGCGGGGTCGGTCAGCTTGGTGCCGTCCGCGTCGGTCACGTAGAACACGTCCGCTACGCGGTTCCCCTCGGTGTTGATCTTGGCCAGGTCGATGACGAGCCCGGCCTTCTGCAGGATGCTCGACAGCGCGAAGAGCAACCCGACGCGGTCGCGAGTCATGACCTCGACGACGGTGTGATCCGTGGCGCACCGGTTGTCCACGTGGACGCGGGTCGTGATCTTCGGCGTCGCCCGCTCTCCGGCGGGCGGCCGAGCCGAGCCGGAAACCAGATCTTCGGCCGCCAGCTCCCCGGACACCAGCCGTCGCAGATCTCGCTCCAGCTTCGGAAGCGCTGCGTGCACGTTCCCGACCTCACGACCCGCCCGCACCCAGAACAGGTCCAGCGCCCGCCCCTGCCCGGACGGATCCTTCCACGAGTAGATCTGTCCGCCCACGACCTTGAAGCGAGCCGCCGCCATCGCCGCGGTGATCATCGCGAGCAGCCCGGGGCGATCCGGGGCGGTCACCGCGACTTCCACGTAGGGAGCGTCCTCGGCGAATGCGCGGACGCTCGCCGACTCCGTCGTGGACGCGAACGTGAACTCCACGTGCGCCGCCATGGCCTCCGGCTCGTTGGCGTAGAGGTACCGAACGGGCATCGCCGCCAGGTAGCTGCGAGCCAGCGCCTTCGACGGCTCGTCCGGGCACCGCGCCACGACGGCTTCGCGAAGCTCCGCGGCCCGCTCGCCGTCTGCACGGGTTGCTCCGCCCTTCAGCAGAAACCGCTCGGCGCCCGAGTACAGGTCGTCGAGCATGCGAGCCTTCCAGCTCGTGAAGGCGGTCGGGCTCGTCGTCGACACGTCCGCGATGGTCAGCAGGTACAGCTCGCGCAGCCCCTCCACCCCGTGAAGATCCGCGGCAAACTCCTCGAGTGTCTTCGGGTCGTCGACGTCGCGTCGCGTCGCGACGTGGTACATCCTGAGGTGCTTGAGCACGAGGTGCTGCACCTCGGCGATGTCGCCTTCCGAGAGGCCCAGCCGCGACAGGATGGCGCCGGCGAGATCGCGACCGCGCTCCGAGTGTGACCGGCCACCGATGTCCTTGCCGATGTCGTGGAGTAGCGTCGCGAGGAACAGCACGCGCGGGCGCACGATCTCGGCCGCGACGCGGCACGCCACGGGATGTTCTTCGGCCAGGTCCCCACGGCACAGCGCGGACAGCCGCTCGACGGCGGCCACGGAGTGAACGTCGACGGTGTACACGTGATAGATGTCGTGGTGAACGCGGCCCACCACCGGCGCGAACTCGGGGATCATGGCCACGAGGAGGCCAACGTCGTGGAGCTCGGCCAGGATGGAGCCGCCGCGGACGCGAGCCTCCTGCGGGTCGGTGCAGAGACGCACGAACAGCGAGGCCGCCTCGGGGCTCTGTCGGAGCTTCTCCGCGAAGGCTGGCGAGCTCGCGGCCCGCATCACGGCATCGCGCGCGAAGGGGTAGACTTCCAGGTTCTTCTTGATGGCCTCGTCGTACAGGCGAAGCGCGAGCGCGGGGTTCTCCTCGAGCTCCCCGGGGTCGACGAAGGAGAGGCGGTCGTTGGTGGTCTTCAACCCGTTGCCGAGCAGTCGCTCCACCGGACGCCGGCGCGGCGGAGGCAGGGCACGCAGGAGCATCGCGTCCCGTCCGCGAAGCGCGTTGCGCGCGTGCCGGTAGTAGTCGCTCATGAAGCGCTCGACATCAGGGCCCTTGGACCCGTAGCCCATGCGGTCCGCGATCTGCTCCTGCTGCTCGAAGCTCAGGCGATCGGAGCGCCGCCCGGCATGAAAGTGCAGCAAGTTCCTGACCCGCCAGATGAACGACAGCGCGGCCTCCAGCGGCTGTAGCTCGCGCGGCACCAGCACGCCCAGGCGCACGCAGTCGTTGAGATCCTTGGCGTGCCAGCGCGCGCGCGCGGCCCACTGCGCGATGTCCAGGTCGCGGATCCCGCCCGCGCCGTTCTTCACGTCGGGCTCCAGAAGGAAGACCGAGCCGCCGTACTTCGTGGCTCGGTCCTCGGCCTGAGCGCCCAGCCGCTCGATGAAGCCTCGGAGGTTGCCCGCACCGAAGACGCCCTCGAACGCGCGCGCGAGCATCGCCTCCCCGACCGTGGCGTCACCGGCGACGTGCCGCCAGTCGAGGAGGCTCGTCGCCGTCGGCAGGTCGGCTCGCGCCAGGTCGATGGTGTCGTCGGCGCTGATGACCTGGTGACCGACCGACAGGCCCGAGTCCCACAGGGGGTAGAGCAGCGCTTCGGCGACGGGGGAGGCGCGCTTGGCCTCCTTCCGCGTCACCAGGCGGACGTCGAGATCGCTGTGCAGGCTCACGGCGCCCCGCCCGTAGCTGCCGACGGCGGCGAGTGACACCGGCCACCAGACGTTTTCGCGCACCATGGCGGCATGGGCTGCGTGGAACAGTGCCGAGAGCAGCCCGTCGAACGCCTTCGCGTGGCGCTGACCAGCAGGCACGCCCGCCTCGCGGCTGCCCGTTCGGATCATGTCCTCCACCCCCTGGCGGTGGCGGAGGTGGTAACGCCGGAGCTCGGGCACGAGCTCGGGCGACACGCGCTCGAGAAGGGGCAGCGACGAGCCCACGGAAGCGTTGGACGTCATGGAGCGAAACGGCGCCCGCCGCGGACCCGGCCGGCGCCCGGGTTATACGCTCTGTGCTAGCCTGTCGCCATGCTTGCGAGGAGAAGCGTGCTCGCGCTGGCCGCGGGTGCCGTGGTGGGCGCGCTCCTGCCGCGCCCTGCCCACGCCAGCGTGGCACGCGCGTTCGACCTCGGCGCGCTCGTCGGCTCGAGCGAGCACGTGGTCGAGGCCACCGCACTCGAGGGGTTCTGCCGCTGGGAGCGCCTCGGGAAGCGCCGCCGCATCGTCACGTACACGCGCGTTCGCGTCGAACGGTCCATCAAGGGGGCCTCCGCGGGCGACGAGCTGCTGATTCGCACGCTCGGCGGTCGCGTCGACGACGTCGGACAGGTGGTTCACGGCGAGGCCCTCCTGCTGGTCGGCGAGCGGGCGATGCTCTTTCTCGCGGTCGATTCCACCGGAAGCCTGGCCGTTCGCGGACTGGCCCAGGGCCATTATCCCGTCCGCGCCGACGCGCGCGGCGTTCAGCGCCTGGCGCCCAGCCCGCGCCTCCCGGAGCTTCACCCTGAGGATCGGCGTGGCGCCGTCGCACGCCTCGTGGGCCTGACCCCGGAAGCCGCACGGCAGGTGGTGATCGAAGCGGGAGCCCGGTGACGCGCGCCGCGAGGTTCGCCGTCGGCGTGCTCGCCGCGGCCTGGGTCAGCGTCGGAAGTGTCGACGCGGCGCGCGCCTTCTGCCGAACCACGAGCTGCGATCCGAACGCCCCCGAGCCTCCGTGCCGCTATGGGGACGACGGGTGCCTGGTGGGCGGCCTCGAGCTGTACTGGCGAGGACGCTGCGTGACGTTCACCGTCCAGGAGGATGGCTCACCGCTGCGCGGGATCTCGTACGACGCGGCCCGTGCGACGATCTCCGACGCCTTCCGTCAGTGGATGTTCGCGGACTGCGGCGGCCAGCGCCCTTCGCTCGACGTCATCGATCTGGGAAAGGCCGTGTGCGACGAGGTCGAGTACAACAAGTCCGCCCCCAACGCGAACATCTGGGTGTTCCGCGACGAGGACTGGCCCTACGCGGACTCCGGGCACACCCTCGCGCTCACCACCATCACCTTCAACGTCAAGACGGGGGAGATCTTCGACGCGGACGTGGAGCTCAATTCCTTCGACAACACGCTGACGACCAGCGACGACCCCGTTCGAGCCGACCTCCTGTCCATCGCGACCCACGAAGCGGGACACTTTCTCGGGCTGAGCCACAGCACGGTGGGTCAAGCGACCATGTTCGCTCAGTACCGTGAAGGCGACACGTCGCTGCGGTCGCTCCACCCCGACGACGTAGCCGCCATCTGCTCGCTGTTCTCGGAAACGACGTCGAGCCTGTGCTCGGACGAGCCACGTCACGGCTTCAGCCGGCGCTGCGCATCGCCGGCGGAGGACACCGGCTGCGTCGCCGGCCAGGGCGGCGGGAGCGGCGCGCTCTCCGGCGCGGCCTTGCTGGGTCTCGCCCTGCTCGTGCGCGGCAGGGCGCGACGCCGGCGTCCTGGCGGCGCGTGACCACGGATGCGCGCGGTGGTAGATCCGCCGCGCTTGGAAGGAGGCCCGGGTGATTCGTAGCTTCAGATTCGCGGGGTTCGTGGTGGCGCTGGCCGCGGGCGCGTCGGCGGCGTGCGCCAGCGACGACAAGGGCGACAAGAAGGCAGCCCCGGACGCCGGCTCGGGGGGAACGGGCGGGAGCGGCGGCTCCGGGGGCGGCCCCGTGTGCTCGGCGAGTGCTCCCAAGGAGTGCTGCACGCCCGAGCTGCCCGTCATGGTGGTGCGCAAGAACGACGCGCTCGTCGCACCCGACTGGTCGTGCATCACCGGCGGCGGCGTGGGCGGGTCGGGTGGCACGGGGATGGCGGGCGCTGGCGGCTCGGGCACCGCAGGCGCAGCCGGCGCCGGCACGGCGGGCACCGCAGGCGCAGCCGACGCC
>CAZARU010000202.1:0-9449 GCA_964487605.1 uncultured Polyangiaceae bacterium
GCCGCCCGTCCCGCCGGGCCCTGCGCCGCCGCTCCCCGCAGGTCCGACGCCCGCGCCGCCCCCGGCGCCGGCCATGCCCGCCCCACCGCTCGAGCCGGAGTCCGTCCCGGCGTCCGGCTGGGGGATCTCGCAGGCGCCGGTGACGCACACGCGTCCCACGACACAGTCGTCGTCGAGCGTGCACGTCGTCCCGCACACCGGGCCGTCACAGGCGTAGGGTGCGCACGCCGTGCTGGTCGGCGCCAGGCAGCTGCCGCCTCCGTTGCACACGGGCGGTGCGGAAGCCGCACCGGACTGGCACGACCCCGCCCCGCATTCGACGCTGACGCCAGGGAAAGCGCATCCGGCCGCCGAGGTCCCGTCGCACGTGGCCGCACACGGGCCGAGCCCGCCGCAGGCCCCACGCCCGCCGTGCGGTGGTCCCACGACGGGTCCGCACGTCCCTTCGCTGCCGAGCACGTCGCAGGCCTCGCACTGACCGTCGCAAGCTCCACCGCAGCAGAACCCGTCGACGCAGAATCCCGTGATGCACTGAGACGCAGCGGCGCACGGCGCGCCGATGACGAGCAGTCCTCGGCACGCACCGCCGAAGCAGAACGAACCGCTGGGACACCCGGCGTCGTTCACGCAGCCGCCGCCGCAACGTACGCCGCTGCAGGTGTCCGGCGCACACACCTGCTGCTGCACGGCAGGGCAGCTCCCGGATCCGATGCAGTTGGCCGCGACGGTCGCCACGCCGCCGGTGCAGCTCGCCGCACGACAGCTCGTGGTCGCGCCGGGATACCCGCACTTCTTGGTCTCCACGCCGTCGCACGTTCCGGCGCACGCCGAACCATCGGACGCGCAGGGCTGGCGGGTTCCGTGGGGGGCGCCGGCGACGGCGACGCAGCGCCCTTCGCGACCCGCCACGTCGCACGCCTCGCACTGGCCCGTACAGGCCGAGTCGCAGCAGTAGCCGTCCACGCACGCGCCGGACAGGCAGTTGGCGGCTCCGATGCAGGCTTCGCCGTTGGGGAGCAAGGGCTTGCAGAGGCCCGCCGAGCAGAACTCGCCGAAGCTGCAGTCCGTATCGATGGTACATCCACCGTTGCACAGATCTCCGCTGCACTGGAACGGCGCGCAGTCCTGCCGAACCTCCGGCGGGCACTGCCCGGTCCCGGTGCAGAACGTGGAGAGGGTCGCGATGTCTGCGGCGCAGCTCGCGGCCCGGCACACGACACCGGCGCCGGGATACTCGCACGAGATGCGGTTCGAGCCGTTGCAGGTGCCGCCGCAGAGGGTTCCGTCCGTGGCGCACGGTGGGCGGCCGCCATGGGGCGTTCCGGCCACGGCCACGCAGGTCCCCACGGAACCGGCGACGTCACACGCCTCGCACTGCCCCGAACACGTGGCGTTGCAGCACACACCGTCCACGCAACGGGCGCTCTGGCACTGGTTGCCTCCGGAGCACGTCGCTCCGTCCGCCAGCTTCGGGGTGCAGACGCCGCCAGCGCAGAAGTGCGTGCCCACGCACTGCCCGTCCAGCGTGCAGTTCCCGAGGCACGCCGTCGGACCGCAGATGAACGGGTCACAGGCCTGGGTCATCTCCGCAGGGCACGACCCGGCGCCGTCGCAGAACGCTTGAAGGGTGGCCACGCCGGCCGCGCAGACCGGCGCTCGGCACTGGGTGGCCGTACTCGGGAACGTGCACGCGGAAACGAGGCTCCCGTTGCACGATCCTCCGCAGAGCGAGCCGTCGCTGGCGCATGCGGGGCGTGCGCCGTGCGGTCCGCCGGTGACCGGCGCGCACGTCCCCGGGCTCACGTCGCAGGCCTGACACTGCCCGCTGCAGCGGGCGTTGCAGCACACGCCGTCGGTGCAGAACGCGGAGGAGCACTGGTTGTCCGCGCCGCACGCGAGACCGTTCGCCTTCTTCGGCACGCACTGGCCGGCAGCGCAGTAGTTCCCGGTCGCGCAGTGCGCGTCCAGCGTGCACGAGGTGCGGCACTGGACGCCCTGGCACACGTACGGAGCGCAGGACACCTGAGCCTGGGCAGGGCAGCTCGCGCCGTTGCCCGGACAGTCCGACGCGAGCGTGGCGACGCCGTTGGCACAGGAAGGTGGCGCGCACTGCGTGGAAGATGGTTCGAACGAATCCGCAGGGCACGACGTGGCCGTGCCGTCGCAGGACTCGGCGATGTCGCACGTTCCGGCGGACCCACGGCACTGCACGGTGTTCGCCAGCGGGCGGCAGGTCCCCAGGGACCCCGCGATGTTGCACGCCTGGCAGTCGCTCGTGATGCCTCCCCCGCAGGCGGTGTTGCAGCAACGGCCGTCGACGCAGAAGCCGTTGAGGCACTCGAACGCCGTCGCGCAGGCGAGGCCGTCGGCCTTCTGTGCGATGCACGTGCCCGCCACGCAGTACTGACCCGCGGCGCAGCCCGAGGTCGGTGGCGTGCACGACCCCCCGCAGAAGGCGCCGTTGCAGGTGAAGGGCGAGCAGCTCACGGTGGGCGGTGCCGGCGGGCACGAGGCGGTACTGCCCGTGCAGAACGTGGGCGGCTGGTGGATGTTCGTGCCCGCGTTGCAGTTCGGCGCCCCGCACTGGAACGACGACGACCTGAACACGTCGGAGGGGCAGGACGTGGACGCTCCGTCGCACTGCTCGAGGACGTCGCACACGCCGGCGCTGGCGCGACACGTGGCGCCCGCGTTGCCCGCAGGGTGAGTGCACGAGCCGCTCGAGCCGTTGCACACGTCGAGGGTGCACGGGTTCGTGTCGGCGCCGGAGGGGCACGCCACGCCGTTGCCGACCTTCGCGTCCGACGGACACGTCGGAGTGGCGCCGTCGCAGGCCTCCAGCGGATCGCACGGACCCGTGGACGCGCGGCAGGTCGTGCCGCCACTGCCCGGCATGACGCGCTGGACGCACGAGCCGGACCCGTTGCACTCACCGCGGTCGCACGGGTTCGTCGGACCGGGGTCCGTGCACACGGTCCCGTTCGTCTTGAACCCGTACGTGCAGGTACCGCTGCCGGACTGACACGTTCCGGTGTTGTTGTGACACTCCGAGGGTGGGCTGGTGCACGACGGTGTCGTACAGCAGACGCTGTTCACGCAGTTGTTGCTGATGCAGTCGCTCGCGACCGAGCAGATCTGACCGGGAGGCAGCTTGTACTCCACGTAGAGCGTGGGGCGCTGACCCACCGTGGCGAAGTCGAGCGACGCGAAGCGCCGCATGGAGTTGATGTTTCCGGAGGTGACACGCAGGAGCCAGCCGTGGTTGCGAGTGGACGTGTTCACCCAGGTCTCGACGTCGTTCTGCATCGAGACCGTGCTCCACGTGTACATGGTGGCGGTCGTGCTGAAGATGGGGACGAACACGCTGGCGCTCGCGCCTGCCACGTAGTCGCCGCCCGCGACGGACCAGGCTGTGAAGGCGTTGTTCCCACGCCGACGCGCCCACGAGGCAGAGCTCGCCGCCGACACGATGCCCCCGACCACCTCGGGGTGCGTCGCCTCCACCGAGTTCGCGTCGTCCCACGTCGTGGTGCCGGTGCAGGGCGAAGCCGGGCCGCCGCAGACCCTGTGGGCGGCCACGAAGTACGACGTGACCTCGGTGGTCGATCCCACGAGCCAGAGGCGGAGATCCGCCCGCGTGACGTCGGAGCCCGCCGGGATGGACGCGACGTTGAACTGGATGAGCGAGCGCATCTCGGAGCTGCAGACGTTGATGTTCATTCCCGCGCCCGCCACCGCACAGGATCCGAGGTCGCCGACCCGCCCGACCATCAGGTGCTGCGAGTTTCCACCGCCGCGTGTCGTGGTGTGCGAGTAGATGACGGTGTCCTGGGTCGGGCTGAACGTCGCCGTTCTGAGCGCGGCGGCGGGCGTCGTGACACAGAGCACGGCCGCGACGAGCGGCAAGGCCAGGGCCAGGGCGGGGACGGCAATTCGCATGGTCGTGGCTCCTCGGGGGTTCCGGAGCTAAGAAAAACGGGCGAGCCCGGGTCCGAAGGCTTGACCGACGGTGAGGATCCGTCAACCGAAGAGTCCGCCAGAGATGGATTTCGACGAGCAGGCGGAGCGCTTCGAGGCGCGCACGGGGCTCCCGCGAGACGCGATGGAGCGCGCGGCGACGATCCTCTCCGGCCTCGCGACCGAGGCGAGTGGCGTCGTGCTCGACGTCGGAGCGGGGACCGGCCTCGTGGGACTCGCCCTGTCGGAGCGCGTCGCGGCGTACGTGGCCCTCGACGCTTCCGCTGCGATGCTGGACGTGTTCCGCCGGGCCCTCCCGGCCGGCAGCGGGGCGCGACTGATCGTCGCGAACGCCGACGAGCGCTGGCCGCTCGACGACCGAGCGGTGTCCGTCGTGTTCGGCTCACGCAGCTTGCACCTGCTCTCCCCGACCCACGTCGCCGCAGAATCCTCCCGAGTCCTCGCTTGCGGCGGCCACGTCGTCGTGGGTCGGGTGGAGCGCGATCCGCGCTCCGCGCGCGCGGCGCTCCGCCGCGAGCTGGGCGAGCGTCTCCGAGCGCGCGGGCTCCGCCCGCGATCGGGCGGCGGTGGCGGCGGCGCGCTCGCCAGCACGCTCGCCGACCATGGGCTTCGCGTCATGGAGGCTCGGGTCGCAGGCCGCTGGACCGAGCGAGTCGCTCCGCTCGCGGCGCTGGCGTCCTGGCGCTCGAAGCGCGGGCTCGCCGGGCTCGACCTGGAACCGGAGGTGCAGACCGCGGTGCTCGATGAGCTCGGAGCCTGGGCGGAGGCGACGCTGCCTGCTGCCGACCAGCCCGTGGACGAGGAGAACCTTTACGTGCTCACGCCGTTTCGCCGAGATTGAAGCGACTCGGTCCTCCAGGTCACCTTTCCTTTCCGCCAGCGTCGGTGTACGTGTCGCGCGCCTCATGAAGACGGAACTGCTCACGACGCTCGGGCAGGATCTCGTGTCGAAGTCCCTGACGGACGAGGCGCTGGGCGCGCGCACGGGCGAGGGATCGGTCGTCAGGATCCTGCCCGAGGCCCACGTCATCAAGATCGGCGGCCAGAGCATCATCGACCGAGGCCGAGCCGCCGTCTTCCCGCTGCTCGACGAGCTCGTCGCGGGGCTTCCGCGGCATCAGGTCATCATCGGCACCGGCGCGGGAACGCGCGCTCGCCACGCCTACAGCGTCGGCATCGACCTGGGTGTGCCCACGGGCGTGCTGAGCGTGCTCGGTACGTTCGTCAGCATGCAGAACGCGCGCATGCTGCACTATTTGCTCGCCAAGCACGGGATCCCCTTCATCGAGCCCGTGCAGTTCCCCCAGCTTCCCCTCTACCTGGCGGAGAGAAGGGCCGTGATCTTCTTCGGGATGCCGCCGTACACGTTCTGGCACCGGAACCCGGCCGTGGGTCGCATTCCGCCCCACCGGACGGACACGGGCGCGTACCTGGTCAGCGAGGTGTTCGGAGCTCGCTCGATGATCTACGTCAAGGACGAAGACGGTCTCTTCACCGCGGACCCGAAGAAGGAGAAGGGCGCGAAGCACATCCCGAAGATCACCGTCTCCGAGCTCGAGGCCATGGACCTTCCGGACGTCGTCGTGGAGCACGCCGTGCTCGATCTCATGAAGAACGCCCAGCATCGACGCTCGGTGCAGATCATCAACGGGCTCGTCCCCGGCAACCTGACGCGAGCGCTCGACGGCGAGCACGTCGGCTCGATCATCACGGCAGACTGAGATGAGCCACGACGAACGTCACCACCTGTCGTCACTGTTGATGCGTGAGAGCCTGCTCGACAAGGAGCTCATGCGCTCCACGGACTCGCCGGTGGTGCGGATGTTGCCGGACGCCCACGCCGTGAAGATCGGCGCGAGCTCGATCCTCGACCATGGCAGGGCTGCGACGGAACCCGTCGTCCAGGCTCTCGGCGAGATCCTGCGGACCGAGAAGCTCATCCTCTCCACCGGCGGGGGCGCCAGGACGCGCCACCTGTTCTCCATCGGCATCGACCTGGGTCTGCCGACGGGCGTCCTGGCTCAGCTCTCCGCGGCGGACGCTCTCGGCAACGCGCACCTGCTCGGGACGCTCCTGGCGTCGCACGGGGTGGTCGCCATCCCGCCGGAGATCCTCGGCCACCTGCTCCCGCTGTTCATCAAGGCGGCGCCCGGGGTGATCTTCCACGGCGTGCCCCCGTACGCGCTCTGGGAGCACCCCCCACGGGTGGGGCGCATTCCGCCTCACCGCGCCGACGCGGGCGCGTTCCTGCTGGCCGAGAACTTCGGCACCAAGTCGCTGGTCCTGGTGAAGGACGTCGACGGCGTTCACCTCGAAGACCCGAAATCGAATCCCGACGCGGCGCTCATTTCGGAGATCTCGGCGCGAGAGCTCGTCCGGCGCAACCTCGCGACGCTCCCCTTCGATCGCGTCGTGCTCGACCTCATGGAGACCGCGCGTCTCATCGATCGATTCCAGATCGTCAACGGCAGGAAGCCCGAGCGCATCGCGCGCGCGCTCGCGGGCGAGCGGGTGGGCACCGTCGTGTACAAGGACTGAAGGTCGTCTACGCTCCGGACATGGTCCTCGCCCGCCGTCCCCGCTCGCGGCTCCACGCGCTCGCGCGGGCGCTCCGGGCGGCGACCGCCGTGGGGCTCGTCGCGCTCTGCGGCGCGTGCTCGAAGAGCGCGAAGGAGGAGTCGCTGCTCGTTTTCGCGGCCGCCAGCCTGCGCGACGCGCTGGGCGACTATTCGACGGCACGCCAGGGTCACGTGGGCCGCCTGGAGTTCAACTTCGGACCTTCGAATGCCCTCGCGCAGCAGATCGCCGCGGCGCCGCGGGCGGACGTGTTCATCTCGGCGAGCGAACCGTGGATGGACCACGTGGAGAGGGCCGGTGTGCTGGCCGCCGGGACCCGTCGCGACCTGCTCGGCAACCGCCTCGTCGTCGTGGCGAACGCCGGCGCCCCTTACGCGATGCGCGAGCCGGCGGACCTCGCCACCCTCGAGTACGACCACCTCGCGCTCGGCGATCCGAAGGGGGTGCCGGCAGGTGAGTACGCGAAGGCCTGGCTGGAGCAGGAGACGCGGGAGGGATCGCCCCTGTGGGACGCGGTGGCGCCTCGGGTGGCTCCCGCCCTGGACGTTCGCGCGGCGCTGGCCCTCGTCGAGCAGCGCAAGACCGTGATCGGCATCGTCTACGCGACCGACGCCCGGGCGTCCACGAAGGTGAAGGTGATCTACGCGGTGCCCGAGGAGCGTTCGCCCCGGATTCGCTACCCGGTGGCGGTGATCGCGTCGCGACCGAACGACGTTCGGGCTCGCGCGCTCCTCGACGACCTCTTCGGCCACGACGCCGGAGAGATCTTTCGGCGCCACGGGTTCTCGACGCTGCCCGCCGAAGAGCCAGCGGGGCGCTGACGGCATGGACTCGGAACTGGGCGCCGCGCTCCGGCTGACGGTGGCCGTCGCTTCGGCGTCCACGGCGCTCGTCGCCGTTCCGGGCACGCTGATCGCGTACGCGCTCGCGAGGTCCCGGTTCCGGGGCAAGAGCCTGGTTTCCGCGATGATGCTCCTGCCGATGGTGCTGCCCCCGACGGCCGTCGGCTACCTGCTCCTCGTGGCGCTCGCCGACGACGGCCCGCTCGGCATGGACACCCTCGGGGTCGATCTCGGCGTGCTGTTCACGTGGAAGGCCGCGGTCCTCGCGTCCGCCACCATGTCGTTCCCGCTCGTCCTGCGCACGGCGCAGGTCACGTTCGAGGGGATCGATCCGCGGCTGGAGGCCATGGCGCGCACGCTGGGGCACGGCCGAGCCTCCGTCTTCGTGCGCTTCACGCTGCCCCTGGCCGCGCGCGGCCTGCTGGCGGCGCTCATCCTCGGATTCGTTCGCGCCATCGGCGAGTTCGGCGCGACGATCATGATCGCCGGGAACATCCCCGGACGCACTCAGACGCTGGCCAGCGGGATCTTCGCCGCGCAACAGGTCGGCAACGACGCCGAGGCGCACCTGCTGCTCGGCATCGCGCTCACCGTCGGCATCGTCTCGGTGGTGGCCGCCGAGCGCCTGGCCCGACCCCTCTCGCGCTGACGCCATGGCTCGCCTCGCTTGTAACCTCACGCTGCCCCTCGACCGCTTCACGCTCGAGGCGACGCTCGAGACGGACGCGGACGCGGTCGGCGTCTTCGGCGCTTCGGGCTCCGGCAAGACCAGCTTGCTCGAGACGGTGGCTGGCCTGAGGCGGGGCGCGCGCGGGCGGCTCTCGTTCGCGGGGACCGTCTGGCTCGACTCGGCGACGGGCGTCCTCGAGCCGCCCGAGGGGCGCCGCGTGGGCTACGTGCCACAGGACGGCCTGCTGTTCCCCAACCTGGACGTGAAGGGAAACCTGCTCGCCGGCGCCGGCCGCGCGAAGGACGCCTCGTCGCTGCTGGAACGCGTCAGCGACGTCCTGCGTCTCGCGCCTCTCTGGCCGCGTGACGTGCGGACACTGTCAGGGGGTGAGCGCCAGCGCGTCGCGCTCGGCCGCGCGCTGTGCTCGGGTCCGGACCTTCTCCTGCTCGACGAACCGCTGGCTTCCCTCGACCTGGCGCTCCGCAGACGGCTCATCCCGTTCCTGCGGCAGGTGCGAAAGGAGTTCGCCGTCCCGCTCCTGCTCGTCTCCCACGACCCCATGGAGGTGCAGGCGCTCTGCGACGAGCTCGTGGTGCTCGACGACGGCCGGATCGTCGCCCGCGGCGCCCCCTCTGCCGTGCTGCGAGACCCGAACGTGTCGCCCCTCGCCGAACGAGGCTTCGAGAACACCCTGGCGTGCCGCGTCGTCTCGTCGCAGCCGGGGGGAACGCTCGTCAGCGTCGGCTCGGACGTGACCCTCAGCGCCCAGCCCGCGGCGGTCGCGGTGGGTGACACGACCCTCGTCGTGCTCCCTGCGCGCGACGTGCTCCTGGCGCTCGGCGAGCCCACGGGGTTGTCGGCGCGCAACGTGCTGCCCGCGCGCGTCACGGACGTGACCCGTGCGGGCGAACGCCGCCTCGTGACGGTCGCCGTCGGCGAGGCGGGTGTCTCGATGGTCGCCGAGCTCAGCAGCAGCGCGTGCGCCGACCTCGACGTTCGCGAGGGGCTCGGGCTCCACGTCCTCGTGAAGTCGTCGTCGATCACGGTCCTTCCGACCAGTTGAGGCGCCCTGCGCCGACGAAAAAGTTTCGGGTTGGTCCGGGCCAGCCCCATGAGGTAGCTTTCGCGCCTCCTTCAGTGAAGCGCGAGGTGCCCATGCGACCCCTTGGATGGAACTTGGCGACGGCGCTCGTCGTGGCGGCAGGTCTCGGAGCCTGCGGCGGCGACGACAAGAAGCCGAGCGGCAGCGGCGGCACCTCGGGCACCGCGGGGGCGTCCGGCGCTGGAGCGGCAGGCGCGGGCGCGATGGGCGGGTCGGCCGGGACCGGCGGCGCCGCGGGCGTGGGCGCGTCGGCCGGGTCGGCGGGTGAAGGTGGCGTCGA
>CAZARU010000203.1:0-9437 GCA_964487605.1 uncultured Polyangiaceae bacterium
GCGTTCGCGTCCGCGCCGCCGTCGGCGCTGCCGCTTCCCGACGTCGAGCTGCTGCCGCACGAGACGGCGACGGCGCAGGCGAGCGCGCAGAGGGGCGACGAAGCAAGGCGAGAGAGGAGTGCGTGAAGGTGCGTCATCCCGAAAGGCTACCGTCGAACCGACGACGAGGCGAGCCGGGCGGCGGCGCCCGGCCGCGGCCGCGTGCGGACCGCCGGGTGTGCACGGGGCGCCACGGACGGTAGCGCCACGGTAGCGCCCCCAAGGGAACCTGCGATGTGTGGGGTTGCGAGGTTCGGATGTCTTCTGCGTCGGCGCGTGATACGCACTGCGTGTGAGCCCGGGGCGATCGGCCATTCCCGACGACACGACGCCGGAAGCCTGGGCGCGGTACGTGGAACTCGTCTCCGCGCAGCGGCCGACGGAGCGGCTCGCCGTTGCCGCGTCGCTCTCGCGGGCGACGCGCGAGGTCGCCATCGCCGGCATCCGCGCGCGGCACCCGAGGGCGACGCCGCGCGAGATCCAGTACCACCTGGCTCGCCGGCTCTACGGACGCGAGATCGCGGAGCGACTGTTCGGTCCGCTGGAATGACGGACCCCGCTCCGATCGACGCGGTCGACGTGGCGGTTCGCGTCGCCACCGCCATCGAGAGCGTGGGGGGCTCGTACTTCGTCGGTGGCAGCATCGCCAGCTCTTTCCAGGGAGAGGTCAGGTCCACGAACGACGTCGACGTCGTCGTCGATCTGCCGCTCGGTCGCATGGCGGAGTTTGCCGCGGCGCTCGGGCCGACCTTCGAGGTCGACGTCGACTCGCTTCGCCGTGCGTTTCTGGAGGGACGCTCGTGCAACGTGTTCTTCCTGCCATGGCTCACGAAGGTCGATCTCTTCGCGCTCGGGAGCCGACCGTTCGACGAGATGGAGTTCTCGCGGAGGAAACGGGTAGTGGTGCGCGAGCCTGACGTCTCGCTCGTGCTCAAGACGCCCGAAGATACGATCCTGAGGAAGCTCCTGTGGTTCCGCTCCGGAGGTGAGGTCTCGGACCGCCAGTGGCGCGACGTCGTCGGTGTGGCGGCGGTGAACGCGGGATCGCTCGACGAGGCCTACCTGGACCGCTGGGCGCAGGAACTCGACATCACCGACCTGCTCGCCCGCGCCCGGGAGCAGGCGCACCGCGACTGACGGAGCATCCGGCCTGCGACGAGCGGGTTTGCGAGGTTCGGGTGGGCGAGGGTTGGTCCGAAGCCCTTCGCGACCGACGTGTGGCCGGGCAGAATCGCCCACGCGTGGATCGCGCGGGCGAG
Source organism: uncultured Polyangiaceae bacterium (assembly GCA_964487605.1). GTDB lineage: Bacteria > Myxococcota_A > Polyangia > Polyangiales > Polyangiaceae > JAJDAH01. Next base: position 1,299 of record CAZARU010000203.1, read on the forward strand.
TACCATCGCGGCGTGCGCGCGCATGCGGGCTCGCCGAGGGGCTCTCCGAGGCCATGAACTGCTTCGCGTTGACGCAGATCGCGTGGCTTCCCACGGCGATCGTGGTGGTCACGACCTGGCGGTTCCGCTGGCGGCGCCGCGGTCCTGGCTCGGCTCACTGAGCGGACCGCGGCTGCTCGTTCCAGGTGGACGGAGCGGCGCGTCGTCGCGCCGAGGTTGAGCGCGTCACCCGCCCAAGGCTACAGACTGATCCACGTATCTCGGGCAGACTCGGCGGATGGCCGGCGGGTTCGATCACTCGAAGCGCGGAGTCGTGCGCCCGGGGCGCCCTCCCCGCGAGCAGGCCATCTACGCCGAGGGTGCGAACTACCGGATCATCCTCGAAGGCGGTCACGTGCACTGCTCGGTGTGGCTCCGACCCGACCTGACGCGGGAGCAAGGCCAGGCGTGTGCGCTCGACAAGATCCAGCATCTCGTCGGGCTCGCGGCGCGCCCCAGGCCGCTCGCGAGAGCGCTCGTCTTCGACCTCACCGGCGCGCCCGAGACCTGGGGCCCCGTCACCCATGAAGCCCTCGGAAGAATCGTCCGCGCCTGGGAGGCCGCGGCACGGCCTGTGATCGTGGTCAGTGGACCTTCGGCCATTCGGCGTCTCACGCTACGCCGGCTCGTCGCGGAGGCTGCCCGGTGCCACGGCGTCGTCGTCACGACGCTGGACGAGGCCTCGAGCCACCTGAAGTAGGTCTCCGTCACCCCGCTCGCCTCTGCGCTGCAGTACCGCCAAGCGCGCAGGCGTGAACCCGGTGCCAGCGTGGTACGCTGCGACGTGTGGGCTTGGGACGTTCGGGTGTCTTCTGCGCCGCGATCTCGTACCGTCGGAGCGTGGGTTTCATGATCCGCCGATCGGCCTGGACCGCGCTCTTCCTGGTCTTCGCCGGCGGCTGCAGCGAGGGAGAGACGGACGGCGCAGTGGTGCGTGCCGCGTGGGCGACGCGATCCAGCGGTGAGCAGGTTTTCGGGGGCGGCCAGTGCACCACGATCCGACAGGGCTCCAGCAACGACGTCGAAGGAAGCACGCCAGGGACGGTGTACGCTTTCCACCAGACCAGCGGTGGCGGCGAGGTTCGTGAGCGAGCGTACATCCGCCCCGAGGGGGCACCGCCCGACCTGGAGCTCACGCCCGACAACGGTGAGCTGGCCGACGAGTACACGTTCGAGCGCGCGTCGTTCCGCGGCGACGAAGTGATCGCCCGCGAGATCACCACACACGAGGACGACGTGGTCCAGATCCGCCACTTCTGGGTCGAGGATTGTCACGGCTTCGACGTACCCGACGAAGCCATGCCACCGGGCCGCTAGATCGAGCGCCAACACGGCTGTCTTGGCGGGCCTTGGGCGCGTGGCGTAATGTCGCGATGCACGAACGGTCTTAGCCGCCGTGCCGAAGGGACGCCGGTGTACCGGCCGAGCGCACACGATGGATTCTGGCGCGGAAGCGCGCTGGGAAGGGGTTCGCCCGCACGGGTGACGGGAGCCCGGCACTCGACGCCCGTGCGCATGGGCTCGCTCCAACCGGTAGCGTCGTCACGCCGCGCGCTCGCCTCCGTGCCGGGACAATCCGACCGGTTCGCGACGTCGTCCAGAGTCACCTTTCCGCGGTTGCAGCTCGTCTGCTACACGAACGAATCTGATGAACCGATGCGCTCGCAAGGGCTACCTCGTCGATGCGAGTGGCGTGATCCCGGACGATCCGACCGACCTCGGCGTCGAGCTGCTGCCCGTCGTCGGATGCTCGAATCTCACGTGCATGCGGTGCAATGAGAAGGTCACGCACCAGGTCACGGGTGGGTTGCGCGAGTACCGCTGCGGCTGCAGCAACTGGCTGGAGACGAGCGAGCATCCGCTCTTCGATCCGGATCCGGACCCCGCGAGCGACCCGACGATGCCGTGGGAGTGCGCTGGCCATCCGCCGATCACGCTGCCGCGCACCGTCGACGGTGTCGACCTCCCCGATGACACCGCGCTGCGCGACATCGCCGAGCGCGTGCTGCGCGGCTGGCATCCGCCTGGCGCACGCGAGAACGACGAGGTTCGGGTCGCGTGGCTGCGCCGCATGTACGTGCGCCTCGCACGCCCCGTCGCGCTCCTCGACGCCGCGCTGTCGTGCGTCACCGATCCAGCCGTCGAGACCCGTGGGCGCGCCCTGGTCTTCTTCAAGACCGCCTCCGAGCCCACGGCGCTCGCACACCTCGTGAAGGTCCTCGACGATCGCGCGCTGTTCGCGGGCATCGAAGATCCGATCACGTCGATCTCGAACGAGACGCTCGAGGACTCGCTGTGGCGCGACCTTGCGCCCCTCGCGAGAACCGACGGCGGCGTTCGGAACCTCGTGCGCCGCGCGGCGACGACGCCCGGCCGCGGGAGCCGAGCCGTCTACGACGTACTCGCGACCGTGGACACCGACTGGCTCGTCGCTAACGTCGAGGCCGTCGCGCGCGCGAACCGTGACCGCGCCGACGATCTGATCGCGAGCTTCGCAGCGGTCGCGGCGGGCGCCACGATCAAGGCGGCCCGCGAGCGTGCGCGAGCCGCGGTTGCGGATCGGGTTCCACGCGCGCGAACGACGGCCGAGATGCTGTTCGCAGCGTCGCTGGTGCCGTGCCCGACATGTGCTGGACCGACGGCGAAGCTCGAGATCAGCGTGGGGCCCGAGGCATGGGTCTTCTCGGGCAAGTGCCCGGGCTGCGGCACCGTGCGCTCGTTCCAGTTCACCGTCGAGGGCAATCCGCGAACCAACGCGTACGAGCGCCTCGAACTCGGTGACGCTCGGCCGTCGGCCGTGATCGATCCGGCGCTCTTCCTGGCCGAACTCGAGCGCCTCGCACCGTTGCTCCGCGACGATCCGACGAGCCTCTCCGGCACCGCATGGACGACGAACAAGGAGAACGCGGAGCGAGCGTACACGTGCGCCGTGGAGCTCGCGAAGTACTTGCCGCCGGGCGGCGGGAACGTCCCCGGGGTTCCGCACGATCGCGCCTGGATCGAAGGCGAACGTGATCGCGCGGTCACGCGCCTGGATCGGATCACCGCCGACGCGCCGCGCATCTGGGCGCTCGAGAGCGGCGGCGTGCTCGACGCCGTCGACGAGCTACGCGGGCTCCTGGTGCAGGCGGGCATTCGGCGGCGACCATCGATCGACGACCTCACCAGGTATCTCACGTCGCGCAACAAGACGATCACGCGGCTCTGGACCGACGTGCGCGGCGTTCATGCCGAGGTCGACGTCAGCGGGATGACGCCAGACGACCTAGGAGACGCGCTGCTGGGGATCACGCTTCCCGTCGACATCGACCAGCCCGACGAACCCCGACGCGTGACCGTGCACTTCGGCCCGAGCAGGCGCTAGGCGGGCAGGAAGCCAAGACACGACCGCACGTCCACTTCACGGACCGCCGCTGCCGAGAGCCGAAGCGAGCAGCGAATCGTCGAACGCCTCGGGCCACGCCGCCATCCCTCCCAGCGCAAGGTCGTCGACACCCTCGATGCGCGTCAAGAAGCGCAAGCGCCCGCGAGGCGATGCTTGAAAGCGCCCGGCGCGGGAGCGGGCGACCCACTCGCCGTCCGTGTACACGATCAACGTGCCTTCGAGCTCCGCGCGGCCGCTCAGGATGTCCATCCGGCCGTCCTTCCATCCCGCAACGACTGCGCGCCGGCCACCGACGAACTGCAGTGACACCGGCGCGAGGCGGCCGTCGCCAGTCTCGTATCGTCCGACGAGCGCGAGCGGGTCGGCGCGCCACACATCGACGACGCCTCGAGCGGTACCGAGGGCAACCAGGCTCGCGTCGCCGGACCACGCGACCACGGCGACGTCACCCTGGGTGGAGGCACGTCCGACACTCTTCCCCCCGCGTTCCTGCACCTCGAACGCGGCGCCCTCGAACGCGAGGACGAAGCGAGACGCGTCGGGTGTCAGCGCGCACGCTATCGCGGGCGGTCCTCGTGACGTACTCACGCGCTGCTTCGCGTCGACGTCCCACAGTTCCGTCATCCCATCGCGCGTCGACGCGATGTAGTGCGATCCGTCGCGCGAGAGCGCGGAGCAAAGCGGATCCTTGACAGGAAGCCGCGTTCGTCGATCCCCAGCCTGAACCATGACGGAGTCCCCCAGCGAGATCGCCATGTCAGTCTTCCCGAAGCTCACCGGACCAATCTGCGCCCTGGGCTTCGCGACGGCGAGCGTCTCCCTGCGCCAACCAGAGCGCACCTCTACCCAAGCGTCCACCGTTCTCCCGCCGCCGAGCAAGATGCGAGGCCCTTCGTCCACGTGAATGCTCGGCGGCGGAGCGGTCACGCACTGCTCCTTTCGCCCCACGGAGGCAAACGCCTCGCTCGTTGACAGACCCAGGGACCAGACGTTCCCCTGGGCATCGACGATCGCCATGTGCTCGCCGCCTTCGTCGATTCCAACGGCACACACGTTCATCCATGCACCGGTGAACGCGGACGCGTCGTGTCCATCACGCGGCCACACCCGAACCGTGCCGCCTCGCGAAACGCTGAAGGGACCCACGCTGCTGAAGCCGCCGACGGGCCTGGCCCTCTTGTTCGCGAAGGTGTAGCGATCTCCCGCGAGCACCTGCACCTTGGAGCCGGTCGTCGCATTCCAGATCTGCACGGTGCCTTCATGCCCGCCGGTGGCGATGGCATTGCCAGATCCGACGGCTACCCACAGCGCGTCGGTCGTGCCGGGGACCATCCGGCGCAGTGCGCCGGAGTGCGCGTCGAGGATGACCGCAGGCCGGGCGAGCCGTGTCAGCGCCAGCGAGCGTCCAGCGAGCGCAAGCCCGAACGAGCCTTCGGGACGCGCCCACGCGGTCTTCAGATCCGGCAGGCGCCAGCCCGCCGCGCCGGAAGCCGTCGACGTTGCCACGAGCAGAGCGCCATCAGAGGTGACACCCAGTCGCGACGCCTTGCGGAACCCCGTCGAGCCCAGCTCGCGGGCTACGCCGTCGGCGAACGCCACCACTCGACCGTCCTCGCTCATGCCCAGTATCCCCGCGGTAGCCGCGGTGAGGGCACTTGGAACCATCGGGAGTGACGTGCAGTCCCGGCGATGCGGTTCGACGGGTCGAACGATGCACATCGTTCCCTGCTCGTCGCTCGCTGCGAGACTGCCCTGGGCCGTCCAGGCGATGCGTTTCAACGCGCGGCTCGAGATCCTTGTCCTCAGCGTTCGTGCGCCGCTCGCCAGGTCCCAGAACTCGACGGTTCCGTCATCGAGCGCCACGGCAAGGGTTCCGTCGCGAACCGAGGCGTCACTCACCACCGTCCACGACGACGGAAGCTGCAGGTCGACGTGTGCACCCGATGCTCGAAGCTCCTCGGCCGCCGCGCGCCACCGACGCCGCGCGGTGTCCGGATCACCGGCACTCCACGCGCGCAGTCCTTCGGACTGTCGGATGAGAGCCGCGGCCACTCGATCGGGCTGGGCCGCCTCGACGGGCCGCGTGGCGCTCGCATCCGACACCGCGGTAGGGTCCGCCGGCACGTGCGGCACCGTCGACTCGTCGCAGGCGGGGGCGCACGCGAAGACGAGCGCGATGGGGGGTGCCGATCGAATCTTCAACGACACGGAACCCTAACGCCGCGAACGGCGCACTCCGCGAGAAGAACCGGGTGACGCGGCGCGGGAGGAGTCCGAAGCACGGGGGGGGAAGAGTACGGCGCACGGTACGTGCGAGGCGAGTCGGGTTTCCGACCAACGGCGAATCCGGAAAACGCGCTGCGGGGCTCACCGGGCACGAGCCCCACAGCGCAGCAACGGACAACGCTCGCCGAGCTACCTCTCCGCGACGACCACCTGCATCGGCGAGTGCGTCGGGCGGACGCCGAGCATGCGGAGTCCGGCGGACCGGAGCAGGTCACCGTACTGCGCTTCGGTGCGCTCTCGCCCGGGGAGCATCGCCAGCATGTTCAGGTCCATCAGCTGCGCCATGCTCGGGGAACCGTCGTCGGGGATGACCATCTCGATGACGAGCACGCGGCCGCCCGGACGGATCCGGCGAGCGACGTTCGAGAGCAGCGTCTCGCACTGCGCGTCGCTCCAGTCGTGGAGCACGTGCTTGAGCACGTAGAGGTCGGCCTCGGGCACGTCCACGAAGAAGTCGCCTCCCACGGCGCGGCAACGCTCCGAGAGGCCGGCGTCGGCGATGGCGCGGGTCGCCAGCGGCACGACCTCGGGCAGGTCGAGCACGGTCGCGGTCAACCCCGGGTTGGCGCGGAGGAACCCGGCGGCGATGGTGCCGGCGGATCCGCCCACGTCGCAGAGCTCCCGGTGGCCGCTGGCGTCGTAGACGCGCGGCGCTTCTGCGGCGACCATCGTCGACAGTCCGTGCATCGCGCGCAGGAACGCCTCGCGCTCGGTGGGCTGCTGCGCGTAATAGCCGAAGATGTCCGAGCCGAGGGCGGCGCCCGCCTGGGTCTGACCCTTCCGCACCGCCTCGCTGAAGCGACCCCACGGTAGCCAGTGTCCCGGCATCGTCTGGGCTCGAGCCATGTCCCGGAGCGAGCCGTCGGCGTCCTTGCGCAGGATGCTGCCGAGCGGCGTGAGGTCGAACCGCCCGTCGCTCTCCGTGACCACCCCCAGGGTGCCGAGGGCACGGAGCAGCCGGAAGGTCGCGTCGGGATCGGCGGAGACCGCGGTTGCGAGATCCTCGGGCCGGCGGGGCCCGGCGGCGAGCTGATCGGCGAGGCCGAGCTCGGCGAAGGCGCCGACCGCCTGACTCACCCAATGGCCCGTGATCATCCGGAACATCTGCTGGGGAACGGGGACTTCGTGATTCATGCTGTTTCCTCCTCGTGACGGGCACGCTACGCGCCGCGCGCGCTCCGCGACAGAGGAAGTGTTGCAAGCTGCCCTTGCACGGATGCCGGCCCGCACGGGCGCCAGGCCGAGGAGGATCTCCACGGCGAATGGCGCCGCCTTCGAGCCTGATAGAGTGGGCCAGGGCTCGATCGCGGTGAACTGGGACGACCTCAAGTACCTCCTGGCGGCGGCCGACGCCGGAGCGCTGGCGGCGGCCGCTCGAGCGCTGTCGGTCGATCCCTCGACGGTGAGCCGTCGCATCTCTGCGCTCGAACGGGATCTCGGTGCCGAGCTGCTCGCCCGGACCCCCGAAGGCCTGACGCTCACGGACGCGGGACGCTCCGCCGTGGCCACGGCGCGCATCGTCGAGGCCCAGCTCGCCACGCTCGCGGCGGAGATCGGCGGCGAGAGGGCGGAGCCCGCGGGGCACGTGCGCGTGTCGAGTACCCACTCCTTCGCGAAGTACGTGGTCCGCGCGGTCGTTCCCTTGCGAGACCGCTTTCCCGAGCTGACCGTCGAGGCACTGCCCACGTCGGCGCAGGCGGACCTGCGGCGGCGGGAGGCGGACGTCGCGGTCAGGATGTTCCGGGACGATCACGACGGCCTGGCCATCCGCAAGCTCGGCGCGATCGGCTGGGCGCTCTACGCGATGCCCGCGTACCTGAAGGAGCATCCGCGGCGACCCGAGGCGCCGTGGCTCGAAGGCCACGACGTGGTCGGATACAGCGACGGACTGGGCGGGATGGCCGGAGCGACGTGGCTCTCGCGGCACGCGCCGACCGATGCGATTCGCATCCGCTGCGGAACGCCGGGCGCAGCGCTCGAAGCGGCCCTGGCCGGGATCGGCGTCGCGGCGCTTCCCTGTTACCTGGCGCATGAGACACCGCTGGTCCGGGTCAGCGACGCGATCGGTCACACGGACGTCTACGCGGTGTTCCTCCCCGAGCGCCGCGGCGAGGCGCGCCTGCGCGTGGTGATTGACGCCCTCGCCGATCTCTTCGTGCGAGAGAGCGGCGCGTTTGCGGCCTGAGCCCCACGGGTAGGGTTCGCGTCGGGCCGCGTCCCTGGGAGGGTGCTCGCACGGACGCCCACCTTCCTGGCCGCCTGTGATAGGAACGCCGCATGGTTAGCCGAGTGCGCGCACGCTGGGCTCGAATGGTCACTGCCGCCGCCCTGGTGGCGGCGTGCGCCGACGAGGAGGCGCGCTCCACCGGGCGCGGCGACTCGAGCGTGACGGGTGGCGCCGGCGGCTCCGCCGGTAGCGCGGCGGGGGG
>CAZARU010000204.1:0-9215 GCA_964487605.1 uncultured Polyangiaceae bacterium
AGCGAAATGCCCCTTCGCGTCATCTCTCTCGCGACGTGGACCATCTCGTCCAGGCTGGGCGTGATGAGACCCGACAGACCGACCATGTCGCACTCCTGCTCCAGCGCCGTGTCGAGAATGCGATCGCACGGCACCATGACGCCCAGGTCGATGACGTCGTAATTGTTGCACCGCAGTACGACGCCCACGATGTTCTTTCCGATGTCGTGGACGTCGCCCTTGACGGTGGCGGTCACTATCCGTCCCTTGCTGCGACCTGCCTGGCCCAGGCGGACCTTCTCCGCCTCCATGAAGGGTTCGAGGTACGCCACTCCCTTCTTCATCACGCGTGCGCTCTTGACCACCTGGGGCAAGAACATCTTCCCTGCGCCGAACAGGTCGCCCACGGTCTGCATGCCGACCATCATCGGCCCCTCGATGATGTCCAGCGGGCGCGGATACTTCAGCCGCGCCTCTTCCACGTCCGCCTCGACGAAGTCCACGATGCCGTGCACCAGCGCGTGGGCGATGCGCGCCTCGACCGTACCGCTCCGCCACTCGACGTCGACCTCCCGCTTGGCGCCGGTTCCCTTCACGCGCTCGGCGTGCTCGACGAGGCGCTCCGTGGCATCCGGCCGTCGATCGAACAAGACGTCTTCCACCCGCTCGAGCAGGTCCTTCGGGATGGTCTCGTACACGACCAGCTGGCCCGCGTTGACGATGCCCATGTCCATGCCGGCACGAATCGCGTGGTAGAGAAACGCCGAGTGCATCGCCTCGCGGACGACGTCGTTGCCGCGAAACGCAAAGGACAGGTTGCTGACGCCGCCGCTCACCCTCGCGCCCGGTAGCCGCTCCTTGATGAGGCGCGTCGCCTCGATGAAGTTGATGGCGAAGCGCGCGTGCTCCTCGATGCCGGTCGCCACCGCCAGGATGTTCGGGTCGAAGATGATGTCCCCCGGGTCGAAGCCCGCGCGTTCGGTCAAGAGTCGGTACGCTCGCTCGCAGATCTCGAACTTCCGCTGGGTCGTCTCCGCCTGCCCCTTCTCGTCGAACGCCATCACCACCACGCCCGCGCCGTAGCGACGCACGAGCGAGGCCTTCGCCAGGAAGTCGTCCTCGCCCTCCTTCAGGCTGATGGAGTTGACGATCCCTTTCCCCTGCACGCAGCGGAGCCCCGCCTCGATGACCGACCACTTCGAGCTGTCGATCATCACCGGGACCCGCGCGATCTCCGGCTCGGTCGCGACGATGTTGAGGAACCTCGTCATGACGGCCTCGGAGTCGAGGAGGCCTTCGTCCATGTTGACGTCGATGATGTTCGCGCCGTTGCGCACCTGCTCGGCGGCCACGGCCACCGCGTCGCCGAACGCTTCGTCCTTGATGAGCCGCGCAAACTTCTTCGACCCCGTGACGTTCGTTCGCTCGCCGATCATGAGGAAGTTGCTGTCCGAGCGCAGGGTGAGCACCTCCAGCCCACTCAGCTCCGTGACGCCGGACGGCGCGGGCACGCGCCGCGGCTCCAGGCCGCGCACCGCCTCGGACAGCGCGCGAACGTGCTCCGGAGTCGTCCCGCAGCAGCCGCCGACGGCGTTGACGAACCCCGACGTGGCGAACTCCGCGAGGAGCGCCGCGGTCTGCTCCGGCGCCTCGTCGTACTCACCCATCTCGTTGGGGAGCCCGGCATTCGGGTAACACGTCGTCAGCACCGGGGCGATCCGGGCCAGCTCCTCCATGTACGGACGCATCTCCTGCGCTCCGAGCGCGCAGTTGATGCCGACGCTGAAGGGGCGCGCATGCGCGACCGATCTCCAGAACGCCCCGACGGTCTGTCCCGACAGCGTGCGCCCGCTGCGATCGGTTATGGTCACGCTCAGCATCAGCGGCACGCGCTTGCCGACGGAAACGATCGCGTCCTCGATCGCCATGATCGCCGCCTTGGCGTTCAGCGTGTCGAAGATGGTCTCCACCAGCAGCAGATCGACGCCCCCCTCCAGCAGCCCTCGTGCCTGCTCTGCGTAGGCCCGTCGAACGTCCTCGAACGTCACCGCACGAAACGACGGGTCGTTCACGTCCGGTGAGATGGAGAGCGCGCGATTGGTGGGTCCGATGGCTCCGGCAACGAAACGCGGCCTGCCCGGATCGCGCTCCGTGAAGCGGTCGGCGGCCTGGCGCGCGAGCCGAGCCGCCGCGACGTTCAAGTCGAAGACGACGGCTTCGAGTCCGTAGTCGGCTTGAGCTATCGAGGTGCTGCTGAAGGTGCTGGTCTCGATGATGTCCGCCCCGGCCTCCAGGTACGCCTCGTGAACCCCGAGGATCGCCGCGGGTTGCGTCAGCACCAGCAGGTCCAGGTTGCCGACGAGCTCCTTCGGGTGCCGGGCGAAGCGCTCGCCGCGAAACGCCGCTTCGTCGAAGCGGTGTCGCTGGACCATCGTGCCCATGCCGCCGTCGATCACGAGGATGCGCTCGCTCGCGATGCGTTCCAGGGTGGCTTGCAACGAGTTCATTGGCGAGTTCTCCGCTTCGTTCCATGGGCCGTGACGACTTGAAAGTACGGTCGCCGACGCTCGCGAGACGTCACCTCGCACCGCCGAACTTCGAACCCCGCTCCGTTCATCATCTCGACGAGCTCCGACGGCGCGAAGCCCGATTGCAGGTGACCGTACGCCGACGTCACGTCGGCGTGCTCGTGGTGCTCGAGCGTGACCAGCGCGAACACCGCGTCGGGCCGGGCAACGCGACCCACCTCCGCCAGAGCGCGCGCCGGATCGCGCGCGTAGGTCAGCACATTGAACATGAGCACCTGGTCGAAGGTGTCCTCCGCGAACGGAAGGTCGTGCATGTCGGCGACGACGTACTCGATGTTCGCGAAACGAGCGAGCCGCGTTCGCGCGGCCTCGATGACACGCTCGCTGCGATCGACGCACGTGACGTTCGAAGCGTAGGGGGCGAGCAACTCGGCCATGACACCGTCCCCCGCGCCGACGTCCAGCACACGCCCGAGCTCGACGAGCCCGAGCAGTCCCCTCGCAGTCGCTTCCCAGGTCCGCCCCGGCGAGTAGTGCCGGTCCATCTGCCCGGCGACGGTGTCCGGCCACGCCGTGGCGTCTCCGCGCGCGCGCACCATCTCCGAAGCGCGACGCCAGTCCGCCTCGAGCACCGCGTCGCTCAGCGAACCCTCCACGAGCGACCACAGCCGCTGCGCCCCGGCCGGCATGCCACCATTGCGAGCGGCATAGAACGTCGAAGCGCCCACGCGGCGGTCGCGAAGCAGCCCCGCGTCCTTCAGCCGTCCCAGGTGGGTCGAGACGCGCGACTGGCTGAGCTCGGTGACCGCCGTGAGCTCCGCAACCGTCAGCTCTTCTCGAGCAAGGAGCGCCAGGAGCCTCACGCGCGTCGGCTCCCCGACGAGGTTCAGCAGCGTCACGGTCTCGTGGATCGATGTCATCCGGTTATCCCGATATGCGGATATAGCATGGCCGGGGCCGGCAGCGCGGGAGGTCCGTCTTTAGGTGTCATCACTTTGTTATTATTGGCTAATTCTGGCGGTTCGCCTGACATCGCGGGGCGACTTGCGCACGCAAATCGATGCGCCGCCGTGGCACACGGGGTCGGGCCGTGCGCGGTCGAGCGAGAATCCACCCATGGCCGACGCACCCCGCTCCTGGTCCGGTCGACACGTCGTCGTGACCGGAGGGGCCGGGTTCATCGGCTCTCACCTGGTCCGGCGCCTCCTCGACGCCGACGCGGACCGGGTCACCGTCATCGACAGCCTCCGGTACGGGGACGCCGCGAACCTCGGCGCGTCGTCTCCGCGGGTCGGCCTCGTGCGTCACACGCTGGGCACGGATCCCGCGTCGGAGCTGCGACGGCACCTCGCGGGCGCAACGCACCTCTTCCACCTCGCGGCGGAGAAACACAACCAGTCCAAGGACGACCCCGTCGCGGTGCTGCGGGCCAACGTACTCGGAACGCAAGAGCTCTTCGACGCGGCGGCGACCGCTGGCGTTCGGAAGATCCTCTTCACCTCGTCGCTGTACGCGTACGGACGAGTGCGCGGGGCTCCCTTCGACGAACGCGAGGTCCCGCTTCCGACCACGGTCTACGGGATCTCGAAGCTCGCCGGCGAGCACCTGCTCGCGCGCTGTGGCGCAGAGTACGGAATCGCCTGGGACGTCCTGCGCTACCTGTTCGTCTATGGGCCTCGGCAGTTCGCGGGGATGGGATACAAGTCCGTCATCGTGAAGACGCTCGAGCGACTCCGTGATGGAGCCGCGCCCGTGCAGAACGGCGATGGCGAACAAGCCCTCGACTACATCTTCGTGGACGACGCCATCGAGGCCACTCTCACGGTGATGGACCGCGGCGCTTCCGGCGGCGTCTTCAACGTGGGCTCCGGCGTCGGGACGACGGTGCGATCCCTCATCGAGACCATGATCCGCGTCTCGGGGCGGCGGGCGACGGCCGAGACGGCGCCGCCGGACTGGACGGCCGGCACGCGTCGCGTCGCGGACACGACCAGGCTCGAGCGAGAGGTCGGCTTCCGCGCGAGCACGTCACTGGAGGCAGGCCTCTCCCGAACGTGGTCGTGGATCTGCGAGTCCGGCTCGTGACCGCGGACTCCGACGGTTCGAGCTGGCGTGCTAGGAACTTCCGGTGCGCGGTACTAGGCTCGTGAGCATGCGACGGATCTCCTCGGCGACCAACGGGTTCGGGCGCGTCGCGCTGGTGCTCTGGGTCGTCGGCTGCAGCTCGCCAGCCGAGGACGACGACATCGGGCCGGACTGCCCGACGAGCGAGGCCGGCTACCCCAAGGCGCTGCAGGAGACGGAGTGCCGGGTGTTCGATCTCGTCAACGCACGTCGGGCCCAGGGTGGCGACTGCGGAGGCGAGCAGCAGCCTGCTGCACCGCCGCTCCGGATGCATCCCGTCCTGCGAAAGCTCGCGCGCGACCACGCCGTGGACATGGCGACCCGCGGCTACTTCGATCACACGAACCCCGACGGGCTGGATCCCTTCGCCCGCATGCAGGCCGCGGGGTACCGGTACTCGACCGCGGCGGAGAACATCGCCCAGGGCGCTCCGACGCCGGAGTCCGTGATGGAGCTGTGGCTGACCAGCGGCGGGCACTGCAAGAACCTGATGAACCCGAACTTCGAGGACATTGGCGTGGGCTACACCGACACCGCCCACCACTGGGTCCAGACCTTCGGGCGCGTTCCGTGAGCGACACGTCCGAAGACCCGCTGGGCTGAACGCGGGGCCTCAGGCGCGATACTCCACGGCGCCCTCCTGCCGAGCACCTTCGCCTCGTGCGGCGCCCGGCCCGCCCGCCTTGGCTTCGACGTCGGACGCCTCGTACTTCTCCGCGGCCAGTTCGGCTCGCGCGCGCTGTGCGACCTGCGCCGCCTGCGCGACAATCTGCCGATCCGCCGCGGAGGGATCGGCGGCGGCCAGCGCTGCCCGCTGGATCTGCTCCATCTTGCGCACCGTGGCCTCGGGGTCGCCTCGAACGGGTGCCACGTCGACGGAGACCTGGCCGTCCACGGCGTAGCGCTTGCCGTCGGGGCCCACCTCGTACTCGTAGCGCGGCGTTCCGGCGTGACCCGCGCTGGCGGCCACGTGCGCCGCCTCGTGGGCGCGCACCTCGCGATCGCGCCGTTCGAGGGCTTCGACCTTCGCGCGCTCCTCGTCGACGACCTTCGCGTCGGGCTCTTCGCGTCGCGGCGCCTCCGCCAGCCGCTCCGCGTCGGGCTCCGGCGGTACGCCGTACGGCTGCAGAACGCGCCCTTCTTCCGACGCAGCGTCCTGGCCGTAGGGCTCGAGCACTCGCTCGCTCACGACGAAGGAGTGCTTTCGGTCCCGCGGCGGCGGGCTCTGGACGGGAGCCTGATCAGGGCCGGAGGCTCGCGGCGTCCGGGTCTCCGCCTCGCTGCGCGCGCGCGCCTCGCCGGGCGTCTCCCACTCCGCTCGCCGACCGGGGAGCGGACGCTCGACGTGCACGACCGCCGCGGTCGACTCCCGCGCTCCCACCGGCGGTGACTGCCCGGGGGCCGGCGGGCGCGCGCTGGCCCGGGCGTTCTCGACGATCGGCGCGGAGAGAGGCGAGGCTCGGAGCGGTTGAATCACGGGTGACCCCCGGGCTGGCCGGACCTTCCGGCGCCCGAACCGTCGAACGGCACGTCTGCCGCGCCCTTGAGGAAAAAAGTGGAGGCGACCTAGGACACGCCCGGGATGATCTCGAGCGGCGCACCCGCGACCTCCGCCGACGCCTCCAGACAGATCAGCCGGACCCGTCCGGTCGCCACCAGTCGCCGCGCGGCATCATGGATGTCGCATTCCCAGAGCTGCGTCCGACGCCCGCGGGTCAGGGGACGAGCCGTTGCCGTCAGGCGGCCTTCCCGCACGGCCCGCAAGAAGCTCGTGTGGTTGTCGAGGCCCAGCGTCCGGCCCCCCGTCGCGCCAGCGGCGAGCGCCGCGCCGATCGAGCAAACGCTCTCGATCGCGCTGCAGTAGACACCCCCGTGCACGACGCCATAGGCCTGCAGGTGCTTCTGCCCGATCTCCCACTCCGCCACGACCCCGTCCGCCGAAGCGGAGACGAGCGTGAGCCCCATCTCCGCGGCGAAGCCCGCGCGGCGCTGGTTGAACTCCTCCACGAATCCGGGGACGGATTCCGTTGCCATGTCGGGAACCTACCCGCAATCCGGGGTGCCCCGCCACGTTGACAGGTGACGTAACGTCAACCATGGTTTGGACCGCGCGCCACCAGCCGGCGTCGCCGGGAGATCCGGACCATGACTTGGACCCGAGAGCGCATCGAATCCACCATCGCCAGCGACGCCGTCGTGCTGTTCATGAAGGGCCAGCGCCGAGCCCCCCAGTGCGGCTTCAGCGCGCGCGTCGTCGGAATCCTGGACCAGTTCTTGCCGGAGTACACGACGGTGAACGTGCTCGAGGACCCGGACCTGCGGCAGGGCATCAAGGACTTCTCGAGCTGGCCCACCGTCCCTCAGCTCTACATCCGCGGGGAGTTCGTCGGTGGATGCGACATCGTCACCGAGCTGTTCCAGTCGGGTGAGCTGGAAGCGAAGCTGGGCGTGAGCGGCATCGAGGTGGCTCCGCCGAAGGTGACGGTGACCGCGGCAGCGGCCAAGGCACTCCAGAACGCGATCAAGGGGGACGAACGGGTCCGGCTGGAGATCGACGGACGCTTCAACCACGACTTGACGATCGGACCCAGGCAGCCGACGGACTTCGAAGTCGAGAGCAACGGCTTCGTGGTTCTCGTGAGCCGCACCAGCGCGGCGCGCGCCGACGGACTCACCATCGACTTCGTGAGCACCTCCGACGGTCCGGCCTTCAAGATCGACAACCCGAACGAGCCGCCACGCGTGAAGCAGATCTCCGTCAAGGAGCTCAAGAGCCTGATGGACTCGAAGCAGCCCTTCGAGCTCATCGACGTTCGTTCGGCGGACGAGCAGGCCATCGCTCGCATCGACGGCGCGCGCCTCCTCGACGCCGAAGAGCAGAAGCGGATCGGGGGCCTGGACAAGGGCACGACCCTCGTCTTCCACTGCCACCACGGCGGGCGAAGCCAGGCCGCCGCCGAGCACTTCCTCTCCCTCGGCTTCCGAAACGTGTCGAACGTCTCCGGCGGCATCGAAGCCTGGTCGCGGGAGATCGACCCGTCGGTTCCGCGCTACTGACGCCCGGCCCTCACGACCGCCCTGGCAAGAGCTTGACGCCACCCGAGGTGCCCGCCGTCACGCCTCGGTGCAGCACGATGCTACGCCCAGCCGCCTGACCGTGGGCGTGCGCGCCGTCACGGGGACCGGCGTAGTGCCGTCGAACGCGCACGTGCGGATGCCGACGCCGGTGGTACACGCCCAGGCCTGCGTCTCCCTGCCAGACGAGCCCTGCCTGTTCGTTGGACCGGCGCTCCTCGGTGAGCTTCGCGCGGAACCCGGACATGACTCCGGAGACGAAGCTCCGCCGATCGCGGTTCCGCCGGATGCCCTGCTTCTTCTTGTGCTCCTTCCACAGCCGCTCCGCGGTCGTGGTGAGAAAGCCGTGGACGTACTCCGCGAGCGCGAGGTTCTCGGGAGTGCCGCAGACCTCGAGCACGCTTCCACGCTTGCCTTCGAGCGGTCGCCACACGCTCACCCAGATGGGCTCGACGAAGAAGAACTCGTCGAGGAGGATCGCGAGCATGCGCTGACTCTCGTCGACACGCCCCGTCGGAACCCCCAGGTGACGAAACGAGTAGCTCGAGGCGCCACTCCCGATGGACTCCAGGTTGTACTTGAGCATGAGCCGCTGCGCTGCGCTCATGGCCGCCTGGGCTTCGTGTAGGTTCGGGCTCTGGGCGAGGGCCAGGAGCTTCGAGATGCGCTCGAGGACCGCGGCGGATCCCGCGCCAGCCGTCGTCGCCGACGGGATGCCCGCCGCGCGGGCGTCGATGCCGAGGTCGGCGCACACCGCCCTGAACGCCGGGCCGTGCGACGGCTCGTCCACGCGGCCGAGCGACTCGTCGACGAACTGGTGCGCCATCTCGTGCTTGAGCACCTCGAGCACGACGCCCCAGTCGTGCTCGAGGACGAGGGTTCGGCTGATCTCGAGGGTACGCGTCCTTCGCTGCCACTGACCGAGGCGCCCGACGCCGTCCGAGAGCTGAAGCACCGGGCGACGGAGCGAACGTCGGAAATGGGTCGCGTTGAAGTCCTCCCACGCGCCACGCAGCTCGTGCACCGCGGCACGCTCCAGCTCCGCCGTCAGGCGCGCGGGGGCGTCCGCAGTGCTCACACCGGATCGCGTATCGCGCAGGTCCCCGCGTTGCAATAGGCCTCGACGAGCAGGCAGGCGGGCGTCACGTAGGGGCACGGCGGAGAGTAGTTCGTGCAGTAGTCCGCATCGATCTGCGCGGCCGTCGCCTGGTACGAGGTCAGGTTGGCGGCCGCGATGGCGTCCTGGCAACCACCAGCGCAGGCGTTTCCGCTCCCGATGAGCACGCAGTCGTCCTTGACGGTGCAGGGCGTTTGCGCGGCGGCGATCGCCGCGCGCTGCGCGACGCCCGCGCGCTGCGCCGCCTCGCTGCACGTGAGGCAGCCGTCGACGGTCGCCACCATGAGGCCGGTACACGCCCCGGCGCTGCCGGCGGCGCCCGCCATGCCGCCAGCGCCCGCGGCCCCGGCGCCACCTGCCGCTCCGCCCGCACCGGCGCTTCCGCCGCCCGC
>CAZARU010000205.1:0-9067 GCA_964487605.1 uncultured Polyangiaceae bacterium
GGCAGCGCGCTCTGGCCAACCGCGGAGGAAGCGGAGCGCGAGGCGAAGGAAGACGCGATCGACGCCCGGAGAGCCGCCGAGGCGCGCGTCGCCGAACTCGAGGCGGAACTCGCGAAGCGCGGCTGAGACGCGGCGAGCCTCCCCATCGTGGACGGCGAGGGCCGACGTGCGAGCAGCCCGACGCGGCGGACGACGGCTGAGCCGCGCGTCTTCGGTGGCGAGCGACACGCCGGGGCACCAATCGCTCGCGGCGGTCCTCGCGCGCCAGATGCCCTCGTGTTCACGGGCGCACCGTGGCCCCGAGAGTTCCTCGCGCTGGCTCGGAAGCCGCTCGCGACGCGGAGCGCGGCGGCGCGCCGCAGCACGTACGCCGCACTCCCTCGAGCGAATCCTCGTGAGCCTTGGTCGGAGCTCGCGCGGACCGGCTCCGATCCTCCGATCCCCGGCTCCCGACCTCCGATCCCCACGGGGAGGATCACTTCCGAGCGAGGGAGCTGCACTTCCGAGCCCGGGAGCCGCACTTCCGAGCTGGGGAGCCGCACTTCCGAGCGGGGGAGCTGCACTTCCGAGCCGGGGAGCCGCACTTCCGAGCCGGGGAGCCGCACTTCCGAGCGGGGGAGCCGCACTTCCGAGCGGGGGAGCTGCACTTCCGAGCCGGGGAGCCGCACTTCCGAGCCGGGGAGCCGCATTTCCGGCTCGCTTCCGGGGACTCTGGGGCGCTGTTTCGGCACGTCCGAGCCGATCGACGCTCAGGTCCATCTTCGGCGCCGTCGCCGGCGCGAGAGCGCGGCGGCTCGGTTCCCGCCGCAGTGTGCTGAGTACGATCTCACGCCGGACCAAGTTCGAGCGGCGGTTCGCCGCGTGGCGAGGTCCATCGTCCCGCGAGGGCAGACAGCATGAGAGCCTCGATTTCTTCTGTCGTGGTCGTTAGCAAGTCGAGCCGGGCTCGACGGTGAAGTTCCTTGCGGGTGCTCCGGGATCGTCCGTCAGAACGTGAACCCCGGCCTGCTCTGGCGGAAGCACGACGCACTCGGATGCGGTCGACGCCGGAGTCGCGTCGCACGCTGCCATCCCGTTCCAAGGTGCGAGGCGGTACGGCGGACCGATACGAACGACGACGGAAGCGGGCACTCCAGGCCACGTGATCGTCATGAAGTAGCGCCACGAAGACGCACACCCGCACTCGCGCAACGGCGCTGCCGCCGTTCGCACGTGTTCGGGCAGGGAGCGGACGAACACCGCGCACTCGTAGTTGCTCGTGCACTTGGCCTCCTTCGACGGATCGCAGTGCCCCGAGCAATCCGCATCGAGCGACGTCGTCACGGGATCCGGACAAGGATCGTCCACCCACACCGGCGCATCCGGTCCGGTGTCGGGCGCGGCGCCCGCGGTACCTCCGAGCCCCGACGAGCCGCCCGCGGCGTCGGGAGGCTCGCCGCCCGCGCCCCCACCGGTCGCGCCGGCACCCGCGGCGCCGCCTCCGCCGACTCCCGCCGCGCCCGAACCGCCGTCGCTTCCACCGGCACCGCCGCACTCGCACGCGCCCCACTCCGCTCCGAACGACGCGCAGCGCTGTCCGCCCATGCAAGCGCCGACGCCGACGCACGCGCGCGTCGCGCCGGGCTCACACGCGCGCGCGTCGCTTCCCGCGGCGCCCCCGCCGCCGCCCCCGTCGCCGCTGCCGCACGCGGCGGCACAGAAGAGCGAAGCGCAGGCGACCGCGATGAACCGTTCTTGCGCGCCGCGCGTCCGACGCTTCTACTTCACGGCATCCCCTGGGTGTCCCGCGACGCGGGGATCAGTTCTTCGATGGCCGGTGGTCGTCTCCTGCCGTTCGCAGCCCATGCCGAACGATCGCCCGCTGCTCGTCCCCCGGCAAAGGACACCGCGGCTGGGCGCGCATTGCACGCTCTGTCGGTCCAAGGAGCCACCGTCGCACCTCCCGGAGCCCGGGCTGCGCGATCATCCGCCGGATCCCGCCCCGAGTCATCCGACACTCTTTCCTGGTGAGGCGCAGGAGCGGCTGGCCTGCGCGCTCACCCGCCAGCGCGACGCCCGGCGCGCTGGCGGCGTAGCAGCTCGCGAGGGCGGGGTGATCTTCTGGCTAGAGCGGCTGCCCTCCGCCCATGCCGGGCCAGCTTGCTCGCGCCCCTGGTCGAGCGCCTCGCCGATTCGGCGCCGCCCGGCTGCATCGCGAAGCGCTGCGGGAGGAGTGATTCGGCGGGAACTCACGCGCCTTGCACCCTCCGACCTCGGGGACCATAATGTTTCCCTGAACAGGGAATAGTTATGCTCACCGCAACGCTGACGGCAAACGAGGTCGCGGCTTTGGTCGGCCTCGACGAGAACCAAGTCCGGAAGGACGTCGAGTACGGTCTTGCGGGGACGGGCAGCCCTCCGCGGTTCACCTTCACCGATGCCGTCTACTTCGGTGTCTTGGTCGGGCTCGGCTTGTACCTTGCGGTCGAGGACCGCCGGAAGCTCCACGAGGTCATCGCTCGGGCCATGGCCGGGAAGAAGACGCCAGCTCGAGTCGAGGTGAGCCCTGTGCTCGACCTCAAGCTCGGCCAGGTCGCCGAAGCCGTAGGCGACCGTCTGGAGCACTTCGAGGCGTGGAAGTCGAGGCTCGTGACCTCCGACGACATTCTCGGGGGTGAAGCGGTGTTTCCCAAGAGCCGGCTCGCCGTGAGGAACATCGGCAAGCAGGTGCTCGAGGGTGTCTCGTTTGCCGAGCTTCAGGAGGACTACCCGTATCTGAAGGATCGGGACATCGAGTTCGCCAAAGTGTACACGCTGGCGTACCCCAAGATGGGACGACCTCGTGGACGTCAAGCTGTTTGACGGGCGGGCGCAGGAGCAGAGGCGGCCGGGCACGAGTCGCAGTGGCACCGCGCATGGCCAGCGCGGACGGGACCCGAACGAACCAGCGCCAAGGGCGTCGTGACGTGTACTCGTACGGGGTGAGCGCGGACCTTTCCCTCCCCGGGTCGGAGCTGTCGTCGTCCCCGCGTCCGTCCGCGGCGATGCTATTCTTCCGGTGAGGAGCTGGAGTGTCCGATCGCGACCCGTACCGTCGCGCCGCAAACGTGGTCGAGGCGGAGGACGACGTCCTCGCGCCCGTGACGACGCGCGCCGACCCGACCGTTCGTGCCGACGAGCAGGCGCCTTTCTCCCTCGCCACGCTCGTGTCCGCGGGTGCTCTCAGCGCCGTGCTCATCGCACTCGTCGTCTCGATGCTCAGCCGCGATCCGGGCACCGCGACGGAGTGTCACATCCAGTACGCCGACGGAGCGGCGGAGCACTTCCGGTGTCCCGGGACCGGCTGCGATTGCGCACGGCCCATTCCGATCGCGGAACGATGACCCCTGCCCATCATCCGGCGTGCCGGCGCGCACTTCGTGGCTCCGTCACGCGCGCGGTGTCGCCGACGGACAGGAACGACCACGAGCACGAGGGAGCGGCGCCGCATGCGATCGCCGCGTCAGCGGTCGTGACCACGTCCGTCGTACTGCCGTCGTTCCACGGGACACCACCCCCACCCGAGGCGCCGTCCGATCCATCGGTGCTCGACGTGCCGGCGGATCCTGCTGCACCAGCGTCCGCGTCGGCGTCGCGCGCATCGAGTACTTCGGCATCGCGCGCGTCGGACGGCCCATCGCTCGGGCCGCCGCCCGGCGTGGCGCCCCCCGTCACCTCGCCGCAGGCTGCCACGAAGAGCCACGCCGCCGCGCTGCCGCGAGTAAGAGCTCCCACGAGGCCGTGACCCGACGCCACGTCCGGCACGTCACTCCCACCCGAGGTCGAACCGGTTACCGCCGAAGCGCACGACCTCCTCGTAGGCGTCACGACTGAAGTCGAACTCCCCGTCCACGTAGCCGGGGGAGTCCGAGTCTCGCCACCTGAAGGCCTCGAAGAGGTTCACCCGCAGGACGAGTCGGTCGCCGGCGACCGGGGGCGTCGTCACCTCGAGCTGGATCGGAAAATAGACGGCCCACTCGCCGTCCTCGACGACGGCCTTGGCGCCTGCCGTGAACGAGTACGGCGCGACCACGGCGTCGTCTCCGGTGACCTCCTCACGATGCTTCCCGACGTGGAACACGTTCCGGAAGTAGCCGGTGTCGCGCAGCCCACCGTCCACTCGCGTGCCGTCGGAGAGCACGATGAGGTTCTCCAGCCGGCCGCGCGTGGCTTCTCCCGCCTCGTGGAACGTGGCGTCGATCTCGTAGCGCGAGTGGCTCTGGACCATCCGCGCCAGGGTGTACGTCCCGAGCACGAACACCGCGGGGTCCAAGACCGTGACCCGCGTGTCGTCGCCGTGCGAGTAGCCGACCTCCTTCGACGTGGCGCCGAGATGGAAGAGCTCGAGCGGCGCGGGGTCGCCGTCGCTGCGCAGCAGCGTCAGACTGCGAACACCGCCGGCGGCGCTCCGCGGGGTGATCCCGGCAAGCCCGTCGCCGTGCGGAAAGGTCTCCGTCGTCGCGCGCACGTGCACGGCGACGCCGGCGGGAACCGTCGGATCGTCGTCCGAGGTGGAGCCGCAGCCGAGGGTCCCCATCGCGAGCAGGCACAGCAGTGCGCTGGACGGGCTCGCGCCACGCGCCACCGCCAAGCGCCGCGCGATCCACATCGTTTGGCACCACGGCACCGGGGCAGCGTAGCTCACGCGCGGGGGCGGGGCTCACCGCGTGGGCGCGTCACCGGTCGGCGTCTTCTGCGGCTCCGGCGAGCTGCCCCCCGACATGGCGAGCGCACCGAGGGCCGCGAGCACCACGAGCGCGATCACGACGAGCACCTGCTGACGCGGGCCCCAGTCCCCCGGCGCCGGCGGCTCCGGCTCGGAAGGCACGACCGCGCGGTCGCGCGCCGCCGAGGCGCGCGGCCCTTGCGCCGCCTTCTCGTCGTCCGCGTCCGAATCGTCCGCGTCGGGCTCCGACGCCCGCGCTTCGTCGTCGTCCGGGTCCGAATCGTCCGCGTCGGGCTCCGACGCCCGCGCTTCGTCGTCGTCCGGGCGCTTCGTTTCGTCGTCGGCCGGGCGCTTCGCGTCCGCGTCGCGGCTCGTTGGCGCGGCTTCTGGCGTGGCCGGTCGCTCCGGCTCGCGCTGCTCCTTCTCATCGCGCGGCACGACGCGGTCGGGGGCGGCGTCACCGCCGTCGTCCGCGCGCCGTTCACTCGACGGAGCCGCGGCGAGATCCTTCGCATCGCCGGGTGGGTCCGGAGCGACCGCAGGAACCGGCGCCGCCGTCGGCGGTGCGGGCGCGGGCGGCAAGGACTCCATCGCCTGGATCAGCGCCCTCGGTGGCGGCGGCACGGCATCACCGCTCGCGAAGGCCGTCATCGGCGGCGCGGCCGGCACGATCGACTCGACGATGTCGTCGTCGTCGAGCACCGGGGTCGCGGGCGGCAGGGGGCGCCGCGACGGGATGGGCGGCCGTGGCGCGGAGGGTCGCGACGGCGGGAGCGGGCGCGCGCTCGGCGCGGGCTTGGCGGGAGCCACCGAGACGGGCGCGCTGACCGCGGGCGGCGGCACCGACTCGACGATGTCGTCTTCGAGCAGCGGCGTCGACGGCACCTCGTCGTCGTCCGCGATGGGGCGGATCGACGGTGCGACCGGGGGTGATTTGGGCGTGACGCTCAGCTTGGGCGGAGGCGCGGACAGGGAGGTGTCCGGCGCCGCGGGCGGGTCCGGAGGCGGTACCGCCGCCGAAGGACGCGGGGCGGACGGAACGACCGGCGACGAAGGACGCGGGGCAGACGGCGCAGCCGGCGACGAAGGACGCGCGGCGGCCGGCGCGTCGAGCGGCACGTCGCGCTCGCGTTCGGACGCGGCGTCGGGCACGGCACCGAACCCGAAGAGCTCGAGGATCTTCGCGCGGCGCCGCTTCACGCGGTCGCCCACGAGCTTCTCGAAGGCGCTCGCGAGCTCGGAGTGCGCGGCCGTCTCGAGCGCCGCCTTCATCGCCACCGCCGACTCGAACCGCGCCGAGGGCTCCTTCTGCAGCGCGCGATCGATGACCGCGGCGATCTCCGACGGCACGCCGCGTCCGAGATCGTCCAGGTGCGGGATGGATCCGCCGAGGATCTCGCGGACCAGATCGGAGCCGTCCCCGCCGAAGAACAGGCGTCGTCCTGCGAACGCGCTCCAGAGCACCACCCCGAGACCGAAGAGGTCGGCGCGCGCGTCCACGGGCGTGCCGCGCAGCGCCCGCTGGATCTGTTCGGGAGCCTTGCACGAGAGACGCGCCGGCGTGCCGCTCGGACCGAGCGCGCACTCCACGCTGCCGAGACAGGTCGGCGCCAGGTGCGCCACGCCGTCCGCGGTGACCAGGATCGAGTGCGCCGTGACGTCCCCGTGGACGAGCGAGCGGCCGTCGCGCTCGCCCGCCTCCGCGTGGACGGCCATGAGGGCGTCGAGCACGTCGAGGCCGATCTGGACCAGCGCCGTCGGCGTGAGCGCGACGCCGCCCCGACGTGCCTCGCCCAGCAGCTCGTCGAGGGGCGCCGCGTCGACGTGGCGCGTCACGACGTACGCCGTGGAGCCCTCCGATGCGGCGTCGACGACGGGAAGGAGCTTTCGGTGGCTCACCTTGCCTAGGGCCGCGGCCTCCTGCAGGAACGACGACCGGAGCTCGAGCTGCGAGCCCACCCGGGGATCGAGCACCGTCACGCGGACGGGTCGGAGCACGCCGGTCGTCCCGAGCTCGCGGCCGAGCCACACCGCGGCGACGTCGTCCGCCTCGAGAGACTCCACGAGCTCCCAGCGTCCGACCTTTCGCCCTGGAATGAGCGAGCTGCGCCCGTATCCCGACACCACGTTCCGGCCAAACTACCACGGCTGGAAGGCGCCCATGGGCCCGGCCAGCGCTTCGATAAACACGCAAGCGGACACGCCTGCCACCCCGGAACCACGGCTCCGGCACGCCGGGCTAGCGCTCGGGCGCGCCCGAACCGAAGAGGACTTCGCCGCCCAGGGCCACGCGGACGACGCGCACGCCCAGCCGCCGGCGGTCGCTCGACGACGTCGTCGCGCTCCACGCAGGGACCCAGCCTTCCGCCCAGACGTCCAGGTACGTGTACGAGCCGTCGTTCCAGCGCGCGTACGTCAGGACGTCCGCCTCGTCGAGCTGCACGCGCACCACGTCGGTGTCACGAGGCTCGAGCCGAAACGCCATCGACCGCCCCGAGGGCCCCGTGATCGTCACGCGCTGCTTGCCGTCGGCCTTCGCCCAGCCGCCGAGCTCGATCTCCAGCTCCCCAACCCGGACGTCCCGCACCATCAGGCGTGCGCGCTCGCCGCCCTCGGTCCACCCGTCGGGAAAGAGCCGCTGGGCGCGCACGCGTCCGGCGCCGAGTTCGCGGGACGAGTGAACGAACACCTCGGGGTTGTCGAGGTACACGGCGAGCGAAGACGCCACGCGATACGGGAGGAAGGCGCGCCGTGACGCGTCCATGTCCCGTGACATGCCGAGCGGATCGAGCAGCAGGCCTGCCCCTGCGACGACGGCGAACACGAGGACGAGCTTTCGCGCGGCCCCCGTGGCCGCGAGCGACGCGGGGAGGAACGCGAAGGGCACGAACAGGTAGTTGCCGAACCGTATGCCGATCTGGTGCGAGTAGAGGTTGTGCACCGTGTTCATGGCGAGGGCGACCAGGAGCGTGCTCGCCACGATCGCGACGGTGCGCCAGTCGCGCGGCGCCGCCATGAGGGCGAAGGGGATGAACGGGTAGAACCAGACCACGCCCATGCTCGGATCGAAGAGCGTTGCCAGGAAGTCGAAGCCCGAGAGCGCCGAGAAGTCGGCGAGCCCGACGGCGCGCATGGGGAACGGCGTCCCGAGCCAGCCCACGTTGTAGACGGCCTGTGGCGCCATGCACCCGAGGACGACGCCGCCGGCGATGGCGACGTCTCGAAAGCGGCGCTGCACCAGGAGCTGCGCGAAGAACGGCAGCATGAGCGCGCCCAGCGGCAGCTGCGCTCCCGCGACGAGGCCTCCCGCGAGCGCGGCACGCGTCGTCTTGCCGGAGTGCCACTCGTGGAAGAACGCCGCGAGCAGGAACGCGTAGAACGCCTCGGTCTGCATGAAGAACACGTAGCCCCACGCCGCGGACAGCAGCACGCAGAGCACCGTGAACCCGATGGCGCGCCCCGCTCCCTCGCGCCGCGCGTGGTGCGCGAACACGAGGGCGGCCGTGCCCCAGAGGCAGAGCGCATTCAGGACGTAGAAGCCCCGATAGCCGAAGGCCGCGCGGAAGGGCACTGCGACGGCGGGATAGTAGAACGAGTGCAGCCCGAAGCGGACGGCTCCGTCGGTTCCGCGGAGCGTGGTGAGGCCGGAGGGCACGTCCAGGAGAGCGGGCGGGCGAAGTTCGGCGTGGCGGCGGAGATCACGGGCCCCTTCGAACACCAGATCGCGATCGTAGAGGAGGCTCTCGGTCACGAGCACGTACTCCGCGGCGTCGCCCTTGCGCTCGATGGGCGCGGTGAACGCGCACGCGAGGGCGAAGAGCCCGAAGAGGGTGATGGCCGTCCGCGCGTCGCCGGCCGTCGCCTGCGCCCACAGGCGCCGGCAGGCCTCGATCACTTGAAGTTCTGATTCGACCAGATGCGCCCGTTCGGCATCTGGAAGAACCCGCAGGCCACGCGGGTGTACTTCGTGCTCGACATGTTGATGTAGTGCCCGTGATCCTGGAAGCACTGCCCCGTGCAGGGCGTGGTGGGCGGCGGGCCTTCCGCCCACATCTGCGACAGGCAGTTGCCGATGACGGCGGAGGTGCTCGGGTAGCCCGGGCAGGTGTTCTGCGCGCTCTCGGTGCAGTCGCCGAAGTTCGCGTGCGGCCCGTCGGTGGAGTCCCGCTGCGATTGCTGGTCACTGCAGGCTTCCTGCGCCGTCCAGCGCTCGAGCGGCCCGAGCCCGAGCGTCGATCGATACCGGTTGATCTCGTCCACGCACGCCTGGCGATTCGCCTCGAGCGGATCGACGGGCCCCGTTCCGCCCGCGGCGCTGCCCGACGCGCCACCTGCCGCGCTGCCCGATGCGCCGCCCGCGGCGCTGCCCGATGCGCCCCCTGC
>CAZARU010000206.1:0-9054 GCA_964487605.1 uncultured Polyangiaceae bacterium
CCCGGGGGGCCCCGGGGGTGGGTGGGCGGGGGGGCGGGGGGGTTGGCGGGGGCGGGGCGGCGGGGGCGTGCGCCGCCGCGGGAGCTGGCGCTGGGGGCGCAGCCGGGGCGGCCGGCCACGCGGGTGGCGCGGGGCAGGGCGGCAGCGCCGGCGCGCGTGACTGCGACGCCGGTGCGGGCGGCGTGCTGACCGGAGTGGGGGACGGAGGGTGCGAGGCTGGCTCCGGCGGCCAGGCCGGCGGAGCAGGGGCCGCCGGGCGGGGTGGCGAAGCAGGTGCCGACGGTGGTGTCGCAGACGCTGCGGGCGAGGCGAGCGCGACGGACGCGGAGCCGGACTAGGGCGCGAGCGTCGAGCGATGAGTTCGCCCGGGGGCGAGCGCTTCCTCAGCGCTTGGGGCGCAGGAGCGTGTCCATGCTCGCCACGAAGTCCGCCAGAATACCGTCCGCGACGCGGAGGCGTCGGCTCAGCTCGCGGGCGACGTTCAGGACGATGAGGGCGTACGCCTTCACGTCCTGGCGATACAGCGTGTCGAGATCGGCGGCGCGGAGCCGCAGCAGGCGCGCGGGCGCGAGCGCGCGCACGGTGGCCGAGCGAGGCTGGACGTCGAGGATGCTCATCTCGCCGAACCAGTCGCCGATGCCGAGGAGCGCGACGCGGGCGTCCGCGCCGTGCTTGCTCTGCTTGAGCACCTCCATCTCGCCGCTGAGAACGACGAACATGTCTCGCCCCTCGTCGCCCTCGCGGAAGAGGAACTCCCCCGGTTCGGGCGTGACGAGCTCGAGCTGCGCGACGAACTGCTCGAGGACTTGCTCGCTGAGCGCGCCGAAGAGCGCGATGCTGCGCAGCTCGACGGCGGTCACGGGAGGCGGGGGTGATGTGGTCACTTGGTCGCAGGCTACCTGATCCGGGCGAATCAGTCCTCGCCCGTGTCGTGATAGAGCGGGGATCGCCGAGTGCAGAACGCCGTGATGGCGGCGACGTCCGCATCCGAGACCGTCGTGAACGCGATGCCCATTCCGGGAGGTGCGTCGGCCGAGGCGGGCCTCGTCCACTTGACGACGCCCTCGGCGCGGACGTTCGGGGCTCCCGGGAGCGCGAAGTAGAGGGATACCAGGGTTCCGGCGGGCTTCGGGTCGTAGGTGGCGACGAACAGGCCGCCCGCGGAGAGATCCTGCGACAGCCCGGTGTAGAAGTTGGACTCGCTCGCTAGCCCGATGTCCACCTCGAGGAACACGCGGCGCGCGGCCGTCTGCCGGTGCTCCTCGCCGGTGAAGCGAGCCGTGTGCGTCCGAGGCCGGCCGACGGGAGGCGGGGCGGGGGGCGCCGAGAGTCGCTCCTGCGGAACCTCGGGCGGAGGGAGGGAGCCGCGCGGAACCAGCACGGCGCGGCGGCGCCGCTGCAGGGAGCGCGCGACGGGGTAGAGCATCGCCAGCGTCCGGGCGACGGTCTCGGTGCACGACGAGAGCGCCGGATGGTCCAGGCCTGCGACCTGGAGCGCCGTGAGCGCGCGGCCCAGGTGCTCGATGGCGGTGCGCACGCCATTGGAGGCGGCTTGCTGATCGCCCCGGCTGGCCTCCACGCCGTAGAGCGCGCTGGACGCCGCGGCGGCGTGCTCGAGGACGGCGCCGGCGCGTTCCGGGTCGAGCGCGTCGGACTGCAGGAGCTGCAGCGCGGCGCTCAGCATGCGGCGCGCCTCGCGGGCGGGCTCGGACGCGGAGAACGGTTCGTCCGCGTCCATGCGCGGTCAGAGTGCCTTGTTGAAGACGACGCGAGGGCGCGCGGGTCCTGCGTAGTCCTCCACGAGCGTCGTCGTCCAGCCCTGAGCGGAGTGGAAGGCGATCGAACCTTCGTTCCCCGTCGTGGTCTCCGCCTTCAGGCGGCTGCATCCCGCCTTGATGCAGTCTTCCTCGAAGGTCTGGTACAGGATCTTGCCCACGCCTCTGCGGCGATAGTCGGGGTGAATGCCGACCAGGTGCACGTACCCCGTCATGGGAGGTCCCTGCACGACGAACCCGAAGAGGAAGCCGACCAGGATACCGTCGTGCTCGACCACGCGAGCGAGCTGTCCGAGCTCGTAGAAGAAGATCGGATGTGCGAGGGCGCTCGTGGGCCCGCCCCACCACCTGTCGATGACCTGGACGATGTGGTCGTAGTCTTGCTTGCCGAGGGGCCGAGTCAGCATGGTTCGAGGTTCGACGGGGGCGTCTTTCGGGGGCCGAGGGGTAGCATAGTATCGGGCGGCGTGCGGGTCCGGGATCGGCGTCGGGCGGGCGCGGCGGATCTCGCCGGCGGCGGCGGTGTCTGCTAGAGGAGCCGCGAATGCCGATTCGCGTTGCTCCCTCGATTCTGAGCGCCGATTTGGGGCGACTGACGGCGGAGATCGAGGAGGTGGAGCGCGGGGGCGCGGACTGGATCCACGTGGACGTCATGGACGGGCGGTTCGTCCCGAACATCACGCTCGGGCCGGTCGTGGTGGCTGCGGCCCGCAGGTCTTCGACGCTGCCCCTGGACGTCCACCTGATGATCGTGGAGCCGGAGCGATACGTCGCGGATTTCGCTGGGGCAGGCGCGGACGTCATCAGCGTCCACGTCGAGGCCTGCACGCACCTGCAGCGGACGCTGGCCGAGATCCGACGGCTCGGGAAACGCGCGGGCGTCGTGCTGAACCCCCACACCTCGGAGGAGACCGTCCGCTACGTCATCGGGGACGTGGACCTGGTGCTCGTGATGAGCGTGAACCCGGGGTTCGGCGGCCAGGCGTTCTTGCCGTCCGTGCTGCCCAAGGTCGCCGCGCTCCGCAGGATGATCGATGCGGCGGGCGTGTCGGTGGATCTCGAGGTCGACGGCGGGGTGACGGTGGAGACGGCGCGGAGCATCGTGGACGCCGGGGCCAACGTGCTCGTCGCGGGGTCCGCGGTGTTCGGGCGGAGCGACCGAGCGGGCGCGATCGCCGCGATACGTGGGGCCGCAGCGTGACGACGTGAGGTGGCGCGGGGCCCTCGCCCTGGTCGGCGCGGTTGCGTGTGGCGGCGTGGAGCCTCGTGGCGAGCCGGCGCCGTTCGACCCTCGTCCTGCCCATCACGGGGTAGAGGGCGACGAGGCTGCGCCGCGACGCGAGCCCACGCGGGTCATCTCCGGGGACGACGAGACGGACCGAGCGGTCGAGCGGGCGCTCGTTCTGGTGTCGATGCTGCGGGGACTCCCCGCCCTGCAACCCATTCGCCACCGCGTCGTGGATCGCGCGTTCATGGTCGACCACGTCGCGCGGAAGCTGGCGACCGACGTGCCGCCGGAGGTGATCGAAGCGCACCGGGAGTTGCTGGTCATGCTCGGTGTGGTGCCCACGGACTTCGACTACGTGCAGAGCCTCCTGGACCTGATGGGTGCGCAGCTCGCCGGATTTTACGAGCCTGACGACCGGACGATGTACCTGGCCGCCGATCTGCCGGCGGCGGAGATGAGGGCAACGCTTTCGCACGAGCTGGTGCATGCGCTTCAGGATCAGCATTTCGATCTTGGGAAGCACCTGGAGTACGCGCCGGACCGCTCCGACGAGCGCTCGGCGATCCATGCGCTGGCCGAGGGCGATGCGATGAGCGCGATGCTCGACGACGTGCTCGCCGTGAGTGGAAGGCGTGCCATCGACCTTCCCGACGCCCTCATCGGCGCGCAGGTGAGGTCCGGGGTCGCGCTCGACCCGAAGAGCGCCCGGGTACCCAGCGTGCTCAGGGCGAGCGTCGTCGCTCCTTACGTCGATGGCACCGTGTTCGTGAACGGACTGCGGCGTGCAGGCGGTTGGAAGCGCGTGGACGAGGTGTGGCGAGCCCTGCCGGCGACGACCGAGCAGGTGTTGCACCCGGAGAAGCTCGCGACCCGTGAGCCGGCGGTCATCGTCCCAGCGCCGACGGCGCCTCGCGGCGTCGGGTGGAAGCTGCTGTACCGCGACGTGCTGGGCGAGCAGTCGGTGGTCCTGACGCTCGACGAGTGGATGCCGCGCGGGCCCGCCGAGCTGGCGGCGAGCGGATGGGGCGGCGACACCGTGGCCGTCTTCTCGCAGGGTGCGCGCTACGCGTTCGCCTGGCACGTGAAGTACGACGATCGGGCCACGGCGCGCCGCGGGTACGAGGCCTTCGCGGCAGCGCTCGGCGACGAGGGCGCCGGTGGGGCGCGGCGATGCGTGGAGCGCCCTGACCGCGGACCCCTCGCCGTCGCGCACCGTGGCGTCTCCGTGGTGCTCGTGGGCGGGCCGATTTCGCGCAACGGGCCCGAGGTGCGGGCCGACGGTGACTGCCAGGCAGCGGAGCGGTGGGCCCGTGACCTGGCGGCACGGTGAGTGTCGCGGATGACCCGGCTGGGTCGAAGGTGACCTGCCGGCCTGCCCCGGGATCGCGTGGCGTCCCGCCGAAAAACCACGCTCACACGGCGGGGCCCGTCTCGGGAATGTTCTGGCACGCGACGTGCTTCTCAAGACGACAGTCCCGCGCTCCAAGTGTAACGGCCTGCCCCACTTCCCCGTTAAGCCCACCATCGACCCACCATGACCCGTCCCAACAAGCCCCTAGCAGCCCGATCCGGCGCCGTTTCCGCGGCGGCCGGGATGTCGTGGATGGCGCTGGTGGCGGCGACGACGTTCGGCGCTGGGGAGTTCGACTTCGTCAGAGCGGAGATTTCGGGGGACGACCCCGTCGGGGACGACGGGACGCCGCTGCGGCTGATCGTCCAGGCCTATGACTCCGGTGCCGTGGGGGACGGCAACGTCCCGTCGCCGGATGCGCGGCCGCATGCCTCGCTTCAGCGCGCCATCACCGCGGAAGAACTTAAGAAGGGCGTGTCCGTCGAGCTGGTCAACGTGCGCGGCGGGGCGGCGAAGTCCGATGCGGTCGTCGTCGCGTGGATCGAGCGCGGGTTACCGGACCTCGAGTTCGACGCCCTGCGGGCGCGGCCGATGCCTGGGGCGTTCGTGGGCACGGGCACCCGGGAGGCCCCCACGGCGACCGAGCCGGTGCGATTGCGCCTCGCGTAGGGTCGAGCGGACGGCGCGAGCCACGATCGCGGTGTCACACGTGTTGCGCTGGTACGCCTTGCGGGTTGCATGGGTCGGAATCGACCCGGCTCGGCGAAGGCGTCAGCCGGGGGACGCGGTCGGCGGCGTCCGAAGCGAGCGGACGCGACGCGAGAAGTCGCGCTGGGCGTCCGGGGAGAGCGCATCGCCACCGAACCGCGCGCCGAGATACGTCTCGGTGAGCGCCGTGACCTCCGGCGCCATGGTGTGGCCGATGTCCGCCAGCGACCGCGCGTGCCGCAGGGGCGGGACGCCCGCGGGGCGGGGTACGCCGCGAGCGACCATCACGCCCTCCAGCTCGCGGTACAGGCCCACGACCTTGTCGTGGTCAGCCTCGCGAGCGGCCCTGGCGTCCTTGCCGTCGTCGGGGGAACGCCGGCGGCGCCGTAGCGCGTACAGGCCGCCCGCCACCAGCACGACGCCGGCGATCGCCGCTGCCGTTCGCCGCGGTGAGTCCGTCACCGCCCGGAAGACGCGAGAGGCGTCGCGATAGTCGTTGTACTTGCCGCGGACGCTGCGCAGCAGCTGCACCTGCTGCTTCAGGTCGTACCCGACGACGTGCCGACTCCAGCGCTGGCCAGCGGCCTCGACCAGATCTCGGACGAACGCCAGCATGCCCGTGATCTCGCTCTGGGGCGCCGCGTCACCGGGAGGCGTGGGATCGAGGCGCACCCAGCCGCGCCCGTCGATGTACGCCTCCACCCAGGAGTGCGCGTCACCCTGCCGGACGGCGTAGAACCGTCCGAAGCGGTTGAACGTGCCGCCGATGAAGCCGGTGACGTTGCGGCTCGGCACGCCGAGCGTGCGGAGCATGACCGCCATGGCGGTCGAGTAGAACTCGCAGTGTCCGCGCTTCGACTCGAAGAGGAAATGATCGAGCGGGCGCGACGACGCGCCCGAAGGTGACTCGAGATCGTAGCGGTAGTCGGTTCGCAGCCGCTGCTCGATGATCCGAGCCTGCGCGAACGGTGCCGTCTCCGCCCCCACCCAGCGGCGCGCGAGCTCCCCGATGCGGTCGGGTGTGTCGTTGGGGAGGACGAGATAGCGAGCGCGTTCCAGGCCGCTGAGCGCACGCGGAGCGGGCTCGCTGGGTCCGGCGAGGTACACGCGATAGCGAAGGCCGCGATCGTCGTTGCCGGCGTACTTGTACTCGCCCTCCGGCCCGGCGAAGAGGCTCACGCCGGCGCCGAGGACGGGCTCACCACGTGGGAGGACGCGGAGGGCCACGGCGTCGGGGGGAAGGAACACGACGGGTGGGTCGATGGGCTCGAGATCCACGGTCATGTAGCGATCCGCGAGGAGGTTCGGATAGCGCCGGATGGCGACGTCGGGTCCGGTCTGGTCCGCGGGCGCGCGCGACGTGTCGGTGCGGGCCCAGCTTCGCCCGTCGTAGCGGTCGAAGGCGGTGCCGCGGAGATACAGCGCGAGACGCGGTGGCGGTTCGGGCGGCAGCTCCGGGTAGTCGATCCGCATGGCGATGGCCGGATCGCTCCTGAGCTTGCCGACGCCCCCGAGGTCCACGCGGTCGCTGAAGCCGATCATGCGCTCGGGGCGGGAGTGATTGAGCAGGAGCAGCGAGAGTCCGACGCGCGGGAACAGGACGAAGAGGAACGCCGTGAAGACGAAGATGGGGACGGACAAGAGGCAGGTGAACGCGAGAAATTGCTTGCCGATGACGCGTCGGCTCCGGAGGATTCGCGGAACGTCCACGGGCAGGCCCGTTCGGTCTCGGGCGCCCTGGCGGTAGTTCCCCTCCACCTCGCGACGCAGGTGACTGAGGACGAGCGCTCCCGGTGCGACGACCAGGAAGCCCAGGAAGCAGAGCCCGTAGGCGAGCCCGCCGCCCAGCACCGTGCCCGCGATGAGGTGCAGCAGCGCGAGCACGATCACCTGCTGGTCGTGGGCCGCACCCCGGCGGGTCGCGAGGCGAACCACCTGCAGCGCGCAGGCGAACTCGACCGCCAGCGCCAGCACGTCGCCGCCGGTGAAGAGGCGCGAGAGCTGCAGCACCAGCAGGGCGAGGGGCGCGAAGACGCTCAGGTGGCGGAGCGCGGGGCGATCGGGCCAGCGCTCCGGAATTGCCAGGGCGGCGACGAGCCCGGCGACGAGGAGAATGCTCACCCAGCGGTCCAGCTCCCCGCTCGTGATCAGCGCCAGCAGGCCGAGCGCCGCGAGCGCGTCGGTCATGATGCGGTGAATGAGCCCGAACCTCATGCGGCTTCCGAGGGCGCGGTTCGCGGTCGCGCGTGTGCGGAGGGGAGTGTCTGGGCCGGGACGGCTTCCAGAAGGGCCAGGAAGCGGAGGATGGGGTCGGCGCCGACGGCGCGGTCGGCCCGCGCGCGCTCGCCCGACGTCGCCCTGACGGTGACGGCGTCTCCGCGCTTCAAGTGGGCGACGGCGCGGGACGCGACGTCGCGGACGCGAAGCTCGAATCTCGTGGACCACTCGTCCGTCGGCTTCTCACCGGTGTGCGCGTTGTCGATGAGGAGTTCCACGTCGCGGCGCGTCTCACGCGCGCGCTCGCGCAGGACGAGCTGGTCGGCGAGCGTGCTCTTTCGCCAGTAGATGTCACGCGGGTCGTCGCCCTCGCGCAGCGGTCGAACGGAGATGATCTCGTCACCCGCTCCTCGACCGAGGGCCGCGCCGTCACCCAGGCGGCGTCCCGTGAGGTCCGCTGGCAGGCGGATGGGGTCCACGGCGGGGTAGATGATGAGGTCGCCGTCCGCGGCGAGCTCCCGCGACTTCTCGAAGAGCCCGAACGGGAAGCGGGTGGCGACCCGGAAGCCGACGTGGCGGTCCCGTCCGCGGCGAGCGGGCGTGCGCCGATACGCGGCAACCTGGGCGCTGCGAGGGCTGATCTTCAGGAAGAAGCAGCGCTTGTCGGCGGGCTGACCGGCGCGCAGGTCCTCGATCTCGATCGCGTAGGACGGTACGCGCTGTTTGTGGTTGAAGACTTCGATCTCGACGAGGTGGGGTCTGCCCACCTGCGCGCGGGGTGGCAGCCGGCGTACGACCGTGAGGCGCCGGAGACTGAGCTCGCTCATGACGCTCGAGACCACGATGAGCGACAGCAGCATGCCGAGCAGCAGGTAGAGCAGGTTGTTGCCGGTGTTGATCGCGGCGATGCCCACCCCGACGGTGATGCCGATGAAGTACTTCCCCTCGCGCGTGAACTCGAGCCGGCGCGGCGGGCGCAGCCAGCGCTTCAGCCGAACGACGAACCGGTCCCACGCGGTGTCGGGCGGCGTGGCGACCGCCGCCTGGCTCACGCGGGGACGGGGATCCGCTCGAGCAGCTCGGCGATCACCCGCTCGGCTTCTTCGCGCTGACGCCCGGGCTCGTTGGCCCCGCCGGCGAGCAGCACGCGGTGGGCGAGCGCCGGCACCGCCGTCTCCTTGAAGTCGTCGGGCACCGCGAAGGGCCGCCCCTCGGCGAGCGCGCGGGCGCGCGCGACGCGGAACCAGCCCTGGAAGCCGCGGGGCGAGACGCCGAGGCGCAAGAACGGCGAGCGGCGCGACTCCGCCACCACCTGCTGCGCGTAGTCGAGCAGCACGTCGTCGACGCGGATCTTCGCGGCGGCCTCCTGTACGGCGGCCAACTCCTGCAGCGTGATCACCGGCGACAGGCTCTCGACCGCGTCGGTGGCGCTGGAGGCGACCACGACCTGCCGCTCGTCGGCGGGCGACGGGTAGCCGAGCCGCATGCGGATGAGGAAGCGATCCATCTGCGACTCGGGCAGCGGGTAGGTGCCGAAGTGCTCGAGCGGGTTCTGCGTCGCGATCACGAGGAACGGCTGGGGGATCGGGTGGGTCGCGTTCTCGATCGAGACCCGGCCCTCGCTCATCGCCTCGAGCAGCGACGACTGGGTGCGCGGCGTGGTGCGGTTGATCTCGTCGGCGAGGACCACGTTCGCGAAGATCGGGCCTTCGTGGAAGTCGAAGCGGTGCGTCTCGTCGGTGTAGATGTTGACGCCGAGGATGTCGCTCGGGAGC
>CAZARU010000207.1:0-8952 GCA_964487605.1 uncultured Polyangiaceae bacterium
CGCCGGTGGAGCTGGGGGCGCGACCGCGGGGACCGCAGGAGCGAGCGCCGCCGGTGGAGCTGGGGGCGTGGCCGCTGGCGCAGGAGGAGTGAGCGCCGCCGGAGGAGCTGCGGGGGCCGCGGCATCGGGCGGCGCCGCGGGTGAGGGCGGCGTCGCTGGTTCCGGCGCGCTCGGTGGCGCGGCCGGCGCGTCGGGATCTGCCACCGCGGGCTCCGGCGGCAGTCCTGGGAGTGGCGCGACCGGTGGAACGGGCGGCACGAGCACGTCGGGTTCCGGGGGCACGACGGATGGAGGCTCGCCCGACGGCGGCGGCGCAACGGCGAGCGGCTCCGGTGACGACGGCGGGTGCGGGTGTCGCACCCCCGGCCGGCGCCCCTCGGGCATGGGCGGGATCGGGCTGAGCCTCCTCATGCTCATGTCGCTTCGGAGGCGATCGCGCGCCCGGTCATGAGCGGCCTCCGACGGCGACGCCTCGCCCGAGAGACCGCAGCAGCGCTCGCGGCCGGAACCGTCGCACTCGCCCTGGGTTGCTCGGCGGACGACGCTTCCTCCGCACTTCCCGGAGCTCGCGGCGGAGCGTGCGTCCAGGGTGATCTCTGCGACTACGGGCTGGCCTGCGTCGAAGGGCACTGCGAGCCGGGTCCCTGGGGCCTTCCTTCGGCCACTGGCGGCTCGTCCGCGGGTCTCGCGGACAGCGGGAGCGACGGTGCCGGAGCCGTCTCCGTCGGTGGCGCTGCGGGAACGGGAGCGGCGGGAACGCCGAGCGCAGGCGGCAGCGGTGGCGCGTCCGGGGAAGGCACCGGCGGGGTCGCCGGAAGTTCCGGGGGTGCGCAGGGGAGCGGAGGCAACGGCGGGTCGGGCGGCACCGGTGCGACCGGCGGATCGGGCGGTACGGGCGCGACCGGCGGATCGGGCGGCGTCGGCGCGACAGGGGGATCGGGTGGCACCAGCGCAACCGGTGGGTCGAGTGGCACCGGCGCGACCGGCGGAGCCGTGATGCCGTGCCTGGGCATCCCCGCGGCGCGGGGTCGCTGCAATCCGGCGTTCTGCCTCTGCGTCGCCACCAACGAGTGCTACGCAGGTTTCATCGCCGCGGTGTGTTGCCCCACCGCGCCGAGCTGCTGATGGCTGGCGCCATGGCTCGCAGGCTTGCCGGGGCCCGGCGATGGCGCGCTGACCGCCCGCTTCCGGCGTCACTCGTGGTCGTCGCGGTCGCGTGCGGTGGTGAGGAGCGGCGCGACCTTCGGGAGCCGTCCTGTGACGCAACCATCGAGTCACTTCGCACGGAGGTGTTCAGCGGGTCGTGTGCGAGCGCGACTTGCCACTCCGCCGACGCGCCCGCGGCCGCGCTCGACCTCGAGAGCCACGGCGTGGAATCGGGTCTGGTCGGCGTGGCATCGGGCACGTGCGACGGCTGGGCTCGAGTGGTCCCGGGGGATCCTGGTGCGTCGCTACTGTGGCGCAAGCTCTACTCCGAGGAGCCGCCATGCGGAGATCCCATGCCGCTCGGCGCGCATCTCTCGGCCGTGGAGCTCGGCTGCGTCCGCGCCTGGATCGACGGACTGCCCGCGCTGGAGCCCCCCGACGGAGGCTGCGAGACCTGCGGCGGCGCGGCGTGCGTCGACTTGATGAGTGACGCTGCCCACTGTGGGAGCTGCGGGAGTGCGTGTCCCCCCGGCAGCGCTTGCTCCGCCGGTACGTGCGCGTGCAGCGGAGACCTCGCGCTCTGTGGGGAGCGGTGCGTCGACACCGTCTCGAACCTGGACCACTGCGGAGGTTGCGACCGGCGGTGCGGATCCGGCGCCCTGTGCAACGTCGGTGAATGCGTCTGCTCGAGCGGCCTCTCGTCGTGCGGAGACGCCTGCGTCGATCAGCATTCGGATCCGAATCACTGCGGGTCCTGCGGGTCGGCCTGCTCGGCTGCCGAGTTCTGCTTGCTGGGAAGTTGCGCTGCGGGCTGCGGAGCCCTCTCGGCGTGCGGTCAGTCGTGCGTCGACACGCAGACGAGCGTCACGAACTGCGGCGCTTGCGGCGTGCAGTGCGCGAGCGGCGCCGCTTGCGTAGGCGGGAGCTGCGCGTGTCCCGGGGGGACGGCAAACTGCGCGGGAGCGTGCCTGAACGTGCTGTCCGACCCTTCGAACTGTGGAGCCTGCGGCGTCCGGTGCGGCAGCGGCCAGGTGTGCAACGCCGGGACCTGTGCGTGCCCCGGCGGCGGTACGCCTTGCGGCGGCACCTGCGTCGACGCCGCAACGGATCCGTCGAACTGCGGAGCTTGCGGCATCGTGTGCGCCACTGGACAGTCCTGCGTGGCCGGAGCCTGCACGTGCACGGCGTCGGGACCCGTGTCGTTCGCGGGCGTCGTCCAGCCCATCTTCACCCGGAGCTGCGCGCTGCGCGGTTGCCACGCGGGAGTCCGCCCGCAGGCGAACCTCGACCTCGCAGTGGGCAGGTCTCACGGCGAACTCGTCGGGGTCGCGTCGGCCCAGTGCAGTCCGCCGCGGTTGCTGGTGACGCCGGGGGACCCGGGGCGGAGCTACCTGATGAACAAGCTGGGCGGCACCGGTCTCTGCTTCGGAACCCAGATGCCCAAGGCAGGCACGAGCCTGGCCGCCTCGGAGCTGGACGCCATCGGCGCCTGGATCTGCGCGGGGGCGCGCAACGACTGACTTCGTTTCACGGCAACGTCGCCGCCAGGGCGAGCCAGTCTGCGTTGCGCTCCAGGGCGAACGGCTTCGGCGAGGTCGGATCCACCCAGCTCGGCTCGAGCGCGACCTGCGGATCGAGGCACGAGGGCCTATCGAACCAGCAGTGATCGGCCGAGCTCGACTGGCAGTCGGCGCGCCGCACGATGATCCAGCCGCTGCCGTCGGGCCGTAGACACTCGCTGCGACCGTCGTCCGGGCACTCCGTCGTGGAGAGCCCGGTGATCTGGTTCAGCGTCGCGACCATCGCATTGGCCCCGAGATCCGCCTCCCCGTTCACGACGCGCATGCGATCGCGCGGCAGCGTGGCCCGCGGATCGCCGCCGTAACCCGTCGTCCACGCAGCGCGCACGCGTGGGTCGTGGTTGGCGGCGAGGTCGGCCACGAGCCCGCCCTGGCTGTGGCCCCACGTCGCGATGCCCTGAGCGCAGTCGACGTCGGGCAGCGCGCACGCCGCGGCGGTCAGGCTCTCGGCGTTCGCGGCGCCGAACAGGCACGCGAGCTGGCTCTCGTGATCGCTGAGCCACGCGAGCGCTCCGTTGTCGTACTGCACCGCGAGCGCGACGAACCCGCGTCGCGCCATCGCCTCGGTCACGACGCGTGGCGCCTCGGCCAGGTGCGTGGCGCTCGGATCCGTCGGCGAGAAGGCCGTTCCCACGAAGTAGAGGAACAGCGGGTGGCGACCACCGGCCGGATCCACCGGGCGGAAGCCCACCGTCACGTACCGCTCGGTGCAGCCGCCGGCGCCGTTCAGCGTTCCGAGGTAGCTCGGCGGCGACGCGATCGGCTCGGACGACCACGTCTGGCCAGCGGTCCCCCCGGAGCCGTCCGGTGTGGAGCCGCCCGTACCAGCGCCCGAGGCTCCACTGGCACCCGAGTCGACGCCCGCCGCGCCACCACCGTCGGGCGGGCGCGCGCCCGTGCCGCCGGTGCCTCCTGCACCGCCCGTCGCAGGCGCGGCCCCATCGTCATTCCCGCAGGCGCAGAGCGCGAGTATCAGCGCGCCGAGCACGAAGGTTTGGTTGGAAGGCGTGTGCTCGCTCACACGCGACGCTGGTAGCACCGGGCACATCGAGACGCGAGGCGTGGCGACGCGGCCTCGTCGAACTCGCCACACCAGAGGAATCCCGATGCGAACGACGCGCGAGGCGCTACGCTCTCGCCCCTTGTCCTCACGCTCCATCTGGATCGGTACTGGCGTGGTCGTCCTCGTCCTGGGCGGCGCCATGGCCATCGTGCGCTCGCGGGCCGGCGCAGCCGCGGTGCCCGAAGCGCCCGGCCCGCCACCTCCGGCGCCCGTGGCAACCGTCACGCTCGACGCCGACCGTCTCGTCGTCGAGCGCCGCTACCACGGCGAGGTCCACGCGGCGTCGGACGCCTCACTCACCGTGGGGGAGGCCGGGAGGGTGCGCCGGGTGCTGGTCCACGAGGGCGACCGCGTCCAGAGCGGGCAGCTCCTGCTCGAGCTCGACGACCACCTGGCGCGTGCCGAGCTGGGCGAGGCGCGGGCCTCCAAGCGCGGCGTGAGCATCGAGCAGGAGCACGCCGAGCGACGGGCGAAGCAGTTCGACCGGCTCTCGGAGCAGTCGGTCGTGTCGGAGATGGAGCGCGAGGAGCAAGCCAAGCTCGCCGCGTCTCTCGGCGCGCGGAGCGCCGCAGCGACCGCTTCGCTCCGTGCTCGCTCCCAGAGAGTTCAGCGGCACCGCATCGTGGCCCCGTTCGACGGTGTGGTGGCCCAGCGCACGGTCGATCGCGGCGACTGGCTCGAGCCCGGGAAGACCGCAATCCAGCTCGTGACGAGCGGTAGGGCAGAGGTTCTCGTCCGCGTGCCGGGCGCACTGCTGGACGCCCTCCCGACCCTCGACCGGATTCGTGTCGTGAAGCACGACCACGAGGTCGCCGGCGCGCTCGACGGCGTGGTGGACGCGCTGGACCGCACGACGCGGACCGCGCTGCTCCGGGTCACGCCGGAGACGCGCCCGCCGTGGCTCCGTCCGGGGGACAGCGTGGACGTGGTGTTCCACGTCGCGGCGAGCGGCGGACTCGTCGTGCCACGGGACGCGCTGGTCCACGGCGTGGCCGACGTGCGCGTCTTTCGCGTGAAGGACGGCGCCGCGGATCCCGTCGCGGTCCGCGTGCTGGCCGAAGCCGGCAATCGTGCGCTGGTCGCGTCGGACGCGCTCGTCCGCGGCGACTCGATCGTGGTCCGCGGCAACGAACGGCTCCGTCCGGGCCAGCGGGTGTCCCCTGCGCCGCACCCTGCTGCCGCACCGTCGCGATGAGCGAGCCTCGGCAACAGCCGCGCGGGATGCTGGCCCTCGCGATCGCCCGTCCCGTCACGGTCGCATCGTCGGTGCTCCTCGTCCTCTTCTTCGGGGCGCTGTCCGTCCTCGACCTTCCCGTGCAGCTCACCCCGGACATCTCGCCACCGACCGTGACCGTCGACACGTTCTGGCCCGGCGCGGCGCCGGTAGAGGTCGAGGCGGAGATCCTGGAGGAGCAGGAGGAGGTGCTCAAGCGGGTTCAGGGCCTCGTTCGAATGGAGTCCACGGCATCGCAGAACGGCGGTTCGATCGAGCTCGAGTTCGACGTCGGGACGGACCTCGAGGGCGCCCTCGTGCGCGTGACGAACCAGCTCGGGCAAGTTCAGAACCAGCCCACGTCGGCGCGCAAGCCGATCGTCTCGACCGCGAACTCGTCCGGACCGCCGCTGGCCGTGATCCTCGTGCGCCACCGCGAGGGCCGAAGCGTCGCCGCGTACCGGACGTGGGTCGAGGAGGAGGTCGTCCCGCGGCTGGAGCGCGTCGAGGGCGTTGCTGGAGTTCGAATCCGAGGCGGCCGGGTCTCCGAGGTCCAGGTCGACTTCGACACGGCGGCGCTCGCCGCGCGCAGGCTCACGATTCCGGCCGTCGCCGCGCGGCTCCGCAGCGAGCTTCGCAACTCGTCGGCGGGCGAGCTCGACGTGGGCAAGCGGCGCTTGCTGGTCCGCACCATGGTCACGTCTGCCACCGTCCGCGGCCTCGAGGACGTGGTCCTGTCGGTCGCGAGCGACGGCACGCCGGTGCGCCTCGCGGACGTCGCCGACGTACGGGTCGGCCTCCGCCGCCCGAGCGACTTCGCCATCGGGGACGATCGTGACGCCATCGCGCTGCTGCCCAGACGAGAGGCAGGCACCAACGTCCTTCAGGTGACCGAGGCGCTGATTCGCGTGGTGGAGCAGCTCGACCGCGAAGAGTTCGCCCCCGAAGGCCTCACGATGGAGGTCGTCGACGATCAGACGAGCTACATCTACGAGGCCCTCGATCGCGTGAAGGCGAACCTGCTCGTTGGCGCCGTCCTCGCGACGCTGTGCCTGCTCCTGTTCCTTCGCAGCATGGCGGCGTCCGCCGTCGTCGCGCTCGCCATACCCATGTGCGTCATGGGGACTGCGCTGTGCATGTCGCTCCTCGGCCGAAGCGTGAACGTCGTGAGCCTCGCAGGGGTCACGTTCGCCGTCGGCATGGTCGTGGACAACTCCATCGTGGCCCTCGAGAACATCGACACGTGGCGCCGTCGAGTCTCGGACGTCGCGGAGGCCGCGCTCTCCGGCATCCGCGAGGTGTGGGGCGCAATCCTCGCTTCGACCGCCACGACCGCCACCGTCTTCGTGCCCATCCTGCTCTGGAAGGGCGAGGTCGGAGAGCTGCTGCGCGACATCGCCTGGGCGATCGCCATCGCCGTCACGCTGTCCCTGTTCGTCTCCGTGCTCGTCATCCCGAGCTTCGCGGCGCGAATCCTGTCTCCCGGGGACTCGAGCGGAACTCCTGGCCGACTCGTTCGCTGGGGAGCCGCGATCCGCGACGCCTGCACGGACGTGGCGCGCTGGAGCTCGGCGCGAGCGGCCCGGTCGGTGGCCGTCGTCACCGGCGTCGTCGCGGTCGCCTGCGCGACGACCTACGTCTTTCTACCGAGCATGGAGTACCTGCCGACGGGCAATCGCAACCTCGTCTTCGGAATCGTGCTGCCACCTCCCGGGTACTCCATCGACGAGCTTCAGAAGATCGGCTTCGAGAACCAGGACGTCATGGCGCGGCACACCGGACGCGACGCGGACGGGGTGCCCGCGATCCGGCGGAGCTTCTTCGTGGGCGATCCGGCGCGACTGTTCATCGGCGCGGCAGCCGAGGATCCCGCGCGAGTCCGCGAGATGAGAGAGTTCATGCGGAGCCTGCACGCGAAGATCCCCGGAACCATCGGCTCCGCCGCTCAGGCCGCGCTGTTCTCCCGCGGGATCGGCGAGGGACGCACGGTGGAGATCGAGCTCGCCGGGAAGAGTCTCGAGGATCTGGTCGCGGTCGGGAGGCGCCTCTTCGGGGAGATCAAGGAGGTCGTGCCCGGCGCGCAGGTGCGGCCGGTTCCTCTGCTCGACCTCGGAGCGCCCGAGCTGCACGTCTTGCCCGCGCGTGTCGACGCCGCGGCGATGGGATTCTCGCCCGCCGACGTCGCCCTCGTTGCCGACGCGTACGTGGACGGCGCGATCCTGGGCGAGTACGGAGAAGAAGGGGCGCGCAAGGCCGACATCGTGCTCCGCGGCAGGCTCGACGGCGCAGGCGTGCACGACGACGTGAGCCTCGAGGGCGCGCCCGTGGCGACGCCCCACGGCGAGATCGTGCCCTTCGGTGTGCTCGCGAGCGTCAGTACGCGCCTGGGGCCGACCGTGATCCAGCGCATCGAACGCAAGCGGTCCGTCGTGCTGCAGGTCACCCCGCCCGACGAGATGCCGTTCGAGGTCGCGGTGGAGCGTGTGGAGCGGCACGTTCGGGAGCTCTCCGAGAAGGGAGGCGTTCCCGCGGGTGTCGACGCGACGCTGGGCGGGTCCGCGGGCAAGCTCGTCCTCGCGCAGCAGCAGTTCGTCTGGATCCTCCTGCTGGCATTCGTGATCCTCTACCTGCTGCTCGCGGGTCTGTTCGAGGACTTCGTGGCGCCGGTGGTCGTCCTCGTCACACTTCCGCTCGCTGCGGTCGGGGGCGTGCTCGGGCTCGGAGCATCGAACGCCCTTCTCGCGCCTCAGGCGCTCGATCTCGTGAGCGCGCTCGGCTTCTTGATCCTGTTCGGCATCGTCGTGAACAACGCGATCCTGATCGTGCACGGTGCGCTGGCGCGCCTTCGCGACGGCGAGGAGCTCG
This sequence comes from uncultured Polyangiaceae bacterium, assembly GCA_964487605.1. Taxonomy (GTDB): domain Bacteria; phylum Myxococcota_A; class Polyangia; order Polyangiales; family Polyangiaceae; genus JAJDAH01. Next base: position 7,868 of record CAZARU010000207.1, read on the forward strand.
TGTCCGCGACCTCCGAGGCGGTGCGCTCTCGCGTGCGACCCATCTTCATGAGCACCCTCACGTCCATGGCGGGCCTCTTGCCCATGGTCGTCGCGAGCGGGAGCGGGTCCGAACTCTACCGCGGCGTGGGAGCGATCGTGCTCGGTGGCCTCGCGTCGTCGACGGCCCTGACGCTGGTCGTCGTGCCGAGCCTGTTCGTGCTCCAGTGGCGCCTGCGGCGGACATCTGCGGCCCGGGCTTGACCCGAACCGGGCCGGCACCGAGGTCGCCGTATCTTCACTCGCACCGCCCCGAACCGATCGTGACCAGGTCGCAGTCGCCCGTGGGGGCGACGCAGGTGCCGGGGCACGACGTCGTGCAGCCGGCGTCCTGCCACGCCTGGAGCGCCGCCAGGTACTGGGTGATGGCCGTCTGGTTCGCGGAGTTGACGGACTGCTGGCAGCAGACGCCGGGGACACGCCCGGTGCACGTCCCGGTCGGGGGGAACGTCGGACACGTCTTCGCGCTCGACAGCGTGCGCTGAACGTCGCCCAGCAGCGTGGAGCAATTGCCCCCGGCGCCGCCCGTGCCACCCGAACCACCCGAACCGCCCGTGCCTCCGAAGCCGCCGACCGGGAAGCCGCCGAACCCGCCGAACCCGCCGAAGAGACCGCTTCCGCCGTTGCCGCCGCTTCCGCCGCTCCCACCTGTCCCGCCGCTTCCGCTCGTCCCGCCTGCGCCGGAAGTGCCGCCGGTGCCGGACGTCCCCGACGTACCTCCGGTTCCGCCAGTACCTCCGGTTCCGCTCGTACCCGAGGTTCCGCCCGTACCCGCGGTTCCTCCCGTAGCACCGGTTCCGCTCGTACCCGAGGTTCCGCCCGTACCCGACGCGCCGCCGGTGCCGGAGGATCCGCCCGAACCTCCCGCGCCCCCGGCCGCGCTCGCGCCTGCCGTGCCTCCGGTCCCCGTCGTACCGCCGGTCCCTGCGCCGCCACCGTCGCCGCCCGAACCGCCCGCTCCAGCGCCGCCAGCCTGCGTCCCTCCGAACCCTTCGCCACCCGATCCCGACGCGCCGCTCGCCGCACCCGACGCGCCACCGTCCGCGG
>CAZARU010000208.1:0-8694 GCA_964487605.1 uncultured Polyangiaceae bacterium
TCCGCCGGAGCGCAAGACAACTTGCAAAACGACGGAGCAGGTTCTCGACCTCGAAGGTGGCGAAGCGGTAGCGGCAGGCCAGGTTGCAGTGCCGGGTCAGGTGGAGGTTCACGGACTCGGGGAGCATCGAGAAGGCCTTCGGTTGAGGTGGCTCCCTCGTCGTCAAGGACCCGAGCATCGACGCGCGAAGTCTCCGCTGCGGTGCTCGAGTCGGGCCTCGGAGCCGCGTCGTGCCGTGCGCGCGCTCACGGAGAATACGAAGGGCGCAGATCGACGTCCGAGGCGACATCGTGAGCCTCACCGACTTCGTCAACCGCTGTGAGATCGCCGATCTCCTCGACCGTGTCATCCCGCGGTACGACCGATCGCTCCACCTCGGCCCGACGGTCGCCCGCGGTGTTCCTCAACGGGTGGGCACCGCGTTCGACTACGCGGTCCGGATCGAGCTTCAGCGGCGGTGTCCGGACGCGCTGGCCCGGCCATGGGTGGCCGAGACCGCGGTCGAAGGTCTGCGCAGGTTCGGACCGGCGATGTTGCGCGGGCCCACCCACGGTACGGCGAGCCCGGTCGCCCACTATGTGGAGGTGCTCGAGGCCGCCAAAGCCTTCGCCTGCCGCTACAGGCGAAAACGCAAGCTCAAGCCCGCAGACCTCGAGACCTTGGCGCATCACTCCGTTCGTCTCGCCCGAATCGAGCCATTGATGCGGGCGGGCCGCCTCGACTCCGACGTGCGCGAAGCTCCGGACGATGACGTTCAGGACGTGGTCGCCCTGCTCCGCGACACGCCCTTCGAAGAATTCGCGGCTGAGCAGCCGCTGCGCCTCAACCCCAGCTTCGGCCGGTACTCGGAGCTCGTCGGCGGCGCTGACGCGGACTTGATGGTCGGGCACCGGCTCATCGAGCTCAAGGTCACGATCAAGGACGCCGTCGAGCGTCCCATGGTTCGGCAGCTGATCGGCTATCTCCTCCTCGCACGCGCAGCGCGGCGCGACGATGGCTCGTTTGCGGAGATCCAATCGATCGGGATCTACTTCGCTCGGCAGCGTTACATGTGGAGGCATGAAACCGCCGAGATCATCGATCGCCACGAGTCCCCGAGCGTGGAGCGGCGGTTCCTCGAGCATGCAGCGGCGCTGCAACGAGCCCCCGGCGTGCCCGCCGTGGCGCCGCAGTAGGAATCATCGCTCATCGTCAGGACTACGAACGGCTTCATCTCGGGGGGGATGGCCGTTGCACCTGTTGCGGATCCTGCCACGCGACCAAGATGTCGTGCCTTCACCACGTCCAATCCCCATGCAGGGGTACCGCCCCCGAGGTCCCCGACCCCGCCTATCCGCCGCGCAGCCCCTTGCGCTGATCGGTGGCATAGGGGCGGGGAGGCTGTTCGCGCTGCCGATCCGCGCGCGCGCCCTCGCGCTGATCGCGCTCTCGGTGGGCGCCTGCCGCTCCAGCGACGAATCCCGGATCGCTACGGCCGTCCGGGGCGTGGCCACGGGGGCCATGTCGGAAGCGCGCAGCGGCCACACCGCGACCCTCCTCACCGACGGGCGCGTCATCGCGATCGGCGGCGGCGCCTCAGCCGCGGAGGTCTTCGACCCGAGCGCGACAGCGGGCGGAACCGATGCCGGTGGTCCTCAGGACGTTGGCAATCCTGATTCCGGGACCGCCGGGTCGGGCCCCGGAGCGTGGTTGGCGGCTGGCACCGCGTCGGTGGCTCGTTTTCGTCACACCGCCGTGCTGCTCGAAAACGGCCGAGTGTTCATCGCGGGCGGCTCGGCCGGCGGCGCGACCGTCGGCTCCACCGAGCTTTACGAACCGTGGGCCCAGAGCTTCGCCGCCGGGCCGACGCTTGCCGGGAGCCGCGAGTCGCACACCGCAACGCGGCTTGCGGACGGAACGGTGCTGATCACGGGCGGCGTGCGCAACCGCTCGGCCTATCTGAACACGTGCGAGATCTATGACCCCGTCGCGGGCACGCTTGTCGCCACCGGCTCGCTTGCGAGCGCCCGGGCCGGCCACACGGCCACTCTGCTCCACGACGGCAGGGTGCTCGCGTGCGGCGGGCTCAGCGGAGGTGCGTCGCTGGCCTCGTGCGAGATCTACGAGCCGTCCGCTGGCACGTGGAGCGCGACTGGCGCGATGATCGAGGCGCGGGACGCCCACTCGGCGACGGTGCTCGCCGGCGACCGGCTGCTCGTCGCGGGCGGCCGCGGTGCGGCGCCGCTCGCGAGCGCAGAGATCTACGACCCGGCGACCGGGACGTGGAGCGCGACCGGCGCGCTGGCCACCGCCCGCTTCGTGCACTCGGCGACGCTGCTGCCGTGGGGCTGGGTCATCGTGACCGGCGGCTTCGGCGGCTCCGCGAACCTGGCGAGCGTCGAGGTCTACGACCCGATCGCGGGCACATGGAGCGCAGGGACCGCGCTCGACACCACGCGCCGCGAGCACGTGGCGACGCTGCTCCCGTCGGGGGTCGTGCTGGTGAGCGGCGGGATCGGGGGCCCGAGCGACGCGACGCTCGCGAGCGCGGAGATCGTCACGGTGACTGCGCCCCCGACCGCGGCGAGTTGGCGCCAGGCCTCGAGCATGATCACCGGGAGGAGCTTCCACACCGCTACGCTCCTCCCAAACGGCGCGGTCCTCGTCGCGGGGTCGAGTGACAACAGTGGGATTTCTCTTTCCGTCGCGGAGCTCTACGACCCGGCGACCAGCACTTGGAGCGCAGCGCCCGCGATGGCTGACTCCAGGGGCTTCCACACGGCGACGCTGCTCCAAAACGGCACGGTCCTCGTCGCGGGCGGGGCGGGTGCTGGCTTCAGTTTCGCCTCGGCGGAGCTGTACGACCCGACCACGAACACTTGGAGCGCGGCGGGCCCCATGGCTGTCGCGAGATTTGGGCACACGGCGACGCTGCTCCAGAACGGCATGGTCCTCGTCGCGGGCGGGTGGATGAGCCCCACCACTCTCGCCTCCGCGGAGCTGTACAACCCGGCGACGAATACCTGGAGCGCGGCGGGCTCGATGGCGACTGCGCGGATATTCCACACGGCGACGCTCTTCCGAAACGGCATGGTCCTCGTCGCGGGCGGAGTCGATTTTCTTCTTCCCGCAATATTCGCCTCGGCGGAGCTCTACAACCCGACCACGAACACCTGGAGCCCAGCGGGCTCGATGGCTTTCGCGAGAGACTTGCACACGGCGACGCTGCTCCAGAACGACATGGTCCTCGTCGCTGGGAGGTTCAGGAGCGCGGTGGCGGTGCCGGCAGAGCTGTACGACCCGGCGACGAACACGTGGAGCGCAGCGGGCTTGATGGCGACTGCCAGGGGCGCCCACACGGCGACGCTGCTCCCGAACGGCGCGGTCCTCGTCGCCGGCGGCGACGACTGGTCCTCGGGTGGCTACGGTGAACCCTCGGGTGCGCTGTCCTCGACCGAGCTCTACGATCCCGCGACCGGCACCTGGAGCACCTCGGCATCCATGGTCGCTGCGAGGGAAGGCCACACGGCCACGCTGCTCCGATCCGGCAGGGTCCTCGTCGCGGGTGGGAACGTCGGGATCGGTCGCGTGATCGATTCGGCCGCGCTGTTCCACCCGGGTTCGACGGGCGGGCCCGCACCCGTGGTCGGGGGTGCGGCCCGCGCGGCCCCCGGCGAGACCATCACGCTCACCGGCTCCGGCCTGCGCGGCCTGAGCGAAGGATCCTCCGGCGGCGCACAGAGCTCCGCGGCGAACCACCCGGTCGTCGATTTCTCGTCCGGCACCGCGAGCCCCCGCGTCGTCGAGTTCTCCGACACGCGAGTCCGCGTCTCGATCCCCTGCGCCACGGCCGTGGGTGAGACGGTCCTCGTCGTCACCGTGAACGGCGCCGCCGCGACGGTCCCCATCACCATCGCCGCCGGCGGATGCTTCTGCGGCGCCGGCACGGCCTGCGACGACGGCGTCGCGTGCACGCGGGACGACACCTGCGACGCCACGAACGCTTGCGTCGGCACGGCGTACACCTGCACGCCCACCGAGTGCCAGGCCACGAGCGCTTGCAACGGGACCGGGAGCTGCGACACGACCTCGCGACCTGACGGCATGCCCTGCGCGGACGATGGCAACGAGTGCACGACCGACGAATGCATCGCCGGCGCGTGTGCGCACGCCCCGGTCGCCGCCAATACGCCGTGCGACGACGACGGCGACCAGTGCACCGGCGACGTCTGCAATGTCTCGGGCGTCTGCACCCATCCGAGCCTCGCGAACGGCACCAGGTGTGACGACTCGAACCCCTGCACGCTCACCGACGTGTGCTCCGCGGGCAACTGCGGCGGGAGGCCGAGGGTCTGCGACACGCCGCCCGCGGCGTCGTGTCTCTCCGGCACGACCTCGCGCGTCCATAATGCGATCGGGATCTGCCAGGTCGGGGACGGGTCATGCGTGTACACCTTCAACGACGTTGGCTGCACGGCCTGCGGCGGATCGTGCAGCGAGATCACCGGGCTGTGCACGGGCGACCCGTGCTGCGGCGTCTCGTGCGGCGCGCCGCCGAACGCCCACTGCTACCAGGCGGCGGGGGCCTGCTCGGGTGGCGCGTGCAGCTATGCGCAGCGGCCGGCCGGGACCTCGTGCAGCGACGGCAACTCGTGCACGACCGGCGACGTGTGCAGCGCCGCGGGCGAGTGCGGGGGCACCATCTATAGCTGCCCCGCACCCGGTGTCTGCCAGGACCGCGTGGATTGCGATGGCGCCGGCGGCTGCGTCCCGGTGAACAGCGCGGCGGGCACCCCCTGCAGCGACGGGGACCTCTGCACCCGCAACGACATCTGCAACGGCCTCGGCGCCTGCTCCGGCGGCGCGTTCACCTGCACGCCCGGGCAATGCGACTCCGCCGCGGCCTGCGACGGCACCGGCTGCACGTTCACCCGCCGCACCTCGGGGACGACGTGCGACGACCAGAACGCGTGCACGCGCGACGACGTCTGCGACGGGACCGGCGGCTGCGGTGGCACCGCGTATACCTGCTCGGCCCCCACCGAGTGCCAGCTCTCGGTGACGTGCGACGGTGCCGGCGGTTGCGGCGTGGTGGACCGGGCCAGCGGCACGGCTTGTTCGAGCGACGGGCTCTCCTGCACGGACGATCTCTGCGACGGCGCCGGCGCCTGCACGCACCCGCTCTCGGTGGGCGCTTGCCTGATCGGCGGCACCTGCTACGCAAGCGGCGCCTCGAGCCCGACCAACCCGTGCCTCGCGTGCGCACCGGAAACGAGCACCTCGGCGTGGAGCCCGCGCCCGAACGGCACGGCGTGCCCGGACGACGGCGTGAGCTGCACCGCGGACATCTGCGACGGCGCCGGCGCCTGCACGCACGCGGTGGCGCCGACGACCTGCCTCGTCGGTGGCACCTGTTACGCGAGCGGGACCCTCGATCCCGTCAACGCTTGCCTGGCCTGCGTCCCCGCGACGAGCCACACGGCTTTCGGCGCGCTGCCCTCTGGCACGGCGTGCCCCGACGACGGGGTGAGCTGCACGGACGACGTCTGCGATGGCGCTGGTGCCTGCACGCACCCCGTCGAGGCCACGAGATGCCTCGTCGCCGGCATCTGCTACGCGAGCGGCGCGACCGATCCCGCGAACTCGTGCCAGGGCTGTGTGCCGGCGACGAGCCGCACGGCCTTCAGCGGCCTCCCCTCGGGCACCGCCTGCTCGTCGGCCACGATCTGCGGCGGAACATGCGCGATGGGAGCCTGCGCCGGAGGCGTCGCCGTGGAATGCGACGACGAGAACCCGTGCACGCGCGACGGCTGCGATCCGGGCACGAGCGCCTGCACGCACGAGCCTGTGGCCGATGGGGTCGATTGCGACGACCGGGACTCGTGCAACGGGGCGGATACCTGCATGGCGGGGACGTGCATGCACGCGGGCGCGCCGGACTGCGACGATGGCGAGTCGTGCACCCGCGACAGTTGCGATCCGGTCCGGGGCTGTGTCAACACGCCCGCCACTGACGGCACGAACTGCGGTGCCGCCGACCTCTGCAGAGGCGAGGCGCTCTGCGCGGCAGGCCGTTGCCAGGCGGGTGCGCCGAGGGACTGCGACGACGGTGACCCATGCACGGACGATTCATGCGGTCCGGTGGACGGCTGTCTGCACACCCGAGTCGCGGGCTGCGGGGCGGATGCGGGCGCGCCGTCACCCGACGCCGCGCCACCGAGCATGGCCGAGCGCGGGCCCAGCGATTGCGGCTGCTCGGCGAGCGAGAGGCCGCGGACTGCGCCGATGGATCTCTTCGCTCTGGCCGCTCTGGCGCTGCGCCGGCGGCACCGGGCGGGGAGATGAGGCAGGGCGTGCTCGGTCTTCTCCAGCGGCGGCCTCCGGGTGATCCACCTCGGGCGGCTTCGTGATCCACGTCTGACTCGAGCGCGAAGCCGGCGGGCGGCGGCCAGAGGTCCACCCGTGTCTCGCCCGAAGGCCCGATCTCATTCACGCGCGCGAATCAAGCCGGCGGGGGCCGAAGCTGGGACCGGCCGAGCGCGTTCGGCGGAGGGTGGAGGCGCGACCGAGGAGGTGGCGCGCATCGGGCCAGAATGGCCTTCCACCCGTTCCTGGTCTCGCAAGCCTCGCCAACGATATCGGCGACCTCGGACGGCACGACGTGATCGGCCATGATCCCCGGTCCCGCCGCAAACTCATCGGCGAGCGTTCGCCGCTCGCTGGCGCTCCGGCCTCGTTCGCGAATGCGCGCGTACACCTCGGTCGAGTACGCGAACGTCTCGCGCTTCTCGAACTGGATGTCGAGGAGCCACTCGCGGCGGCGGATCTCGCGAAGGCCGATCGCCCGACGTTTGCAGTTGTGGAAGACGTGCGCGGCCTCGTGGACGACGAAGTCGGCGAACGGGTCGTCCTCTTCGAAGTACGCGGGGGACACGTAGCAGGTCGTCGCCTCGCTCAGCCCCACGATGCGCGGGGCCTCGTCTCCGAGGAGCTCCGCGCCGACGCTGCCGAGGTACAGGTTCGCGATGTCCCACGCGGAGCGCGGGAACTCGCAGTCGCGCAGCACCTGCTCGATGTTGGCCGGGGTGAGGAACACGACCGAGCGTTCGAGCATCGCGAGCACGGTGGGTTGCTCATCGCGCGGGAAGAGCCCGTTGACCATCGGGGCGACCTTGCCCCGCGTGAACGCGACGAGATCGAGGCCGCGCAGCACTGCGGGCACTTCGTCGGTGCACGTGCGCGCTCGAACCTCTGCGACGAGCGCGTCCTGCAGGTCCTTCTTCGCCCGTGTCCGCCGCTCCACGAAGCTGCTTCCGCCCCAAGCCGTTGCGTTCGGGTCCGTGTCCCCGGTTCGGAGGTAGCGCTCGATCTCGGTGGCGGTCGTTGTCGTCATAGGTTCCTCGTCCGGCGGGATGGTCCGGGGGAGTGCGAGCACATCGAGGCGGCGAGCCTGCCAATGGCGGCCCCTCGCCTCGGACCCCACTCCAGACGGCGACGACCACGATCCCGCTCTCGTTGACGACGTAGTAGACGTGGAAGCGGGTCCTTCGGAGGTACACCCGACGAACACCCGGTAGCGCCTCGCTCGGATAGGGCTGGCCGGCCAAAGGGGCCCGGGCGACGAGGCTCTTCGCTGATGCCAACTCGAGCGCGAACAACTGCCTCGCTGCAGTGCGATTCTCGATCCACCACGCGTGGATCCTTCGGACTTGGAGCGCGGCCTCCGGCGTCAACCGGACCGACGTCTTCCGACTCACGACCCGACGCCGAGACCCTCGAGCACGCCATCGGCGTCGACCAACTCCCCGCGGGCGATCTCAGCTGCAGATCGGGCCAGTGCCTCCTCGAGAGCCTGGCGGTCCCGCTCATCCAGATCGTCTCCGACCAGCGGGGCGAGCTCGACTTCGGTCCCGTCCGGCAGGTCGATGGGCTCATCGAGGACGAGACGGCCTCCCCGGACCATGGCTCTGACGGTGACCACCGAGACACGATACGACGCCGAGCAGGAGACGATCAACGACCACCGGCGGGGCTGCGCCCGTGGTCTCCGTCATCCGTCGCGGGCGCGGATCCGCCGTAGAACCTCGTCCCACGGGATCCCGCCCTCGGGATCGCGCTCGAGATCATCGAGCCGGCGGTCGAGCTCCGCCCGCTGCGCGTCGGTCACCGTTCTGTTCCAAAACTCGATCGAGGCTCCGGGGAAAGGCTTGTTGCAAGCTGGGTTGACGCGGCGACGAGCCTCCGGCGCTCCCGAGCGTGCGGTTCCCATGCAGTCCGGACGGATCTGTCCCGCCGTGGGCCTCCGCGCAGGCGCGCGCTCGGGTCGTCAGGCCGCTTCGCGATGGTAGTAGCGCAGCATCCCACCGAGAGAGCACAAATCGCTCCGCGTGAGCGTTCAGGTTAGGAGACCTGGCTGGCAAGCGCACGGGCTTCACGCCCGCGTCCTTCAGCGTCCTGCGGAACGCGGCGGTGTACAGGGGGTCGCAGTCGAGGATGATGTGGGTCTTGTCGAGCAGGAAGCCATCGACTGCGTCGGTCAAGTTGCGGGCGACCTGCATCATCCATTGCTCGGTAGGCTGCGCCGTGATGCCGGCGATGTGGACGCGCCGCGTCTTCAACTCGATCACGAAGAACACCGAGTAGCGCACGATCCCGGCGAGGGTGAGCACTTCGGCGGAGAAGAAGTCCGCCGCGGCGAGTCCGTCCCAGTGAGCG
>CAZARU010000209.1:0-8642 GCA_964487605.1 uncultured Polyangiaceae bacterium
AGGGCTTCGCCGGCGCCGGCGGCTTCCTCCAGGCGGTCGATGAGCGCCTGGGACGGATCGTGACCGGCCTGCTTCAACAGCTCCAGGCGGGCAGCAATCTCCACGATGGCGCTCATGTTGCGCCCCGACCGGACCGGCACCGTGTAGATCCGGACCGGCACGCCGAGGATCTCGTGGAAGTGATCGTCCACGCCGAGGCGATCGTACGACCGCTCGGCGCTCCACGTCTCGAGGCGGACCACCAGGTCGATCCTCTTTCGCTCCCGAACCGACGTCACCCCGTAGAGATCCATCACGTTGATGATGCCGAGGCCGCGAACCTCGATGAAGTGACGCAAGGGGTTCGCGGGTTCGCCGAACACCATGCCCGGCGGGCGGTAGTCGCACTCGATGACGTCGTCCGCAACGAGACGGTGACCCCTCATCACGAGCTCCAGAGCGCACTCGCTCTTTCCTATGCCGCTCTTCCCGAGGAGGAGCACCCCCACCTCGAACACGTCCACCAGGACACCGTGGATCCGCGTCCGGGGCGCGAGTCGTTCGTCGAGGAGCGTGTGCAGCGCCGTGATGGCGGACGACGAGCGCTCGGCGCAGAGGATGAGCGGCGTTCCCGTGCGGTCCGCCTCTTCGACGAACACCTCCGGTGGAGGCACACCCCGGGTCACCAGGACGCAGCTCACTCCGCGCGCAAAGAGGTACTGCGCCGCTCGCCGTTGTGCCTCGGCGTCGAGTGACTCCGCGAAGCTCATTTCCGTTTCACCGAGCACCTGGATGCGACTGGGCACCAGGCCCTGCACGTGTCCCACGAGCACCAGGCCCGACTTCTGGATGCGCGGGTGGTCCACGGCACGATGAAGCCCCTCGTGCCCCGCGAGGACCTGAACCTTCAGCGCGAGCGCCGGGTCGTTCAGGAGCGCGCCGACGGAAACACGCGTCGTGCCCGAGACAGGTGGATCGTAGACGGTCATGGCTTCCCCCACGCTGCCAGACTACCCGAGGGTCGCATCTCGCGTCTCGATCAGCGCGTACACGGCCTGCTCCGACGGCTCGCCGAGCAACGCCGCGCGCGTCGCGGGATCCTTCAAGAAGCGCGAAATCCTGGCGAGGATGCGCAGGTGCTCGCCCGTGGCCTTCTTCGAGCCGACCACGCCGAACACGATGCTCACCGGCTGACCATCGATGGCGTCGAACGCGATTCCTCGTCGACACAGGAGGAGCGCGCCGACTGCGCGGGTCACGCCCTCGAGGGCGGTGTGAGGCACCGCGACGCCTGCGCCGACTCCCGTGCTCATCAGCTTCTCCCGCTCCGCGAGGCGCTCTTCCACGTCTTCCGCCAGGAGCCCCAGCGGCTCGCTCAACATGGCCGCGAGGACGCGGAGCGCGCCCGCCTTGTCGAGGACGCGAGCGCCTGCGGCATCGACCACGATGCGCTCCTCGCTGAGAAGCTCGACGAGCTTCATCGCAGCCTCGTCGCGCCCCTAGCGGCGCGTTCCGCGACTCTTCGTCCCCCGCGCGGTGCTCGCGACCCTTGCCGCCTCCTTCAGGCCGCCGGTGCGGCGCTTCTTCGAGCGCTGCGCACCCTTCGTTCCGCGAATCTGCCGTTCGAGCTTGTCGATCACCTTGTCGATGGAAGCGTACATGTCTTCGCTGACTTCCTTCGCTTCGTGTCGCTCTCCGCCGCTCGAAATCTGCACCTCTGCGACGTGTTTGACCTTGTCCACCGACAACGTCACCTTCGCCGTCATCGGCTGACGCAGGAACTTCTGCACCTTGGCGACCTTCGACTTCGCGTAGTCCTTGATCGCGCTACTCGCATCCAGCTGCCGAAATGTGATCCTGATGTTCATACCGGCTCCCGCCCTGGCGGCGGCCACGTCGCGGTGGCCTCGTCCGTCCCGAGGGCATCAGAAGAGTTTCTTACGTTTACTCGACGCCAAGATGCAGAGCATCTCGCGATACTTCGCGACGGTCCTTCGAGCGATCTTGACACCGTCTTTCGACTCCAGGAGCTCGACGATGGCCTGGTCGCTCAGAGGGTTCGCCTTGTCCTCGTCCTCGATGATCTTCTTGATCGACTGCTTGACGCTCTCGGAGGCGATGTCCTCCTTCGCCACCCGGCGAATCGACGAATTGAAGAAGTACTTCAGCTCGAAGAGCCCCTGGGGCGTGTGCATGTACTTGTTGGTCGTCACGCGCGAAATCGTCGACTCGTGCATACCGACGGCTTCGGCCACGTCCCTCAGGATCATCGGCCGAAGGTACGCGACGCCGCGCTCGAAGAAGTCTCTCTGCTTCTCGACGATGCTCTCGGACACGCGAATGATCGTCTTGCGCCGCTGTTCGATGGCACGAATGAGCCACTGGGCGTTCCGGAGCTTCTCCCCGATGAACTCCTTTGCGCTCGGGTCCTGCAGCATGCGCTTCGTCAAGGCCTCGTTGATGTACAGGCGCTGCATGCCGCGGTCGTTGTCCATGACGACGAAGCCATCGCCGTCGCGGAGCACGAACACGTCGGGCGTGATGCCGATGGTGCGTTCGTCGGTGTCGGTGTAGTTCCGCGCGGGACGGCTCTCCAGCTTCTGGATCTCCTTCGCGGCCTCGTAGACCTCCTCGATGGGGACCTTGAGCTCCTTCGCGATGGCCTGATAGTTGTGCTTCTCCAGGTGGTGGAGGTGGTGCTCGATGATCCGCACCTCCAGCTCGTCGTACCCGAACGCCCTGGCCTGGATCAGCAGGCACTCTCGCAGGTCCCGGGCGCCGACGCCGATCGGATCGAACTGGTGGATGAGCTCGAGGACGAGCGGGGCATCGTCGAGGTGCAGCCCGACTTCCTCGGCGAGGTCGTCCACGGTCAGGTCGGGCGTCCGGGTCCCGTCGACGCGGTCCACACCCCCCAGATCGAGGTAGCCTCTTTCGTCCAGGTTGCCGATCACGAGCTCCGCGAACCGCCGTTCGACGTCGGTGAAGTCGCTCATCTGCAGCTGCCACATCAGGTGGTCGTGCAGGTTGTTGGGTTTGGTGAGGCTCTGCTCGATGGGTGGAAGGTCGTCGAACCCACCGCGCGTCCCGGTGGGCGGCTGCTGCAGCGTTCGATTCTCGAGGAACTTCTCCCAGTCGACCTCGCGCGTCGCCTCGAGGCGCTCGCGCTGCTCCTCGTCCACCGCGGGGCGCGGCTCCCCGGGCTCTCGCTCCGCCGGACCGAACGTGTCCGGCGGCGAGTCCTCCTTGTTCGCGCGATCCGCGCCCTTCTCGCCAGGGTCGTCCTCCGTGAGCAGGGGGTTGTGGTCGAGCTCCTTGCGCATCTCGTCCACGAGCTCCAGGCGCGAAAGCTGCAGCAGGCGAATCGCCTGCTGCAGCTGGGGCGTCATGACCAGCTGCTGCTTGAGGGCGAGGTGTTGCTTGAGCTCCATGCTGCTGCGTCGGGGACGCCATCACTCTACCACCCCGAGCAAGAAGCGCGCCCGAAGAACCGCGGGCCGAACCTCGCGCCTACCCCAGGTAGCGCCGGCGAACGGCGGGATGGGCCGAGAATGCCCCCGGGGACACCGAGACCTCGATCCGCCCGTCGACGAGGAGATGGGCGACGTCCGCGATGTCGAGGGCCTCGGGCACCCGGTGGTCGGCCAGGATCACGGCCGCCCCATCGTCGGCAAGACCGCGCAGGAGCCGGGCGACGCCTGCCGTCCTGGCGGGATCGACGGCGGAGAAGGGCTCGTCGCACACCAGGACGCTGGGCTCGCCCGCGAGGGCACGAGCGAGCTCGAGACGCCGCCGTTCACCCCCGGACAGATCGCCGGCCCGCAGCCCCAGGCGCTCGTCGAGCCCCACTCGATGCGCGAGGTCGCCCGGGTTCGCTCGGGACCGGGCCGCCCTGACGAACGTGTCCAGGTTCTGCGCCACCGTCAGATCGAACAGAACGCTGGGCGCCTGGGGGACGTAGCCGAGCCCCTGCCGCGCTCTTTTCCACAGCGGCAGGTCCGTCGCGTCCGCGCCGTTCAGTCGAACGCACCCGGAGGTCGGTACGAGTTCTCCGGCGAGGGCGCGAAACAGCGTCGTCTTGCCGGCACCGCTCGGGCCGAGGACTGCCGTCACGCGCCCGCGCTCCGCAACCAGATCCACACCGGCGAGGATTTCCCTTCCTCCCAGGTGCACGCGGAGGGACTCCACACCGAGCGCGACGGCGCCTTCCGGCTCGCCTCGCGACTCCGGCACCACAGCGGCGGTCACCGCTCGGGCGTTTCCACCGGGATCGAGCCCTTCACGCCACGAAGGGTCACCTTGCGCGTGTCGAGGTGGATCTCGGCGCTCTCGGCCTCGACCCACCCCTTGTCGCGCGTCAGACGAACGCCGCCCTTCAGCACCGCACGGCGCTCCGAGACCAGCAACTCGACGGAGCTTGCCCTCGCGACGATGCCCTTCAGGGACGCGCGGACGCCGCCCGAACCCCGCACCCACTTCACGCGCGGGGCCTCGTCGTAGCGGATCTCCACCTTCGGGCAGCTCACGTCGAGATCGCCCAGCGAGGCGCGCACGTTGCCCTCGAGGAGCGCGGTTCCCGCCCCGACGTCCACGTCGAGCTGATCCGCCTTCACGTCGAGCGTCTCCCCCGCGACGACCGCCAGAGGATCTGCGTGAACCGGCGCTCCCGGCGCGGCGATCACCGCGGCGACGAGGGCGACGGACACGGGCAGGAAGAAACGACGAAGCATCGCGCCTGAAAATCTACCACCCTTGGACGGCCGGCGCCCGCGCCGGATTCACGCGCCGGGCGCATGCTCGAGCGCCTCGCACAGCGAGGAAACACGGAGGGCGAGCGCCCGGGCTGGCGCGGCCGGTCCGGAGGCCCGCACGGCCTCGGTCAGGGCAGCGAGCAACGCCTCCACGGCTCCGTCCGCCACGCGCTGGATCTGCGCGGGGTCTCCCGAGAAGAGATCCTCGGAAGCGTAACCGAGCAGCGCCTCCACGCGGACGCGGTGGCCCGCCACGACGCCGTCGCCACCGACCATCGGCTCCCGGCTCGACACCCAGTTCGTGAGCGCGCGACCGGCGACCGCCTGGACGCGTGTCGCCCGGAATCGGCGCGCGGACTCCCCCGCGTTGACGCTCTCCAGCGGGCGAAGCTCGCGCCGCACCTCCGTCGCCGCGGCCTCGAGGACCGTGGCCGCGCTCTCGGTCCAGGCACGACGGTCGGCTTCGATCGTCCCTCGTAGCGCCGCTACCTGGTTCAGCCGGCCCTCGGCCCGAATCGCCGCGCTCCGCTCCTCCGCTTCACGCGCCAGCACCAGGGGCAAGATTCGGCGCGCGAGACGGGCGGCCCGGGTGCGAAGGGCCCGGTCCCTGAGCGCGTCGGCGCGATCGACCACGACGGAGCCGAGGAGGTCCCGCACCTCGGCCCAGGTCGCGGAGCCGTCGCGGCGCGCGACCTCTCCGGCCAGGACCGACCGCGCCGAGAACGCGAGGACGCGGCCCTCCACGGCGATGCCTGACGCTTCGAGGCCGCGCTGCACGTGGTCCACGGCGACGCGCACTTCGTCGTGCGCCAGCCGGTCGGCCTTGTTCAGAAGGACGAGCAACGGGGTGCCGCCGTCGGCGATGTGCCGTAGTACCGCGCGCTCCGACTCCTTCAGAGGCTGCGTCGCGTCGCACAGGAAGAGCGCGACGTGCGCCCCCTCGAGCGCGCGCTGCGCGGTCGCGGCATGCTCGGACGCGGGCGCGTTGAATCCCGGCGTGTCGACGATCTCGACGATCCGCAGCACCTCCAGAGGCGCGTAGATGACGACTCGGTCGATGTCCCGCGAGTCGAGCGTCTGGAGCGCCGCGCGAACCTGATCGTGAGGCAAGAGCCGATCGTCGGCGCCGAATCGACGGATTCGCGCGAAGCGATCCGGAGCCCACGCGAGGTGGTTCACCTGCGCCGTGGTCGGGAGGACGCCGACCGGGGCCACCTCTTCGCCGAGCAGGGCGTTGATGAAGCTCGACTTCCCCGCGTTGAACTCGCCCACCACCGCGAGCACCACCGGCCGCTCGAGCTCGCGGCTCAGCGCTTCCAGATCGGGCAGGACGTCGAGCATCCCGCTCCTGCGGGCCAGCTCGGCGATCTCTCTCGTGACGGAGCGCCACGCCACGATGCCGTCCCGCGCGAGCCAGCGCTCGTGGATGGCCCGGCGCTCCTGGGCGGCCCAGGCGGCAGCCTCGCCCGTGGCGGCTTCGAGTGCCGCGATCCGCGCGTGCGGGTCCTCCTCCGACAGCGCGGACGCGAGCGCGTGGACCGAGTCCGGGATCGCGGGCCGCCGTCCGTGGTCGAGCGCCACGGCGTCACGGAGGGCTCCTGCGTCTCGCGCCCGGACGGCCGCGCTCGCGAAGGCGCGGACGCCGGCGGGGCTCGGATCGGCGCGGGCGGCGTCGGCCAAGGCCGCGAGCGCTTCGTCGGCGCGCCCTTCGGCGAGCGCGAACGCGGCGCGCCACCCCGGCGCCTGCGCCCGCCCCACGGCCGCGACGACGTCACGGAAGCGTCCGAGGGCCACGGCGTCGTCCAGCGTGCTCACGAAGCTCGTGGCGGCACGCTCGGCGCCCTCGGGGTCCAGCATCAAGGCCCGGGTCATGGCGAAAGCGGCGGTGGGCTCACCCTTCGCCGCGAGCCACCTCGCGCGCGCGAGCCACCCGATCGCGTCGAGCGGTTCCGGAGGCGGGACACGCTCACCCAGCGCGACCGCCCGATCGACGTCGCCCGTGTCGAGCGCCGCGACGAGGCGCCTCGTGAGGGACGCGGGTTCGTCGCGCACGCCGAGCCCGAGTCCGTCGAGCCAGCGCTCCGCACGCTCGGGATCCCCCGCCGCGAGGTCCCTGTCGGCGAGCGCCAGGAGCGCCGCGTCGCTGGCAGGTCGGGGGTCGCCCGCGAGGGCCGCTCTCTCCAGCGCCTCCGAGGGCGACGCGCCGACGCGTCGTCGCGCGACCGCGAGGCGCAGCCAGACGTCGGCACGAAAGGGAAGAGCACTCGCGAGCCGTTCGGCGGCCCGGACCGCCTCGTGATCGAGCCACAGCGCCTCGGCCGCATCGAGCCACAGGGCGAGCGCCGAGGGTGACCGCGGCACGGTGCGCAACAGGAGCAGCGCGATGGTGCGTGCGTCCCTCGGGCGATCCGCGGCGAGGGCGGCGGCGGCGTCCGCACGAAGCCGCTCGGCCCCTCGGGCGAAGATCTCCGCCCGGTCGAGCCACTCGCGAAGCTGGTCGGACAGGCGGGCCACGAAGCGCCGAACCTAGCAGGGCACCCCTGGTGCCGGGTGAGCGCCCCCGCCTCCTGCCCTGCCCCGGTGCTAGGCTCGCCCGCTGGCGGCGACGTCCGGGCTGGTACCGCGCGCCCCAAGGGAGACTGCACGGAGTGCCCCGTCGCGAAGCCGGAAAGACGACCGCGTCACGCGTGAAGTCGCTGTTCCTCCACGTACAGCGTCATCACGGCCGCGCCGAAGCCGACGCCTTCCTCGTTCGGACGCGCCTCGATCGCGACTTCCTCGACGACGAGACGCGACCGCTCCCGTCGGAGCGGTGGCACGCGGCGCTCGTGGCCTTCGCGTCCCGCTGGGGTCGGGAGGAGATCGCTCGCATCGTTCCCGCCACCGTCGATCCGGAGATCCTGGGGGCCTGGACCCGGGTGCTGCGCGGCGCGGACGAGGTCTGCATCGCCTACCGGAACCTCGATCAGCACGGGGGCGACGAGGCGCTGACCGATCGCTGGAAGACCCTGGAGTCGGGCCGCGGCATCTGGCGAGGCACGGTCGAAGTCGGCGCGGAGCACGAGCGCGACGGCCTCTGCGCCCTGGCCAGGACCGCGGAGCTGGCGGCCGTACCGCTCCTGTTCGGGCTGGCTGCCGCGCGCGTGGAGCACGCCATGGAGACGAGCGAGGGGCGGGAGCGCCTGGCGCTCACCGTTCGCTGGCGCGAGCCGGGCAACGGACCCGTGGCGGCAGGTGCCGCGGCGAGCGTCGCGGGCGCGGGCGCGGTGATCTCGGCGGTCGGGACGGAGCCCGCCGTCCTGCTGGGCTCCGTCATCGCCCTGGTGGCGGGCACCTCCGCGGGCGTGGCAGTCGCCCAGTCGGCTCGACGCCGCTCCCAGACGCGAAGCCAGCTGACGCGCATCATGGCCCTCGAGCGCGGCGCGACGCTGCGCGAGGCCCGCGAGCGGAGCACCCTCGCCTTCGGGGAAGGCGCGGTCATCGCCGGCCAGTACAAGCTGGGCAAGAAGCTCGGCGCTGGCGCCAGCGGGGCCATCTACGAAGCCAACCGCCTGTCGGACGGCCAGATCGTGGCCATCAAGCTCCTGCGCGCCGCGGTGGCCCACGACAACCTCGCCGCAGACCGGCTGCGGCGCGAAGCCTCGGCGCTCGGTCTCGCGTGGCACCCCAACGTCGTAGAGCTGTTCGACGACGGGCAGCTCCCCGACGGCACCAGCTACCTCGTGATGGAGCGGCTGCACGGTGAGCCGCTCTCGGCGCGACTCAAGGCCCGCGCGCTCTTGCCGCCCGCCGAGCTGCTTCCCATCGCCATTCAGGTCTGCGATGCGCTCGGCGCCGTACACGCCGCGGGCGTCATCCCCCGCGACCTCAAGCCCAGCAACATCTTACTGGCACGCGGGCTGGGGGCGTGAG
>CAZARU010000210.1:0-8451 GCA_964487605.1 uncultured Polyangiaceae bacterium
GCCCCTTCCGCCGCTGGCCACCCCCGCGCCGGCGCCACGCGCGGCGTCGGCCGCGTACGACGAGGACGAGGACCTGGCGACCCGCGTCGCAGAGGCCCCGTCGGCTGGCCCGGTCGGCGCCGGCAGCTCGGCGTACGACGAGGACGAGGACGTGGCGACGCGGGTCGCCGAGGCGCCTTCTTCGGCGCCGGCGCCCACGAGCGCCCGCGTCCCGCCACCGCCCGCGTCGAGCGCTCCCATGAAGCCCGGCGCGGCACGGACACCGGACGCTTTTCCGCCGCTGACTCCCCCGCCCCACGCCCCGGCCGCGCCGCCGCTGCCGAGCACCGCGTCCATGCGCTCGCGTGGCCCCGTGAGCGGCCCGTCACACCCGGCGCCGATCGCCGGCGTGCCACCGGAGCCCTCCGTGCCGTCCACGCCGCTCGCGCTGGTGCAACGCGACGCTCCCCCCATCGCGCTGCCGCCGATGACCGCCCTGAGCCCGGGTCCTGGGCCGGCGGCGCCGACCGTCCCGCTCAACCGCGTTCCCGATCCGCCGGCGCTTGCGGCCCTCCCCATGGCCGCGCCGCCCCTGCCGTACCTCCCGGACGAGCCCCCGCCGAACCGGACGGGCACGGTGATCCTCGTCGGCGTGATCGGGATCCTGGGCCTCGCGCTCCTGGGCGTCCTGGTGCTGCTGATCCAGAGACTCTGAGGCGCGCGCGTCGTGGGAGCGCGCTGGGAGTTCTGGATCGACCGCGGGGGCACCTTCACCGACTGCATCGGGCGGGACCTCGTCACCGGGGCCCTCAGCGTCGCGAAGGTCCCGAGCACGCCGAACGCGCCGATCGCGGGGATCCGCCGCGTTCTGGGGCTCGGACCGGGTGACGTGGTGCCGCCGATCGACGTGCGCGTCGGCACCACCGTGGCGACGAACGCGCTGCTCGCCCGAGACGGCGTCCCTTGCGCACTGGTCACGACGAGCGGATTCGGCGACGCGCTGGAGATCGGTACGCAGGCACGTCCACGCCTCTTCGATCTGGACATCGTGAAGCCCGAGCCGCTCTACCGCGAGGTCGTCGAGATCGACGCGCGCGCCGCGCCCGACGGCTCGACGCTGCGCTCGCCGAGCCACGCCGACGTCACCGCGGCGCTCGCACCGCTGCTCGCGAACGGCACGCGATCCCTCGCGGTCGTGCTGCTCCACGCCCACGCCAGTGACGAGCTCGAGACGCTCGTGGGAGGCTGGGCACGCACGATGGGCTTCTCTCACGTGGCGCTCTCCAGCGAGGTGTCGCCGGAGCTGGGGCTGGTCGCGCGCGGCAGCACGACGGTCCTCGACGCGTACCTGACCCCGCTCCTCCGCGAGCACGTGACGAGCCTGGAGCGCGAACTACCTGGCTCCACGATTCGCTTCATGCAGTCGAGCGGCGGTCTCTCACGAGGGTCGCGCTTCCGCGGCCAGAACGCCATCCTCTCGGGACCGGCGGGCGGACTCGTCGCCGTCGGTCACGTCGCGCGCTCGCTCGGGGAGACGAGCGTCGTGGGTCTGGACATGGGGGGAACCTCGACGGACGTGTCGCGCTACGCCGGGGAGCTTCCGCTGGTCTACGAGACCGAGGCCGCGGGCGTTCGCGTGAGGGCCCCGACCCTGGACATCGTCACCGTCGCCGCGGGCGGCGGGTCCATCTGCCGCTTCGACGGCACGAAGCTGGCGGTGGGCCCCCAGAGTGCGGGAGCCGAGCCCGGTCCGCTCTGCTACGGGAACCCCCGCAGCGCGGAGGTCACGCTGACCGACGTGAACGTCGTCCTCGGCCGCCTCGTCGGGGATCGATTTCCGTTCCCGCTCCACGAGGCTCGCTCGGCGCGCGGCCTGTCCGAACTCCGTGCGCGTCTCGGCGAAGCCGCCGGCGGACGCTCGGTCGAGGCCATCGCCGAGGGGTTCTTCGACGTGGCCAACGACACCATGGCGGAAGCGATTCGACGGGTGTCCATCGCGCGCGGCCACGACGTCCGAGGCGACGCGCTCGTCGTGTTCGGCGGCGCCGGCGGGCAGCACGCCTGCGCCGTGGCGCGCCGCCTGGGGATCCGCCGGGTCATCGTCCATCCCCTCGCGGGCGTGCTGTCCGCGTTCGGCATGGGCCTGGCGGACGTGACCTGGGACGGCGAAGCTCCCGCGGGCGAGCGGGTGCTCTCGGCCGAGTCCATGCAGCAGCTCGCCCCGGCATTCGACCGGCTCGAGGCGGAGGGCAGGCGCGTTCTTCGTGCGGAGGGCTTCTCGGCGGACGAGCTCGTGGTCCGGCGCCGCGTCGATCTGCGTCATGCCGGCACGGAGGTCCCGGTCACCCTGTCGCTTCACGAGCACGGTGACGTGCGTGACCGATTCGACCAGGCCCACGAGGTGCGCTTCGGGTATCGCCGTCCGCTCCACCCCGTCGAGATCACGGTCGCGAGGGTCACCCTGTCCGCGCGTCGCACGCCCCCTGCCCTCCCGTCCCGTGCGACGCCTGGCGGCGCGCCTCGGCGGACCGCGCGCCTGTACACCGAAGGAGCGTTCCACGACGTGCCGGTGTGGGACGACCCTGCGCTTCCGACCCCGGGCCGGCTGAAAGGCCCCCTCATCGTCACCCAGGCCGCGGGTACGGTGGTCGTCGATCCCGGATTCGCGCTCGACATCCGTCCGGACGGCGTGATGTGCCTCGTCGACGACCTTGACGCGAATCGCGCGGTCGCCGCGGCGCCCGCGGACCTCGCGCGCGCCGATCCGGTGCTGCTGGCGATCACGAGCAACGCCTTCCTGTCGATCGCCGAGCAAATGGGCGAGTCGCTGCGTCGAACCGCCATCAGCACGAACATTCGCGAGCGTCTCGACTTCTCGTGCGCCATCTTCGACGCCACGGGCGGCCTCGTTGCGAACGCTCCGCACATTCCCGTGCACCTGGGCGCCATGAGCGAGTCGGTTCGAGCCGTGCTCGCGGCGCACCCCCACGCGGCGCCGGGCGACGTGTTCGTCACGAACGATCCGGCGCTCGGGGGCTCCCACCTGCCGGACGTCACCGTCGTGTCACCGGCACACGACGAGACGGGTCGCCTCCTCTTCTTCACGGCGAGCCGCGGTCACCACGCCGACATCGGTGGGATCACCCCCGGCTCCATGCCGCCGTTCTCGGCGTCGCTCGCCGACGAGGGGATCGTCTTCAGGGCCGAGCGCGTCGTCCACGGTGGAGTCTTCGATCGCGCGGGAGTGCTCGAGCGCCTGACGAGCGGGCCGTACCCGGCGCGACGCCCCACCGAGAACGTGGCGGATCTGGAGGCGCAGATCGCCGCGAACCTCACGGGGGCGCGCCTCGCGTTCGACTTCGCCCGACGCTTGGGGCTGGACACGATGCTCGCTTACATGGCGCACGTCCAGGACGACGGCGCCGCCAAGGCGCGCGACTTCATCGCGAGCCTCGGGCACGGCGAGTACGCCTTCGGCGACCGCCTGGACGACGGAACCGCGGTGCGCGTCGCCCTCCGCGCCACGGGCGACCGACTCGAGATCGACTTTTCCGGCACCGGACCGGAGGTCGCCGGAAACCTGAACGCGCCTCCGGCGGTGACCGTCGCCGCGGTGCTCTACGTGCTGCGCTGCCTCGTCGGCGCGGACATTCCGTTGAACGGCGGCTGCCTGCGCCCGGTGACGATCCGGGTGCCCCCGGGCACCGTGCTGTCGCCTTCGGCGGAACGCGCCGTCGCCGGCGGAAACGTCGAGACGAGCCAGCGCGTGGTCGACGTCCTGCTGGGCGCGCTCGGCCGGGCTGCCGCGAGCCAGGGGACGATGAACAATCTCACGTTCGGCGACGCTTCCTTCGGATACTACGAGACCCTGGCGGGCGGCGCGGGCGCGACCGCGGTGCGGCGCGGTGCCAGCGCCGTTCACACGCACATGACGAACACGCGAATCACCGATCCGGAGGTCCTGGAGGCGCGGTACCCCGTCCGGGTCGTCGCCCACGCGGTTCGCCGTGGGTCCGGAGGCGCGGGGCGCCACCGCGGCGGGGACGGCCTCGTGCGCGCGGTCGAGGCGCTGGTGCCGTTGTCGGCATCGATCCTGTCCGAGCGGCGCACCACGTCCCCGTTCGGGCTGCGAGGGGGACTGCCGGGCGCGCCGGGCCGCAACCTCGTGAACGGCCGCGAGATCGCCGGAAAGGTGACCCTGAACCTCGTGGCCGGGGACGTGCTGCGCATCGAGACGCCGGGCGGCGGCGGCTTCGGTGAACCGACCTAGCCGCCGGTGCTGGCGGCGCCAGCGTCGACCGCCGCGGGGCGCTCCGCCGACCCCGCCTTCGCCGCCTCCATGACCTGCCGGACGCTCACCGCGGCCGCGCAGCTGTTGACCTGGCGCTGCTGGGCCGCGACCACGCGCGGATCGCTCACGACGCGGTCGCCCATGGGAACGAAGCGGGCCGACGCGGGCGTGCGGTGTCGCACTACGGGCGCGTTCTTGGACAGGTCCCAGATCCCCACCCGCACGAAGTGGGACGAACGCTGAACGCGCTGCTCGTCGGTCTCCGCCACGCCGCTGTCCCGGGCCAGGGCCGCGGGGAGCCCGCCCTCCGGATCCTCGTCGAGCACGAGGGTGAAGTACCGCGCGCGCGTGAGGACCTCGATCGCCACGGGAACGTCGTCGTGAGTCGTCCGGTCGAGGTCACGTTCGTGGGCTCGCACGGTGAGATCGTTGTCGGCCCGGTGCAGCTCGTCCGTCCACTCCGACGACAGAACCCTCATGGCGCGGTAGGCCAGGCGCATGTTGTAGGGCTGCGTGGGGCGCGCGCAGACGTCCCATTCGTTGCACAGCAGCCCCGCCTCGCAGTTCGCGGTGGACGTGCATTTCGGACCCTTGCTCGGGTCGACGCCCCCTTTGCGCGTGAAGAGGCATGCCGTGAAGCCGTCCTGCAGCGAACGCGTCGCGGAGGACCGAATCGAGGCCGCTTGCTGCGCGTCAGCGACACGGAGCCGCAGATACACGCCCGGTTCACGGGTCACGTCGGCGAGCCCCACGCCGCCCTCCGCCAGCTCACCCGGCCAGGCCCCCGCGATCTCGACCACCCAGGCTTCGATCCGATCGCGCCAGGGCAGCAGGCGCGTACCCAGCTCCTGCGCGATGGCGCGCTGCTTCGCCATGACGGCGCCCTTCTGGCTCTCGAGGTGGCCCTGGGCGACCTTGTAGTACACGACGCCGAAGACCGCGAAACCGAGGCCCGTCCAGAGCCAGAAGCGCGGGCTCATGGCGCGGAGCCGAGCGCGCCCGAGCACGATGGCGCGACGACGCTCGAGGCGCGCCTCCTCCAGCGACGGTAGACCGCGAGGCTTCGGCTCCTTCTGACTCTTCGCGCTCATCGGTTGGTCGCCACGAGCGAGAAGCGCCGAGCGGGGAACCCCGGCCGGCGCTCTGGTTCACTCCCCGGCTCGGCTCGCCCTCGAGCTCGCATGGCCGGGGATCTCGCGCAACTCCGCCGTCGGTTCAGCCGCCGCCCTCGCTCGTGCTCGCGAGCCGCTGCGTCATGAAGCTGATGTTCGGGTATCCCGCGAACGCCGCGGTCTGGAACACGCTCTTCACGACCAGCGCCGGGACGCGCTTGTCCACCTGCAGAACGGCCACGCCGGGGAACGGCTTGCCGGGGTTGATCTGCTTCCACAGCTCGCGCTTGTTCTTGAGCATGTTGAAGAGCTCGTCGATGCGCTGCAGGCGGTTCGCTTCTTCGATGGCGCGCGTCGAGCCGGCAGCGACGCCGTCCACCAGGATCTGTGTCCCGGTGATGGCGACCATCGGCGCCTCGATCATGTCGAGGACGTGCTCGGCCGACGGGAGCTGCACGTTCTTGTCCACCGGGAGCTCACCGGTCGCCGAGAAGCTCGCGAGCAGGAAGAGCACGATGCACAGCAGGAAGTCGATGAACGGGATCAGCGGGATCTCGTGGTTGACGGCGCGCCCGCCGCCGCCCGCCACCTTCTTGCGCACGAACTTGAGCGAGATGTGGTGGAGCAGCCGCCGGCCCGGCACGCTGATCGGCTGGTGGAATCTGCCGAGGGCTTTGTCCGACATCGTGGTCCTCAGTTCACAGCAAAGGTGACGTTGAACGCAGGAACGTTCTTGACGTCGCCCGACCCGGCCTGGACGTACTCACGGCCGGGCGTGTAGATGGCGTCGATCACGGCGATGACGTCGGCGAAGGGCGTGGAGTTGTCCGTGTGGAGCACGGCCTGGTCGAACTTCGGATCGGTGGGCGCTCGGTGTGACCCGTTGGCCTTCCACTCCTCGGCGACCTTCTTCCCGAGGTCGGGGTAGGTGAAATCACCCTTGTCCCCCATCGGCACCTTCTTGCGCTCCACGTCGATGGTGTTCACGACCGTGGCGCCTTCCTTCCAGACGAGCTGGAACTTCCGGTCGCCACGCATCTCCACGTGGAGCTGCTTCTCCTTCTTCTCGTCCTCCGGCTCGGTGGGCTTGGGCGGGCCGGGTACGCGGGCGTCGGCGTTCAGCCGCGCCATCTGGGACCACACCGCCGTCACGAGCAGGAATGCGACGAGACAGAGGAGGAAGTCGATGAACGGGATGAGCGGAATCTCGTGATTGAGACTCCGCTTCCCGTGCCCGCCACCTACGTCGATACCGGCCATTCTCGATTACTCCTGGGTTCGTGCGCGTCGATGTTCCCGCGAGGGGTCGGCCGGATCAGGCCGCCCCTTCGAGACCCTGAAGGTTGACCTTCTGGCGGTTGGCAACGACCAGGTTCAGCACCTGGACCGACGCCTCGTTGATGTCGTCCTCGATCGCCTGGGTCTTGCCGTTGAGCACGGCGAAACCGGCGAGCGCGGCGATGGCGGCGAGCAGCCCGAACGCCGTGCAGTTCATGGCCTCGCTGATTCCTTCGGCGAGAATCCGGGCCTTCTGGCTCGGGTCGATGGACTCGCCACCGACGGCACCGAACGCCTTGATGAGGCCGATGATGGTGCCGAAGAGGCCACAGAGCATCGCGAGGTTCGCGAACAGCGCGAGGAAGCCCGTCCGCTTGTTGATCTTCGGCATCTCGCGAAGGGCTGCCTCGTCCATGGCCGCCTGAACCTCCTCGTCGGGACGGTTCACCTTCACGAGCCCGGCCTGGATGATGCGAGCCAGCGGCGCGTTCGCCGCGGAGCACATCTTCACGGCCTTGGCGACGTCACCCGCGAGGATGCACTTCTGCATCGTCGCCAGGAACACGTCCTTGTTGATCGACGAGCCGAAGAGATAGACCGCCCGCTCGATGATGACCGCGATGGAGCAGATCAGCCAGAAAAGGATGAGCCACATCGCCCATCCGCCCTCTTGGTAGTGGTGCCAGAGTTTTGCCATCGTTCTTTCCTGTCTTTTGCGGAGGGCGCGCGGCCTCCGTTGAGCTCGTCGTTGGGGTGTCGGTTACCTGAAGCTCGCGGGGTTTGAAGTACCGACGTCCGATCGGTCACCGTGAATTCGATGGGACGCGGACGGCGGCATCTTGCTGAAGTGGACCCAGCACAGTCAAGCAGGATTGGGTAACCCCTTGCGGACGAATCTGCAGCGCGCGCTCCACCCGTTCACATCGGGTGTAACTTTCCGGCATCGCGGTAAGCGGCTGATGCGCAACGCTTGACTCCACCGAGCGGGAGACGCGTGAAGCGCGAGGCGCGCTTCGCGATCGACGCCACGCATATCGAAGCGCGCGCTAGTCGTACCGTGCCGGAACCCTGCCTCCTCGGGGCGCGCTGCGGTCGCGCGCACGGCTCCGCGCAGCGCCAGGTCCGACACGGACTCCGGCGCGCAGGCGAAAGCGTTCGGGCGCCGGTCGGACGGCCTGGCGGGGTGCTCCGGCGGCCCCCGAGGTCGCCGCCGCGGCGGATCCGCAAGAATCCCGCGAAAAGAACCCCTCGATAGCAACCTTGCACTGCGGGATCAGCGGCGGCTATAGTCGCGCACTCGACGGGTGGACCGTTACGCAAAATGATGAGCGTGTTTGCCCTCGAGACGTGAGCATTCGGGGAGCCTTAGAAAGGGACACGGGTGATGTATCTGTCGCTTCTAGCAGCCGAGGGCGCCTCTCAGTCGGGGCAGCTGATCGAGGCTTTCAAGCACAACCCGACGTTCATGGTGATGAACCTGTGCTGTTCCGCCATCGTCTTGACGATCGTGGTGGAACGGTTCGCGTTCCAGATGACACGGTACCGGGTGAACTCGAAGGAGTTCTTCGCCCAGATCAAGAAGCTGGTGACCGCCGGCAACATCGACCGCGCGATCAAGCTCTGCGACGCTGGCGACTACCCGATCCTTCAGCTCGTGAAGGCGGGGCTCACCCACAGCAACAAGGGCCCGGACGAGATTGACGCCGCGCTGAGCGAGAAGCTCGGCGAGCTCAAGCCCGCGGCGGAAAAGCGCATCGGAGACCTGCTGGCGGACAGCGCCATCAAGGGGGA
>CAZARU010000211.1:0-8441 GCA_964487605.1 uncultured Polyangiaceae bacterium
TGTTCGGCCCGTAGTTCAGGCCCGGCTGACCGGGCACGTCGCACACCGTGGCGGGAATGCCCTCATCCACCAGGCCGTCGCAGTCGTCGTCACATCGATTGCACGCCTCCGCGCGCGGGGTCGTCGAGCAGGCACCGAGGCGGTTCGCCGGGAAGCCGGGGAGGCACGCGCCCGGCGCGACGCTGGCGGGAGCTCCGCAGCTGCGCGTCCCCGCGCAGACGGACCCACACGGCGCGGCCTGGGTGAAGCCGCACGGGATCGGCGTGATGCCGTCGTCGACGACTCCATCGCAGTCGTCGTCACAGCCGTTGCAGATCTCCTGGCTCGGGACGCACGGGCTGCACCCCGGCAGGCTGAACGGCAGCGGGCTCCCCGGAGCGTTGTCGGTGATGCCATCGCAGTTGTTGTCCTGCCCGTCGCACGTCTCGGCCACCGGGCACTGCAGCGGGGAGCCACACTTGGTGATGCCCTCGTCCACGCCGTTGGGGATGGGCGGTGTGGGATCGAAGCCGCAGTCCCACGGTGACGACCCGGCACACGCGCCGTCGCAGTTGTTGTCGAGGTTGTCGCAAATCTCCCCTGGGTTCGCGCACAGCCAGGACCGCTCGGCCGTGAAGCCCGCAGGCTGCGAGCCGGGAACCCAGCACGGAAGCTCGAACTGATCGCCCAGGGGCTTCGACGGCGTCACGGTCGATTGCCACGTGGCAACGCACGCGTTGCGCTGCGCCTGGGTCGTCCAGCTGCAGCACTGCCCGGGCACGGTGGGGCTCGCGACCGCCTGCTTGCCCCGGTTGCAGTAGACCTGGAAGCCCTCGTCGGTACACCCGTTGCAGTTGTCGTCTATGTTGTTGCAGACCTCGGGGAGGATCGATCCGGCGACGATGCTGGAGAGCTGCTGGGCGAGCTGCACCTCGTTGGACGCGAAGAACGAGACCGTCGTACCACCGGCCGCGGCGATGGCGTCCGTGGCCGCCTGGTCGCCGCCGATGAAGTTGATGACGTAGGTTCGCACGCCGGACGCGAGCAGCGCCGCCGCGGCCGAGGCTCCGGTGCCGCCGCAGGTCTCCGCGCCGTCGGTCACGAGGATCACGTTGGTAGACCGGCATGCCGGCTCGCTCGCGGTGAGCGGCGCCGGAAACATCGGGTACTGACCACCGCCGAAGGGGTTCGCCGCGCAGTAGTTCGTGCGGCTCCACCGCGGATCCCAGCCGTGGAACAGGTAGTGGTGCGCGGTGCGGAGGATGCCCTCGAGCGGCGTGTGCCCGTTGGCCCAGATCTCGCGGTTCAGCAGGCAACCGCCGGGCTGGCCCGGGCGCGCGTCGAACCACTGCAGCAGCTCGGCGACGTTGTTCTGCCCGGGGACCGGCGCGGGATCCCGCACCATGGGCACCAGGATGTTGCCCCCGTTGCGGAACCCGGCGCCGAGCGGCGCGCCCGCGAAGAGCCCGCCCCCTGCCGAGCACGTGGTCGGCGTGTTTCCGCAGCCCAGGTTGAAGCCCCCGTTGTTGTTCGCGTCGGGTAGCGGAGTGAGGTTGCAGCCGTGGACGTCGCCGTTGTCGTCGAAGTCGTCGAAGCCGCCGCCCGCGCTCTGACGACAGTCGCAGCGAACACCGGGACGGCAGGGCTGACAGTTGGCCTGGTTGCACGCCGACACGATCCCCGCGAACCCGGAGAGCCCGAAGCTGACCAGCCCACCGTACGCCTGGATGGTCCGAGACAGCGCGCAGCGCGCACCGTCGATCCGCGTCGCCGGGAGCCCGCACGAGTTCGTCGCGGCATTGCAATTGGAGGTGGTTCCTGCCGCGCCGTTGCAATCGGTCGGGTTGTTGCCCGGTGCGCACGTCGTCATGCTCCCCGACGTGTCGACGGCGAGCAGGAAGTACGGCTTTGCCGGAGGCGGCCAGTCCGCCGGGTTCGGGGACCGGCACGCGGGAGGCTCCTGGGCGCCGGCCAACGACGCCGCGAGCGTGACCGCGACGAGCGCGGCGGCTGCGGGAAGCTTCGACGACGACATGCGGAAAGGGTGCGCGCTGAACGCGAAGGACGGCGGCCAATGTACCACCGTGGCCGGCCGAGGCCCTCCCGACCCACCCGGACCTGCCCGCCACGGCCGGCGACTCCACCCCGGCGCCGGGAACTATAAACTTACACCACGTTCACATTGAAGCCATCCAGACCTAATTTATCTACGCACCGACGACAGTCTGATATATACAGTCTGTATGTCTAACGCCGACGCCCGCCGTCGCCTCTCCCGCTCGATCCGACCCGGCGGGTGCGCGGCCAGTCTCCACTCCGCGCGCGCCACCGCGGGCGCCCTCCTCTGCTGTCTCGGCGCGGTGGCGTGCGGCGGGGACGACGAGGGAGCCGGCTCCGGCGGCGAGCCCGGCCTCGCCATCGGCCAGCGGGTGCCGTTCCCGACCGCGTCGTGGACGACGGCCACGCCCGCGGCGATGGGAATGGACGCGGCGCGACTCGACGAGGCACGCCAGTACGCCTTTCGCGCCGACCACAACACGCAGAGCGTGGTCGTGGTCCGGGGCGGCGCCGTCGTGGCCCAGTGGCACGCCGAAGGGTACGACGCCGACTCCTGGTCCACGAGCTGGTCGGTGGCCAAGAGCTTCACGAGCACGCTGGTCGGCATCGCCGTGGACAGCGGGCTGATCGCCGACGTCGAGGCGCCGCTCTCCACCTTCTACACCGAGTGGGAGGGGGCGCCGAAGGGCGACATCCCGCTGCGCTCGGTCCTGCAGATGCAGTCCGGGTTGAGATACCACGAGGACTACGTCGACCTCGCGACCTCCGACACCATCAAGATGGGAACTGCATCGGACGCGCTCGGCTTCGTCGAGACACTGCCGGTCGACGTCGCGCCGGACGAGCGCTGGTCCTACTCGAGCGCGGACACGATGATCCTCGGCGGCGTCATCGAGCGTGCCACGGGCAAGACCCCTGCCGACTACGCGCGGGAGGTCCTCTTCGACCCCCTGGGCATGCACAGCGCCGCCTGGTGGAGGGACGGAGCGGGGCACACCCTGACGTTCTGCTGCATCGACGCGCCGTCCCTCGAGTTCGCGAAGATGGGGCTGCTCTTCCTGCGTGGAGGCGCCTGGGACGGGCGGCAAATCGTCTCGAAGACCTGGGTGGAGCGCGCCACGACGGGCGACAGAGCCTCCCGAAACCACGGCTACGCTTACCAGTGGTGGAACGCCGACATCGACCCGGACGGCGCCCTTCCGCGCGATCTCTACTCCGCGCGCGGCGAGGACGATCAGTACATCTACGTGATCCCGAGCCTCGACCTGGTCGTCGTGCGGACCGGCATCTTCGAGAAACCGCCCACCGACACCGTCGCCGAGCGGGGCTTCATCTCGGAGATGCTGATCCGCGGACTGGGACGCTACGGCACGCTCGATCCCGTGCTCTGGGAGGAGGAGGCGTTCCTGGGCCGCATCATCAACTCGATAGACGGCGCGCCCCGCGTCGCGTTCACCGAGACGACGCTCCCGGCGGGCACCGGCAACACGGCAGAGTGTCGACAGCGCGCACGGGACTACGGCACGTACTGCGAAGCCGTCCACGGCTGCGCGTGCGAGCGGTGCCCCGCTCCGTTCGAGACGTGCGACGGCCACGCGGAGTGCAAGGCGATCATGCAGTGCGCGCTGGAGGTCGGGTGTCGCGGCTTCTCGTGCTTCGATCCCTGCCGCGAAGCCATCGACGCGAACGGCGGCGCGCTGGGAACCGGAGCGCAGCTGGCCCTGGCGCTCAGCGACTGCGTGACCGGCTGCGCCACGACGTGCGAGTGAGCCGCCGAGGCCTCACGGACCGAGCAACTCCGCCGCCCCAGGGCCGAAGCGGGCCAGCAGGTCGTCCAGGGTGCGCCCGGGCTCCGGCAGGAACGCCTCCAGGATCTCCACCCTCTCGATGCGGTCGATGCGGAAGCTCCGGAAATCCTCGCGCAGCTCGCACCACGCCGAGAGCGTCCAGGTCTTTCCCCAGAACGACGCGGCGAGCGGGCGCACGACGCGCCACGTTACCTCCCCGCTCTCCTTCTGGTAGCGCAGGCGCAGCTTGCGCGACGTGGACATGGCCTGCCGGACGGGGATCAGCGTCTGCGAGATGCGCGCCCCCACCGACGGATTGGGTGCGAAGAGTGCGCTCTTGCGCAGCTCCGACTTGAGTCGTCCGGGCAGCACCGACTCCACCTTGGCGAGCGCCGATCTCGACGCCTTCGCCAGGCTCGCGTCGCCGAAGCTCGCGACGATGCGCGTGCCGAGCACGAGCGCCTGAATTTCCTCCTCGTTGAACATGAGAGGCGGTAGGTCGTAGCTCGTCTTGAGCGAGTACCCGACGCCCGCCTCGGAGTCGATGGGCGTACCGGCCATCACCAGGTCACGAACGTCGCGGTAGACCGTGCGTTCGGAGACGTCGAGCTGCTCCGCCATGAAGGCCGCGGTGACGACCTTTCGTCGACGCAGGAGCTGGATGATCTGGAAGAGTCGATCGGCGCGGCTCATCGCGCGGAGATGATACTCGCCGCTCCGACCTCCCGCTGGTCGGCCTTCGCGCGAGCAGGTGGAGTCTGGTGACGAACCAGGCGGCAACCCGCCCCGTCGGGGCGGCGACTGGCCGACCCGCCCGGACGCTCCTACGATGGCGCCATGCGGACTCTCGAGCACCTCGCCACGATCGCGCTCACCGCGAGCCTGGTCGCCTGCAGCAGCGAGGACGCGCGGAGCAAGGACGGCGGAGGGGACGCCGGGAAGGTCCCCCAGGGGCTCGCCTGCCGGCCCGCACAGCGCGTCGAGCCGCCGGCGTGTGGAACGGCCACGGGATCCTGGACGAGCCTGGCGCCGCCGGATGCGCAGGTCGACGCGGCAGCGACACGCCACGATCGGCAGTTTCACGCGCTCAACGCCCATGGCACGGGCGTCAACGCCGACCTGAACGTCCCCCTCGATCGAACGGCTGCTCGCGACGCCATCGGGGCATTCGTCGCGGACGAGACGGCGTGGGACTTCGAGGCGCACTCGGGCATGAAGGTGACGGACGCCGTGGGGTCCTTCGCGAAGGTCGCCGGGCTCTACGCCGGCGTCGGCATCGCGGCCGACGCGTACCGGTATCTCTCGCTGCTCCATGGCGGCGCGGCCTGTGAGGAAATCGACAGGGCGCGCGGTCATCTCGCACGCGATCTCGACGCCTTGCACCTCGCCGTCGCGGTCACCGGTACGCCCGGAGTCATCGCGCGCGGGTTCGCCCTGAAGAGCCTCGGCGGCGACGGCATGTTCGAGACGACGCCGCTCTTCGACGCCGACGGCAACGCGCTGCCCCCGGTGAAGGACAACGGTACCTGGCGCGAGGACGTCTCGGGCCGGTACCCGGACGTCATCTGGGAGGACTCGTGCAGCCGGGACATGCTCGTCGGTTGGGCCCTGGCGTTCGCGGCGGCGTGGGAGGCGATCCGGCTCGACCCCGCGTTCGACGACGCGCAGCGCGCTCGCCTGCAGTCCGATGCGGAAGCCCTCGCTCGCTCGCTCATGCTGGTGGGGGAGGAAGGGTACGATCTCGAGATCAGGGACGCGGACGGTCGGCGGACGTACCACGGCATCCTCAACGAGAACTCGCTCGACCGCCTGTACCTTCCGAACGCGAAGAACGGCTTCAACGCGATGATGTCACTCGGCATCGTCGGGGCTTTCGCGTACGTCGCCGAGGAGCCGGAGCTCGACGCGTGGCTCGCGGACACGCTCGTTGGCGAGCGGCGGCTCCACGAGCTCGCCAGGGACGAACTGGGGCTCGTGGACCTGGGCCTGCAGTCGAACTACTCGTCCTACAACATGGCGTTCACGGGGGGCTTCGCCGCCACGCGCTACCTGTGCGACGAGGTGCCACGCCGCGCGGTGCGCGACGGGATCTCGAAGGGCCTGTACGACCGAGAAGGGCGCGACCGCCAGCCCGCAGAGCAGAAGATGACGTTCTACGATTTCGTGCACGCGGCAGCGACCGCCGGGGGCACCGCATGGAGCGCCCCCGACGGCGCCGTGGACGAGGCCGCCGTCGAGCGGGGCATGGAGACGCTCCGGGAGTTCCCCGTCGCGCCGTTCTGGGCTCGAGCGCGCGACAACTGCGACGACGCCGAGATCGCGAGCGGGTCCTGCGTGGCCACGGACGGGACGCCCCTCGAAGTGCTCGGTACGGTCGGCCGCAACGACGCGCTCGTGGCGGCGGCTCCGGTTCCGATGCGGATTCGCCCTCACAGCAACTACTACTGGCGCTCGAACCCGTACGAGGTGAACGGCTCGGGCGACGGCTCCGGCCTGCTGCCTGCCGTGGACTTCCGGATCGCGTACTGGATGGGTCGCTGGGTGCGCCGGTAGAGCTACACGCCACGCGTCAGCGCGCCCCCGAGCGCCCGCTCCAGCCCGGATCGCATGGCGGCGCGAGACGCACCATCGGCCCCCGAATCGGCGTGGGCCAGCAGCACGGCGCCTACCACCGGCTCGCAGGTGAGCACACGAACCTCCGCGCCGCGGTGCGCGTCGCGAAGCGCGGCAGCCAGCGCGTGGACGAGCGTCGGGTCCTCTCCCTTCTGCAGCACGCTGCCTCCGAGCGCGACGGTGACGCTGGCAGCGTCGGCATGATGCGCCTCGAGGAGCACCTTGGCGCCGACCGAGAGCTCCCGGCCGGCCGCCTCCAGCAAGTTGCGCGCGACCTCGTCCCCGGTAGCGGCGACGCGAAAGACCAGCGGCGCCAGGCGTCCCGGCTCGCCGCGCGGATCACCCGCCATCCAGTAGTCGATCAGGTCCTCGAGTTGCTCGAGGCCGAGTTCCGCGCAGAGTGCGTCGTACAGGGCGGTGGGAGCGCTGCGACCCTCGCGCCCGCGCATCGCGAGACGAACGGCCTCGCGTCCCAGATCGCCCGCGGCACCGAAGTCGCCGAGCTCGTGGCAATAGCCGCCGACGTTCGCGACGACCCCCGACGCGGTGCGCGACACGGCGTTGGTCCCCGTGCCGCTCACGACGGCGACGCCCACTCCGTCGGGCGTTCCCGCCCAGAGCGCGAGCTGACTGTCGTTGACGAGGGAGCGACGCGCCTCGGACCCGAGGGCCGGAAGCAGGGCGCGCACACGCTCGAAGTCCTTCGGGCGATCGGCACCGGCGACGCCGAACCCTGCCCACGCGAGAGAGTCCACCGTGGCGCCGGCTGCGGCGAGAGCGCGGTCGGTGACGTCGAGGAGCGAAGCCCGCGCGCGCTCCGCGCCGACGCCATGGTAGTTCGCCGCCCCGCCGTCGGCGCGCCCGACGATCACCCCGTCGGCGGTCGCCACCATCGCCGACGAGCGCGTGCCCCCGGCGTCGACGCCGATCAGCAGGTGGCGTGACATCGGCCGGGTCGCACGCGCACGGCGTCAGCCCGCGTCACCGCTCTGGCTCGCGTCGGTCCCCGCGTCCTTCGATCCACCAGCGTCGAAGATGGGCGCCGCGTCGGGGCAATCGGCGTTCGCGATGTCGAGCAGACACAGCAGCGCCGGAGGCAGGCAGGCCTTGAACGGCAGCGGCTTGAAGATCTGCTTGCCGTCGGACACGAGGGAGCCATCGTGGCACAGGTAGCCGTCTCGGCAGTCCGACTCGGACTCGCACAGCTTGCCGCAGAGCCCAATGGGGTTGTCGGGCAGGTATTGCTTCAGGTCGAAGCAGTAGCTGTTCTCGCCGCAGACTTCCTCACCGTAGCCCTTGCGACAGTTGAGCTGGGAGCAGTAGCCCCCGGGAATGGTGACGACGATGTCGCCCTCGCTCACTTCAGCGACGCTCTCGTCGGTCATGCACCAGCCGAGCGGACCGCACTGGGCGTTCTTGGCGCACGCAATGCCCGTGATCTGCTCGCCGGAGTCCCCCTTCTCTTCTTCGCCACCGCAGCCGGGAGACAGCGCGCCGACCAGTGCGGCGAGCAGGAGGGATCCGAAGAAGGCGGGACCTGAGGTGCGTGTCGCCATGGCGCGGGAGAGGCTACCACCGACGCCCGGGACGGGGCGAGTGACCTCTCAGGGCGGACTGCAGACGCGGAAGGGCGGCATCGCGGCGCTGTCGACGCAGCCGTCACCCGAGCGGGAGCAGTCGGCCGTGACGTGACAGAACTCGAAGTCGAGGGCGACCGGATCGCACGTGGCCCGGCACCGGACCGAGGTGTAGACCTGCGCTCCCAGATCGAAGTCGCCGCAGCACACCTCGCCGCCGGAGCAGTCTTCGGGTCCGTCGCACTCGACGGGAAGGGCGGTGCAGCTCCCCGCGTCCGCGGGGCAAGCGCAGGTGTCCGTGCAGTAGTCGGCGCCCGGCGAGACGACGCAGCAGACCTCGGTGCCGGTGCACGTGTCGGGAGACGCGACGCCGCACGCAATGGACGCCGCCGCCCCCGCGGCGCCGGCCCCCCCGGCCGCGCCGCCG
>CAZARU010000212.1:0-8406 GCA_964487605.1 uncultured Polyangiaceae bacterium
GCACCCGCTCCGCCGCTGCCGCCCTGGCCCGACGCGGCGCCGGACCCCGCGGTGCCTCCCGCGCCCGCCGTCGAGCCCGCGGCGCCTCCCGCGCTCTTCGCGCCGTCAGGCTCGCCGCCCGAACTCTTGCCGCAGGCGAGCGCGGCCGCGCCGAGCAGCGCGAGCGCTGGCACGAGGCGACGCTCGGAGCGAGCCGCGCGCGGCTTCAGAGGCACGAAGCGCCTTCGGCCGGCGTGAAGCCTTCGCCGGACTGTTCCGACTCCAGGTGGCTCTCGAGTGGCGTCGCGTCGTCGAGGACGTGCCGCGCGTAGCTCTGCAAGTCGAGGCTCTTCTCCTCGATCTCGGTGCCGAAGTACGGCCCCTTCGTCCCGGCGATCACCTCGAAGATGTGATCCACCGGGACTATCGACGCGCAGTGGCTGCAGTTGTCGCGCCGGTAGTACGGGATGAAGTACCCCAGGTTCTCGCGCGTGTCGAAGAGCTCCATCAAGAGCTGCGTATCCTCCCACCACAGCCGATGGATCTCGTCGTAGGTGGGAGCGTCGAAGAAGCGCTCGTAGGAGTACACCGAGTAGTTCAGGTCGAGGCGGAAGTAGGTGACCGTGAGTCGGTCCTTCGGGAACTGATCGGCGAGCAGCGTGTTGATGAGCCCGTAGTCCTCGCGCAGGGCGTCTACCTTCTCCTTGCCGACTTCCTTCTCGATGTCGTCGAGCACGACGTCCGTCGCCCAGGACTGCCGGATCTTGGCGTGCAGCTCCGCCGAGTTCCCCGTGCTCGGGAAGATGGGCCCCGCGTCGTCGATGAGGTAGCCGCACTGCGAGCCCTTCATGCGGGTGCGCAGGAAGTAGTAGTTGAGCAGGGAGCCGGCCCCACCTGCGCTGCACCCGCCCGCGGCGAGGCGCGGCACGGTAGTGAACTCGTCCGCGAGCCAGTCGGCGACGGCCAGGACGTTCGGGTGGCCCGCGTGGTGGAACTCGACGCTGCTGGCGCCGTCCGTGGACGTGTAGGTGATGACGTTGTTGCCGCTGTGCACGTCGCCCGTGCAATAGGGCACGAACACGAAGTTCATGTCCCGGAACGGGTTGTCCGGGTCGTTCCGCTGGTAGAACGGGTAAGCGAGACCCCACTGGGCCATGTGTCCGTCGGAGATGCCGTTCGGGTTCGCGGCGCCGCGAATGCCGTTCGAGCCCGTGCAGCTGTCGTAGTCCCAGCACGCGCCACCCGGCTCGAACATGACGAGCACGTCGTTCGACTTGTCCGAGTAGTTCACGAAGAACTTGTACTGGCTCCCGTTGCCGCAGACGGTGCCCGGCAGCTCCAGCTTCACCCAGGACCCGTAGCTCGCGCGCGTGGCCACGGGCGCGGAGTGGTCGGGCACGCAGTAGCCGGCGCCCCCGCTCGCCCCGGCGGCGCCGCCGGCTCCTGCCGCGCCCCCCTGGCCCGCGGTTCCCGCGGTCCCGGCGCTTCCTCCCGACCCCGAAGCGTCGTCGTCCGACGAGCCGCAGGCGGACAGGGACGAGAGGGTCGCGAACGAGAGGACGGCGCGGAGCGCCGCGCTGCGCAAGCAAGTGGACATCGACCGGAGCGTACGGGGAGTCGTCTACCCGAGCAACGTGCCCGACGACTCGGGCCCTTCAACCCACGTCGCGCGCCGCGATGGTGGCCGCGTTGAACCCGCACATGCCGTGGACGCCCGCGCCGGGGTGGGCGTAGCTGGAGCAGAGGTAGAGTCCCTTCACCGGCATCCGGTACCGGAAGTAGGGGAACACGGGTCGAAAGACGAACTGGCGATGCCAGGCGTTCGAGCCTCCGCCGAGATCGCCGCCCACCAGGTTCGCGTCCATGCGCTCGAGATCCGGCGGTGCGACGATGCGCCGCGCCAGGATGCGGGAGCGAAACCCCGGGGCCAGGCCTTCGATGCGCGCCTCGATCGTGTCGGCGAACTGCTCGCGCCGTGCGTCCCAGCCGCCCGCCGGGTGCGACGGCACCCGGGAGTAGCACCAGAGCGTCTGTTGCCCGGGAGGCGCCCGCGACGGATCGGCGAGGCTCTGCTGGCCCACGACCAGGTAGGGCTTCTCGGGCAGCGCGCCGCTGCGGACCGCCGACGTGAATCGCGAGAGGTCGTCCAGGCTCTCGCCCGCGTGGACGACCGCGCTCCGCTGCGCTTCGGGAGTGCGCCACGGCACCTGCCCCGACAGGGCCCAGTCCATCTTGAACGTGCCCCAGCCCTGGGGAAACCGCCGGAGCTTCCGCCTCACGCGTCCCGGCACGTGCCTTTCGTTCACCAGATCGAGCAGGAGCGAGGCCGCGGACGTGTCGGCCAGGATGGCGGACCGTGATGCGATCTCGTCGCCGCCCGACGTTCGAACGGCTGCGGCGCGCCCGCCCGACACGAGCACCTGCTCGACGCGCGCTCCCAGGCGAAGCTCGCCCCCGTGACGTTCCAGGATCCGGACCAGCGTGTCCGTGATGGCCTGCGCTCCCCCACGTGGGACCGGGTAACCGCCGGTCGTGGCCGTCAGGCCGAGCATGTAGCCGAGGCCGGCGCCGAACGTGTCGTCGGGTCCCACGTCCACGTGCAGCGCGAGGCCGGGGAGCACCCGACGCGCGGCTTCGGAGCGAAAAAGGCGGGTGGCCAGTCCGCGCCCGGACGAGGCGAGCATCCTGCCGATGCGGAACAGCTCGAGGGGACCGAGCCGCAAGAGCGGCGCGAGGGTCGGGAAGGGCAGCAGCAGCGCGGCGAGCAGATCGCGCTCGATGGTGGCGTGCCACGCCGCGAGGCGCCGCCATCGCTCGCCATCCTCGGGCGAACCGAAGAGCCCCGCGGTGACGTCCGGGTCCCGCGCGATGCAGGCCACGGTCCCGTCCTCGGCCGGGTGGCAGCTCTCCAGGTCGACGTGGCACCACTCCACGCCTTCTCTCTCCACCTCGAGCGCGGTGAACGCCGGGCTCGGCTTTCCGAACGGGAAGAATGCGGCGCCCACGTCGTGCACGAACCCGGGCAGCGTGCCCTCCTCCGAGCCCAGGGCGCCGCCTGGACGGCGCGGGTTGGCTTCGAGGACCAGCACGCGGAACCCGCGCTTCGCGAGGACGCACGCCGCGACGAGCCCGTTCGGTCCGGAGCCGATGACGGTCACGTCGGGATCGCCGCGCACGGCGGGAGCATAGCCGGAACTTTCCTCGGTGGAGCGTGGCTGGTAAGCGAAGGTCGTGATCGCCCTCGGCATCGATCCCGGCACGCGCCGCCTCGGATGGGGCGTCGCGAAGCGGGAGGGGAACCGCGTGCGTCACGTCGCGCACGGCGTGATCACCCTGGATGGACGCGCGTCACTGAGCGAGCGCCTGCGGCGCATCGACGAGCAGCTCGCCGAGGTCGTCCGGCGCTTTTCTCCGGACGTCGGGTCGGTCGAGTCGCTCTTCTTCCACAAGGACGCGGTAGCCGCGTCGAAGCTCGGCCACGCCCGCGGCGTCGTGCTCCTGGTGCTCGCTCGCGCGAACGTGGCGGTCGCCGAGTACGCTCCGGCTAAGGTGAAGCGCACCGTGGCCGGGAATGGCCAGGCCGACAAGCGGCAGGTCGCGATCATGGTGCGGGGCCTGCTCGCCCTCGCGGAGACGCCGGCGTCGGACGCCGCCGACGCCCTGGCTCTCGCCCTCACGCAC
This sequence comes from uncultured Polyangiaceae bacterium, assembly GCA_964487605.1. Classification (GTDB taxonomy): domain Bacteria; phylum Myxococcota_A; class Polyangia; order Polyangiales; family Polyangiaceae; genus JAJDAH01. The sequence goes on from CAZARU010000212.1 coordinate 3,661, forward strand.
CTGCGCGTGGGTCCGAGCGCCGTGGCGCTCACGGCGCGTCGTCCGCGTCGCTCGGCCGCGCGCCTCCCGGCGGACCTCGAGCGCCTGGTGGCCGCCGCCCGGGCGCGCGACCGCCGACGGCAGTGATCTCCCCCACTTCCGCCGAGTTCCGCGTGGGGCCCCGGGGAAGGCGCAGGATTCGGCGAGCGTATTCCATGCCCCCGTCGCCGGAGGTGTTAAAACCTCCGCGCCATCGCGAGCTTCGGTCGAATGAGAGCGCCGCCTGATTCGTCTGATCTCGTGCGGCCCGCGCGGCCGTGAAAGCCACGAGCCCCAAGCCACGTTTCCCCACCGGAGTCCCTTCGTGATGCACCGCCGAACGTTCGTCCTCGCCACCCTCCTCGCCGCGACTCCGCTCGCCCTCGACGTCCGGATCGCGACGGCGAATCCCGGTGCCGCGAAGGCGGCGGCCGACCAGGGCCCTTCCGCCGAGGACATCGCCGATCGCGTACAGAGCTTCTACGACAAGACCAAGACCTTCAAGGCGGGCTTCAAGCAGCGCTACAAGGTGAAGGCGTACGGGAAGGTGAAGAACAGCAAGGGTGAGGTTGCGTTCAAGAAGCCCGGACAGATGAGCTGGCGCTACCACAACAACGGCAACCGGGTCGTCTCCGACGGCAAGAAGCTGAAGGTCTACGAAAAAGAGAACAACCAGATGTACGAGCAGAGCGTGGAGAAGAGCCAGTACCCCGCCGCGCTCGCGTTCCTCGTGGGCGACGGCAACCTGCGGAAGAGCTTCAAGCTTCGCAAGCTCGACGCGAAGCGCATGAAGTACGAGGGTGGCTGGGTCCTCGAGGGCAAGCCGAAGGATCCCACGCCCGCTTACCAGCGCATGATCCTCTACGTGGACGGCAAGACGCACCACGTTCGGCGCGTTCTCTTGCTCGACGCCCAGGGCAACGTGAATCGCTTCACGTTCTACGAGCCGTCGGTGAACACGACCATCGAGCCGACGGAGTTCGCGTTCACGCCGCCCGCGGGAACGAAGGTGGTGCGCCCCTGACGCGCGGGGGCGCGAAGGGGGGCGTGAAGCACGCGGTGCCCATCGCCCGCTTCGTGCACGTCGCGTCGCCCCTCGGCCCGCTCACCGTCCTCGAGGGTCCGCGCGGCCTGCTGCGTCTCGACTTCGGCCGCACCTCCACGAAGGCTCTGCTCGATGCCGCGCGCAGCGCGCTCGGGCCCGTCGCCACCGTCGTGCGCGACGCGAAGCTGCCAGCGGCGCGGGAGGTGACCGAGTACCTCGCCGGTCGCCGACGAACGTTCTCCGTCCGGGTCGATCTGGCTGGTGTGGCGCCCTTCGAGCGGCGGGTGCTTCGTGCCCTGTGTCGCGTCCCGTTCGGCTCGCTCGTCACCTATGGTGAGCTCGCGCGGCGCGTCGGGTGCGGTCGCGGGGCGGCCCGCGCCGTCGGCGGTGCCATGCGCAAGAACCCGATGCCCATCGTCGTGCCGTGTCACCGCGTCGTCGCCGCCGACGGAACACTCGGCGGCTACTCGGCGGGTCTCCGCGTCAAGCGCGAACTCCACGCCATGGAGGGGATCGGGCCGCTGACCGGCGGGTGGATCCCCTCGCGACGCCCCGGACGGGCGCGAAAGCCGCGCAGTGCGGCGCGCCGCGTCCCGCTCGCCATCTAGACAACCGCCGCCGCGTTCCGCGCAGGTCGATGGCCCCCTTGCGGCGGCGAGGCGCCACTGGAAGGCTCTCGCCGTGCTTACCGTTCGCAGGACGCCGCTCCTCGCCCTCACCGTCGTCGCCGTCACGGCCTGCCTCTCGGACGAGGATCCGGGCACGTTCGACGTGCGGCCCGGGAGCGGGGACGTCGTCTGCGTCGAAGGGCAGGTCGTCGCGTGCCCGTGCCCGGGCGCGGCCGACGGGATTCAGACCTGCAACGGCCAGGGCTACGATCCGTGCTTCTGCGCTGCGCGGTGCGGTGACGGCCGCGTGTCCGGCGACGAGCAGTGCGATGGCGACGATCTCGCGGGCGAGACGTGCGCGAGCGCGACGATGGGCGCGCTTCCGCGGGGCGACCTGGGCTGCTCCAGCTCGTGCAACTTCGACACGAGGCGGTGCTCCGGCGGCTCGTCCGGTTCGGGGAGCGGCGGAATGTCGGGCAGTGGTGGGATGTCCGGCAGCGGTGGCTTCGGCGGCTGAGCCGCGCTCGGTCGGCGTTCACGTCCACGGTACGAGCACGCGCTCGAGCTCGCGGGGCTCGTACTTGACGAGGCCCCCCGAATAGGTGCGCCCGTCGGCGAGGGTGACGACGCGACGCAGGCTCCGCGCCAGCGCGTCGAGCTGCGCCTCCGTCAACGGGTCCCGGGGGTAGAGACCGTGCGCGATGTTCAGGTGGCGCGCTCCGGCCGCGTTCCTGACGAACGCCGGTGGTCGCCGCGCCATGTACGTCGCCAGGAGGGGTGCGGGGGCGCGCAAGCCCACCGACCACCAAGCGCGGCGGTGCGTCGCGACGAATCCCTCGTGGGCGCCTTGCCTCCGCGCGCCATCCAGGAAACGCCCTACCGCGCTGCGCACGGCCCGTGGAAGCTCGTCCAGGTCGGCGGGCAGGTCGACGACCCGCCGGAGCCCCCGCAGCGTCTCGAGCACGTCCCCCGCGGCGAAGAGCTCACGTGCCCGGGTGACCGCCGGGAACAGGAACCGAGCCGGGACCGAGGCGTCGTTCGCGTCGACGATCCACACGCGGTTTGCGCCGGTCACCTGGCCACGATGCACCGCACAGATTTCGCCGAGCTCCACCCAACCTGCGGGTCGACGCCGGGGCCGGCTTCCCAGCGACGACCATCTCCGCGCCGCCTCCACGCGCTCGCGCGGCACGAGCGCCCCGCCTTCCAGTGATTTCAGGCGGCCCAGGGAGCCCACGCGCCGGATGGCGACCGTGGGGGAGCGCGAGCCGACCACGAAGCAGACGACGGCCGCCGTCGCGGCCGCGCCCTCGAACGGGAGCGCCCGCGCGTCGATCACGTCGAGGCGCACTCCGCCGAGGGCGCCCGTGAAGAGGGCGCGTGGCAGGGTGCCGTAGTTCACGTCCATCCACTCGGCGGCAGTCACCAGCGCGCCCACGTCTCCCGCGCGCGCCGCGAGCGCCGTGGCGACCAGGAAGTGGACGTGCAGCCCCGCCAGGCCGCTCGCCTCCAGGCCGAGCCGAGCGGCGACTCGCTTCAGCCACGTCTTCCACCGAAGGTCGATGCCGTGGTGGCGCACGTAGGGAGGGTTGCCGACGAAGAGCGTCCTGCCGCGGATCGGGTCGAGCCGGAGCGAGCGGAAGTCGTCGGTGACGACCCTCGAGCGCCGGGCGAGCCCGGCCGCCGCGAGATGCGCTCGCGCGCACAGCGCGGCCAGCGGGTCGATCTCCACGCCGATGAGCTGCGCGCGCGGGAGGCGCCTCCCCGCGGCCACCAGGAAACGCGCCGAGCCTGCGCCGGGTTCGACCACGCGCGCGGGCGCGAAGCCCGTGCCCCACTCGACCATCGCGGAAACCAGCGGTGCCGGCGTGTACGTCTGTCCGAGCGGTCGGCGCGCGTCGGCCGATCGCAGGCGGAGGAACTGCGCACCGAGGGGATCGTCCCCCGCCGCGATGGCCCGTCGTGCCGAGGCGGCGATTCCCTCCGGCGCAGGCGGGACCGTCGCGAGGAGCCTGCGCTCGTCGGCGGAAAGCGACGACACGCTTTCGGCGCGCAGGGCGCGCACGAGCGCGACGAGCGCGAGTTCCTCCGCAGGGAGCCCGCGGGTCGTGGCCGAACGGCGTCTCACGTGGCGAGCGTAGTCCGTCGCGCCGGCCTCGTACTCGGTCGCGAGCGAGACGCCTACTCCGCGGCGCCCGAAGGCGCGTCCTTCGCGCACCGGAACCCCGCCATCACGAGACGCCAGGTCCCCGGGTGGTGGACGCGGTTGGACGCGCGCAGACCGGCGCCGTCGTAGTTGAATGCGCCGCCGCGCAGGACGCGCTCGCACACGGTGGGGATCGGGTTCGACCCCGTGAAGCCCTGCCGCCCGGCCTTCCGCAGCTCGTCCTGCGTGGCGAGGATCTGCTCGCAGCTCCCCGGGAGTCCCTTCGCGGCCGTGTCCCGGCGGTACGCGTACGGATCGTACTCGTCGTGCACCCACTCCCAGACGTTGCCGGACAGGTCCAGGTGCCCGTAGGGACCCGCGCCGGCTGGGAAGGATCCGACCGGGCGGGTGACGCCGTCGGGGGATCCGAGTCCACGTCCGAAGTTCGCGTGCCGCTTCGGATCCGGCTTCTCCTCTCCCCAGGGGTAGGTCCGCCCGTCGGCGCCGCGCGCGGCGAGCTCCCATTCGGCTTCCGTGGGGAGTCGCTTGCCCGCGAACGCGCAGTAGTCCCTCGCGTCGAACCACGTGACGCCGACCACGGGCTGCTTCTCGCCGCTGAACCACTCCGCTTTCGTCTTGGTGGAAGGGCGATCGCTCGGCGGCTTGCACGCTCTGGAAGCGACGCACTCGCGGTAGGCGCCGTTGGTGACCTCCGTGACGTCGAGGTGAAACCCCGCGAGCGTGACGCGGTGAGCGGGCTGCTCGTCCTCCTCGCCCACACCATCGGCGCCCATCGTGAACGTCGCACCGGGCACCGGGAGCATGCCTGCTGGCGGGGGGACCGGCGCGGCGGGTGCCGCGCTGGGCGCGGGTTGGGCAGGCGTGGGCGCGGGCTGCGCGCGAGCGCCGCCGTCGATGCTCGCGCGCGC
>CAZARU010000213.1:0-8203 GCA_964487605.1 uncultured Polyangiaceae bacterium
GGCGCGGGCGGAGCATCCGGTGGCGGCGCGGGCGGGACGGGGGGCGGCACCGGGGGTAGCAGCGGCGGCTCCGCGACGGAGGTGGCGAGCGGCCTCAACTACGCGGGACGGATCATCGTCGATCCTCCCTACGCTTTCATCGACGGGTTCACCTACAACACCGGCACGCCGATCTCGCGGGTGACCCTCGCCACCGGCGCGATCGCGTCGGCGGCAACGGGCGTGGACATCGGGTACCCGCACATCAACGGCCCCACGCTGCTCTACTCGTCCGTCACCGGCAGCTCGAACGACTTGATGAAAGTGCTCAAGACCGGCGGAACCCCTGCGGTGCTTCTCGCGGGGCTCGGAGGCTTCTACACGACGCTCGGCACCACGGTGTACACGGCAGCGGCGTCGGATCCTTTCCAGGTCGTGTCGTTTCCGATCTCCGGCGGCAGTCCCACCTCACTCGGCACCCTCCCGCTCGGCATCATGGACATCGTGGTCGATGGTACGAACATCTTCGTCGCCTCGTCCGACGTCCCACCGACGCTGGGTCAGATCTTCAAGCTCCCGATCGCCGGGGGCACGGCGACCCCGCTCGCGTCCGGCTATGCCAGCAACGCGAGCATTCACCTGGACGGGAGCGACGTGATCTGGTGTCACGGCACGTACTTCACCAAGCTGGTCCGCGTCGCGAAGTCGAACGGAACGACCAGCGTCATTGCCGACACCCCGAACGGCTGCATTTCGTTGGCCATGGACGCAACGAACTTCTACTACGTGGATGTGGTCGGTTCGGTATTGCGCGTGGCCAAGACCGGCGGCGCACCCACGACGCTCTACTCCAACTCCGTGGACAAGGCCCGTGGACTGGGCCTGGACGGAGGCACGCTCTACTTCACCGTTTCGACGGACGCGGGCGCCGGCAAGCTGATGTCCATGCCGAAGTAGCGCGAACCGAGCGTGTGTCAGCCAGCGGGTGATTCGTCGCAGCGCGCCTCCGCAGTGGGCGCGCCGCCTCCGGATGGTGCGAAGGCCCGGGGAAGACGCGCGAGCGGTGCGAGCGCAAAGGGCGCGAGGTAGCGGACCATCACCCGCCGTCTGCCCCACACGGACCGCCCTGCCCAGGCTGACCGCGTCGACGTCCGCCTACCAGCCCTCGCCGGGTTCGGGGACGTCGCCCTCGAGCAGAGCCACGTCCGCGCGATCGCGCAGCGCCTTGCTGCGGCGGCGAGCGCCGTCGGCCGCCGCTCGCTTCTTCATCGTGATGAGGTCCGCCTTGGTGACGACGGGGAGCTGGAGCTCCCCGAGTGGCACGCTCTCCGCGCGTGCGATCATCGGGTCGAACTCGGGATCGAACGCGAGCTGCACGGGCTCACCGCTCGTGTGCTCGAAGTCGATGCGGTGAGCGGACTCTCCGACGAGCCGAAAGCCGTGCGACGCCATCACCTGGGACAGAGCGCCGCGATCGACGTTCGTCGGGATGGCGAAATCCACGTCGAGGGTAGCGCGCGGAGTGCCGCTGCGGACACCCACCGCGAGGCCGCCGATCAGGGCGTACGCGACACCTGCCTCGCCGAAGGCGCGGGCGGCTGCAGCGATGGCGCCGGCCTTGTCGGGCAAGGCGGACACGGGCCCAACATACCCGCTCGATCGGGCGATGAGGAGCTGGTCTCGCAGCGTGACGGCCAGAGACATCTCGAGCGCGCCGGCCATGGTTCCGTGAGGGCCAGCGTAGCACGCACGCGGCGTTCTGGACGCGCGTCGCCGACGTCCAAGGCTCACGAAATCCGCCTTCCGCTCCGCGCTGCTCAGCCGTCGACGGTTCCCGTCCTCGCCGCCTCGTCGGCGAGGCGCCTTCCCGCCGGCGACAGGAGCGCACCCAGGACGCCCGCCAGGGTGACCGCGCCTCCGGCGACGTGAGCGCCGGTGATCCCCTCGCCCAGGACGAGCCACGCACCGCACCCCGCGAGGAACGGCGTGGCGAGGCGCAGGACGGGCGGCAGGTTCGCCGGCAGCCACCGCAGCGGCCAGGTCATGACGAAGTGGCCGACGAAGCCGGGCCCAAAGGCGATGACGGCGGCGATCACGACGTCGCTGCGCGACACGGAGAGCACCGGCTCGCCGACGATGGCCACGTAGATCGACACGACGGCGGCGCCCATCACCATCGCGACGAACAGGAACGGAGTCACGTCGATGGACTCCCTGGCGAGCTTCGAGATCACGAAGAAGAACGCGAACGCGGTGACCGCCATCACGGCCAGGACCATGCCCACCGGATCCCCTTTCGGTCCCGTTGCACCCGCCAGCACGACGCCGAGCGCCCCGGCCATGGCGACGGCCGACCACAGCCGGAACCGCGGTCCGGGCCGCTCACCGAACAGGGGCACGGCGAGCAGACCCACGACGATGGGGGACAGCGTGGACACGAGGGCGACGTCGACGACGCTGGTGGCCTTCACCGCGGTGTTGAACAGCACCTGGTTGGCGCCGAAGGCGACGCCGCTAAGGGCCGCCCACCCGAGCCCTCGGCGCGAGGGGAGGCGCTTCACGACGCGCACGTGGACGATGGCGGCCAGGCCGAAGGCGAGGACGCCGAGCCAGAGCCGATGGAACGCCAGGATGGCGCCCGAAGTGCCCGTCAGCCGCACCAGCACGGGCGCGGTCGAGTAGAGCACGACACCGAGCACGACGAGCGCCACGGGGTGCCGGGCGCCTGGCGCGGAGACCGGCGCTGCGCCCGAGGGCAGGCCCGCTGTTCGCGAAGACACCGTCGGCTCCACCGGCCTTGGATAGTGCAGCGGCGCGCCGGCGCCGAGCCCCGAGCCGAACTCCGTCCCGGGCGCGTCAGATCCTTTCGAGCGGCGAGCCGTACCGGCCTTCGCTCGGCAAGGAGGCATTCATGGCAAGGGTACGCTGGATCGGTCGTTCGCTGATGGTTGCGCTGGTCGCGACCGCGACGTTCGCCGGAGCGCGCGGCAAGGACGACGACGAGAAGAAGCCCGACTTCGCGGCTCCGGCCGCGCTGGCTCCGGCGGCGCCGCGGGCGGCGTTCAAGGCGAGCCCGGGGCGCATGGGGGCCACGCCCGGCGGCGCCCAGGACATCGACTTTGCGCGCGACCGCATTCTGGCGGGGGAGATCCCGCACGCGAGCACGTTCACGGCCGAGGGGCTGCTGAGTCAGCACGATCTGCCGCTCCCGTCCTCGCGCGAGTGCAAGCAGATCCTGTGTCTGAGCGCCGCGGCGACCCGCGCCGATCTGATCGCGCAGCCGGAGGTGAGGCACCTGGCCCAGCTCGGCTTCGCGTCGAACCTCGATCCCAGGACGTGGCGCCGGGCGCCGCTGAACCTCGTCGCGGTGGTGGACAAGAGCGGGAGCATGAGCGGGGACCCCCTCGAAACCGTGAAGGCGAGCCTGCGCCAGGTCGCGGGGCAGATGTCCGCCAGGGATCAGATGTCGATCGTCCTCTACGGCGACACGAGCCACGTCCACCTGGCGCCCACCTCCCTCTCGAAGAAGGACCAGGTTCTCGCAGCCATCGACGGCATCCAGAGCGCGGGCAGCACGGCGATGGAGGAAGGGCTGCGCGTCGGCTTCGACGTCGCCCAGCGCACGTCCGGCGCGTTTCGTGGGACCACGCGCGTGATGCTCTTCACCGACGAACGCCCCAACGTCGGGGCCACCGACGCGGGGAGCTTCATGGGCATGGCCCGCGCCGGTTCGCGTCGCGGCGTCGGCATGACCACCGTCGGTGTGGGAACGCACTTCGGCGCGGAGCTCGCGACGGCGATCAGCAGCGTGCGAGGGGGAAACCTGTTCTTCTTCCCCGACGTCGCCGCGATGAAGCAGCGCTTCGTCAAGGACTTCGACACGATGGTCACCGAGCTGGCCCACGACATGAAGCTGGTGGTCGAGCCGAACCCCGGCTTTCGCCTCGTCGGCCTGTACGGCCTGCCGGGCGAGCTCGTGAAGCGAACGCCCAGCGGCGGGCTGGAGATGGCGCTCGAGACGGTCTTCCTCAGTCGCGAGGCCGGGGGCATCTTCTTCGGCTTCGCGCCGGACACCCATGGCGCGATCGCCACGGGCTCCGGGGCGGTGGGGCGCGCCGTGCTCGCCTACACGGACGCCTCCGGGCGCAGGGAGAGCGACGAGCTGGCGTTCGACGTGGTCGCGCCGGACGCCGCGCCGCTCGGCCTTCGCCGTGGCCTGCTCCTGGTGGACCAGATCACGACGCTCAAGCAGGCCTCCGTGCTCCACGGCCAGCAGAACGCCACCGAGCCGGCCTATCGGCTCGTGCGCGCGCTGGAGAAGAAGCTCCGCGAATCGACCGTGAGCGGCCTGGATCGCGAGCGTGACCTCGTGGCGAAGCTGCACGAGACGCTGACGCGCCTGAGCGGCCACCAGGGCGAGGCCCCCGCGCCCATCCCGCGCGACGCGGTGTCCGGAATGCCCCGGGGACCGGTGCTCGCGCGCTGAGCGGACCGCGCTCGGGCGAGACGGGCGAACGCCGTTGCAGTCGCCGTTCTTCCGACTACCGTCCCCGGGCGCACCCGAGCCCGCGCACCCGAGGCCCCATGATCCTGTACGAGCACCCCATCAGTCCCTACGCGCGAAAGGTCAAGCTGTTCCTCCGCGAGAAGGGGATCCCGTTCGAGCTGCGGCAGGTGACGCCCACCGAGCTCGACTCGGCGGAGTTCGTGGCGGTCAACCCTCGCGGGGAGATCCCGGCGCTCGTCGACGGGGACGTGGCGATCTTCGATTCGACGATCATCTGCGAGTACGTGGAGGAGCGTTTCCCCGAGCCCCGCCTCTATCCGGTGTCACCCGCCGAGCGGGCGCGCGTGAGGATGCTGGAGGACCTGGCCGACACCACCTTCGAGGCGGTGCCGTGGGCGCTGCTCGAGGTGCGGTTCTTCGGCCGCGCGAGCGGCGCGCTGGCCGAGGCGCTCACCGCGCAGGCCATGGCCGATCTGGGACGCATGCTCGACCGACTCGAGCGCGAGCTCGACGGTCGTGAGTACTTCACCGGCGACGTGTTCGGCATCGCGGACTGCGCGCTCCTGCCCCACGTCGGCGCCGCCGCCATGAACGGTCTGAAGGCGGGGGAGGATCGCCCGCGGCTCACGGCCTGGGTGAAGAGCGCGGTCAAGCGCGACGCTGCGCGCGCCGATCGGGAGGACGCGACGCGGGCGCTCGCGGCGCTCGGTCAGGACGTGGAGGGCGCCAAGTCGCGTCCGCGCCAGTACCGGGACCATCGCCTCGAATGGATGCTGCGCAACGGCGGACTCTCCATCGTCACCGAGGGCCTGGCGAACGGGACGATTCAGTTCTCGCGAACGCTCTGACGAAGGCGTCGCGCGGGGCGGCTGCGCGCGAGCCAGGCGAGGGCGAGGAGCGTGAGCGCGAGGGGAACGTCCCCCTGGCGTGGCGCGCCCGCGGAGCAGCGACCGCCTCCCGCGTTCGCGGGTGGCGTCTGCGGCGCCGGGGGCGGCGCGTCTGCCTTGCGGGCCCGCGTGCCCACGGCGCGTCGGGGGGCGCTCCGCAGATGCGCGGCGCCGAGCTCGTCCAGGAGTTCGCCCGCGTCGTCCACGCGGTCGAGCAGCCACAGGATGTACCGGACGTCGACGCTGACGTTTCGCGACTTCTTCGCGGAGTAGCCGTGGTCGCCGGAGACGTTCTCCCAGACACGATCGAAGTTCACGCCCACCAGGCGACCGCGGCCGTCGATCATCGGTGATCCGGAGTTGCCTCCGGAGGTGTCGGCGTTCGACAGGAAGCACGTCGGGACGTCCTCCGACTCGGGCGAAGCCCAGTAGGCGTCGCGCGCGTTCCGTGCCGCTTCGCGGACGCGGTCCGGCAGATGGAACGGATGCTTGCCCGTGTGTTTTGCGAGTGCGCCGCCGAGGGTCGTGAAGGGTGTCGCGGTCAAGCCTTCCTGCGGCGAGTAGCCCGCGACCTTCGCGAACGAGATCCGCAGGGTTCCGTTAGCGTCGGGGTACACCGGCCCGCGCCGGGTCGCGCGGATGAGCTCGACGGTGCTCGGCGCGAGGGCGAGCAGGGCTCCGCTGCGAGCGCGCTCCTCGGCCTCCGCGGCTTCGATGGCCGGGACGAGGGCCACGGCGAGGCGGATGAGCGGGTCGGCGCTCTTCTGATGGGACGCCCACGTGCCGTCCTTCCAGGCGCGCAGCGCGAACGCCGCGTCTCGGAGCTTCGTGGCGCGGAGCTTGGGGCGCAGCGACGCGGCGACGCGGGCGAGATCGGCGGCGCCAGCCGGGGCCAGGGCCGCCAGGGCAGGGACGCGCTGATCGGCAGGCAGCGCTGCGGCGCGCACGACCAGGACCGCCAGCAGGTCCGCGTCCACGTCTGGGTTCGCGCCGTGCAGCCGCTGCTCGATGCCCTTCGACGTGCGGACCAGGTTCCGGTCGGTGTACGGCTCCGCCCGCTCGGCGTCGGGCTTCTCCGCCTCGCGCGCGCGTCGCACGACGTCCAGCGCGACGGCGAGGAGGTTCGGCCCGCGCGGCAGGCTGGAGAGCACGAACGTGCGCGCGAAGGACTTCGAGGCGTCGGCCGTGATGGCGTCGAGCGCGGCGAGCACGTTCGACGGCGGAGATTCCTTCTTCGCGCGCGCTTCCATCTTCTTTCGCGCCGCCTCTTTCCGGGCGACGAGGCGGTTCTTGCGGATCCCCTCCAGGCGACCGACGGCGTTCTTTTGCCGGTTGGCCAGGGACTTCTTCTGCCCCGCGACGACGAGCGCCAGGGCGTCGCTCGTGCGCGCGTGCCGGTCGAGCACGGCGACCCACTCGCCGTACAGGTCTGCGACGGCCGGGAGCAGCTCGTCGGTGAAGCGTCGCGTCTCCGCCAGCGTGCTCAGGCGGTGGGTCTCGAACGGGTAGCCCATGGACGCCACGAAGTCGCCGCTCCGCACCCCGTCGGGACCGATCTCCAGGTGGTGCGCCGGTGCGAACGGAACGTTGTCCGCCGAGAACTCGCCGGGCGCGCCGTCCTTCGTCGCGTACGCTCGCACGAACGCGAAGTCCCCGGTGTGGCGCGGCCATTGCCAGTTGTCGATGTCCCCGCCGTACTCGCCCACGGCCGCCGGGGGCGCGTACACCAGACGCACGTCGCGCAGCTCCATGCCCTCGTGGAGCCGGAACTCGGCGCCACGAAAGAGCGCGCCGAGGGTGCACCGCGCCCCGGGCTTCTGCTCGCACTCCCGGACGATCTCCCGGCCCACGCGCTCCACCGCCAGGAAGCGCGCCTCGTCGGACTTCGCGGCGTCCGCCGCCGCCCGGACACGTGCCGTCACGTCGGTCACCTTCGAGAGGACCGTCACGGTGAGCCCCTTGGCCTCGATTTCCTCCGACCGCTTTCGCGCCAGGAAGCCGTCGCGCAGGAGGTTCGTCTCCACCGTCGAGGCGCGCTGGACCACGCGGTACACGCAGTGGTGATTCGTGACGACGAGACCACCCTTCGACACGAACGCCGCCGAGCATCCCGAGAGGTTGACCGCGGCCCGCATCAGCCCGCCCCTCTCGCTCCAGAGATCCTCCATGGAGAGGGAGAGCCCCATCCGTCGAAGCCGCGGCTGGTCCACGTCAACGAGCTGCTCGGGGGGCCACATCCCCTCGTCGGCCATCCCCAGCGTTGCCGTGGTGCAGGCGGCGCCGAGAGCCGCGAGCAGGACCGCGCGCTTCGCCGAGAATCTCACGCGACGAGCGTCGCTCGCGCTTCCACGCGCGGCAAGCCGCAGGCCCGATGCGTGCAGCGTGGGCCCGACTCCGTCATCGGCGGCGGCGCCACATCACCAGCGCGAGCGCCCCGAGCGCCGCGAGCGCTCCGAACGATCCCGTGCGTGGCGCCGATCCCGAGGCTCGGCAAGCGCAGCCCGAGTCGTCACCGGAGCCCGCGGCGGACGTGCCGGCGTCGTCGGCGCTCGCGTCGCCCACCGTCCCCGCGGTGCCCGAGGCCGCGGCGGTGCCTCCGCTGCCCGGCGTGCCGCCACTGGATGCGCCACTGCCGCCGGTTCCCGTGCCACCGACGCCGGGAGCTCCCGCACTGCCGGCGTCGCCCGCCGACCCCGTGCCGGACGCGCCACCGGCCGAGGCGCCCGCACCCGCGACGCCGCTGCCACCCGCACCCGACGCGCCGCTTGCTCCGGCGGCTCCCCCGGCACCCGCAGCGGCGCCGCCGCCACCACTGCCGCCCGCCGCGACT
>CAZARU010000214.1:0-8198 GCA_964487605.1 uncultured Polyangiaceae bacterium
GCCGGCAACGCCGCCGGCTCCGGCGGTGCGGCTGCCTCCGGCGGTGCGGCTGGCGCGGGCGGCTCCGCGGGCTCCGCGGGCAGCGCCGGCACGGGCGGTTCGACCTGCGCGCCGGCGCCCGCCTCGAGCGGTGCGTTCACCGTGCTGACGTACAACGTGGCAGGGCTCCCGCAGGGGATCAGCCAGAGCAACCCCGAGGTGAACCTCCCCCTCATCAGCCCGCTGTTGAACGCGTACGAGCTCGTCGTGGCCCAGGAGAACTTCACGTTCACCGACTACCCGGACAAGCTGCGCTCGGCGCTCCTGCACCCCTACGTCTCCTCGCCGAAACCCGCCGGCGCGGATCTGGGCGACGGACTCGCGCGCTTCAGCGAGTTCTGCTTCGACGACTCGGCGCTCCACCGGGCCGCATGGATCGACTGCTTCGGCCAGCTCAGCAACGGCAGCGACTGCCTCACGTCCAAGGGGTTCAGCGTCGCCGAGCACCACCTGGCCGGCGGCGTGACCGTGGACGTGTACAACCTCCACATGGACGCCGGAGGGTCGGCGGAGGACATGGCGGCGCGGGCGAGCCAGGTCCAGCAGCTCGTCGCGGAGATCGACGCCCGCTCGGCCGGCCGCGCCGTCATCGTCGCCGGAGACACGAACCTGCGCCCCACGGAGCAGAGCCTGACCGACCTCATCAGCGAGGGCGGGCTCACCGACGCGTGCCGCGCGCTCACGTGCGGCGACGAGCGGATTGACCGAATCCTGTTCCGCAGCTCGGCGTCCCTGGAGCTCGTTCCGTCGAACTGGCGCGTCGCCACGGAGTTCGTGGACGGTGCCGGCGCGCCGCTCTCGGACCACGAGGCCATCGCCACGGACTTCGCGTGGCAGTCGCGCTGAGACGCGGGACGAAGGCGTCGCGAGAGCTGGCAGCGTTGGCATCCTAGTTGCTCTTGGTCGGGGCATGAACCGCCCCCACGAGAGTCGAGGCCCAGGATTGCTGTTCGGAGCGAGCCTGCTCGCCTGCGCGGTCGCCGGATGCAGCCTCACGACGGGCGCAACGTCGCGCAACACGCACGCGTCACACTCGCCCACACAGCGGTTGCCCAGCGGTGCTTTCGTTCCACCGGCCCTGCCGAGGGCGCCGGTGACGGTACCGGCATTCCACGCGGTGCCCCTGTGGGGCGGGAGCGGCGCGCAGGCGCGCCCGGGGTGGTCCGCCGCAGGGTCTCCCCCGCTCCCGGCGGGGTGGACGAACGTCCTGGGATTCCCGCTGCCCGCCATCCCGGGCTGGACCGTTCCCCAGCACGGCGCAGCGCCACCCGCCGCGCCTGCAGCCACCTCGGGCGGCGGCTCGTGCGGCGACGTCACCGTGGGCGGCGTGACCATCCCGCTCGACTGCGCGGGGCCCGGGTGGGGCCTCGTGCCCGGAGCGGCGCGCGCCGTCATCGGGCGTAGCTGGTTCCGCAACGGCAAGGGGTTCGCCGGCGCGAGCGCCCTTCCGGCGGTCGTCAATCACCGCCAGAACGACACCGAGGGTCCCGTGCGAGCGCAGGGACGCGTCGGGGCCTGCACGGCGTTCTCCTTCGCGACGGCGGTCGATCACGAGATCGCGCGCGCGACCGGACGACCCGGCGCGGTCTCGGCGCTTCACGTGTGGTCGCGCTACCACCGTCCCGTGATGGAGTCGGCGGCCGTCGGAAACCGCGGGCGCGCCGTGGCGTCCGAGGCTTCGTGGCCATACGACGAGCGGCGCGCCTGCTCGTGGTACCAGTACTGTCGCGAAGGGTGCGGCCCATCCCTCGGCGTCTCGTGTCGCGAACCCGACGCTGGCGAGGTCTCCGCGGCCGACGCCCGCGCGGACGTAGACATCACCCGCGTCACGCGCCTCGACGAGACCGACATGGACGAGCTGAAGGAGGTGCTCGCCAAGGGGCGCGACGTCTGGTTCTCGATGTTCGTCGACCGTCGCTTCGAGTCCCTAGAGCGAGGCGCCGTGGTTCGGGACCTGGACTACGTGCGCCGCTCGGGCCACGCGATGGTCCTTGCGGGATACCAGACCGAGCCCGACGGAACGTACTTCCTGGTCCACAACAGCTGGGGGCGCGACTGGGGCGACGGCGGCTACGCGTGGATCCACGAGCGAACGCTCGCTAGGAACGTCATCGGCGCGTTCCTCGTGGACGCGCGGCCGGCGGGGGGCGTCCAGCCGACGCCCCCGGCGGCTCCCAAGCCCCCTGCGCCCCCTCCGGAACCCGAGCGCAAGGAGACGACGTGCGCGGGCGATCTCACGCCGGACAGCGTGACGGGCGAGTGCGTGCCCCCGTGCGCCGACGGCAGCCCGCGCGCCGGCAGCGTGTGCCCGGTCGAGAGCCAGTGCGCACCGGGCGAGGTCAATCTCTTCGGTCTCTGCGTCCCGGCACCGCGCCGCCAGCGCAGCGCGGATCCGTCGACGGGCATTCGATGGATGTGCGGCGCGTCCGGGTGCACCTACATCGTCCCGGGCGGCCAGGCCGGCTGCCGCTTCGCCGCCTGCATGGTTTCGTGCGCTGCCCCTCGCTACGTCCTGGTGAGCGGGCCCAACGGGCTCTCGTGCTCGGAGTGACAGCGCGCACCAGCGAAGGACTATGATGCGACGCCCGTGACGCCGAGGTCCTCGACTGCCGTCGCCTCCCTGATCGTGGTGGCTGCCTGCGCGCAGGTGCTGGGAATCGAGGAGCGCACGGGACGGCCGTCGGACGGAGGCGGGCCGGCCGCCGGTGCGGGTGGCGTCGCGGCCACGGCAGGAGGTGCGAGCGATGCACGCGCTGACGCGCCGCCGGGCGCGACGGGCGGCGCGCCGCCGGACGGAGCCGGCGGGATCCCGCCGGCAGGGGCGGGCGGCACGACGACAGCCTGCGCGCCGCCGGGGGCCTCGATGTGTCCCCTGTGCGTGTGCGACTGTCTCAAACCCGAGGAGCGCGAGCGCTGCCCCGCCGGCACCTGCGACGCCGCCGCCGTGTGCATCGCCGCCAACGGCTGCACGTCGGCGTCGAGCTGCCCGGCCTGCGCGGTGCTCGACACTCTCGACGCGGCGCTCGCGACGGCGCTCGTCGTGTGCGTCCAGGCCTGCCCGGCGCCGTGCGGTGCCACGGGGGCCGGGGGAGCGGGGGGCATGCCGGACGGAGGTTCCCCGGCCGCGCAGTGCAGGAGTCAGTTTCCGGGCGCTCCTTGCGCGGAGTGTCTCTGCGATTGCGTCGCACCGGGCGTTGCGTCGGTTTGCGCGTCGAACCCGATGGGTTGCGGCACCGCGCTCGCGTGCATGAGCCAGACGGGTTGCCGCGGCTTCCCGTCGTGCAGCGGTGTGTGCGCTGGCCTGGGCGTCGTGTCGCAGGCCACGGTCGACGAGATGAGCCGGTGTCTCGACGGCCAGTGCCAGCCGACGTGCGGGACGGGTTGCGTCCCGAAGGCGTGCGGTCAGCCCGGCGCGGAGTGCGGCGTGATCGAACCGGGCTGTGGCCAGCCCCCGCGCGACTGCGGGAACTGCCCCGGCGCGACGGTCTGCGGAGGTGGCGGGATCGCCAACGTGTGCGGGAGCGGGTGCATGCCGAGGAACTGCGGTCCAGCGGGGCTGAACTGCGGGCTCATGGACCCCGGCTGCGGTCTCGCGCTGGTCGACTGCGGCGTCTGCGCGCCACCCCAGACCTGCGGAGGCGGTGGGATCGCGAACCAGTGCGGGGGGGCGTCGCCCGATGGCGGCGCGTGCGTCCCCACGACCTGCGCTCAGGCCGGCGCGAACTGCGGCATCTTCAGCCCGGGCTGTGGGTCGTCGCCCGTGTTTTGCGGGAGCTGCTCCGGGGCGCAGACGTGCGGCGGCGGCGGTGTTCCCAACGTATGCGGCGTGGGCGCCGCGTGCGCGGACGCCGGCATCGCCGAGCCGTGCGGGCGGTCGGGCGGCGCGTGCGTGCCCGGGCTCGTGCAGTGCGCCGGAGGCGCATTGCAGTGCGTCGGTGCCATCGGCCCCACACCCGAGGTCTGCAACGGCCGGGACGACGATTGCGACGGCGGCGTGGACGAGGATCTTCCGGAGACGCCCTGCTCGACCGGCCAGGTGGGGATCTGCTCGGCGGGCACGCAGTCGTGCATCGGAGGCTCGCTCCTCTGCACGCGCAGCTTCCCGTCGGACACAGAGCGGTGCGGGAACTTCGTGGACGACGACTGCGACGGTGACGTGGACGAAGCGGGCTGCACGCCGTGCGTACCCCAGGCCGAGGTGTGCAACGGGTGGGACGACGATTGCGACGGCGACGTGGACGAAAACGCGCCCGGACAGGGAGCAGCCTGCGGCTCGAGCACCAGCCCCTGCATGCCGGGAACCCTGCAGTGCATGGGCGGCAAGCTGGTGTGTGTCGGCGGCAAGACCCCGTCGGGCGAAGTCTGCGACGGCCTCGACAACGACTGCGACGGTAGCGTGGACGAAGCGGCCGAGCTGGGCCTGGGCTACCCGTGCGGCGTCTCCTCCGGAACCTGCGCCCACGGGACCGCACAGTGCGTTGGCGGTACCGTGGCCTGCGTCGGCGGGACCTGCTGATTACGGGCCCACCTGCCCGGCATTTGACGGGTACCGACTCGCGGCGTGGTGGCGCGCCCCGCGTCCGGCTATCATGCCGCGCCATGACCGGGGTTCCGTTGGAGGGCGACGTCCTCGCCGGCAAGTACCGGGTCGAGCGGGTTCTGGGTCAGGGAGGCATGGGCGTCGTGGTGCAGGCCCATCACATCCAGCTGGACGAGCGGGTGGCGATGAAGTTCCTGCTCCCGGAGTACGCCGCTCACCACGAGGCCGCAGCGCGCTTCCTGCGCGAAGCCCGCGCCGCGGTGAAGATCAAGAGCGAGCACGTCGCTCGCGTCGTGGACGTGGGGACCCTCGACACCGGCGCCCCGTACATGGTCATGGAGTACCTGCAGGGGAGCGATCTGTCGTCCCTGCTGCAGCACCGAGGTGTCTTCGCGGTCGAGGACGCCGTCGACTACTTGCTGCAGGCCTGCGAGGCCGTGGCCGAGGCGCACGCGGCGGGCATCGTGCATCGCGACCTGAAGCCCGCGAACCTCTTCCTCACGACGCGCGCCGACGGATCTCCAGTCGTGAAGGTGCTCGACTTCGGGATCTCGAAGGTCATCTCCTCCGACTCGGGCGGTGCGGTGGACGCCTCGCTGACCCGGACGAGCGCGATGATGGGCTCGCCCCTGTACATGTCACCCGAGCAGATGCGGTCGTCGCGGGACGTCGATGCCCGCGCCGATCTGTGGTCGCTCGGCGCCATCCTGTACGAGCTCGTCAGCGGCCACCCGCCGTTCACGGGGGACTCGCTTCCGCAGATCTGCGCGGCCATCCTGGCCGACCCGCCGCCGCCGCTGGCGTCGCGCCGGCCGGATCTCCCGCCCACCCTGGAGCCGGTCGTGCTGCGGTGCCTGGCGAAGAACCCCGCCGAGCGTTTCCCGACGGTGGCCGACCTGGCGGTCGCGCTGCTGCCGTTCGCGCCGCGACGCGGCCGTACCAGCGTCGAGCGCATCTCGCGGGTGATCTCCGCCGCAGGCCTCTCCGGCGGGGATCTCGCGATCCCTTCGAGCCCCACCGAGCGGCCGCCACCCGGAGCGGAGACGCACTCCGCGTGGGGCCAGACGGGGAACACGACGCGCAGCCGCTCCGCGCCGGTGGCCATCGCGGTGGTCGTCGTCGGCGGCGTGCTCGTCGTCGGCGCGGGCGCCGCGGCCTTCGCTTACCAGCGGCTCGCGGGCACCGGACCGGAAGCGAGCTCGGCGTCCGCGGCCGCCTCCGGGGTCCCGTCCCCGCCGCCCCTCGTCGAACCGCCGACTCCGGCCCCGCCGCCTGAGGTCGCGACGGTCGCGACGCCGACCTTCGCGCCCGCGCCCTCGTCGGCGGCGCTCGCGACCGCATCGCCACCAGCGGCCGCACCGCGCGTCGCCGCCCGAACGGTGCGGTCCACGGCGAAGGCCGAGTCGAAGTCGGCGCCGGCCGCCGCACCGGCACCGGCACCGGCTCCCGCCCCGGCACCCGCGCCAAAGGCCGAGGCACCGAAGTCTCGAGCCGTCATCTTCGGAGACCGCAAGTGACTCGAACTCGCATCATCGCCCTCGCCGCCGTCCTTGCTGCCTGCGCCGGGGCTCGGGACGCTCGCGCCCAGAGCGGCGCAGACAAGGCGGCGGCCGAGGACCTGTTCCGCGCCGCGAAGTCCCTCGCCGACGCGGGCAACCACGCGGGCGCTTGCCCGAAGTTCGAGCTGAGCCAGCGGCTCGACCCGGGCATCGGCACCCTCCTCTACCTGGCCGACTGCTACGAGAAGACGGGGCGCTACGCGAGCGCGTGGGCAACCTTCCTGGAGGCGGCCGCCGCGGCGCGAGCGGCGGGTCAGGCGGACCGCGAGCAGCTCGCTCGCGAGCTCGCCGGCGCCCTGGAGCCCAAGCTGTCGAAGCTCGCGATCGTCGTCGAGGCCACGAGCGACGTCCCGGGTCTGCAGGTCACGCGGGACGGCGCTCCCGTTGACCGCGGCCTCTGGGGCATCGCGTCGCCCGTGGACGCTGGACCCCGGAGGATCGAGGCCAAGGCGCCCGGCAAGCTGACGTGGTCGTCGGTCGTGGACGTGAAGGGGACGCAGCCCGTCAGCGTGTCGGTACCGCCGCTGGCGGACGCGCCCGTGACGCCCGCCGGCCCGGCTCCTGCGCCCGTCGCAGCCACCGCCCCGGCTGGCGCCGTGACTCCTGCGCCCGCCGAGGCCGACCGCGGCAGCGGACAGCGAACGCTCGGCTACGTCGTGGGAGGACTCGGTGTGGTCGGACTCGGCGTCGGTGCCGTGTTCGGCTTGCAGGCGAAGTCGAAGAACGACGAGGCGGACTCCCACTGCGGCAAGGACGGGCTCTGCGACGACGAGGGCGTCACCCTGGGCGAGGACGCCCTCGCCGCGGCGACGCTGTCCACCATCGCGTTCGGCATCGGGGCGGCGGGTGTCGTCGGCGGGCTGGTGCTCATCGTCACCGCGCCGAGCGGCCCGGAGCGCGCGGGCGCCGCGACGCCCGCCACCGTCGCGCTGCGGGGTACGTGGTGATGCGGCCGCTGGTTGCAGTGGTCGTCGCGGCGGCGATGGCGACGACCGGCAGGGCGCACGCGCAATCCGAGCAGGACCGCGCCGACGCGCGCACGGCCGCCATCGAGGGGCTCAAGGCCTTCGACGCGGGACGCTTCCAGGAGTGCGTGGATCTGTTCCAGCGCGCGGAGTCGCTGCTCCACGCGCCCCCC
This sequence comes from uncultured Polyangiaceae bacterium, assembly GCA_964487605.1. Classification (GTDB taxonomy): domain Bacteria; phylum Myxococcota_A; class Polyangia; order Polyangiales; family Polyangiaceae; genus JAJDAH01. Next base: position 7,277 of record CAZARU010000214.1, read on the forward strand.
CACCTCCTCTACAAGGCGCGGTGCCACACCAAGCTGGGCCAGCTCGTCGCTGCCCGCGAACTCTACCGAAAGGTCGTCAACGAGGCGCTCCCGCCCGGCGCGCCGGCGCAGTTCGTCGACGCGCAGGTTCAAGCGCGAACGGAGCTGGCCGCCGTGGAGCCGCGCATCGCGAAGCTGAAGGTCGTCCTCGGAGGGCTGAAGGACAAGCCCCACGAGATCACGATGGACGGCGTCAAGGTGCCCCCCGCCGTCGTGGGGATCCCTCGCGCCGTCGATCCGGGCGAGCACGTCCTGGCGGCCACGGGCGACGGCGTCGCCGCCGACCCCATCAAGGTCACCCTCGCGGACGGCGAGATCAAAGAGGTGGTCATCGAGCTGGTCGCGCGTGCGGGCGCGAAGCCCGCCGCGGCCGCGGCACCCGTCACCGCACCTGCCACGGGGAAGACGCCGCCGGCCGACGCCAAGCCCTCCGACGACAAGAGCGGCCTGCGCATCGGGTCGTACGCCGCCTTCGGCGTAGGGGCGGTCGGTCTCGGCCTCGGAACGCTGTTCGCGCTGCAGTCGAGCAGCTCGCGCTCGGAGATCGAGGGCCTGTGCGGCAAGGACTTCAAGGCCTGTCCCGTCGACCGTCGGGCGAAGGTGCAGAGCCTGGACGACGACGCGAGCTCCCAGCAGGTGCTGTCCATCGTGGGCTTCGGCGTCGGCGTCGCGGGCATTGGCGCCGGCGTGACGCTCTTTCTCATGAGTCAGAGCGGCGACACCGAGGCGTCACCCGCCGACCGCGCCTCGATTCGCCCGTGGATCGGCTACCAGAGCGCCGGCGTGACCGGTCGCTTCTGAGGCGCCGAGCGCCGCGTCAGTAGCCGAACGGATCCTCGGCGCGCTTTGCGGGTGCCGGCGCGGCAGCGGGTGGTCGGCGCCG
>CAZARU010000215.1:0-8193 GCA_964487605.1 uncultured Polyangiaceae bacterium
GGCGGGGCGCCGAGCGGAGGCGCCGCAGCCGTGGGCGGCGGGGCCGGCAGCAGCGCGGCCGGAGCTGGCGGAACGGGCGCAGGCGCGGCTGGCGCGCCACCCGAGCCTCCGCCACCCGAGTGCGCCACGCTGGTCCCCGAAGGGATCCGTCGGGTCGAGCTGAACGGCGAGTTCGCCGCGACACCCGAGCTCGTCCACGCCGGAGCCACGCGCGCGGCGCTGGTGGACGCGCGGGAGTCGCCGGACGGCTCCTCGTCGCGGCGCATGAGCGATCGGTTCTTCGAAGCCTGGGGCGAGTGGAGCGCTGGCACCCTGGACGGAGAAACGGGGGGCGCGTTCGCCATCGACGAATCGTTCGCCGTCGCGGGCGTGGACGAGTGGACCTACGGCTTCATCGCGGCGGGCGTCGAGCTTCAGGCGAAACCGGGGATGTACTTCGCCCCACGGTGGGGGCTCGGCGCGTACGAGCTCTCGAACGTCGCTCCCGAGCTCGGCCGCGCGCTCTTCCTGGCGAACGGCCCCGCCGGCGAGCACCTGGTGGGGTACGAGCGCGGCGCAGGGGCCGGCCATCGACTCGTCGTCGGGTTCGTGGACCGCACGCTCGCGGCGGAGGAGCACTCGGGCTGCGCGACGGATCCCATTTCCGCCCACGCCGTCGGCGTCGGCGACGCGCGGGGCTTCCTCGTCGCCTTCTCGACGAGCCGCGACTTCGGCGCCTGCTCGAACGACGACGGAACGGACGGACCGGCGCACCGCGTGCAGGTGGGCGCGTGGCGCAGCGGGCAGCCTCCGGTGCAGACCGCCGAGTCCGACGTCGGATCGACGGTGCGCCAGCTTCGACTCGTTCGCGACGCGGAGCGGGTCACGCTCCTGTTCGCCGCCGACGGCGACGAGGACGGCGAGTGGATCTTCGCTCAGCCCCTCGACACCGACGGACGGGGCGGCAGCCTGTACCCGGTCACGCGCATGGGCTCGGACGACGACCGCTTCGGCGCGGCGGCCCTCGGTCGACTCGTCGTCGTCGCCCGGACCGAGCACGCGCTGACGCCGCCAGGCGTGACGATCGAGCTGTTCGAGGCGCCCAACCGCCAGGTCACCTCCGTGTCGGTCACCGGTGCCCTGTCCGAGGCCGCGGGTCCGCCCTACGCCGTCCTCGGCGCGCCGAACGGCCGGCACGTGCTCGTCGCGTGGGCGTCGCCGCCGGAGTTCGGCAGCGGCCTCTCGGTCCTGCGGCTGCGCTGCGAGCCCTGAGGGGCGCGGACCCGGCCAGCGAGGCCGTTCACGCCAGGAACGGCTCGACCACGCCGAGGAGCGCGTCCGGGCACTCCCACATCGGCAGGTGCCCCGCACCGGCGAGCACCTCGAGCTTCGCGGCGGGCAGCTTCTCCGCGAGCTGCCGCGCGTTCTCGAAGGGGATCAACGGGTCCACGTCTCCGTGGACGATGAGCACCGGCTTGTCGATCGACGCCAGCCGTTCGGCATGATCGCAGCCGAGCACCGCCTGAAGCTGCGTGGCGAAGGTCGCTGTCGGCGTTGGCGTCTCGACGGCGATGCGCACGAGCGCCTCGACGCGGTCCGGGTAGCGCTCGGCAAAGCCGGGCGCCGTGATGAGCGCGACGCGACTGCGCACGATCTCCTCGCGCGGCATGCCCCTTGGAGGAGTGAACACCGCGCTGACTTCCGGCGTGGGCGGCACGACCTTCGGGCCGCCCGTGTAGGTCGAGAGCAGCACCGCGCGCTCCACGCGGTCGGCGTGATCGAGCGCGAGAACCTGCGTGATCATCCCGCCCATGGAGATCCCCATCACCTGCGCGCGCTCCGCGCCCACGGCGTCGAGCACCGCGGCGGCGTCGTCCGCCATGTCCGCCATGGTCCAGCTCGTGCGCAGCTTCGTCGAGCGACCGGTCCCGCGGTTGTCGAACACGACCACGCGACGTCCCTTCGCGAGCGCCTCGGGAACCTCCGTTCCCCAGTCCGCCCCGCTCCCCCCGAGCCCCATCACGAGGAGCAGCGTGCGCGGGCCATCGCCCAGCGCGCGGTACGCGAGCGTGACCTCTCCGTTGCGGGCCTCGCCCTCGATCACCATGACCCGACGGTACCTCGCACCACGAGCCGATGCGACCGCGAAGGTGTGGGCACCCCGGCCCGTCCGCCCCGACCGACGCTCAGGTGGGAAGCGTCTTCCCGCGGTCGAGCGCGGCGCGCACGACCAGGCCCACCGGCACGAGCGGCAGGAACAGCGCGAACAAGAGCGAGCCGACCAGGAACCCCGCCGCCGTCGCCACGACGAACAGCGCGACGTCCACCCCCGTCGCGGCGCCCGCGTCCGGCGTCACGAAGCGGCGTCGGAGCTCGGTCACGCGGAGCGCGAGGAGCCCGTCCAGATCTTCGCCATAGAGCGTGCGGGAGCGCCGCCCGCGGACGAACGCACGCAGCACGCGCCTCGGCGCGACGAGCGGCCCTGCGCCCATGCCGCCCAGGTTCAGCGCCCACGCCGCCGCGAAGTCGCGGCAACCCGCACCGATCTCGTAGGCCGCAATCTCGAGCTCACCGGTGAAGTCGGTGCGATAGCCGGTGGCGACGTGATTCACGTCGTGGATGGCCACCGCCCGGACCCGGGACGCCGTGTTGGGAAAAGGAAACGGAAACGGCCCGAGCTTGAAGTCGACCCAGGCGTCGTCGTAGCCCCCGTTCGGGCCGAACCGGTTCTCCTCGAAGTATCGCCGGCGCGCTTCCTCCACCGTGAGATCGACGTCGTCCTTCATCGGGGGCCTCCTCTGGGGCATGATTCAGGTCACTGACCATGGTCAGTGTACGACGACCGGCGCGCTGGTCAAGGGGGGGATCCCGGCTTCCATTGGGCTTGTTTCCACCGTTTCCGCCAGCTATGTCCGGAAGGCGTCTTCATGACCAGACTCAATCGCAAGAGGACCCCGGCGGCGGCCTCGCGACCGAGGACCCGGACGGCGCCACGGCCGCGCACCCGCGCCCAGCAGAAGGTGGACACGCGGGAGCGCATTCGAGCCGCGGCGTGGGAGCTCTTCACGACGCGCGGGTTCGACGAGACGACGACGAAGGCCGTGGCTCGCAAGGCCGGCGTCGCCGCGGGCACGGTGTTCGTCCACGCGAGCGACAAGGACGACCTGCTCTTCCTCGTCATGTGCGACCGCATCTCGACCACCGTGGACGCCGCCTTCGATACGCTGCCGGACGGTCCGCTGCTCGAGCGCCTCCTCCACGTGTTCGGCAAGCTCTTCGACATGTACTCGGCGAACCCCGGCGTGGCGGCGGCGTTCGTGGCGCGACAGCCGAACGGCAAGGGGCCCAACGCGCAGCGGGTCAACGCCCTCACGTTCGCGTTCCTGCACCGCCTCGCGTCCCTCGTCGTGGACGCGCAGAGCCGCGGCGAGGCGTCCCGCGAGATCGACCCCCACGTGGCGGCGCAGAACTTCTTCGCGCTCTACTTCATGGCGCTCATGACGTGGATCTCCGGGCTCGGAACCCTCGCGTCCGCCCTCGATCCGATCCTCCGGTCGGCCCTGGCGCTGCAGCTCCGCGGCCTCCGCCCCTGACGGCACGCGCGGCGCCCTCGGCGCGCGGGGCGTCAGTGCACGTTGCCGCTCTTGACGATCTTGCAGGGCCCTGCGCTGAACTGGTGAATCCCGGCCGCGTCCACACCCAGATCGGTGAGCGTGGCGCTGCCGATGTACGACGACACGTAGGCGAACCACGCGCTCTCGGCGCTGGTCTGCGTGACGAAGAAGCACATCTCCTGGTTGCCGCGCGAGCCGAAGCGCAGCGTCTCGTCCGTCGCGTTCTCGAAGTTGCAGCCGAAGCGAATCCCCTTCCCGCCCGCCAGGCTCACGGGCGGATCGATGGTCTCCCCCAGCGGCTCGCCCACGGCGCCCTCGCTGTCGAAGATCACCTTCCCGTCGTCGGGCCCGCCGTAGATCTCGAAGAACATGCCGGTGCCGGCGTAGTGGTAGTGCGGCATCACGAAGTGCATGGACCAGTCCGTGCCCTCGGGGAACTCGCACTCGGTCGTGAAGCGCGACTTGGTTCGCGGCGGAATCGCCAGGGTGTTGATGAAGCCGGAGATGTCTCGCAGCCGGACGTCCACGTCCGCCTCGGGAATGGCGACGAGCTTCATGTCGAGCTCGGCTTCGACGGCCTTCTCGCCCGTGTTCAGCATGTGCGCGTTCACCAGGAGGCGCGCACGCGGCGGAATGGGTACCGCCACGCCCTCGCCGAAGGAGTGCACCTCGCTGGTGGCCTGGGTGGACTGCGTGAAGACGATGTTCCCGTAGCCCGCATCCTCGAAGAGGCTGAAGCGGCGATCGTCACACTGGCTCCACACCGCGTCCTCGCCCGGGAACCGGCTCTCGTCGAAGACGATCCAGTTCGAGTGGTGCACGGCCACCGACTTCGCCAGGTCCACCTTCGACACGTACAGCGTCTCTTCGTTACCGAGCGTCCACGTGGCGCAGAGGTCCAGCTCCTCGTCCCCCGGGGCGAGGGGATACGGCGCGCTCACCGCGTGGACACCCACGTACTCCCCGTTGCCCAGCGTCGGACCCGGATCACTCGACTTCTCGGGCTCCGGATCGCTGGCGCCGCAGCCCGTGGACAAGAGGCAGGCGCAGACCAGTGGCATTCCTCGGCGCATGGGGCCCTCCGTGAGTCGTCAGACTACCACGTGGCCGCGCGGGCGAAGAGGACGGGCGCGTCTCACAGCGCGAACGAGAGCTCGGCCTGGAGGTCGAACGACGTCACGACCTGGTTGCGCGTCACCCAGAACATCGGCGCCGCCAGGTCGAAGGAGAGCTCGGTGGTGCCTCCGAGGCGAAACCCCAGCCCGGCGGAGAAGCGCAGAACGGGACCGTTCTTCGGCAGGTACCCCGTGGCAAACCGCAGGGGAATCGCCACGTCGTCCGATTCGCCGAGGCCGAGCCGGTAGCCGAGCACGCCCAGGGGCAGGACGTTCCCGACGCGGCCCTCCTTCCCCTTCAGGTTCGCGTACGCCAGGGCGCCGCCCGCGAACACTTCGGGCGTGAAGCGGTAGTCGAGACGACCGCCGAGCAGGTGGTTGTAGAACCCGTCACCGCTGATCCCGAACGCCGACTCGGTGAACAGCGCGAGTCGAAGCGGCTCCGCCTCCGTCCGGGGAGCCACCGAGTCCGCACCCGGGGCGGGCAGCGCCTTCACCGCGAGATCTTCCACCGCACCGGGCAGGTCGAGCGCAGTCGCCTCGCCCTGCGCGTACCAGGGTCCGCCGGCCGCCGCGCTCGCGACGTGCACCTGCACGAAGTAGCGGCCGCCCGCGCCGGTCACGTTCACCACCGCGCTGCGGCTCACGCCCACGTGCCGCGCCACCTCGCGCAGCGCGCCCGCGCCGAGCGGCCCGGGGGTGCGCAGCGCCGCCAGGCCGGCGCGGGTGCGATCCTGCGGCACCACGACGTAGCCCACCTTCTCGGCCACGCGCCGCAGCACGCTCGTCACGAAGGCGCCCACCGCCGGATCCGCGGCGGTGACGTGCCCGTCCACGACGGCGATCTCCACGGGTGCGGCGGTGGCGACGCCGGGCGAGGCCGGGGGCCCGGGCGGCGGCTGCGCCATCGCCGCGGGGCTCGCCGCCAGAACACCCAGGACCCAGAGCGCGCGCTGAGCTCGTCGCCTCTTCATCGTCGCTTCTCCGCAGGGCTCGCGCGCTCGGCCTCTTCCACCAGGGTCCGAGCGTACGGCAGGTTGTGGTGGAACGCTCCACGATCTTCGAGGACGAGCAGCAGGTTCCATGCCGCACGTCCGGCAGGCGTCGCGAGGTCGAGTCGCGGCGCTGCCGCGTGCGGCGGACGCGAGGGCGCGCGCCCCGTCCCGCGCAGGCGCGGCGCGACCACGGCCAGGAGCGCGTCGGCCCTCGCACGGAGCGCATCCCCCTCGCTGCGAGTCCGCGCGACCGTCGCGGCGTCGTGACACGACGCGCAGCCGCGCTCGGTCGCCGCGAACGCGTGGCCGGCTCCCCGCTCGAGGTGACGCGGTCCCTCCGAGTGGCACCCGACGCAGCCTCGATCGACGGCGCCGTGCACCGCGCGACCCGTGAGCGGCTCGCCGTCGGCGCGCACGCCGCCCGTCGCCGACCACAGCGCCGCCGCCGACGCGCGCGGCGCACCGCCGTCGCCCGGCGCGTGGCAGGGCAGGCACACACGACTCGCCGCGAGCGCGGGTTGGCCGACGGCGGCTTCCACCTCGCGCGGCACCGCAACGCGGCGAAGGAGCGGATCGCGGCTCCCGGGCGCGACGTGAACGCCGCGCTCGTCGTCGTGGACCGCATGGCACGCCGCGCACGCGATGCCCAGGGGCCCGGCGTGCTCGGGCGCGGCGCGAGCGCTCACCGCGTCGCCGGCCAAGAACCCGCGCGTCGTGTGGCAGGCCACGCACTCACCGTCGGTGCGCGCCGTCGCGTCCGCGTCGGCCCGCGCCATCCGCGACGTGCGCCACGCGGCGACGTGTCCGTATCGCGGCGGCGCGTCGTGGCACGTCGCGCACACGTCGCTGCGCAGCGTCGCCCAGCGCGCCGACGCCGTGGGGATGGCGCCGGGGCCGTGGCACGCCAGGCACCCGACGCCACCGAGCCGGCGAAGCGCGCGAGGAAGCGCGGGCCACGTGCCGGCGAGCGCCGACACCCACGCTTCACCGTGGATCTCGCGAGCGACGTGCGCGAAGCCGCCGTCGGACGCGCCGGGCTCACCCGTCGCGTGACACGCGAGCGCGCACCCGGGATACGGCGCGGGAACGACGCCCCCGAGCCTGGCGAGCACGGTGGTCATGGGCCCTTCCGCGGCCCCGCGCGACTCCGCGACGTGACAGCCCGCGCGCCCGCAGTCGAGCGGCGTTGCATCGTACCGCTCCGCCCTGAGCTCGAGCCGTCGGTCCCCCTCGTCACGCAGGACGTATTCGCCGTCGAGATCCGGAGCCAGCGCGTGCAGGTCGCCGCTGCGAACGAGCGCCGCCGTCGAGCCCTCGGGTGCGCGCTCCAGCCGCCAGCCCTCGCCCGCCAGGTGCGACCGAGCGCCGACCGGAACGTTGTCGAGCCCGCGGGAGCGTGACGCCGCGGCCACGCCCACCGTCGCCAGCACCGTCCCGGCCGCGCGCACCTCGAGCGCCACCTCGCCCCGGGTCGCGGGCGACAGGGGAACCAGACCCCACGCGACGTCGGCGCCGCCGTGATGCGGGTCCGGCGTGGAGCGCTCGGCCAGGCGCCCCTCGAAGCGACGCCCCTCCGCGGTCACGCGCACGTCCCCGAGCGGCGCCCCGCGCGTCTGTCGCCACTCGAGCTCCGGCAGGTCCTCCGCGTCGCACGCCGAGCGCGCCTCCAGGGTGAAGCGCGCCCCGAACCCCACGTCGGTGAGGTCCGCCATCGGAGAGAGGCGCGGTCGCAGGCGAACCACGACGGCCGACGCCTGCAGCTGGGAGGGAGAGAGAGGGTGTGGACACGCCGCGGCGTGCTCGACGCGAAGCTCGCTGCCGCCCGGATCCGACGTCACCTCGAGCGTGACCGTGCCCTCTCGCGCCTGCCGCGACCGGACGCGCTCCGCGGGCGTCACCAGCAGCTTCTCCGGGGCCAGGCCGCCGAGCTCGACGACGACCAGCGTGGCGGGCGGCGCCGTCTCGCCCGAGCACGCGAGCGCGCAGAGACCGGCGGCGACCGACGCCGCACCGACGCCCCTCACGGCGCCTCCCTGCACGAGCCGAAGCGGCACGCGCCGCTCGCGCAGTCCCGGTCGAAGAAGCAGCTCGGCTCGGGCCGTGGCGGTACGCACGTGTGCGAGACGCACCGCGCTCCATCCACGCACGGCCGCGCCGCGTCGCAGGCGACGCCGAGCACGGGCTCCTCGGCGCTTCGCTCGCAGAGGCGCGAGGGCGCGGGCTCGTGCTCCCAGCGGCAGCGCCAACCCGCGGCGCTGCCGTCCGGGAAGTCCGGCGAGAAGTCGACGCAGACCCGATCTCCGACGGCGCTCGCGCGTCGCGAGCCGGGCCGCCGCGGATCGCCCGGCCGCCCTGCGTCGGGGCGCGGTCCCGCCGCTCGGACGGCGCCCGCCGACGCCACGGGGACCGGCGCAGGCTCGGCGGTGCCCGCTCTACGCCCGCACGTCCACGCCAGGTCCATGGGCGCCGCCGCGACGCCCGCGGCGCGAT
>CAZARU010000216.1:0-8164 GCA_964487605.1 uncultured Polyangiaceae bacterium
CCGCCATGCCCGCTCCGCCGCCCGTTCCGCCGCTCGCCGCAGCGCCGCCGGCACCGGCGATCCCGCCGCTCGCCGCAGCGCCGCCGACCCCGCCGCTTCCCGCGATCCCGCCCGTTCCGGCGGCGGCCCCCGTTCCACCGGCACCCGCCGTTCCCGCCGTACCGCCCGCGGCCCCGCTCCCGCCCGCACCGCTGCTCGTGTCGGGTGCGCCCGAGTCGCGCGGCGACGACTTTCTCTTCTCGTCGGTCGCGCACGCGGCGATGAGCAGGCACGAGAGGGTGGACGCCTCGATCCAGCTAGGATGCATCCCCGCATCCTAGCCGCGCCGTCCCCGGAGGCGCCACTCCGCGCTTCGCGCACGCCTCACGGCGCGGGCGACAACCCCACCGAGCCCCAGTCCGTCTTGCCGGCCGTGAGGGCCTTGGAGAAGCTCTGCGTGCCGAAGCCCTGGGCGAGCACGGTGAAGGTGTACGTGCCGGGCGCGGTGTCGAACCGGAAGTAGGCGTCGCCGGCCCTCACCCGCTGCGCGTGCCCCGACGAGCTGAGCACGATGGCCTGATCCAGGCGTGCGGTCGTGGACGACGGGCTCGACGACTTCGACAGATCCCAAACGACGCCCTGCAGTCCGCCCACGACGGACGGCTTGACGGCGGCCGGGAGCTGCACGTCCACGGTGTGGGAGGTCGTTGCGGTGACGGCCACGGTGCGCGTCACGCGCTGATGCCCGCTGCCGTACGCCTCGACGACGATGGACCCACCCTCCACCTCGAAGAGCGTTCGCCCGTCGGACCCGGCGACGTTCGCGCCGACACCCGGCAAGTGAACGATGGCACCGGCGAGCGGCGCGCCGTTGCTCCCCAGCACGCGAACGTCGAGGCTCGACGACGCCGCCGCCGGCCAGAGCCCGACGCTCGCCCACGTCTCCCCACCGGCGCTCACGCTGAGGGTGCTCGTCTGCGTGTCGTATCCGGGCGCCGTGACGACCAGGGTGTGCGTCCCGGCGGCGAGCTGGAGCGTCCAGTAGGCGTCACTCGCGCGCACCGGCTGGGCGGGGCCCCCGTCGATCGAGAGCGTGGCGTTGCCCAGCCGCTTTGCCGAGGCGCTGGCCGGGGACGAGCCGGTGGCCAGATCCCACACGACGCCCAGCGCCGTTCCCGTGGCCGATGCCGGGGGCGGTGTGGGAGCAGGGGCAGGCGGCGTCGCGCCGGTCCACGGGCCCAGGGGCGTCGCGTCGGACACCTCTTCGACCGTGACCGCGCCCTTCTCGGTCGCGGCCTTGGGCTCGCCGAAGAGGTAGTAGCTGGCGGGGTACGAGAGATCGAGGACCCAGTGGTCGACCTTGTCCTCGACCCAGCAGGCGGGCCCGCGATCGATGACGGCGACGACGGCGCTCTTGCCCGTCTTCGGATTCGTGACGCGCAGGCGCGAGCCACAGCCGAAGCGATCGGCGCCGGCGGTGTACCAGCCGAGCTTTCGCTCGCAGTCCGGCCCGCTCATCCCCGGGCAGAGGGCGTCGAACTTCGCGCTGCCGCGCCCCTGGCACCAGGGGATGCAGTTGTCGCTGGGGTCCCCACGGTGCTTGCCGCTGTCGTCGATCCAGCAGCCGAACGACGTGACGTAGTACTTGCCGGTGGCGCTGCGCGTCGTGCCGGCGACGCCGCTGCACGACCAGTCGCCGGAGGCCGGCGGAGCCGTCGGTGGCGGCGGCGCCGACGGCGGGGGCGGCGCACCGTTCTTCGCGATCGAGCGGATGTCGCCCAGGCGCGCGTGCAGATCGTTGCCGGGACAATCGGTGGAAGCGCCGCTGTGATCGCGGTGTCCCTTCACCGTCGAGGCGTCGACGCTGATGCCGTAGATCTTGGCGATCTGTCCGACGATCTTGCCGCCGCCGTCGATCATCGCCTGCGGCGGCTTCGAGTCGCCCACCATCTTCGTGCAGTTCGAGCCCGGGTGAAAGCAGCCGACGTAGCTCACGCCGACGTTCCCGGAGTTGTTGCCGCCGACGTGGGACCCCAGGCGATCGAGCGGCCGCCCTTCCCACACCGCTCCGTCGGACGTGACCAGGAAGTGGTAGCCGATGTCGCACCATCCGCGGGAGTCCATGTGATACGCCTGCGTCGCACGCAGTCGCGCCGCGTAGCCGCCCGAGGCGCTGAAAGGTGTCTCCGTGTGGTGAATGGCGATGCGGTGCTTGCTGGTGTTCGAGCTGCAGCTCGACGAGCGAGCGCCCCAGTCCGCGCGTGACTTCACCCACGTCGAAAGGTCCGAGCGGAGCGCATGCTGCGTCTTGCCGAGCCCATCGTCGTCGGCGTCCTCGAGCTGCGCCTCGGGCTTGACGGAAGCGTACGTCAGGAACTCCACGTGGTCCGTCAGCTCGGTCGGAATGCGGAACTGCGTGGCGACCACCTCGTCGGGCAGGTCCGCTCGGCCAACCACGTGTGGCCCTTCCTGCCAGGTGATCTCGGCCGACACCCAGTCCGTCACCGCGCCATCGTCGTACACACCGCGAACCTCGAAGCTGACCGGCGCATCGGCGACGTCCGCCCAGCGGTCCAGGAGGAAGCCGCCGCGCGTGGCTCCCTCTTCCGCGAAGAGCGGGGCCGAGAGCGTGAACTCGCCCTCCAGGGTCAAGGTGGTCTTGAGGTCCGTGGAGTCGAAGAACGTCTCGCCGGCATGATCGTCGTGCGCCATGCTCTCCGGCGTGGGGGGATCACCCGACGCGGGCGAGCACGCCAGGGCGAAGAGCGTGAGAGCGAGGGTCACCAGGGGGGCGGGACGAGACGACGAGGACATCGCGGGCTCCGGTTCGGGGGTGACCTCCGCAGAGCAACCGTCGTGCCCAGCGGTACCAGGGCCCGCCTCAGGGCGATTCGCCCGCGCTTTCGTGGCGGGATGCCCTCCCCAGCCGTCCGGGCGGGTTTGGACGCCGTCCAGACGTCGGGTTTGACTACCGTGGCATTTGGCGCGAAGTACCGCGCAGCGGCGACCGTTGCCGCCGGACGCAATGGCAGACTCGAACGACGGTTCAGGGGGCTCTGGGGATCTCGACGTCTTCGACGCGTTGAGAGGCGCCACCGGTGCTGGCGGAAGCCCCACGAGCAAGCCGGGTCCACTCCCGCCGGCTCCGGCTCCGCCCGCGAAGGGTTCGGTCCCGCCGGGGTGGTCACGTCCCTGGATGCCCGCGCCTCCGCCGCCTCCGCCGTCGATGCCGACTCAGCCCGGCATGGACTGGGACCTGGCCGACGAGGACGACGACGACGAGGTCACTCGCATCGTTCGATCCGTTCCGCCACCGGACGCCTTGCTCGCGCCCGCCATGCCGAAGTTCGAAGCGCCACCCGCAGCCGGCGCGCCTGCTCCCGCGCCTGCGGTCTCGACCCCGCTCGCGCCACCCAGGTCGGTGAAGCCGCCCCTGCCTCAGAAGGCGCTTTCGAAGACCATGCCCTTCGGCGGTGTGATGCCGACGGTGCCCACGCCGCCGCCTTCGTCCGCCCCGATGTTTCCGCGATCGCCCACGCCCGAGGTCAGCGCCGCCGCGGCCTCGACGGCGGCGCTGATGTCTCGTGCCGCACCGTCGTCGCCGCCAGCGGCGCCCACTCCGCAGTCGGCGCCCATGCCACCGTCGGCTCCCGTCCCCTCCGCACCTGCCCCCCTCGTGGGCGCGGCGCCGTCGGCGCCCCTGCCGGCCCCCGGGTTGGCGCCGGCCGGAATGGCGCCCATGCCTGCGGTGCCCGCGAGCGATGGCGATCCGGGCGCGCTCGCGGTGCAGCGCGCGCCTTCGCTGTCGGACATCGACCCGTCGTTCGCGCCCGCGCGGAAGAGCGGCGTGCCGAAGGCGCTCGTGGCCGTGGCCGTCGTGCTGGCCCTAGCGCTACTGGGGGCCGTGGCGCTGCTCCTGATGCCGCGCGACGGCACCCTCCTCATCGCGGTGTCGGGGCCTGGGAGCGAGAGCGTCGACAACGTGGAGGTCTTCGTCGACGGCGAGCGCCGCTGCACGAAGCCACAGTGCCGCGTCGAGCGCCTGAAGCCCGGCAAGTACGGCGTGAAGGCGATGGCCCCCGGTTACGCCGACGCCTCAGAGCACATCGTGGAGGTGGGCGCCGGCAAGGAGGCGGTCGCCAACCTGAAGCTCGGCTCGCGCACGGCGGGGACCGTGCGCATCAGCAGCAAGGGCGTCGGACTCAAGCTCTGGCTCGACGGCAAGGAGATTGGCCCGCTTCCGCAGGAGCTGGCCGACGTGTCGCCCGGGGAGCACTCAATCAAGGTGGCGGGAAGCGACGCGTTCGAGCCGTTCGAGAAGACCATCGAGGTGAGCGCGAGCGCGGTGACCGACCTCGAGATCAAGCCCATCGTGGCCAAGGGCGTCGTCCGCATCGAGGAAGGCGAGAACGCCGGTGGCGCGGACGTGAGGCTGGCCATCGGCGACGAGCTCCGGGCTCTCACGAAGCTGCCGATCAAGCTCGCGATCCCCGCGAATCAGGAGCACTTCATCATCGCGAAGAAGGCCGGTTTCGCCGAGTTTCGTCAGAAGATCGAGTTCGAGCCCGGCGAACCCGAGCGCACCGTGGTCGTGAACCTGTCGAAGCCCGGCAAAGCGGAGCCCGAGGAGCCGCCGGAGCCGGTTGCGGTCGCTCCTGCTCCGGTGGCGGCCGCGCCCAAGGCCGTCGCCGCCGCACCCGTGGCGGCTGCGCCGAAGCCGGCGCCCGTTGCCGCGGCGCCGGCTCCTGCTCCTGCGCCCGTCGCGGGTACGGGCACGGTCAACGTGAACTCGATCCCGCCGTCGTCGGTCACGGTGAACGGCCGAGCGCTCGGCTCGACGCCGAAGACCGGGATCGAAGTTCCGGCCGGGTCCGTCACCGCGGTGTTCACGCATCCGGAGTTCGGCACGCAGTCGCGGAGCGCGGTGGTCAAGCCGGGCGGATCCGTCACGCTCGCGGTGCGTTTCAAGACGCCCGAGTGAGCGTCAGGGGACCTCGACGACCTCGAAGACCCGGCGGACGATGTCCTCCGCGGTCACTTCCTCGGCCTCCGCCTCGTAGCTGAGGACCATGCGGTGACGGAGCACGTCGGGGCCGACCGCCTTGACGTCCTCCGGGGTCACGTACCCGCGGTGGCGGAGGAACGCGTGGGCTCGCGCGGCCAGGTTCAGCGCGATGCTGGCGCGCGGGCTCGCGCCGAACTCGATGAGCGACGCCAGGTCCTTCATGCCGCGACCCTCGGGCTCGCGGGTCGCGAAGACGACGTCCACGATGTAGTCCTTCACGCGGTCGTCGACGTACACGTCCCGCACGACCTTGCGCGCCTCCAGGAGCCGTTCGGTGCTCGTCACGGAGTTCGCCTTCGCCGTCACGGTCGACGTCATGCGATCCATGACCTGCCGCTCCTCCTCTCGCGACGGATAGCCCACCCGCACCATGAGCATGAACCGATCGATCTGGGCCTCGGGCAGCGGGTACGTTCCCTCCTGCTCGATGGGGTTCTGCGTCGCCATGACGATGAAGGGGTTCGGCAGCTCGTAGGTCTTGTCGCCGATGGTGACCTGCCGCTCCTGCATCGCCTCGAGGAGCGCACTCTGCACCTTCGCGGGCGCCCGGTTGATCTCGTCGGCGAGGACCAGGTTGGCGAAGACCGGACCGAGCTTGGACGTGAACTCCCCGGTCTTCTGGTTGTAGATGACGGTTCCGACGAGATCGGCGGGGAGGAGGTCCGGGGTGAACTGGATGCGCGCGAACTTGGCGAGGATGGCGTCGCAGATGGTGCGGACCGTCAGGGTCTTGGCCAGGCCGGGGACGCCCTCGAGGAGGACGTGTCCCCCGGTCAAGAGTCCGATCAGGATCCGATCGACCATGTAGCTCTGGCCGACGATGACCTTGCCCACCTCCGCGGTGAGGTCGTCCACGAAGGCGCTCTCCTTCGCGACGATTTCGTTGAGCGCTCGGACGTCCATGGGATGCCGCTCTTCTAGGCGCGACCAACCGCCGAGGTCCAGAGGGAATTCCCGCGCCCGGCGCGTGGACGGTCCTCAGCGCACCAGCGGCCCGACCTCCGCCGAACGAGCCCGAGGCGCGGGGTCGAGGCGGCAGTCCCCACGCTTCGTGTCGTAAACGCAGCTCCCGAGGAGCGTGCGCGCGGCGATGGCGATCTCGTCGTGGGCCGCCACGCGGAAGCGTGGCTGCGGGGGCGGACCGAAGCGCACCTCCCACTCGCCGGGCGCGAGATCGACGTCGCGCTGCTGCGGCGCCGCGTCCGCCGCGAAGGTGACGGACACCGGGGAGCGCTCGTCGTCGGCCGCGAGGTTGGCGGCAGCGATCGGGACGAGCTGCACGGTGGCGGCGGCGACCGCCGGCTCACGGTGCGCGTCGCACGCCGCGCGCTCCTTGCCCGACGTCGGCCGGCACCGCGTCACGCGCTGCGCGGAGTGACTCACGCGAGCGCGCGCGACCGGCGGCTCCAGGCTGCTCGGCGGCTCCTGGCGGGTGACCTCCTTCGCGGAAGGCGACGACGCGGTGTCGAGCATCGCGAGGGCGAAGGCGGCAGCGATGGTTCGGCGCACGGGACCCGGACCGAGGTTAGCTCCGCACGCGCGCGCGGGCGAAGCGGCTGGCCAAGAACGCGCGATGGCGGCGCTTTTCACGGCGGCGCTGGCGGATCACGAGCCGGCGCCGCGGGCACGTCCCGTTCGCGGCTTGCTGGCCGCCAGAGGCGCTGCGATCATGCCCGCATGAGGCTGCGACTCGCCGCTGCGCTGGCTCTCGCCGCTTCGGCCGTCGTTCGCCCGGCCGGAGCGCTGCAGCAGCCCAACGGGACGACCATCCCGGTGGGCGGCAACCTCGTGGGGTACCTCAACGCCCAGGGGGAGACGATCGATCCGCTCACGGAGGCCGCAACGACTCCCGAGACCTTCACGCCCGGCTGCGCGCTGACGTTCACGGTGCTGGCCCGCGGTGGAAGTCAGCGGAACTCGTTCGGCTGGTACAACGTCACCGGTACCAAGCCCGCCTTCTCGGACCTGGTGGAGTTCATCAACTGCGCCGACGGCGTCGGCACCGTCAGGGTCCTGGACATCCGGAATCACCCTCGCTACGCGGGGGGCGACGTCGCGTTCTTCCAGGCGACGACGCAGGGCTACTCGTTTCCCAACTGCGTCAACTTCGTCAACCCGGTGGGCACGCTCGGGTACGTCTTCTTTTCCGAGAAGGCGTACAACGACGACAACGTTGGCCCCAACAGCTACATCCACCTGCTGATCATGGACAGCAAGGTCATCCCGAACGCGTTCTACTTCGGGTGGGAGGATCTCTTCAGCGGTGGCGACAACGACTTCGAGGACCTGCTCACGCGCGTGGAGGGGATTCAGTGCTCCGGCGGCGGTGAGGAGTGCGACACGGGCTTTCTCGGGGAGTGCTCCTTCGGTGCCACCCAGTGCCGAAACGGCGTCATGGAGTGCGTGCAGCGCAAGCAAGAGCTCACCGAGACCTGCAACGGCCTGGACGACGACTGCGACGGTACCGCCGACGACGGCGACCTTTGTCCGCCGGAAGAGATCTGCGACAAGGGGACCTGCATCGCGAAGTGCGGATCCTCCGAGTTCAAGTGTCCACCTGCGCTCGTGTGCCGTGCCGACGGATTCTGCGTCGACCCCGCCTGCGAGACGGTGACGTGTCCGGCGGGGCAGGTCTGCGTGATGGGGACGTGCCAGGGGCCCTGTGACGGGGTCACGTGTCCGTTCGGGCAGGTGTGTCGTGGCGGGGCATGCGTGAACCCCTGCATCGGGGTGACCTGCGAAGCCGACCAGTACTGCGAGCACGGGATCTGCATCACCCAGTGCGCGTGTGGTGGTTGTGCCGGCTCTCGCGTGTGCGACGGCTCGCGCGGGATCTGCGTCGAGCCCGGATGCGAGGGGAAGAGCTGTGCGGGCGGGGAGCACTGCGAGCAGGGGGGCGGCTGCGTGAGCGACTGCACCGGCGCCGTCTGTCCCGTGGGAGAGAAGTGCGAGGGTGGCGCGTGCGTTCCCGACGGAGCCGCGGGAACCGGCGGAAGCGCCGGACAAGGGACCGGCGGGATGTTCTTCGGCGGTACCGGGGGCACGGGCGGCGCGTCGGGCGGGAGCGCCGGTTCGGCGTCCGGCGCCGCGGGGTCGAGCGCCGGCGGCTCGGCTGCGAGC
>CAZARU010000217.1:0-8150 GCA_964487605.1 uncultured Polyangiaceae bacterium
GGGCGGCGCTGCGGGTGCCGGTGGCGGCGCGGGAGTCGGCGGCGGCGCGGGAGGAGCGCCGGTCGACGCCGGCAGCGACGCCCCCACGTTCGTGAACGACTCCACCCTCCCGGTCCTCGATGCCTCGGAGTACGTCCAGTACTTCTCGTTCGCGAGCTCCAACGTCGTGGTGTCCTGCGGCGTGATCCGCGTCCACGAGGTCGACTTCCCCGTCGCCGGACAGTCCACCCCGCCCAACGTGGTGCCACCGCCGTCCTGGGGGCACCACGGCGGTCCCTTGAGCGTCTCCGTGCCCACGCCGCGGACGGTTCGCCTGCCGCGCTGGCATCGGGCGGCGGCGGCGTCGGGAAACCTCGCCTTCACGGACGTCGACGTGACGCCATCCGGCATTCCTTCGGACGCCGGCACCGTGTTCTGGGGCGGTCCAGCGGACCTCCCCTGGGGCCAGTCGCTGCTGTCGTACACGCTTCCTAGTCTCGGCGGCGAAGCCATCCTCGTGGACGCGAGCGGCAGCGTGCTCTCGCGTGGGGCGGCCATCGGGTTCTACTCGGCGCTCGGGGTCGGCAGCGGCACGACGCGCCGGATCTTGTTCAGCGGCCTGTCGCCCATCGAAGCGTCCCTGCCGGGCACCAGCGACAACGGGCTCTACGGAGCGGACGTCTGCGAGAACGACTCCTTCTTCGGCGCGTCCTGCGTGCCGTCCGCACGAATGACCTCGTGGACGGGCTTCGGGGGACCCATCGCCGCCGACTTCAACGGCAACGTCTTCGTGGAGAAGTTCTCGACGGCCAACGAGTTCGGCGGCTTCGGCCAGCGCGTCTCGCTCTATCAGAAGGCGGCGATCTTCTCCGCGTCCGGCTTCGGACAGCTCGGGGACGGCATCACCGTCTACGACGCCCCGGACGGGATGCATTCGATGGCCGCGCTCGCGCCGTCGGGGGGCAAGGATGGCCTGCTGATCACCACGGAGCAGACGTTCTCGGCGCCGCTCGCGCCGAAGGTGACGCGCTATCGACCACCGTCCACGTTCACTCCCCTCGGGAGCCTCATGGTTCCGGCCACGGCGGGGGCGCTCATCGCCGTCTTCGGCGAGAGCTTCGCGTCGCTCGGGGGCCGCTACTTCTGGGCGGCGATGAACCGCAACGCGGGCGCCGACGGCGTGCTCTTCAAGATTCGCTGCGACGGCCCGTGAGTGGGTCGCGGTGGTGCTGCGGACTCACATCGGGCTTCGCGGAGTTCAGCGTCAGAGGCCGGCGCACGATCGCCCAATCTGCACCCGCGCGCCGTGCGCGACGCGGCCCTCAGCCCAGGCTCAGCCCCTCGTACGCCACCAGCGGCGACACCTCGGGTCGCTCCGTGGCGAACCAGTCGACGGCGCGTTCACTCATGGCGTCGAGCGCTGCGTCGGTGCGCGCCGGATCGTGGTGATAGAGCAGGAGCTGCTTGGGGCGCGCCAGCTTCCCGAGCTCGAAGACCTCGTCCACGACCGAGTGGCCCCACCCGCGCTTCAGGGGCATCTCGTCGGCCAGGTACTGCGAGTCGTGGATGAGGACGTCCACGCCGTCGGCGAACCGCGCCAGCTCCTCCAGGGAGCACACGGCGCCGGTCCCGGAGATCTCGTTGTCCGTGAGGTAGGCGACGCTCGAGCCGTCGTCGTCGACGATGCGGAAGCCCTGGGCGCCGCCGGGGTGGTTCAGCGAGATCCGGGTGATGGTGGCCGAGCCGATGCGCCAGCTCTCCGAGTCGTGCTTGGCGAACTCGATGCGCGCGGGAATGTCGCGCACGCGCACGGGGAAGTGAATCTCGTCGAAGATGGTCAGCTGGCGGCGGAAGCGCTCCTGGGGCTCGTTCGCCAGCGGGTGGATGCACAGCGACGTGTCCTTGGTCCAGATGGGCGCGAAGAACGGCAGGCCCTGGATGTGATCCCAGTGCACGTGCGAAAGGAGCAGGTGGAGCGTGCCCGTCACGCCGCGCTTGACCAGATCCACGCCGAGCCCACGCAGGCCCGTGCCCGCGTCCAGCACCAGCGTCGTGCCGTCGGCGAGGGCCACCTCCACGCACGAAGTGTTTCCACCGTACTTCGCCGTGCCGGGACCGGGCGCAGGGACCGACCCTCGGACTCCGTGGAAGGTCGTGCGCATGGGGCGCACACAATAGTGGAGACCGTGGAAATGGGAATCGCGCTGCAGGCGCCTCCCCGCGTACCGCCGCCGGTGGGTCGGATCCCGCTGTAAATCGGCTAGAATGGCGGGGTGAGTTGGGTGCGCGAGGCCGCGGTGGCCGGCAGGTTCTATCCCGGGAACCCTGCCCAGCTCGTGACGGAGGTCGCGGATCTCCTCGCGCCCGGCGTGTCGGCGCCCCGTCGCGCGACGGTGCTCGTGGGGCCGCACGCCGGATGGGTCTACAGCGGGAGGATCGCCGGGGAGACGTACGCTCGCGTCGAGGTGCCCGAGGTCGCCATCGTGCTCTGTCCGAACCACACCGGTCTCGGCGCACGTCGCGCGCTCTGGCCGCGCGGAACGTGGGAGCTGCCCGGAGACTCGGTGCCCGTGGACGAGGCCCTCGCCGCCCTCCTGCTCGCTCGCGCGGGGCTCGAGGAGGACCGCGCCGCGCATCTGCGGGAGCACTCCCTCGAAGTGCATCTCCCGTTCCTGCGCGCTCGGCGGCCCGACGTGAGCATCGTGCCGGTGTGCCTCGGGCCACTGAGCGCCCAGGAGTGCGGCGATCTGGGGCGCGCGCTCGGGCGCGCCGTCGTCGAGAGCGGCCGCGACGTGCTCGTCGTCGCGAGCACGGACATGTCGCACTACCTCGCCGCCGACGAGGCGCGCGCGCTCGACCAGCTCGCACTGGATGCGGCGCTTCGGTTCGATGCGCCCGGCCTCTTCGACGTCGTGCGCTCGCGAGACATCTCGATGTGCGGCGTGGTGCCTACCACGGTCGCTCTCCACGCCGCCGCGGTCCTCGGGGCCACTCGCGGCGAGCTGGTGCGGTACGGGTCCTCCGGCGACGTCACCGGTGACCACGATCGCGTCGTCGGCTACGCCGGCATGATCTTCGAGTGACGCGGCGCCGAGCGCGGCCTCCGCGCCAGCGTGCTAGGCTGCCTGCCAGATGTCCTCGTCGCTCGCGCCCGGCCTGCTCGTCGCTGCGCCGCCTCTGGGCGACCCCAACTTCGATCAATCGGTCGTGCTCCTGGCGCAGCACGGCTCCGAGGGGGCGTTCGGCTGGGTCATCAACGGCCGGGACGTCATGACCTTGAGCGAGCTCATCGTCCGCGCGGACGTCGCGCCGGATCCGCGCATCATCGACCGGCCCGTCCGCATCGGTGGGCCCGTGTCTCCGGAGCAGGTGTGGCTGCTCTACAAGACCGAGCACAAGCTCACCGACGTCGACGGGCAGCTCGACGTCGGGTGCGGCATCACGGCGTGCGCCTCACGCGTCGTGCTCGAGCGCGCCGCGAAGGGCGAGGTGCCTCCCAGCCTGCTCGGCCTGGTGGGGTACGCGGGCTGGGCCCCGCTCCAGCTCGAGAACGAGATCCGCGCGGGGGCGTGGCTGC
The DNA here is from genome assembly GCA_964487605.1 of uncultured Polyangiaceae bacterium. Classification (GTDB taxonomy): domain Bacteria; phylum Myxococcota_A; class Polyangia; order Polyangiales; family Polyangiaceae; genus JAJDAH01. Next base: position 3,557 of record CAZARU010000217.1, read on the forward strand.
CCACGGACACCGACGCCGACATCGTCTTCGACGTGGAGCGCGATCGCTTGTGGCATCGGGCGTACGAGCGGATCGGGTCGACGCCCATGGCGTTCACGAGTCGAACCGTCGGCTCTGCGTGACGAGGGGGACGAACGCACACGGCACGCTCTGGGCGAAGCGCACGACGCCCGAAGCGTCCCGCTGCCCCACCTGAAGGACTTGACCTCCGACGGCGTCCGTCGGGATGGCCATTCTGCCCCCGGCCGCCAGCTGCTCGACCAGCGGGGACGGGATGTCCCTGGCCCCTGCCGAGACCAGGATGCGATCGAACGGCGCGAGGTGCTCGAGGCCCAGGCTCCCGTCGCCGTCGTGGACGGTGACGTTCGTGATGCCCGCGCGCGCCAGGTTCTCGCGCGCGACGTTCGCGAGCAGGGGCAGGCGCTCCACCGTGTGGACTTCGCGTGCGAGGCGGGACAGGAGCGCCGCCGCGTACCCCGAGCCTGCGCCCACCTCGAGGACACGGCACTCCGCGGTCACGTCGAGCTCCGCGAGCATGATGGCGATCATCGTCGGCTGGCTGATGGTCTGACCGTCCGCGAGGGGCAGGGCGCGATCGTCGTAGGCCTGCTCGCCCAGCGCGGCGGGCACGAAGACCTCGCGGGGTACGCTCCGGAAGGCTTCGACGATGCGCTCGTTGCCGCGCGCCGCGCGCCGAACGCGCTCGAGGAGCGCCGCGCGGTCGGCGGATCTCTTGCCCTCGTCGTGCGGGTCGTGAAAGCGTCCACCGCCCATGCGTCTCGCGTCTCGCGTCCTGGCCGCGCTCGGAGCGGCGAGCTCCGTCGCGACGGCGTTCGCGCAGGATGCGGCCGTGGCCCCCGGAAGGAAAGAGGCGCCCCGGAGCTGCTCGTCCGACATGGTGCGCGTCCGCAGCTTCTGCGTCGATCGGTGGGAGGCCTCCATGGAAGACACCGCGAGCGGAAGGCCGCTCTCGCCGTTCTATCCGCCGCACCCTCGCCTGATGACGGAGATCCGCGAGGTGTGGGAGAAGCGGCGGCACGAGGCGGGCGACGCCGCCGCCCGAGCGATGCCCTTGCCGGAGCTGCCCGCGTGGCAGGTCGAGGCGGACTTCGTCGCCCGCGCCGTGTCGCGTCCGGGCGTGGTGCCCCAGGGCTATCTGTCCATGACGGTCGCGCGCTCCGCCTGCGAACAGGCGGGCAAGCGCCTGTGTACGCGCGACGAATGGGTCACCGCGTGCCGCGGCGAGCGCGACGCGAAGTTCCCCTACGGCGCGGCGTTCGAGCGTTCGAAGTGCAACGTGTACCGGTACTATCATCCGGCGTACGTGCTGCACGGCAACGCCTCGACGGGCCATCGCGATCCGCGCCTGAACCTCCTCGTCGAGCGCGACGTCGATCCCGTGCTGAGGCTCACTGGAACGACGGCCACCTGCGCCAGCGCCTGGGGCAAGGAGTCCGCCTACGACATGGTCGGCAACCTGGACGAGTGGGTGGACGACCCCCGGGGCGTGTTCGTGGGCGGCTTCTACGCGCGCGCGACGACCAGCGGGTGTGAGGCGCGCGTCTCGAGCCACGCTCCGTCGTACTTCGACTACAGCACGGGCACGCGCTGCTGCCGCGACGCGGGGTGAGGCGTCACGCGTCGCCGCGAGGCCGCAGCACCAGCGCCAGGCGACCGAGCGCGCGCTCGAGCCCCACGAGCAGCGGCAGCGGCGGGTGCGTCGCTCCCCACGCCGAGAGCATGAGCGCGACGAGCCGCTCGTCGTCGCGGGGCCCAGGGAGCGTGCGGAGCGCCATCAGGGACGCTCCGCCGTCGAACGCGAGGAGCACGTCGTGTCCGGGCACGTTGCAGACGACGCTCCCCGCCAGGCGCTGACCGCTCTGAAGGGTCACCTCCCAGGGAGTGCCCGCTTCGCCGATTCCGCCGGAGGTGCCGAGCCACGTCTGAAGCGCCGCGGCGTCCGTGAAGAAGACGTGAACGGCGTCCGGGCGCGTGCGCACGGGCGCGCCGAACCAGAAGACGACACGGTTGCGTCCGCGCTGCGCCTCCACCGCGTGGGCGAGGATTGCCAGGCTCAGCTCCCACGAGGCGCGCTGTCCGTCGATGTCGCGTTCGTCGCTGGTCGTGTGGGTGACGGTGACCTCGTCACCGACGGTGATCTCGGTCAGTCCTAGGGAGCTGCGCAGCACGAGGCGCTCGCCTTCGGTCGCGTTCACGACCTCGACGTCCATCGAGACCCCGAGGCTCGGCCACGAGAGCCCGAAGCGCCCCAGGTCGAGCCCACCGTTGGCCTCGTCCGCCTGCCAGCGCGCGAGCCCCTCCGCCGTCGAGAGCGCTTGCCACACTGCATCATGGGGCGCTCGGACGCGGCGGCTGGCTCGGATGACGGAGGTCACGCAGGTGGCTCGGATCGGCGCTTGACCCTCGCGGGCCGGGGTGGGAATCGTAGCAGCCTTCTCTTCGGCACGAGGTTGCGATGCTTCGACGAGCTTTCTTCCTGCTCCTCACGAGCAGCACTCTGGCCTGCGGCGGTACCGACGATGGAGCCGCGCCGGCCGACACGGCGCGTTCGGCCATCCTCGGAGGGCAGTACGACTTCGACAACACGTTCGTGGTCGGCATGATCACCCAGGTCGGCCAGCGTGGTGGGAGCTGCACGGGCTCGCTCATCGCACCGAACCTCGTGCTCACGGCACGCCACTGCGTGGCGCAGAACCTGACCTCCGGGGGAGTGCGCTGCAACCAGACGCCCTTCGGCAGCGCGTACCCTGGCAGCGCCGTGAACGTCACCCCCGACATCCAGATGCAGGAGTCGTCGCCGTGGTTCCGCGGTGACGAGGTCATCGTGCCGACCGAGGGCATCGACACGTGCGGCTTCGACGTGGCGCTCGTCATCCTTCGCGACTCGGTTCCCGCCAGCGTCACCGCTCCCGGAGTTCCTCGCATCGATCTCGAAGCGCAGGCCGGCGAGCCGTACGTGGCCGTGGGCTACGGCGCCGAGGGCTTCCGGTTCGATGGGGGCCGCAAGGTGCTCCGCGACCTCACCGTGCAGTGCACGACCGGCCAGTGCAGCGTCGGAGGCGCCGTCGCCTCGTCGGAGTTCCTGGGAGACACGGGCGTCTGTCAGGGCGACTCCGGAGGACCCGCGCTCGACGCCGCCGGGAAGGTGATCGGCGTGGTGTCGCGCGGCGGGGAGGGCTGCACGACGCCCATCTACGGCGACGTGTCGGCGTGGCGCGACCTCATCGTCGCTACGGCGCTCGAAGCGGCCACGCGCGGGGGCTACGAACCACCTTACTGGGCGCTCACCGGTTCGAGCGAGCCCCCCGTGGACGTGCCGGGGTCCGGTGGCGCCGCGGGCGCGGGGAGTGAGTCGCCGCAGGGGCGGCCGTGCACCGGCGCCTGCCCCACGGGCTACCTGTGCATCACGCCGTCGGGCGCGCCCGAGGACGCCTTCTGCAGCAGTGCTTGCACTTCGAACGACTCGTGCTCTGCCGGCCTCACGTGCGCGGAGGACGTCGGAGCCTGCTTCCCGGCGGCGTCCGCCAACGGCTCGGAGGCCGGCGACGGCGGCGGGTGCTCGGTGTCCGCTCCCGCGCGCGGCGGTTCGCCGTGGGCGCTCGCCGCGCTGCTCGGAGGGGTGGGCGCACTCCGGCGCCGTGCGCGTCGTCGAACGGCGTGACCGTCTCGTCCCCGAGGGCTGGCGGGGTGAGTGGAGCCGAGGGGGATCGAACCCCTGACCTCCGCATTGCGAACGCGGCGCTCTCCCAGCTGAGCTACGGCCCCGGCAGGGGAGGCGGAGGTTAGTCGGGTCGTGGTGGTGGTCAAGGACGGCGTGCTCGGCGTGCTTCTTGCCCCACCTGGTTGACCCCTGGATCTCGGTGATTACCTTCGGCCGACCTTCGCTCCGGGCCGGGAATGTCCAGACCGGCGTTGCGACCCAGCCCCTGCGAGGAACCCGTCAGACACCGCGGCGACGCGGTTGCACCAGAACCGGAAACCACCGGCACTCGCGCCCGCACCACACTGCACAGGAGACCTACGAGCCATGGGCAAGATCATCGGTATCGACCTCGGGACGACCAACAGCGTCGTCGCCGTCATGGAGGGCAAGGAGCCCAAGGTGATCGTGAACGAGGAGGGCGCGCGCACGACGCCGTCCGTCGTCGCGTGGGACGAGAAGGGCGAGACCCTGGTCGGCATGATCGCGAAGCGGCAGGCCGTGACCAACCCCGAGCACACCGTCTTCAGCTCCAAGCGCTTCGTGGGACGCCGCTTCGACGAGGTCACCGAAGAGGCCAAGCGCGTTCCGTACAAGGTGACCCAGGGCAAGAACGGTGATGCGTGGATCGAGGTGCGCGGAAAGGCGATGGCGGCTCCGGAAATCTCCGCCAAGGTGCTCGGCAAGCTGAAGAAGGCGGCCGAGGACTACCTGGGCGAGAAGGTGACCGAGGCGGTGATCACGGTCCCGGCCTACTTCAACGACAGCCAGCGCCAGGCGACGAAGGACGCCGGGAAGATCGCGGGGCTGGACGTCAAGCGCATCATCAACGAGCCGACCGCGGCGGCGCTCGCCTACGGCCTCGACAAGAAG
>CAZARU010000218.1:0-8123 GCA_964487605.1 uncultured Polyangiaceae bacterium
GGCGCGGGCGTCGGCGGCGCGGGTGTCGGCGGCGCAGCCGGGTCGGGGCCGCCCCCGACGGGCGTGCCGCTCGAGACGCCGCCCATGCAGTGGACCTACGTGCCCGTGGAGGGTGCCGTCTGCCGAAACGGCAACCCGACGGGGATCTTCGTCAACCGAAACCCGGCGTCCGACAAGTTCTTCGTCTTCCTGGAGGAAGGAGCCGCGTGCTTCAACGCGTTCTCCTGCGCGGTGGCGTTCACGTTCGATCCGTCGGAGGCGCCCGCGCGCATCGCGAAGATCGAGGCCTCGTTCGGCGCGTCCAACCGTGCGACGCCCAACAACCCGTTCGCGGACTGGAACCTGGTGTTCGTCCCGTACTGCTCGGGCGACATCTACGCCGGAAACGCCGAGAACCAGGTGGTCGCGGGGACCACCTACCAGTTCAAGGGCTACGAGAACGTGACCCGGATCTTCGAGCGCATGTACGCGACGCTGCCGAACGCATCCCAGGTGGTCCTCTCGGGATCCTCGGCGGGCGGCTGGGGCGCCGGGTACAACTACCCGAAGGCGCGCAGCATGTTCCCCAGCTCCGAGGTGATCCTCGTCATCGACTCGGCGTCGTACATGAGCAACGCGTACCTGCCGGCCTGCTGGCAGCAGAGGATGCGCGAGACGTGGAACCTCGGCGCGACGCTTCCGCAGGACTGCCCCGAATGCCTCCACAGCCCGGATGGTGCGTTCGCCGAGCAGCTCATCCGGTACGTGCTCCGGAAGTATCCGGATTTCCGCGGCGGGTTGCTGGAGACGTCGGAGGACGCGCAGATGCGCATGATGCTCGGCTTCGGCGAGGGCGGCTGCGCGTCGATGGACGCGTTCTTTCCCCCGGACTATCCGGCGCACAAGTTCACCGCAGGGCTGCGCGACCTGCGGGACCACCTGGTTTCCCCGTATCCGGGATTCCGCGTCTTCTTCGACACGGGCACGACCCACGCGTTCATCTCGCACACGACCTACGGCGAGCTGCTGGCGACGTTCCCGCCGCGGATGGATGCCCGAGTGCAGGGGGTGTCGGTCGCGGAGTGGCTGCACCAGGCCGTCGGCGGCGGGCAGTGGACGAGCGTGAGCGCCTTCTGAGGCGGAACGGGCCGGCCGAGCCTGCCCGCTGCCTTCGGGTCGACGGGGGCGCGTGACCCTTCGGCCTGCCGGGCCCGGGCTGTCTGGTTCACCCTGGACGAGCCGACAAACCCGGCGTTCCGGGGCCTGGCGCCCCGCGACGACGGCGCCGGGCCGGCGTCGGCCTCCCCCGGGGCGCAGGCGGCCGACCTGCAAGCGCGCCGGGATGTGCCATACTCCGCCCGCCCTTCCTTCGAGAGGGGCGGAACGCGCGACGAGCCCATCTCAATTCTCGGCCGACCGCCGTTCCCATTTCGCAAGCGCCTGGGCGTCTGCTCGCGAGCACGACGCGCAGGTACAGACAGGTTTCAAAGTGAATTTCGACACACAGTTTCAAGGAGCCTCCGCTCCCCCCCCTTCCCTCGCTTCGACGCCTCGTGGCTTCGAGGATCTTCACCTCATCGAGCCCCTGGTGCGTGCCGTACGCGCCGAAGGCTACGTCGCTCCCACGCCCATCCAGACCCAGGCGATCCCGCACGTCGTCGCGGGCCGCGACCTGCTCGCCTGCGCGCAGACCGGCACCGGCAAGACGGCGGCCTTCGCGCTGCCGATCCTGCAGCGCCTCTCCGAAACGACGCCCGCTGCGCGGGGCATCCGCGTCCTGGTGCTCTCGCCCACCCGCGAGCTCGCCGCGCAGATTGGCGAGAGCTTCGCGGCCTACGGGCGACACACGGGCGTGCGCCACACGGTCGTGTTCGGCGGCGTGGGGCAGGACCGCCAGGTTCGCGCCATCCAGCGGGGGGTGTCCGTGCTCGTCGCCACACCGGGTCGCCTGCTCGATCTGATGCAGCAGGGCTTCGTTCGCCTTCGTGACGTCGGCATCCTCGTGCTCGACGAGGCCGATCGAATGCTGGACATGGGGTTCCTGCCCGACGTGCGTCGCATCGTCAGCGCCGTGCCACGCGAGCGGCAGACGCTCCTGTTCTCGGCCACCATGCCGCGAGACATCGAGGTCCTCGCGCGGAACATCCTGGTGGACCCCGTGCGCGTCGCGGTGACCCCCGTGGCGTCCACCGTGGACCGCGTGGCGCAGTCGGTCTACTTCGTGGGTCGCCAGGAGAAGCGCGCCCTGCTCGAGCGTCTTCTCGACGGTCACGACGTGACGCGCGCGCTCGTCTTCACGCGAACCAAGCACGCCGCGAACCGCGTGGCCACGCAGCTGGAGCGGGCCGGCGTTCGCGCCCAGGCGATCCACGGGAACAAGTCACAGGGCGCCCGGGAGCGGGCGCTGGCCGCGTTCAAGACGGGCTCCGCGCGCGTCCTGGTGGCCACGGACATCGCTGCCCGCGGAATCGACGTGGAAGGCGTGTCCCACGTCGTGAACTTCGACGTGCCGAACATCCCGGAGAGCTACGTGCACCGCATCGGTCGAACGGCTCGCGCCGGCGCCGAGGGCGTCGCCATCTCGTTCTGTGATCACGACGAGCGCGGCTATCTCCGAGACATCGAGCGCCTGATCCGGATGCGGATCCCCGTCGCGGGCGACGAGACGGGCCACACCCGCGCTCCGGAGCCCGGCCCGCGCGCGACGGGTCGCGCGGCCCCACCGGCCTCGCCGTCGGGCGCGTCCGGCACGACCACGGAGGCGCCGCGAGCCCCGTTCGGTCGGCCGAGCGCGCGTGGCCGGTCGTTCCGGCCCAGGCGCTACCGCTGACGCGGGGCGCCGCTCACGGCCAGCCCGCGTGCGGCGCGCTCACGCGGGCGACGCGGATGCGGGCGTTGCCGCGCTCGATGGCGCCCGGCGTGGAGTGCGAAGCCTCCAGCAGGAAGAGCGAGCAGCCGTCCTCGCCGCCGAGCATGCAGGCGAACCCGCCGGAGTCGGGGAGGTCGATGCGCTCCACGATCTCGCCGCCCTCCCGGACGCGCAGGAACGCTCCGGGGCTCAGCGGGACCGCCACCCATACGCACCCCTCGGCGTCCAGGCAGATCCCGTCCGGGGGCGCGGGCAGGGGCGCCCACTCGCGGCGGTTCGAGAGGGTCCCGTCCATCGCGACGTCGAACGCCGTCAGGCGCATCGCGAACGTCTCGCCCACGATGAGCGTGCGGCCGTCGGGGGTGATCACCGTCCCGTTGGGAAACATCAGGTCCCCGGCCGCCTCGGACACGCGGCCGTCCGGGGTCACGACCGCCATGGAGGTCGGCCTGGGCGCCTCGCCCGCGTAGAGGTCGAAGCCGAAGTTTCCGACGTAGGCGCGGCCCACGGCATCGACGACCATGTCGTTGCAGAGGCACGCGCAGACGGTGCTCAGATCGGCGTACGGCGCCAGCTCGGTGCCCACGCGCCGCAGCAGCGCCCGGTCCTTCATGGACACGACGAGCAGCGAGCCGTCGGGCAGCCATCCGAGCCCCGACGGCTGCTCCGGCACCCGCGCGATGGTCTCTCGGCGTCCCTGAAGATCGACGGCCACGACCTCGTGCGCGTGCATGTCGGAGAACCAGAGGCGCCCGTCCCGCCACCGAGGGCCCTCGGGAAAGACCAGGTCGCCAAGGAGGGTTCGGGGTTCGTCCGTGCTCATCCGCCGACCGGTACCCCGGTAGGCCGCCGCGCGAAAGGCGCCACCCGGGCTCGAGCCGAGGCGCCCGACGAGCGGGGCCTGCGCGCACTCCCAGCGGCCCGGCCCGTCACCTCTGCCGCGAACGCCGCGTGACCGCGGCGCGCCGTCGCGGCACCATGCCCGGCGTGCCTCCCGCCCGTGGCCCCGAGGTTCGCAGGGTGCACGACGTCCGCGCCCTTCGTGCGCGCGTTCTGGCGGTCCTGGCGGTCTCCCCGCTCGTCGCGTGCGAGTCGAAGAGCACCGACACGATCGCGAAGCGCGCGCCCGCCGTCCAGAGCGCGCGAGGCGTCTCGGTGCTTCAGAACCCGGTGGTCGTCCCGGAGCCGTACCCGCCCGGGCAGACTTGGTGCAGCGCGAAGAACGTCGCCTGGAAGATTGCGTCGCCTCGGAGCACCACGGAGCTCGGCTGTCCCAAGTTCGTCGAAGGTCCTGCGGCGACGGCGCGCGAGGAGAACGACCCGTTCGCCGGGCTCGGCTACGAGGTGCTCGGCCACTGGGATCCGCGCGGGACGGACGACCGTCGCGAGGCGGGTGACGGCGAGGCCTGCTGCTACAACTGGCGCGACGAGGAGGGCAAGGGTCGCCCCCTGGTCGTCGACGGCATCGCGCGCGTCGCGCCGGTGCTCCCGGCTTCGGGCGGCTGGACCGAACGCCGCGAGGTGCGCCCGGTCGAAACCGAACTCGCGCGCCGGCTCGGCGCAGCGTGGCTGAACGACGCGCTCGCCGAGCACGCGTCGATCGCCTCGTTCGCTCGAGCGGCGCTCGAACTGATGGCGGTGGGGGCGCCGTCGGGCCTGGTCCGGGCCGTCCACGCCGCCGCCCTCGACGAGGTGCGCCATGCCCGCGCGTGCTTCGGACTGGCCGCAGCGTACGGGGTCGAGGGGAGTCCCGGCGTGCTGCCGCCGGCGCCGCTGCGGTCCGCGAACCTCGTCGAGCTCGCGGTGACGACGTTCCACGAGGGGGCGGTGGGGGAGACGCTCGGCGCGCTCGCCGCGTCGCGCGCAGCGGCGGGCTGCGCCGATCCGGCCGTGCGGTCCGTGCTCGAGGGCATCGCCGAGGACGAGACGCGTCACGCCGAGCTCGCCTGGCGCACGCTGGGCTGGGCGCTGCTCGTCGGGGGAGAGCGGATTACCGGCGCGCTCCGCGCCGCGCTCGGCGCCGAGGAGCGCCGCGCTCGCCTGATGGTCGCCGCGCAGCCGCCGGTGGCGGCCGGCGACGACGCCCTCGAGCTCGCCGGGCGCCTCGGGGAGCACGCCCAGGCCCGTGCGCGCACCGACGCCCTCGTGGGCGTGGTGCTGCCCGTGGCGCGCTGGCTCTCGTCGGGCGCGCCGCCCGGCGTGGCGCTCACGGCGACGGGCGCCTGAGGTCCGCGCGTTCTGCTACTGCACGTTCACGGTCACCGAGACGTTGCGCTTCTCGACGAGGCACTTCTCGTCCGTGCAAACCGAGAACGACAGCTCGCCGGAAATCGTCTTGGCGCCGGCTTCGGAGGCCGTGAAGGGCACGGCCATCGTCGAACGCTTCGCGCCGACCTGCATCCCGCGGACGACGTCGCTCGTGAAGGTCACTCCGGGCGGCGGCGCGGCGAGCTTCAGCTTGTAGGGGTACTTGTCGTTGCACTTGAACGGATCGTTCGCGGTGACGACGGCCGTCACGGCGCCCGGCTTCCCGACCTCGTACCGGCCTGCGCTCTGGAGCCACACCGCGAACGGCGCGTCCTTCACGACGTCCCCCTTCGTCGGCTCGGGCTCCTTCTCCACCGGTGCGGGATCCCCGGACGCGGCGGGTGCCGACTTCGCGGTCGCCATGGCGATCCGGGGCGCGACGGCGCTGGCCGTGGCGGCGGGCGGGGCATCGGAGGACGGTGCCACGGCAGCGGAAGGTGCGGGTTGCACCGGCGGCGCCTCTGCGACGGGCGGCGCGGGGACCTTCGCCTCGGGGAACGCGGCGGGGTCGAGGGACTCGGGCTTGGGCTCGGTCTTCTTCTCGCAAGCGACGAGCGACAGGGCGAGCAGCCCGAGCGCGAGCGGGCGAACGGCGAACATGGCCCAGCATACCGCGCGTTCGCGCCGGGGCACGCGCCGCCAGCGCGGCGGCTTCCGGAGGGCCCGCTGCCCGAGTCTCCGATCCCCCGGGCACTCGGGCTGGCCGCACGGCCGTTCGGCCCGAGCGACGTCGCGGGAGCCGATCGCGCGGGCGCCTTGGACGCGATCTGGCTAAGGTCGAGGCACGCATGTCGGCGCGTCGGACTCGCACGCTCGGTGGCGCTCGGCTCCCGCTTTGCGCGGCGGCGCTCGGCGCGGCGCTGGCGGTTTCGTCCTCGGCGTCCGCGTTCTCCACACGGATCCACATCGTCATCGCGAACGACCTTCGCGACGCGGCGTCGTCGGACGGTCGTAGCATTCCGCTCCGGTTCTCGCCCTACTCCGTCGTGCTCTCCGCGGACGACGCGCGCGCGATCGCGAGCCACCCGCGGGAGCTCCGCGCGGGCGCGATAGGGCCGGACAACACGGCGTTTCCCGGCATGACGGATCCGTCCCACGCCATCGAGCAGCGACCCTTCGAGCAGTGCCAGCTCCTGTACCAGGAGGCGATCCTCGACGAGGAGCGCGCGTACGCGCTCGGCTGCTTCCTCCACGGTGCGACGGACGCCGTGGCCCACCATTACGTGAACTACATGACCGGTGAGACGTTCACGCTGACGCCGATCTCGGCGGCGCGCGAGTCGTCCTGGGACAACGTAGTCCGGCACATCACGGCGGAGTCCGCGATCCAGAAGGCCGCGTTCGATCTCCGCCCCACCGCCTTCGCCGCCGCCGCCCTCGATCACCGCATTCCCAAGGCGTTCGTGCTGCGCGCCTACTTCGATCGCCAGAGCCCGCTGTGGCAGCTCATGGCGGCCCGCCCGAAGGCGAAGTTCGACGCGGCCCGCGCCGCCGATCCGGGGGCGTCACTCCTCTCCGTGGTCACCACGGCGGATCTCGCCGCCGCCGATCACCTCTCGCTCCTGCCCGTCTATCTCGACGAGGTCGATCGGGAGCGCGTGAAGCTTCGCGCCACGATTTCCGGTCGCCTCGCCGACCTGCAGGATGCGACGACGGCGGACGGCGCCACCCTGGGCGTCGGTCCGGGCGGCGACGGCACGCTCGGCACGGCCGACGACGACACGGCCTGTACGGTGAGCTGCCCGTCCCTCTACGCCACGTACTACGTCTACGTCGCGCTCCTCGAGCCGCGCTACGACGCAGCGAACGCGCCCCTGCCCAGCGCGTTCGACAAGATCAGCGACGAGCTTCGCGCGGATCTGTTCGCGTTCCTGCCCGCCTACGCGGACACGGTGGAGAACGTCTCCATGCGGCTGAACACGCCGCTCGCGCCGGGGTCGGAGCAGTTCAGCCTGAACGCGTCCGAGGTCGCCGCGCTGTTCGCGCCGCTGGACGCCTGGGCCTCCGATCTCACGACCATCGACTACGAGACGTTGACCCAGTCCGTACTCCCCGGGTGGGTCCTCTCCGTCCAGAACGCCCTGAACGCCGTGGGCATCAACGTGCGCGTCTCGGACATCGTGGAGGCCCTGTTCGAGCCGTTCATTCAGCCCATCAAGGATGCCATCGAGGCGTACGCCATCGACCAGGTGAAGACCCACCTCGGCACGCTCGTGACCGAGTACCGGGCGAAGGAGTCGGTCATCCTGGCGGAGTACGACGCGCGGCTGCTCGCTGCCGCCCACCCCGATCTCGGAACCACACCCATCGCCCGGTTCTTCGACGCTGGCCTTTACGCGCACTCGTTCAACGTCGCGGCGGCGGCGTGGAGCAACCCCGCCGTCGTCCTGCCCCTCGGTGACGATGCGGTGGGCGTCGGCCCTGCGTCCTTCGACGCGTCCCACGCGCCGGCGTGGATGCAGGCGGCCGTCTGCTCGCACCTGCGCGACGCGATCTTTCCCTTCGGCATCGACGTGAAGGGCGCCCTCACGGTGGGGAGGGATCCGGCGTCGGGCCTCGAACGCCGCATGGACGCCGTCGTCACCGACGACAGCCCGGTGGAGTGTCACGACGGATCGCTCTCGGAGTTCGCCGGAGCGCCGACGGTGGAGAGCTGCCGCCTCATCGACGTCGCCGGTCTGAAGCTCGACCCCGCGCACCGTGGAACGGTGAGCCGTGCCCACCCGCCGGGACTGGGCGACGAGCCGGTGCCCTGCGCCGACGTCGTGGTGGACGGCCTGCCGGAGCCGCCGATCGGGGGCGGTGGCGCCGCCGGGTCGGCGGGAGGCGCTGCGGGCCTGGGTGCGGGCGGCGCGTCGGGTGGGGCCGCTGCCGCCGGTGGCGGCACCGTGGCGGCGACGCCGCCGGTGTCCGGTGCCGATGAAGGCGGCTGCGGGTAGATTTCAAGGTCAAGACCGATGTTGGCGAG
>CAZARU010000219.1:0-8069 GCA_964487605.1 uncultured Polyangiaceae bacterium
CCTGCGCTCGGCGGGCTCCCGTGGCGGCTCGATCGTCGTCGCGGGTGCCGGAGCGAGCTCGCCCGGTCGCCCCACGGCGGGCTCGGCGGCGCCGGTCGGATTCGGCGCGGCCACGGTCGCGGGTGGAACGTCGCGCCCGGACCCCTCGGGCGCGCTGAAGGTCGAGGGAACGGACACGGCGAGCCCGGCGACCGCTCCCGCGGCGAGCCAGGCCAGCGCCTTGGCGACGAGTCCGGTCGGTGCGGCCGCGCCGGCCACCGCCGCGGCTCCCGCGCCGGCGGCCGTCGCTGCGCTCGCGGTGGTCGCCGCCGTCGTCGCCGCGGCGGCCCCGCCGCCGCCCAGGCTGACCGCCAGGGCACGGCGCACGCGGGCTCGATCCGCGAAGGTCGGTTCGTCGCCGTCTCGCGCCGCGTCGAGCAATGCGCGTGCCTCTCGTCCGAGTTCGCTCATCGATACCTCCGCTGGTCGCGTGCGCGGTGTCGCGCCAGTGCCTGCTCGAACTCGCGGCGGGCCGATCTGAGCCGCGAGTAGACGGTGTTCACGCTCAACCCGAGGGAGGCCGCCACGTCGGGCGCCGACAGCTGCTCGAGCTCGATCAGGACGAAGCACGTGCGCTTCTCGTCGTCGAGCTGATCGAGCAGCTCGTGGAGGATCTTGACGGCCTCGGCCTTGCTCGCGTCGTCGTGAGGTGTCGATCCGCCGGGGTCGGGGAGCGACTCCGGGAGCTCGTCGGTCCTGCGGCGGTGTTCCGATCGCCGGGCGTGCCGGGCGACGTTCACCGCGATGCCGAACAGCCAGGTCCTGACCGAGGACCGCCCCTCGAAGTCCCGGAGCCTTCGGTGAACGGTGAGGAACACCTCCTGGGCCGCGTCGTCGAGGCCACGCTCCGCAACGCCGAGCCGTCGCAAGCTCCGCCACACGAACGAGAAGTGTTCGTCGTAGACGTCGTCGAACGAGAGCACGGCTCGAAGCATCTCGGGCGCCGGGCGCCCGATCAGCTGCGGATCGCGCTGCGCGGCCTGCATGGGGTTGAAGTGCCCGGTGCGCGCGGGATCCGTCACGGGAACCGCACCTCCGCCCCGAGCTCGAGGCGGCCCGTCGCGGGCGCCGGCTCGTGCACCGTGCCGAGCCGCTCCAGGAAGAAGCGTGGGCGCGTGAGAGGAGCGATGGCGGAGGCACGCGCCACCAGCGCGACGGCTGCTCCGACCTCGTAGGTGGCCTCGGCCCCCGCGCCGACCGAATACCAGGGGGCGCTCGCCGACCGGGGATTCTCGACCCCGGTGCCTCGGCCTCGGACGACGCCGACCTCACCTCGCGCGCACGGGCCCACGGCGAAAGCGCGCAACTCGACCGCGCGCAGGCAGACGCCGAGGGAGCCGGCGACGAGATCGAGATCGCCGCCGCGCTCCGCTTCATCGGGCACCGTCCCGCTCGCTGGGAACGCGTACACGGCCGCGAGGGACGCCCGGACCCGCCCGGCCAGAAGTCCGACGCCGGCGCCCGCTGCGACGGTGGGCCCGGGCAACGTGCCCGCGTCCAGCCCTCCGAACGCGTGGACCAGGGTTCGCACCGTCTCGGCCCGCCGCGGCGCGCGGATCGAAACGCCTCCGTCCGGGGCCGCGGCGGCCGGCGCCGTCGGGGTCCGAGCCGGCTCGGGTGGCGTCGGCATTGCCGCAGCACCCCCGGCACGGCCAGACCCCGTGGCGGGTGGAGGCAGGTCGAAGCTCGCGACGCTGGGCTCGGCGGGCGAGGAGCGAGCGTTCGGGTCGATGGCCAGCGCCAGGATCACGGCCGCGGCTCGGGCCACGGCGTCACAGGACGGCCCGACGAGCACCCGCTCCCACGAGCCTTCCGCCTGTCGTGTCTCGAGCCGTAGCGACCACCGGCGCTCGCCTTCGAAGCGCGCGACCGCTCCAGCCCAGAACGGGGATCCCGCGGGAGGATCGGGGCTGAGCCGCGCCTCGACGCTCGAGCGCACGGCGTTCAAATCAGGGCAGTCGGGGGGGGCGATCCAGTCCAGGGTCCATCCGCCCTGACCGGAGCCTGCGGGGGACGCGGTGCCTGGCCCGTCCGGGGCCCGCGCGAACGCCGAGACGGCGCGGGCGTCCGTGCCCGCTCGTGGCGACGGCTGCCCGACCGCCGGGTGAGGAGCGAGCGCGCCGGCGCACGCTGCGCAGACCATCAGCGATCGGAGCGCGATCACGCAGCACCCCGTCGCAGGGTTCGTGCCAGCGACGGCCCACGGGACCGCCCCGAAGAAACCGCGTGGCGTGAGGCCCCCGCGCTGGCGCAGCGTGACACAGATCGGGGCGCGGCGGTCCGGGACTGCGGCGCAAGGTGCCGGGTCAGGGCGTGGCCCGAAGGGTCCGGTGCTCTCCGATGGCCGGCACGGCGACCTCCGCGAGCGTCCCCGCGCCGCACACCACCCACCGGTAGCGGGGATCCTCGAGCGGGTGCGCGAACGTGAACTCGACGACCCTGGGCAGGCCCTCGGGGGTCACCTCGCGGACCAGCGCCAGCATGCCCGTCAAGTAGAGACCGTAGCCCGCACGGACGGGGTGTTCACGCGGGCGCTCCCCGGGTCCGAAGCCCGTCTCGGACACGACGACCAGCGTTCGCTCGTCGCGCCGCGAGATCACGACGGCACCGGGCCCCGCGTGAAGGACGCGTCGCAGGACGCGTGTCCCCTGGGCCCTGCTCGTCCAGGCCGCGAGGGCGGCGCCGGCATGAAGGTAGCTCGGCGCCGTCAGCGCGACGAGCACCTCGCCGTCTGCCGGCGGCGCCGCGTCGACCTCGAGGTGCTCGCCCGCCAGGGCTCGCTCGATCGCCGCGGTTCCTCTCGCGGTCAGCGGCAGCAGCGCCGGGGCGAGGATTCCGTGGGCGACGATCCACGTCGGGACCGTCACCGAAGCCGCCAGTCGCCATGCACCCGGACGGCGCGTCCACGGGTGGCGCGTGACGTACGCCGACCCGACCGCCGCCACGAGCGGCATCGCGCCGAGCCCCACGATGAACAGCAACCGCTCGGTCGGCAGCGCGGCGCACGCGGGAAGGATTGCGAAGACGCACCCGGCACCGTAGAAGCGCGCCGTCCGATCACGCTCGAGCCAGCGCCCCAGGACCCACGCCACGAGCGCGCAGAGCGCGCAGGTGACGGTGAGAAACGGGAGCCACGCCTCCGCTGGCAGGACGGCCAGAGAGCCCGCCGGTGCGGCGCCGAACTGGGCAGCGAACAAGAGCGGCGCCTTCCAGAGCGCACCCGTCGCGAACGAGAAGGGTTCGCTCACGGGGTCGAGGTACGTGGGGCAGCCGCGCGCACCGTAGCCGCCCCACCGGTAGAACAGCGCCCAAGCGGCCACCACGACGACCCATGGCACCGCAGCACGAACGCGCCGCTTCCATCCTGCTCGCTCCACGAAGACGAGATGGGCGGCGAAGTATCCGACGAGTCCTACCGCCAGCTCGGCGCTGGCCAGAGCCGCGAGGAATCCGAGGGGAGCGAGGACCACTCCCGGACGCCACCCTTCGATGCGGGCCCGATGATGCCAGGCGAGCGCCAGGGCGCCGAACCCCGTGGCCATCGAGGCGTTTCGGTTGGCGACCCATCCAACGGCGAAGCCATGGGCGTCGTCCACGGCGTAGAGGAGCGCCGCCAGAGCGGCAACGCCGCCGGGGAGCGTTCGACGGTACAGGCTGGCGACGGCAAAGAGGGCGAACGCGAACCAGACCAGCCCGTGAACGTGGTGCAGGAGCGGATCACTCGGCGACAGTCGATAGTCGATGACGTGGGTCAGGGAGGCGAGGGGTCGCCAGAACCGCACGCGGTAGTCCTCCACCGCGAGCCACGGCAACCTGCCCGCGTCCTTGGTGGCGTAGACGTCGTGCGGGCTCCCCGACGAGAAGTCGAAGAGGTTGAGCAAGTGCACCGGCACGTCGCGCAGAGCCACCTCTCGGTGGAACTCGGAGTCGAGGCCGAAGCCCGCTCCGAGCGAAGGGCTGGCGAGCGCCACGCCGAGAAGCGTGGCGAGCCAGGGTGCGTGAGCGACGGCCGCGCCCCAGACGTGGCCGCGCCACCCCCCGGCGCTCGTCTCTGCGCCCGCGCCGAGCGTGAGAAGCGCTCGGTCTTGCATGGGCAGGGTGACGGATGAGTCGCGGCGTCCCGCGCGCTTGATGAAGCGCCTGGCGTACGGCGGCCTGAACGTCCGTCTCCGGTCGCGCGGGGATGCGGCGGCCCTCTCGGGTGTCGCGGTGGAGCGCGTTCTCGTGCACGGATTCGGCGACGCGACTGGGCGGCGGTGACGGGTCGGCGTGCGCGGGAACGCAAGGGAACGGCGACGACGGCGTCGATCGTGGTACGGGAAGGCGGACCATGGTGAAGAAGGTCGCGCTGATCGGCGGGGACGGGATCGGGCCGGAGGTCGTCGCGCAGGCGGAGCGCCTGCTCGTCTGGTGTGCGGACCGCCTCGGCGCGCCCATCGACACCTGGAGGCTCGATCTGGGCGCCGATCGGTACCTGCGCGACGGGGCGACGTTCCCGGAGGACGTCCGTGACCGGATCCGCGAAGAATGCAGCGCCGTGCTCCTCGGCGCGCTGGGCGATCCTCGCGTCCCGGACAACCGCCACGCGCGCGACATCCTGTTCGGCATGCGCTTCGGCTTCGACCTGTACGCCAACGTGCGGCCGGTGAAGGCGCTCTCCGATCACGTGGTGCCGCTCAAGGGACGGACCAAGGCGGACGTCGACTTCGTCGTGTATCGCGAGAACACGGAGGGCATCTACGTGGGAGTCGGCGGCCAGGTTCGTCGAGGAACGCCGGACGAGATCGCGATCAACGAGGACGTGAACACTCGGCGTGGCGTCGAGCGGATCCTGCGCGCGGCGTTCGAAGCCGCGCGCAGGCGGCCGCGCAAGCGGCTGCACATGGCCGACAAGTCGAATGCGATGCACCACGCGCACGAGCTGTGGCGCCGGGCGTTCGAGGAAGTGGGCACGGAGTATCCCGACGTCGAACGGGTCGCGGTGTACGTGGACGCCCTCTGCCTCTACGTGGTGCAGGACCCTGCGCAGTTCGACGTCGTGGTGACGAACAACCTCTTCGGAGACATCGTCACCGATCTGGGCGCGGCGCTGCAGGGCGGCCTCGGCATGGCGGCGAGCGCGAACGTGCACTCGGCCGACCCTTCGCGGGTCGCGCTCTTCGAGCCCGTTCACGGGTCCGCGCCCCCCCTCGCGGGCAAGAACGTCGCCAACCCGTTCGCGGCGCTGCTCAGCGTCGGGATGATGCTCTCGCACCTCGGTCTGCCGGGTGAGGAGCGCATCGAGGCCGCGGTCACCTCCGCCCTGGAGGATGGCGCGACCACGCGCGACGTCGGGGGCACCCTGACGACGGATCAGGCGACGACGGCGGTTCTGGACCGGCTGGGCACCTGAGGGCCCGCGCCTGCGCCTCCACTGCGCGCCCTGGCGTCGGCCCGGCCGTGCGGCCGGGCCCCAAACTTCTTCGAATTCCGCGACTCGTGGTAGGGCCGTCCCGGTGAGAGGGTCGGTCCGATGATGGAGCAAGCGGGGACCGCCCACGAATCGGGGCTCGAGGGTGCTCGGGCGGATTTCGTGGCGAATCTCGCGCGCCGGCTGGATGCGCTGCGGGCCGCCGTGGACGCGCTCGAGGCCGACCGGCGCTCGGTCGCCCGGCGGGACAATCTGCGCCGACGGCTGCACGCCCTCACGTCCGCGGCCCGGGTGCTCGGCTTCGACGCCGTGGCCGAGGCGCTCGTCGTGGCGGAGAGCGCGCTGCTCGAATCGCCCGGCGGCGAGGTGCGCGTGGCGCAGCTCGCCGAAGTCTCGCGGGCGCTCGATCTCTTGCCGAGCCTCGTGTGGGGTTCCCCCATGTCGGTGCCTCCCACGGCGCCGACGGCGGAGGCGCCCGAGCACGAGCGAGCATGGCCCCTCAGCGTGCTGCTGGTCGGCTCCGCGACCCTCGCCAGCTCGCTCCGCGCCGCCTCCGAAGACGACACGGGCGTCGCGGTGGAGCACACCGACGACGTCGATCGCGCTCGCGACCTCGGGCGGAGCCTCGCCCCCGACGTCGTCGTCGTCGACGCGGACCATCGTGCGGCGAGGGACCTCGTGGAGTCACTTCTCCACGATCCCTTGATGGATCCGTTCCCGATCGTGGTCATCGGGTCGTTCGAGCGGCCCGAGGCGGCTTCGGCGTTCGTCGCGCTCGGTGTGGCTCGTGTGCTCCCCAAGCCGGTGAGCCCCGACACCCTGCGCAGGACCCTCGTCGAGATCGCGTCCCGCGGCGACAGGCTCGACCAGTACCGCGAGCCGCTCGGCGACGTGACCGTGGACGCGCTCTGCAGCCGGATCGTGGCGGAGCTGCAGCGGGGCCTCGTCGATGCCACCGAGCCGTCGAGCCGACCCGTCACCGTCCCGCTGGGTGAAGGAGTGGACGTCCTGGCCGCCGTCTGGGGCGCGCTGGCTCGGGTACGCGAGATCGTGACCATGCGCTCGGCCGGTGCCGTTCGCTTCGACAGCACGGGTCCCGAAGGGGCGATTCCCATTGCGCCATGGACGGCCGGAGAACGACGAGCGGGCGACCGCGGAACTCCCGCCGCGCGCACGAGCGTCGCGGTGCCGCTGGCCGGGCGGCGCATCGTGGTCGCCGACGATGACCCCGCGGTCGCGTGGTTCTTGAGCGGAATGTTCAAGGCGGCCGGCGCAGAGGTCCTCGAGGCGCACGACGGGCGCTCCGCGCTCGGCCTCGTGACGTCCTCGTGGCCCGACCTCGTCGTTTCCGACATCCTCATGCCGTCCCTCGACGGGTTCGCGCTGTGCCGTGAGGTGAAGCGGGACGTCGCGGTGCGTGACGTTCCGGTGATCCTGCTGTCGTGGAAGGAGGATCTGCTCCAGCGCGTGCGCGAGCTCGGCGCGGAGGCCGACGGCTATCTGCGAAAGGAGGCCACGGCCTCCACGATCGTGCAACGCGTGAAGGAGGTGCTTCGGCCGCGCGCGCGCGTCGAAGCGAGGCTCGACGCCGGCGGGGAGGTCAGGGGCCGCCTCGACGGTCTGACGCCGCGGCTGGTCCTGCAGCTTGCCGGACAGCGCGTCGTGAACTGTCGCGTCACCCTGCGGGACGCGATGTTCCTCTACGAGATCGAGGTGCGCGAGGGCAATCCTCGGTGCGCCACGCGGACCGGCGTGGATGGGCTCTTCGAGCGAGGCAAGCCGGTCATGGCGGCCCTGCTCGGCGTCTCGGCAGGTCGGTTCGTGGTCACGCCCGACACGTCGTCATGCCGAGACGACTTTCGCGGAACCCTCCGCGAGGTGCTCGAGGAGCCCATTGCTCGCGCCCGCGCGACGCTCCGCGCGCTGTCCGGGGAGCGCCTTCGCAACGTCGCGCGCGTCGTGATCGACATGGACGCCGCTTCGGCCTACCTCGAGTCGATGCCGGAGTCGGTGCGCCGGCTCGCCGAGGACGTGGCGGCGGGCGCTTCGCCCGGCGCCGTGCTCGAGAGTCACGGCGCCTCGTCGCGAATGCTCGAAGCGGCGCTCGGAGACCTCGCGGCGCGCGGCGCCATCGCGGGCGTGATCGACGCGGAGGGAAGCGAGATCATCGGCGCCGAGTACCCGCGCGCGCTCGAGGAGAGTCGCATCCCGCCCGAAGCCCTCGTCGCCCGCTCGGAGGCGCCACCGCAGTTCACCCTCGACATCTCACCCGGTGGCTCGGACGGGTCGGTTCGCGTGGAACCCCTCTCGATACCGACGAACACGCCGCCCCCGGTCGAGGCGTCGGCGCTCGCCGTGGAGACGGAGCCCGTCGCGCCGCTTCCGCCGGTGACCGGGCCGGCGCCCCGTGACGCCGGGCCGGCGCCCGAATCGGTTAGCACCGCACTGGCCGACACGTCGGCTGTGCCGCATCCCTCGTCGCCCGAGCCGGACGAGGCGCCGTCGCCGGCGCCCGTGGCGAGCCACGACGGAACGCCGACGGCGACGTCGCCACCCGCGACGCCCCTGCCCGCCCCTGCGGCGGCGTCACCGCTCGCCACGGCCGACGCGGCTGCCTCCG
>CAZARU010000220.1:0-7883 GCA_964487605.1 uncultured Polyangiaceae bacterium
TCGCGTCGCCACCCTCCGCGCCCGCGCTGCCATCGGCCGCGCCGGCGCTGCCGTCACCCCCGGCGGCTCCGCCCGCGGCGTCGCCGGCGTCGAGCCCCGCCGCACCGGACGCTCCCGACGTTCCCGACGTTCCACCGACGCCGCCGGTGCCGCCCGTACCGCCGGTACCGCCGACGCCCGTGCACATGCACGGCAGAAAACCGACGCCGGTGTCGCTGCAGACCTGGACGCCCATGTTGCCGAAGCCGGGGCACCCGCACGCCTGCTGAGAACCCGGCATGCAGTTCATGGGCAGGCCGGTGCCACCGGTCCCGCCGCTGCCGTCACCCTTCTTCTTCTCGTCGCCGCCACACGCCGCGATGGCCAGCACCGCGAAGGTGACGGTCGCGAGCAGCCTTCCTCGCGTCGCGCCCATGCGCGGACCCTGCCGCTTCGGCGGCCCGGCTGCAATGGCCGAGCGTTCGGCGCGACCTCAGGGGCCGATCTGCTCGACCGTCTTGATGAGCTCCACGACGAACGACGTCCGTGGCCGGATGAGCTGTGCCCGGGCCGTCGGCTGCCGGACGACGATGCGCCACCCCGTCGCCGCCTCGGCGCTGGCCCCGAGGGGATCGTCGTCGAAGACGTCGAGATACCCGTCGGCGGTCTTGACGGACCGCTTCACGTCGGCGCCGGCATCGACGGTGAGCGAGAGCGTGAGCGCGGCGACGGCCGCGGCGAGCGCGAGGGGCGAGCTACGAATCATGGGTGCCTCCGGGCGGTTCCGACACCCTGCGCCGAGCGGGCTTGGGAGGCTCCGCGACGAAGGCCTCGCCCTCGCCTCCGACCCGACGGGCTACGGCGACTTCGGGCCGATGTACCGGGTGGCGGCGACCACGTCGTCGTACCACTTGCGAGTCTCACCGCTCACGCCAAAACCCCTGGCCACCCACCGATGCACCGGCTGCGCCACCGCTGCCACCGGAGCCGGCATCATCGTCCCCGCACGCGCTCGCCGCCACGGCGAGCGCGTGCGAGCCGGCGCGAAGCCAGCAGGAGGCCAGCGAGCGGATCACGTCGCTTCCTCCCTCGCCCAGTCGTCGCCGAGCAACCCGGCCACGATGCGCTCGCTCTCGCCCCACAACCTGGCCGGCGCATCGGCGTCCCGGGCGGCGCGCGTGCCGTGCCTGCGAGTTCGATCGAACCAGTACCCACCGGTCTCGTTCGATGCGTCGCGCCGCGTCGCGAGCCAGTAGCCCGTGTCCGCCCCCCGTTCGACGTTCCTCGCGAACGGCCGCGCGAACGTCATGGCGACCTTGCTCAGCACGCCGTTGTTCGTCGCGAACTGGGAGGCCACGAAGCCCGGATGGTAGCAGTTCGCCGTGACGCGGGTACCGTCCAGCCGCCGCGCCAGCTCGCGCGTGAACCAGATGTTCGCCAGCTTGCTCCGGCCGTACGCGCGGCGTCCCCCGACACCGAAGCGCTCGGTCTGCAGGTCGTCCAGGAAGCCCAGGTCGCCCCACCGATGGGCGCCGGACGACGTGCTCACGACGCGAGCCTCGCGCGCCACCTTCAGTCGAGGCAGCAGGAGCACGGTCATGACGAAGTAGCTCAGGTGGTTGAGCGCGAACGTCCGCTCCAGCCCGTCCTCGGTCAGCCTGCGCGTGGCGAAGAGCGCTCCGGCGTTGTTGAAGAGCACGTCCAGCCGGTCGTGGCGCTCGGCGAAGGCTCGGGCGACGTCACGCACCTGGGAAGGGCGCGACAGGTCGCCCAGCAGGTGCGAGATCCGCTCGTTCCCGGTGGTCTGGCGCAGGTCCGCGACGAGCCGCTCCGCCTTCGTGGCGTCGCGAGCGACGCAGACCAGGGTCGCGCCATCCGCCGCGAACCGCCGCGCCAGCTCTTCGCCGATTCCGGCGGTGGCGCCCGTCAGAAGGACGACGGGCGCGGTCACGGTACTGTCGGTGCCAGAGTTCACGAGCGTGCTCGAACGTAGCGCAACCCCGCGCGCAGCGCCGCGTCCCGATTGGGGCTACCCTCCCCGCCCCATGGACGAGCTGGTCAAGAAGGCCGCAATCCTCCACGAGGCGCTGCCCTACATCCGACGCTTTCGCGAGAAGACGTTCGTCGTCAAGCTGGGCGGTCACGCCATGACGGACGACGCGCTGCGCGAGAGCTTCGCGCGCGACGTGTGCCTGCTCCGGTTCGTGGGGATTCGCGTCGTGGTCGTGCACGGCGGCGGCCCACAGATCAACGACACGCTGTCGCGCCTCGGCATCACCTCCACCTTCTCCGGCGGGCTCCGGGTCACCGACGCCGAGACGATGCGCGTCGTGGAGATGGTGCTCGGCGGCCAGATCAACCAGGGCATCGTCGGGCTCATCACGCAGTTCGGGGGGCGCGCGGTGGGGATCAGCGGCAAGGACGATCACTTCATGACCGCGCGCAGGATGGAGCCGGTGGACGCGAAGGACGCCGCCGGCAGGCCCGTGAAGGTGGATCTCGGCTTCGTCGGCGACGTGGAGAGCGTGCGGCCCCTCATCGTCGAGGACCTGATCTCCGGAGGCTACATCCCGGTCGTCGCGCCCATTGGCGTGGACCCCGAGGGCAACTCCCTGAACGTGAACGCCGACACCGCCGCCGGCCGCATTGCCGCGGCAACGAAGGCCACGAAGCTCGTCCTCATGACCGACGTGGACGGCGTCACCGACGAGAGCGGCCAGCGCGTCGGGTCGCTCCGCGCCCGCGACGTGGAACGCCTCATCGAGTCGGAGGTGATCCACGGGGGGATGATCCCCAAGGTGCGCTGCGCTCTCGAAGCCGTGGACGGCGGCGTCGAGAAGGTACACATCCTGGACGGGCGCCGGCGCCACGCGCTGCTGCTCGAGATCTTCACCGACGCGGGCGTGGGGACAGAGATCCACCGTGTCGCGACTCCCACCTGACGCGCGGCTGGGGCCGCACACTCGGGTGCGGGTCGTTCGCCCGCCCGGCATCGATCCCGAGTGCATTCAGCGCGTGCTGCGCGTGGCCCCGGAGCACGCCGGCATGCGCGTGGACGTCTTCGTCCAGTCCCAGCTTCGCAACACCAGCCGCACTCGCGCCCGCGTCATCGTCGAGAAGTCCGGCTTCACGCCGGACGGGCGAGCGCTGCGCGCGAGCGAGCGCCTCGCGGCCGAGGACCGCGTCGTCCTGTGGCGTCCTCCCTGGGACGAGACGGTAGACGACCTGGAGCTGCCGGTCCTCTACGAAGACGAGCATCTCTTCGCCATCGACAAGCCGCCTCTTCTGGCGGTGCACCCGAGCGCACGCTACTTCGCCAGCACGGTCATCAAGCGGCTGCAGGCGGCACGCCCCGGGCAGTTCGTGTCGCTCCTGCACCGGCTCGATCGCGAGACGAGCGGAGTGTTGCTGGTGGCCAAGACACCCCGGACGGACAGCACGTTCAAGCGCGCCCTCGAGCTGCGCGACGGCATCGAGAAGACCTACCTGGCCATCACCTGGGGCGTTCCCCCGGAGGGGCTGGTGAACCGCGCCCTGGAGGTGGACGGAGACAACCCCCTGCGCGTCAAGATGCGCGTCGCCGACGAGACCGGCCTCGACGCTCGAACGGACGTGACCGTCCTGCACGGTCGCGCGGGCTACGCCCTGGTCCGGGCGCGACTGCTCACGGGCCGCCAGCACCAGATCCGCGTTCACCTGGCGTCGCTGGGGTGTCCGGTGGTGGGCGACAAGCTGTACGGGCCCGACGAGCGCATGCTGGCCCGCGCCGCCGACGGTGAACTGACGGACGAGGACCGCGCGCGCCTGGAGCTTCCGCGTCACGCGCTGCACGCGCACCGCTACGAGCTTCAGCATCCCATCACCGGAGCACCGCTGGCCATCGAGGCGCCGCTGCCGGAGGACCTGGCCGCCTTCTGGGAGGGCCTGGGTGAGCCCGAGGCGTGACGCGCGCGCCGATGCGAGACGTCAGCCCGGAGGGTTCCACCGGAAGGCACCGGGGGCGTCCATCTCGGCGTGAGGATCCCGGCGCATCACGTAGAAGAAGTCCTTGGGAGACTTCTCGATCCAGCGATCCGCGTTGACGTTCATGCCGCCGTGGGCGCGCCGAAGGCGAAACTCCCCCGTCTCCTCGTCGTGCTTGGTCCAGACGAAGCCGCAGTGCATCGGGTTCATGTCCAGGTGAATCCCGTAGGAGCAGCCCGCCTGTGCCAGCGCCGCCCCGAGCGTCGGGCCGTCGATCTCGGTGCCCCACGCGAAGAGCAGGTGTCCGTCCACCGTGGAGCAGATGGCGGTTCGCTCGGTCTGGATGGCACGGCCGCGCACCTCCCATCCCCAGGAAAAACGGCGCTTCGGGTTGGCGACACCGTCTTCCACCAGCGGGTCGAGGTTTTGCCGGAACGACACCACCGACCCGGGGATCTCGCTGGTCGCCGCCCAGGATCCGAGCGCCGTTCGGCCGTCGCTCGTGACCAGCAGCGTGGCGATCCCCGGGACGGGCGGAACGAGCACGCGTCGCCGAACCATCATCCCGAAATTACCGTGCGTGGTCTTGAACGCGCCGTTGAACGTCGCCACGACCCGGCGGCGCACGTCGGGATCGGGCGGCAACCGGCCGGGTCCGCGTGGTCCCGTCGAGGGCTTCGGGTCCTCGAAACCGGCCTCGATGCCGAGCTCTAGGCGTCGCATGTCGAGCGCGATGAGCAGCAGCCGGGCGTAGGGGCGCTGCCGGTCCGGTCGAATGAACGTCTCCACCGCGTACGAGGCCTCGGGTGGGGTGCTCTGCAGCCAGGGCGCCGCGACGGACACCCACTGCCCTTCGCCCGGCGCGCGCTCCTTCCAGAACGACTCGATCGCCGCGGGCGGCCACGCGACGCGCTCGGGGGCAGGAGCGACCGGCGTTGCCTTCGCCGGCGCCGGCGCCACTGGCGCCTCGGCGAGGATCATGGTGTCGTCACGTTCGCTCACCGTGTGCATCGCGCGCCGTGCGACGTCACGTCCTCCGAACGCGACCTGCTCCAGCCAGGCGATGGGCTCGGGACCGACGAAGTCGCGCACCGTGTCGACCGCCCACAGCAGCGGCGGCTTCGCTTCGGCGCGCTGCGCCTGAACGCGGGCGCCGCTTCCCACGACCGACTGCCGTGCCATGTCGTACTCGACCCGATGCCGGCCGCCGTCGAGCGTGACGATGGCGCGCGCCTCGTCGAACGCGATGTCGGCGTTCCGCGCGGGGGGCTCGAGCAGGACGTCGGTTCGCTCTAGGCCCGCGAAGGATCCCGTTTCGCGAAATGCGGTGAGCGCCGCCAGGACGCCATCGAGCCCGTCACGCGGTCGCCCGTGCTCCGGACGCAGACCGAGGACGCTCACGGCCTCCACCGAACCCGAAACCATCGTGGCGAACACGGCGCGATCTCCGCGCACCGCCAGCCCGCGATCGTCACCGAAGGGCGTCTGGGTGAGGTTGCGGACGGCCCCCAGCCCGACCACTCCCCCACCCGGCGAGCGGCGCACGAAGGCGCGATGCACGTCGCCCGCGCCTTCCCGTTCTGCCGTCGCGACGAACAGCAGCGGACGCCCCAACACGAGGTCCCGGAGCTGACCCCGGGACGGCTCCCAAGCGACGGAAGCGGGCTCGACCCTCGCGCCGATGCTGCCGGAGAGCCACTCCGCCAGGCGTTCTCGGGAGGCGTCCGCGGGGAGCGGATCGCCCAGGCGCAGGCTCACCGAAGCGGCGGCCGCTGCGGCTGCTATCGCAGCGGTTCTTCCACCGCCGGCCCGGCGTCGTCGAGTAGCCTCCGTGGACATGGCGCGAACGATCCGGACTCAGGGGCGGCGAGGCTCCGCGGTGCTCGGCATGATCCTGCTCGCAGCAGCGTTGCTCGCTTGCCGAAAGAGTAACAAGGACTCGGGCTGCACGACAGATTCCGACTGCAAGGGCACCCGAGTCTGCGTGCAGGGGGCCTGCCAGGATCAAACGACGACGACCAGCGTCGGCGCGGAACCCGCCCGGGATCCCGCGCTTGCTCCGGGCGCACCCGCAGCAGCGACGTCCACGCTCAAGAGGGCCGTGATCACGGTGAAGCCGGGGCGGGGCCCGGGGATCGTGCGTGTCCGCCCCGACTTCGAGGCTCCACCCGCCGGGACGCTGCAGAACGGCACCGAGGTGGGCATCCTGCGCGAATCCGACGACACCTTCTGGGCGTTCTGCCGCTTCCCCTACCCCAACGGCACGAGCGAAGGCTGGATACACAAGGACATCCTCGAGACGACCTTCAAGTTCTGATCGCCGGGCGAGGCGACAGCACCGTCCAATGACACGCTGCGCTCCGAGCAGGGTCACCGTGCTACACACCGCCCATGCTCACCCGCCCGTATCCCGTAGCGCTCCTGGCCCTGTTCACGGTGTCCAGCGCCTGTAGCTCGGACCCGAAGCGCGCCGCGGACGAAGGTTTCGACCCCGCCGCGTGCGGCCCGGGCTGGCTCGACGCGTGCGACCGCGCGAGGTGCGACCCTGACGACCCACTCTGGACGGACTGCCGCATCAACGGCTGGACCGGTTACGTCGCGCCGGAGAGCTGCGCGGTGCAGACGGGATACCCTGGCGACGACCGCGCCCTGTGCGAGCCGTCGCCGGAGGACGGCTTTCAGCTCCGGTTCGGGCCGAAGGACCACTCGAACGCCGCGGACGTCATGCGCCACGTCGTGCCGGCGGGCGGCGACAGCATCGAGTGCGTGTACCTGCCCCTTCCGAACACCGAGGAGCGCTTCCTCGGCCAGATGGTCGGTCGCGTCCGAGAGGGCGTGCACCACACTCAGCTCCGGTTCGTCGGCAGGGAGCCGACCTCCAGCTCGGAGTCGGAGTTCTGCCTGCCCTTCGGCGGAGAGTTCCTGCACATGGGTCAGACACCCGAGTTCCAGGTTCCGGATCTCTCGGTCCCCAGCGCATCGCCCGAGAAGGCCCCCGCCGGAGGGCTCGACTTCGAGGGTGCCGCGATTCGCCTGACGCCCGGCCGCGTGCTCGCGCTCGAGCTTCATTACATCAACCCCTCCCCCGATCCGGTGCTGCGCGAGGGCTGGATCAACTTCTACTACCGGGATCCGGCGGACGTTCGGTCCGTGCTCCACGGCATCCAGCTCATCGGCGCGAACATCATGGTGCCGCCGCGCAGCGTCGGCGTCGTGCGCCGCGCCTGCGAGGCACCGAGTCCCCGGACCGTGACCCACCTGCAAGGTCACTCGCACGAGGGGGCCACGCGCTTCTCCATCTTCGTTCGCCGCGCCGGCAGTGGCGAAGTGGAACGGGTCTACGAGAGCTACGACCCGGTGGAGCCGGCGGTGCTGACCTACAGCGCGGCGATCCAGAACGCGGAGCCCGACCCGTCCGCGCGCACACCTGGCGGCGCCAGTGGCGCGCTGCACCTCGACACCGGAGACTCCCTCGTGTGGGAGTGCGAGATCGACAACGTGCTCGACACGCCGATCCTCGACGGTGGACCCAACGCTCTCGGCTACCAGATGTGTTACACCTTCGGGAACTTCATCGCCGATGGCCCCGAGGGGGAGTCGCTGTGGGCCTGCGGGGCGATGGAGGAACCGGGGTTCTGATCCGCGGAGCGTGCCCTTCGCGCGCGACGGCGAAGCACCACCGCCAGCACGGCGCACAGGGCCGTGAGTCCGGAGAGCGGCACGCCGGTCGAGCGCGCCCTGCACCCGCATCCGCCGACTCGTTCGCCAGGCCTCTCGGCATTCAGCGAGACGCTCCCACGCGCCGCGTCCACGTTCCCCGCGTCGGTCGCCGCGCCCCCGCCCCCGGCACCGAGTGACGGCCCCGCCGCGCCGGCGGTCCCCACCGCGGCGTCCGGCGCGCTGCTGCCAGCTCCCCCGCCGCCGCCCTCACCACCTCCGGC
>CAZARU010000221.1:0-7786 GCA_964487605.1 uncultured Polyangiaceae bacterium
GAACGCCGGCGGCGCGTCGGGCAGTGCCGGAAGCTCAGCGAGCGGCGGCGCGTCGGGGAGCGCGGGCGCGTCGGGGAGCGCGGGTTCGAGCGGTGCCTCGGGCACCGCGGGTTCGAGCGGCGCGTCGGGGAGCGCGGGCGCGTCCGGGTCGAGCGGCGCGTCGGGCACCGCGGGTTCGAGCGGCGCGTCGGGGAGCGCGGGTTCGAGCGGCGCGTCGGGCACCGCGGGGTCGTCCGGGGCGAGCGGCGCGTCGGGCACCGCCGGCGCCGGCGCTTCGGACGCCGGGACGATCACGCCGCGCTGCGACTCCCTGTGCGACGCGCTGGTCGCTGCGGCCTGCACGAACGGGCCCACGAAAGCCGCCTGCCTGCTCACCTGCCGAGCCCTGACGTCGTCTTCGTCGTGCAACGCGCTGGGCACCGAGTACTTCGACTGCGTCGACGGAAGGACGGTGACGTGCACCGCGGCGGGGGAGCCACAGGCGGTGGGGTGCGGCGTGGCCTACCTGAGGGCCATCGGGTGCGCCGTGAACGCGAACCCGAATCCTGCCATCGTCACGCCCTGCGCCACGTACTGCGACAAGGTCGAGGTCGCCGCCTGTCCGAACAACGCACCGAAGGCGGAGTGCAACACGAACTGCCTGTGGGCGGGAGCGACGGGGACGGGATGCGACGACGAGTGGTCGGCGTTCCTCGCCTGCGCGGAGGGCGCGAACATGAGCTGCGTCCTCGGATATGCGGTGGCCATCGGCTGTGGTTCGACGTTTCAGGCGTACTCGAAGTGCATCAACGGCGCGGGGACGTGACCGGGCGTCGCTGCGCCGCGAACCAGGCGATGCCACCGGGCGCGAGGTGACAGCGAGCATGGCCGTCGACGTTCTCACGGAAATCGTCATCGAGCGCCCGCGCGCGGAAGTCGCCGCGTACGCTGGAGACCCGGACAGGGCTCCGGAGTGGTACGAGAACATCGATTCGGTCGAGTGGAAGACGCCGCCACCGGTCACGGTTGGTTCCAGGCTCGCGTTCGTCGCGCAGTTCCTCGGCCGACGACTCGCGTACACGTACGAGATTGTCGAACTCGCCCCGGGTGAGCGCCTCGTGATGCGCACTGCGGAGGGGCCGTTCCCGATGGAGACCACGTACACCTGGACGACGGCGAGCGAGGGCGGCACACGCATGACGCTTCGCAACCGTGGTGAGCCGTCCGGCTTCGGGAAGGTTGCGGCTCCGTTCATGGCCGCCGCGATGCGGCGAGCGAACCGGAAGGATCTCGCCCGCTTGAAGACGATCCTGGAGGGGCGAGCGGCGGAGGGGTGAGCCGCTCGAGAGTCCGCGCGCCGAGGGCGTGCGACGACGCTTCGGCCGTCAGGCCGTGACGTGTCGCTTGCCTTGCAGATTGGCAGGGTGACTTCAAAACTGCGAGGTACCGCGGTGGCCCCTTCGCGGCGGTGTCACCGGGCGAGCGCGACGACTTCGAGCCGACCCGGGCTGCGTTGCCCGTGCATTCCTCGTGATGGCGACGCGAGCGGTCAGAGCACGTACAATCGGCGGAGCTTCCTGCTCGACGACGGTACCCGCTCGCATGCGCAGCACGTCCCACATCGTCATCGTCGCCCTCGGGTACTTCCTCGCCGGAAAGGTCGCCCTGCTGCTGGCCATTCCGCCGGGGTACGCGACCGCCGTCTGGCCGGCGGCCGGGCTCGCGCTGACGGCGGTGCTGCTCGTGGGGCCCCACGCGGGACTCGGCGTGCTCCTCGGCTCGTTCGCGGTGAACGTGTCCGTGGCTGCTTCGCTGCACACCTCAGACGTGCTCATCGCGTTCGGCATCGGCGCGGGTGCCGCGGCGCAAGCGGTCGTCGGGGCGCGGCTCGTTCGCCGCTTCGTGCCTCACCTGGCCCTGGAGCGGCCGGCGGACATCGCGCGCTTCCTAGCGCTCGGCGGGCCGGTGAGCTGCGCGCTGAACGCCAGCGTCGGTCCTGTCATCCTGCTCGCCGCGGGGCGCATCACCACGTCGGAGTTCGCCTTCAACTGGTGGACGTGGTGGGTCGGCGACGCGATTGGCGTCATGACCACGAGCCCACTGCTCCTGGTCGCATTCGCCGAGCCTCGTGCGCTGTGGCGGGCTCGAGCGCTCACCGTCGCGCTCCCCTTGGTCGTGGCTCTCGGGCTCGCCGTGATCGCGTTCGTGACGACCAGCGGCGTGGAGCAGCGGCGAGTGCAGCACCGCTTCGGCGAGCGGGCCACGACGGTCGCGGAGGCCGTTCGGCGGCACCTGCTCGTGTCCGCCGACGTCGTTCGAGACATGGCGGCACTACGTCAGGTCAATCCGACGCTCGACGCGGCCACGTTCGCGCAGTTCGCCGCCCTCCAGCGCGGCCCGGAGAGCGGGATCCAGGCGCTGTCGTGGAACCCGCGCATCCGAGCGGACGAGCGCGAGGCGTTCGAGGCCGAAGGGTCGCAGCTCCGTCCGCCCGTTCGAATTCACGCAGGGCCGGAGGGCGTCCTCGATCCGGCGGGGGACCACTTTCCGAGCCTCTGGATCGATCCGCTGGAAGGGAACGAGGCGGCCCTCGGGTTCGATCTGCGCTCGGAGAGCGTGAGGCGTCGGGCGCTCGAGCGAGCACGAGAAACCCGAGCCCACGTCGTGACCGACAGCGTTCGCCTTGTCCAGGAGCGGTCGGATCAGGCCGGCTTCCTCATCATGGTGCCGGTCTTCGAGGAGAGCGCGCAGGCGCCTTCGGCGGGCGCCCTGGTTGGGATGGCCGTGGGAGTGTTTCGGACGTGGGACTTTCTTCGTGCCGCGACGCGAGGCGTCTCCCACGACGGCCTGGTCGTCACGCTGGTCGAAGACTCGCGGGACGTGGCGTTGCTCCCCGAACGATCGAGTGAAGGCGCGGATGCGGGCCTCCTCACCGAGTTTTCGATGGCGCAGCATGGTGCCCCGTGGACGCTGCGAGTGACCGCGACGCCCGCGTACGCCGCCGCCGCACGTTCGTGGGTCGGATGGGGCGTGCTCGCAGCCGGGCTGATGTTCGCAGCACTACTGGGTGGTGGCCTGCTCGTCTTGACGGGGCGCGCCTCGTCCATCGAGCGTCTCGTCGCGGAGCGGACCAGCGCCCTGTCGGAGGCGCACCGGGTATCGCGCCAGGAGCGCGCCAAGTTCGAACGACTTCTGGAGGCCGCGCCCGACCCGGTGCTCATCATCGACGAGGCGGGCACGCTCGTGCTCGTCAACCGCCAGGCGGAGGTGGCGTTCGAGTACTCGCGCGACGAGATGGTCGGACAGAAGGTCGAGATGCTCCTCCCGGAGGGAGTTCGTGCCGCCCACGCGCGTCACCGCGTCGGGTACTTCCAGAAGCCGGCGCTACGCCCCATGGGTGCCGGCCTCCAGCTCGCCGGCAGGCGCAAGGACGGGACGGAGTTCCCCGTCGACATCAGTCTCAGCCCCATCGAAACGGCCGAGGGCGTACTCGTCACCGCGGCGCTACGGGACGTCACCGAGCAGCGCAACGCACAGCGAACGCTGGAGCTGCTTCGCGAGATCGCGATTCTCTCCAACAGCGCGTCGTCGGTCGACGGGGTCCTGGCGTCCTGCCTGGAGCGGCTGTGCGAGTACACGCGGTTACCCGTCGGGCATGCGTACGCGCTCGACATCGACACGGGGAACCTTCGTCCCACGGGTGTGTGGCGCGTGGGTGCGGGCCTGGACGTCGAGGCGTTTCGGCAGGTCACCATGAAGGCGACGTTCACGCGAGGGCAGGGACTCCCCGGGCAGGTTCTGGAGAAGCGCGAGGCTCAATGGTTCGAGGACGTCCGAGGCGATCCCAGGTTCATCCGCGGAGGCAGGGTGCAGACCTCGCTTCGCGGGGCCTTCGCGTTCCCGGTTTTGGTGGGGCGAGAGGTCACGCACGTGCTCGAACTGTTCAGCCCCGAGGCCGTTCGCCCCGCTCCCGACCTGTTGAAGGTTGTCGAACAGATCGGGACCCAGGTCGGGCGCGTCGTCGAACGCGTCCGTGCGCAGGAACAGCGGATCTACGCCGAGGCGCTCGAGCGGAGCAATCAGGAGCTTCAGCTCTTCGCTCACGTCGCCTCGCACGATCTTCGCGAGCCGCTGCGCATGGTGACCTCGTTCATGGGCCTGCTGAAGGATCGCTACGCAGGTCAGCTCGACGAGCGAGCGAATCGTTACATCGGTCATGCCGTGGACGGCGCGGAGCGAATGGACGCGCTCATCCACAGCCTGCTGGTGTACAGCCGCCTGGACACGCAGGGGCAGCCGCCCACCGCGTGCGACGCGGGTGCTGCCCTGGCCCAGGCCATCGCGAACCTACGGGACGGCGTGGTGGAGACCGGCGCGAGAATCACCCACGACCCGCTCCCGACCGTGGCGGCGGACGACGCTCAGCTCGTCCAGCTCTTTCAGAACCTGATCTCGAACGCGCTGAAGTTCCGCAGGCAGCGCCCGGAGATCCGGGTCGGCGCGGTCCGGAGCGGAGACGTCTGGCAGCTGTCGGTGTCCGACGACGGCATCGGCATCGACATGACCTACTCCCAGCGGATCTTCAAGATTTTTCAGCGGCTCCACACGCGGGAGGAGTACCCTGGAACGGGAATCGGGCTCTCCATCTGCAAACGAATCGTCCAGCGCCATGGAGGGAAGATCTGGGTGGAGTCCCTGCCCGGGCGCGGGTCCACATTCCACTTCACGCTGAAGGCTTGGCGTGACCAGGAGGCCAACGGAGATGGGATCGGAGAGACCGCTGGTGCTGCTGGTTGAGGACAACCTCGGAGACGTCGAGCTGGTCTCCGATTGTCTGCGAAGTAGCGGCTTCGATCACGACCTTGTCGTCGCGCGGGATGGCGTCGAGGCGTCCGACTTCATCGGCCGTCGTGACGCGCACTGCGATGCGAGGCGTCCGTCACTGGTACTGCTCGACCTGAATCTGCCGAAGCGCGATGGCAAGGAGCTGCTCACCGAGATGAAGGGCGATCCGAGGCATCGCTCGATTCCCGTGGTGGTTCTCACGACCTCGGACGCCGCGGAAGACGTTGACGAGGCGTACCGCCGCCACGCGAACGCGTACGTCGTCAAGCCGTTACGGCACGCCGACCTTCGCACGGCGCTGGAAACGCTCGTCGCGTTCTGGCTCGGCCTGG
Organism: uncultured Polyangiaceae bacterium; assembly: GCA_964487605.1. Lineage (GTDB taxonomy): Bacteria > Myxococcota_A > Polyangia > Polyangiales > Polyangiaceae > JAJDAH01. Next base: position 5,157 of record CAZARU010000221.1, read on the forward strand.
CGAGGACGCCGTGATGCGGGCCGTTCGTGGTGCGTTTGCGCTGCCACGGGTCGAGCCGCGCCTGGGCGCCGTTCGCCGCTCCTCGAGCGGCGTGCTCCGGCTCCAGGTCCCTACCGGTGTCGAGCACCGTGAGCGCCGGCCCGCGAAGCCGTCCGAGCGCATGAGGCTGCTCGTCGTCGAGGACAATCCGCTGGATGTCGAGTTGCTGGCCGAGTACCTCGCCGCGGACGGCTTCGCCTGTGATCTGTCGACCGTGCCTCGCCTCGCGCAGGCGGAGCGCGAGCTTCAAGAAGGAGCCTTCGACCTGATCCTGCTCGACCTGCGGCTTCCGGATGGCGAGAAGCTGGAGGCGCTGGCTCGGGTTCTGGCAGCCGCGAAAGCGGCCCCCATCGTCGTCCTGACCGGTCTGGACGACGAACGCCTCGCCCACGACTGCCTCGAGGCGGGGGCGGACGACTACATCGAGAAGGGGAAGCTTTCTCCCCAGGTGCTGCGGCGCGCCGTCGGACACGCGCTCGCTCGCAGTCGGGCGCGCGAGCTCCGCAGGAACCTGGAGCATGCGGACCGCCTGGCGACCGTCGGCAAGCTCGCCGCGGGCATCGCCCACGAGGTGAACAATCCGGCGGCGCTGGTGCGCACGAATCTGGAGATCATGCTCGAGAGCTTGAGAGACGTGCGGGCCGAGCTGGCTCCTTCGGCAGTGCCGGCCATCGACGATCTGATCACCATGACCCGGGAGAACCTCGCCGGCATGGAGCGGATCGTGACGATCGTCAGGGAGCTCGGCGCGTTCTCCCGGGTGGAGAGCGACCGCGTGGAATGGGTGGACCTGTCCGACATTTCGCGTCGGACCTGCAGCATGCTCGCGAACGAGATCCGGCATCGCGCGCGCCTCGTTCTCGACCTTCGCTCCGTCCCGCCCATCGCCGCGGAGCCGGGGAAGTTGACCCAGGTCCTGGTGAACCTCCTCGTCAATGCCGCGCACGCCATCCCAGCCGGTGCGGTCGGTGAGCACGAGGTTCGCGTCAGCACGGAGGGTTTCGAGGATCACCTCGTGCTCGCGGTCGAGGACACCGGCTGCGGGATTGGCCCCCTGGAAATCGAAAGGATCTTCGAGCCGTTTTTCACCACCAAGGCGCGGGGCGAGGGCACCGGCCTGGGCCTCTCCATCGCGGCGGAGATCGTGGCGCAGTTCGGCGGGGAGATCAGGGTCACGAGCGAGGTGGGGCGGGGCACCAAGTTCGAGGTACTGCTTCCGTCGAACACGGGGCTCACGGTCACGCGCACCACGGTTCCCACACCCGCTGGCTCGGGGCAGGGGCGACGGCGCGTGCTGCTCGTCGATGACGAGGTAGGGCTGGCGGCTGCGCTGCGGCGCTCCCTGTCGCGGTATCACGACGTCGTCGTCGCCCATGGCGGTGCACAGGCGCTGGCCCTGCTGGAGGAAGACGCGACTTTCTCCGCGGTGCTGTGCGACCTGATGATGCCGGGGCTCGACGGAACCGACGTCCATGCCGCGCTTCGGGAGCGGTTTCCGGCGATGGCGCGGCGGTTCGCGGTCCTCAGCGGTGGAGCGTTCACCGAGCGGGCGACGCGGTTCGTGGAGGAATCGGGCGTCACCGTGGTGGCGAAGCCGGCCTCACTCGCGCGCCTCCTGGCCGTCATCGACGACCTCGCCGCGCGGGAGTGAGCGTTCACCGGGCGCGTGCCGCGCCGCGGGAAGCCCGCTCACTTCGGCGTTCGATGGATCGCGAACGGTCCGTCCTGGACGTGGCGCTCGACCCAGAACAGGTCGCTCGGCCCGAGCGCGAACTGGACGAGGCGCAGCTTGTTGGTGGCGTTGGGCGAGACCCCGCTGTCCAGCGTGAACTGATGGCGGTCGCATGCGAGGTCCGTGCGCTCGCCTCCGAGCGCGGGCATGCGCCAGATGGGGTGACCGGGAAGCGAGGGGAGGTCGCTCGCCGCGAAGTAGACGTGGGTGTCGTCCATCGCGACGATGTCCGGTGGGAAGTCGCCGATCGTCCCCAGGTCCGCCAGCGTCTCCGGCCCGGAGCCGTCGAGGCCGAAGCGAAGTGCCGAGGCCCGGCCGCCGGCCGTCTCGCGGCAGAAGATGCCGTTGACCGACGCCCATCCTTCCGTGCACCGATTCGCGAGCACGAGCGTGCCGACCGCGTTCGTGGCGCTCGTGGCGACCGTGTGCAGGTAGCGCTCGCCGATGCTCGGGCTCGTCGTGTAGTAGACGTCGCTCGCCACGACCTCGACGTTGCGGAGGATCCGCTCGGCCGTGATGACCTCCACCGGACCGGACGGCAGCGTGACGCGCAGCAGCCCGTCGACGCCGAAGTTGACGTAGGCGGCGCCGGAGTCGACCGCGATGACCTCGGCCGAGCCACCCCCGATGTTCGGGCGATCGAGGCTCGCCACCAGCGTCGCCGGTCCGCCGCCGAGGGCCACGGCGTGGAGCGAGACGTTGTCGGGCTGGGCGGTCCCGCGAAACTCGTCCTGCAGGAAGTAGACGGTGTCCGCCGTGGCGACGAGGGACAGGAGGAGGTGGTCCGGCGGCGCCGTGTGCAGCAGCCGGTCGTTCGATCCGTCGCCGGCGACGGCTCGCACGGCCCCGCCGGCCAGGG
>CAZARU010000222.1:0-7757 GCA_964487605.1 uncultured Polyangiaceae bacterium
GAGCAGCGCGCTCGGGCCCGCAGAGCGGCGAGCGGCGTCCAGGCGCGTCACCGAGCCCCGGGCGCTCGTGCCCGCGCGGCTCGACCGCGGCGTGAAGCGCGCGAGCGAGGCGGGCAGGGGCTGCTCGTCCTCGACGCCCTCGGCTTCGAGCCGCTCCACGGCCGCCTCGGTCGTCGGTGGAAGCTCGCCCTCGTGCTCGAGGGCCGCAGCGACGAGCGCGGCGAGTTCACGCTCCTCGACGTCGGTCAGGTCGCGATCTCGTTCGGTCATGGGATCTCCCGAAGCTCGGTCTCGTGCCCGGAAACTCGCGCCAGGAGCTTCTTCATGGCGCGGCTGCGGATGGCGCGGACGTTGTCGCTCGTGATCCCCCAGCGCGCGGCGAGCTCCGCGCAGACGGCGTTGGGCAGCCGCTGATGGCCGGTGGCGCGCAGGTGCAGCGCGGTGACGCGCAGGACGTCCTGCTCGCGGTCCGAGAGCTCGGCCAGGGCATCGTACACCTCCGCCAGGCGCGGTGACGCGGGAGGATCGGACCTTCTCTCCTCCGCCGCGGCGCGGTCCACGTGCGGCGAGGCCGACACCTCTCGCACGCGTGACAGGGCATCGAGGAGCAGATTCTGAGCGATGCGCCCGAGCCACGCGCGCGTCCGGCGACGGAGGCGCTCCGGATCGTCGTGGTCGGCCGTAGTGAACGTGTGCGCGCGCTCGAACGCTCGCTCGAACGTCTCCTGCACCAGATCCTCCGCGCCGATCCCGGCGAGCGACAGGAACCGGCTGCTGCGGCGACGGAGGACGCCGTGGAGGTAGTGCACGTGGCGCTCGTAGAACTCGGCCTGCGCGGCGCGCACCCCCGACGGGGGCGTGTCCGCGCTCGCGATGGCCGCAAGGAGCTCGTCATCACGGGCTTGGCGGGGGTCGGCGGCGAGGTCGTTCGAGGCCATGCGAAGGGCGGGGGCGTAGGGCGCGCCCTCCTTGTACGGCAATCCGTGACGCGCCTCGAAGCGCCCGATGCCGCTGGGGATTTCGTCGCGACGGCGGCGTCACGGATCGCGGTAGGCGGGCATGCTCGTCGCTCCGTTTCGGGTTCTTCTCCTGGTGGTCCTGGTAGCGGTCGGTGCGTGTGCGCCGGCGCTCCCGCCGCTCGTGCCGTCCGCGACCGCGCCCTCGCCGCGCACCGTGCGCGAGGTGGCGCCGCCTGCAGCGCCCGCCGGCGCGGCCGCTCCCGCGCCTGCAGGAGCCAAGACGGTGGCCGTCCCTCGCGAGCCCGCGACGGGCGCCGACGAGGGCGCTCTTGTGCCTCAGGCGCCAGCACACGTCGCGTCCGAGCGCGCGTGCCGTCTCGGTGCAACCACCGGTCCCCCCGGCTTCTACTGGAACGACGAGTGGCCGCGCGGAGAGGTCGTGCTCACCTTCGACGACGGCCCGCACCCCACCGCGACGCCGCGCGTGCTCGACCTGCTCGCCAAGCACGGCCTCGTCGCGACGTTCTTCGTCGTGGGTGCGAACATCCGCCCCGGGACGTACGGGATGCTCCGCCGCATGGTCGCGGAGGGCCACTCCCTCGGATCGCACAGCTACAACCACGACGTCGCGATGTCGCTGCGCGGCGGAGGAGAGCGGGCCGTGGAGTACATTCGTGGCCAGCACGAGGTCACGCAGATCCTCATCGACATGGCGCTCTCGTCCGCCAGCGTTTCGGAGTTCGAGGCGCAGCACGAGAGGGTGTTCGAGGCCCCCGCGGGGCGGTATCTCGCCGCGTCGCTGCTGCGCACGCACTGGCCGCGCTTCGTCGAGCGCCATCGGACCCTGCTCGAGGAGCGCGGGGGATCCCTCACCGCGCGACCGTACCCGGTCGTGTTCTCCCGTCCGCCCGGCGGAAACCCGTACGTGGGCAACGTCACGGCCGAGCAGAAGGCGACCTACACGGAGGCCCTGCGGCGCCTGGGCCTGCTGAACGTGCTGTGGCATGGCGGCTCGGGCGACACCGTGGCCGGCCGCAAGCACGACGTGCACTTCCTGAGCGAGAACCTCCGCTACCACTCGCGGCGTGGCGGCGTGCTGCTCATCCACGACTACATGCGGGGCGACGCCCTCGACGCGAGCCTGGCGCGCATGGCCGCCGACCGGACCGTGCGGGTCGTCCCCCTCGAAGAGGCCGTGAGCCGAAAGTTCGGGTGCAGTGGGCGGGAGCTGCGGTCGGCGCTGGGCGCCCTCACGCCCGTCCACGCGGGGAGTTCGGGATCTTCGCCGTAGGTGCTATACGGCATGGAGCAGGGGCGGGCATCTATGGGAGGCGTGACATGACCGAAGGATCCGAAGCGTCCGAGCGTCCGAGAGTCCGAGAGTCCGAGAGTCCGAGAGTCCGAGAGTCCGAGAGTCCGAGAGTCCGAGAGTCCTCGCGGTTCTTCTTGCGGTGGTGATGTTCGGATGCGCGCCAGCTCGATCTGATCATGCGGAGCTTGAGACCGTCGCGAGCGAGGTAGGGAACGGCTTCGACACTGAAGCGTTTCCTTACGTTGGATATCAGGCGGGGCGGCGACCGTGTAGCGCGGTCCTCATCACCCCCAGATGGGTGATGACCGCCAATCACTGCATCACGGGGGTCGCCGACGAAGCGCTGGCATGCATCGTGCCGGTGGCAAGGGGCAGTGCGTTCTCGCTCGTCGACCAAGACATTCGCTACTCGTTTCTTGCTGCCTTCGCCCCGAACGCCACCCCCGACGACGACGATCCCACCACGGGGATCCACACGAACGAACGAAGTGGGGGCGTCATCGTTCGCTCCTTCGGTGCCATCGACTCCTGTACGGAACGCGACGCAGCCCGCGACGTCGCGCTGGTGCGTCTCGATCGGCGTGTGCCGCGCCCGGTGTTTCCCAAGAACCCCCCGGTGCTGGCCGGCATGACGAGCTGCAACGCGATGAGCGGCGACCGCGTCGAGATCGACACTGTCACAGTGCAGTTCGATGCGAACTCGTTCGACGGTCGGGTCGTCGGCTACGGAGCCACCGACCCCGACGCACTCGAGTTCATCGGGGACGCCTTCGGCTTGGCCGTGGACGACCTCCCGGGGCATCGGAACCAGCGCCACGACGAGGGCACTCGGTGGAACCGTGAAGTGGTCGACTCTGACGAGGGGCTGGCCATCTACGAGAATCAGTACGATGCATTCGATGACTACCTGGCAAACATGCCCGGTGACTCCGGCGGCGCGCTCCTCGCGCGCCTGGACGCCCCGGAGGTGTTGTGTGGGATCACCTCACGCTACGGCATCGCGCTGGACGTGACCCTCATCGGCATCAACCCCGAGGCGGCTGCGGTGGACTCGCGGTCGAATCGAGCGCTCATCCGCCAGCATGTCGTGCGTACCGGCATGAACCCGCTGAACGGGTTCGTCGAGCGCGAGGGGTTCTTCGGTCAATGCCAGCAGGTCTGCCCCAACCCCGACGACGATCCAGATGTAGCGCCGGGTCAGATCGACGGCGACGGGTGGCCGTCGTGCTGCGACAACTGCCCCACGGTGCCGAACGAAGATCAGGCCGATCGCGACCGTGACGGGATCGGGGATGCGTGCGATCTGTGCCCTGATCACCCATCCAGGGGGAGCGGGAATCTGAACGAGGAGGCGGAGATTGCGGCGCACTTTCCGGCCACGGATCCGGGTCTCCCCGACCCGAACGACTTCGACGTTCAGCGCAACCGCATCGTCCCCGACGCCTGCGATCCGTCACCGGTGGTCGATTTCCGCAACCAGTCCCGTGTCATCCCGCTGCTGTCGGGGCGCCTGACGGAGGATTTCTCCGCGCTCCCCGCGGACGTGCACGTGAACGTAGCTGGCTCGGCGTGCGTGCCGACGACGACCTCGGAGTGCGTGGCGAGCGTGAACAACGAACTCGACGCCGACCTCCTCTGGACACCGCGTCGCCAGCGTACCGCCGCGACCGCCTCGGCACGGACGCGTTCCCGCAGCCCGGGACGTACTCCTTCCGGCACTGTCTGTGCACGGCCTTCGATCGAGGGACGCCGATGGGGCGCGCGGAGTGTCGTCGGGACGCGACCTTTCAGTGCGGCGCCGGACGTTACATGGCCCTCGGCGACGATCCTCAGTGGGAAGAGATCCCCGTACGCGAGAGCACCGAACCGGGGTGGGCTTTCGCTCTGCTGCAGCACGCCTCCGGCGTAGATCGTCAGTTCGGTCACGGGTTCGACGATCGCGCCGGGTTCGACTTCCGGTACTCGTGGGACTTCACGCGGCTGCCCTACTGCTTCGACGAGACGGGGAGCTTCGGGTGCACGCACTGCGCGGCGGGTACGTGCGGCAACGGGCACCCTCTGGTCGAGGGGTTGCTCTGGTCACAAGTGCGCGCCTTCCCCACGTATCAGCAAGGGACATCGACCCCCCCGGAGGCGCGGACCGCCAGCGTGTATGCGCGCGGCGACGCGACGATCACGGTCAACCGCCATCCCACCGGAGCGTTCAAGTCTTTATTGGCTTCCTTCTTCTTCGACGAGGTTGAGGATCTGCTGGTCACGGCCGTCCGCCACCCGTGCCTCGCCGGGCTCACCTGCCCCCCCGGCGGCCAGGGGGACTACCTCGTCTTCCGGCCGGCGCCGGCCTTCGGTTCCGGGCCGCTGGCATGGGCACGGCGAGGCGACCGATGGGGTCTCGCGGACGACGACCCATCGCTCGCGCCGAGCCTCCGCGGTCTGCTTGGCCGGCTCGGGGCCGGAGAGGAGACGATCATACAAGCGTCGGAGCCTCTGCAGCGGCTACGGCAGCGGCGCGCTCCGCTGCGCGCCGTCACGCTGGATCTCGAGTTCTCCGTCGCGTCACTCGTCGTCGAACGAGCCGACCGCACGCTTGGCCTTGCCCAGCTGTGCGAGGCTCCCCCCTGTGACGTCGCTGACGACCACGTCGAGAACAGTCGCGTCGTGTTGAACGCGGAGCACGGCCGGCTCTTTTCGATCGGTGATGGGCATCCTGAGGTCATCGAGCACGTCATCTTCTCGTCTCTCGCGGGCCCCGGGGCTCGGCCTGGCCTCGAGGAGACGCGCTACGCCATCGATGTTGCGTCTTCCCCCGGCGACGTCGTCGCAGCGACATGGAATATGGACGACCAGCGCCTCTATGCGCTCGACCGCGTGGCGGACGGCTTACGGCTCGCGCGCTGGCGTCACGGCCAGTCTGCCTTCGAGTCCGTCGTGCTTCTCCCCGTGGCGTACGCAGCGTTCGATCGGTTTCACCTGACTCATGGTCCGGAGGGCGACCTGATCCTCACGGCGGTGCAGGCGGGCGGCGCTGCCGTGGCCGCCAGGACGGTGGTCCTCCGCTTCGCGTTGCGCGACTCCGGGACGGGCCTGGTGGCACTCGGCGGGACGGTGTTCGACGCCGCAGCACTCGTCGAGCCGGTCGTGCTCGAGCGCGCGGTCCAGCTCCTCTACTGGGACGCGTCGCGCGCAGAGCCCGTTTATCGGGTCCTGGACTTCGGTGGCTTCGCTACACTGCTGCCGCCGCTCACTCCGCGCCTGCTGAGCCGACCCGACTGTGCGGCGGCGACCGCGACCCCGGCGGAGTTGTGGCCGCCGAACCACAAGATGAAGGAGGTGCACGTCACGGGTGTCACGGACCCCGACGGAGACCCCGTTGCGATCACCATCAACAAGGTTCTGCAGGACGAGGTGCTAGCCGGCGCCGGGACTGGCAGCGAATCCCCGGACGCTCTGATCGCCGCGGATCGCCGGTCCGTCCTGCTCCGACGCGAGCGCGCCGGCGGTGGCGACGGGCGCGTCTACTCGATCGCATTCACGGCAACCGACGGCTCCGGCAAGCAGTGCCAGGGCGCGGTGGACGTCTGCGTACCGCACGATCGGCGTGGCACCGGCTGCATCGCCGGTGACGATCGGCACGTGTCGACCAAGTCCTGCGCGGAGGAGGGCGGTGCATGCTCCCCCACACCCTGAGGGCACACCGGTGGGGCGCAGCGGCAGGCGCTGTCCTGCTCGTCGGTGGCAAGTGCACGCCCATCGTCGATACATGCGACGGAAAGCCGTGTCCGCGGCCGCCTGCCACGCCCGTGGCGGACGCGAGCGACGGTCGTGCGGGCGCCAGTGGGCTGGCGGTGGGGGGGTCCGGCGGGATAGCGGTGCAAGGTGACACCGGTGTCAGCGGCACGACGGCGGGCTCCGACGCCGGCCTCCGGTGGTGGGATGACGGCGTCACCGCCTGGCGCGGGATCCCGTGGGCCGAGCCTGGCTGCATGGCGCACGTGGCGGTGGAGCCAGAGCGCGCCGCACCGCCACTCGTCTGGCATCCCTGCCCGGGTGGGCGCGCGGGGTGCCTGTTCTTCGATCCGCACCTCGACATGGGTGACGGTGGACTGCCGGATCAGTCGGTGATCACCACCTTCACGACGAGCTGGACGCCGGAGGGATACTGGTTCGGCGTGGGCTTCGTGGTCTCGCCGCCAGGCAGCGGGGCTATCGCGCGCCGAAACGTCGTGTACGGTCCCACGGGTACGGCGGTCTACGTCGTCGGTCCCGGCGTTGAGAAGTGCTACGGGGACCTTCCCAGGATGTCCCCCACCGGGGGTCGAGTGTGTCAGGTCCTGCGGCGAAGTAAGGTCGCTTCCCTCACGGAGCGCTGGGCATGCGGCGATCCCCGCGAGGTCATGTCCTTCGCCGAGCCGACCTGGGACGCCGGGCCGTTCGGCGGGCAGCTCGTGCGCTACACGGGGGAACTGCTCGGCTTCGGCCTCGGTGGGAGCAACGGCGTCTACGACTTCTCCCAGAAGGCACTCTTCCAGATGGACGTGCCCGGCGAGAACGAGTGGCAGTGGGATCCGCACTTCTTCGAGGCGTACGCCTTCGCACCGGCGTCGTTTGCGTCGAGTGCACTCGACGGCTACCTGTGGATGCGGCCGAACAGGATGGTCGCGCTCGTCCGCCCCGCCCCGAAGCTCGTTGCGGACATCTCGGCGGACCGTGATCACCTGGTGTGGATCCAGGCGGACTCGCGCCCCATCGATCCGGGGAGCTGGTGGACGAACCCCGAGCTCTGGGCCTCGCCGTTCTCCACGGACCCGACCGAGATCCGGCCACGGCTGGTCGCGCGCCTGAAGGCGAAGACCGGAGAGATCACGAGCGCGACCGGCGGCGGCCATTTCCTGCTGATGACCTCGCCGACGGAGTACACGCTGTACCGCCTCTCGGATGGCAGGGAGTGGGTCCTTCCAGTCCCCGACGGCTACAGCACGGACCGTTTCCTCCACGTGGACGAGCGCGAGGCGCTGCACGCCGTCGACAAGACGACGGGCAGCCCCATCGGCATCGTCCGGCAGCGGCTCGACGTGCTGCCCTGAATCTTCGGCAACTCCAGGCGGGGGCGCGGGCGGACAGGGCCCGGAACGCCCGGTGGCGGGCGGCGCCGGCGGCACGGCCTTCGGCTGGAATGCGATCGAACCCTGCCCCATGGACTTCACCGGTACGTCTGGAAGCGACCCGCAAGGGCCGAACCGCCGGGACGGACCTCAGAACGTGCGCTGCGGCGCGGCGAGTCCGGACGCGCCGAGCTGGCCCGGGTTGCCGCCGGGGTTCGTGGCGCCGGACCCGCCCGTGCCCGGCGAGCCCGGGAGCAACGTCACGCGCACGAGTGTCGGGGCGGCGTCGGCGCTGCGAACGAGGGCGATCGAGGGGCCGCCTCCGCCACCACCGCCTCCGCCTCCGCGGCCGCCGGCACCGCCTCGCGCGCCGTCGTTGCCGAC
>CAZARU010000223.1:0-4984 GCA_964487605.1 uncultured Polyangiaceae bacterium
CGAACGCCACGCTCGAGCGAGCCGCGAGGAGGCCGCGCGCGTCGTACGACAGCGCCTCGGTGCCGAAGCCCGTGGACGCCTGCACGATCTGGCCGTTGGCGGCGTAGGTGAAGGCGTTGGGAGGGAGCGTGACCGTCGGGCCGGCGTATGTCGTCACCTGGGTCGTGATCCCGGTGAGGCGACCGGCGACGTCTCTGTGGAACGTGTAGTCCAGGTTCGGCAGGAGAGTCGCGCCGTCGAACCAACCGTCCGCACCCACGAGATCCAGGTTGAAGTCGTTGACGAAGTCGGCGACGGTGAAGGTCCCGGGCGAGTCGGTTTCCAGGCCTTCCAGGAGCGCGAACGGCGACGCGAGCGAGTAGCTGGCCTGCAAGTCGAAGTGAGGCCCCGCCGGTCCCGACACGAAGATCTGGCTGCTCGATGGCGCAAGCCCAGCGCGATCCTCGCGGCGCCGAAGCCGCTGGTACTCGTCGAACTCGCGCCCGAATGACAGGTCGATCGTCGCGTCGCGGTACACCTCCACCTGCGCCGGGAAGCCGCCCGCCCGGTGCTGCGTCACGCCGATCTGGCGCTGCCCCGGCCCCAGCGGGTCCGCGAGCCCCAGCGGCGCCGGCGCTCCCGTGGGGCTCCGCGCCACCAGCGTCGCTCCCTGGATCTGACCGCTGACGGGCGTCGGATAGCCGACGGTGGCGAGGCGCCCCACGGAATCCAGCTCCGACGAGACTCGACCGAGCTGGTCGTAGGTCCACGTCGTCGTCCGGCCGAGCGGGTCCGTCGTGCTGCGCAGATCGCCGGACGGCGTGTAGGTCTGCGACTGCTCGTTTCCGAGAGGGTCCACGATGCGGACGACGCGCCCTTCGAGGTCGTACTCGAAGAACCACGCCGTACCCGGGGGCAGATCCGGTGTGACGACGACGGTCGGCAACTCGCCTTCGGTGCAGGCGCAGGACTGGTGGGCGTAGCTGAAGGTCGTCGCGTTGCCTTCCGCGTCCGTAACGGAGGTCAGTCGATTGGCCGCGTCGTACGCAAACGTCACGGTGGTCGTGCCGTCGTTGCTCGATACGACGTTGCCCGCCGCGTCGTGGCTGAAGGAGGCGGTGCGCCCCAAGGAGTCGGAGAGCGATGACAGGTTGCCCGTCGCCGGGTCGTACGACAGCGTGGTGGTCACACCGTGATCGCGGACCGTCGCTGGCTGGCCGTCGGAGCGCCACGTGTACGTCGTCTCCCGGCCCGTGGGCGCGCCGAAGTACCGATCGAACGTCCGCGAGACTCGACCTGCGGCGTCACGCTCGATGGGCCACTCCACGGCGGTTCGGTCGGGGTCGATGAGGGAGAGCCGGTCATCCGAACCATAGGTGAGCCCCAGGACACGCACGGCGCCCGCCAACGTTCCCGTGCCGCTCGGCAGGGTCGACGAGATTGCGCGGCCCTTCACGTCGAACGCGATGGCCGGGCCGAGCGCGACGCCGTTCGCCGTGGTCGAGCCCATGCGATCGATGTCGTTGAGCCGATCGAGCGTGAAGTGCGCGCCGGCGAACGTGGGTGCCCGGACGTTGAGTACTGTGTACGCGGTGCCATCGGCGACGAAGGCGTCACGCTCGACGACACCGCGCTTCGTGGTTCGAACGGTGTGAACTACGCCACGATCGTCGGTGAACGTCCCTTCGCGCACCATCGCCCCGGACGCATCGTATTGGATGGGTGACGCGAGAACGGCGGCAGCGGACGAGGTGCCACCACCTGGGCGCGTGACATCCTGGAGTATCCCTTTGGGTCCGTAAACGTAGGTCGTCGTCCCGCCGCGGGGCGTCGTCTTGGCGACCAGTCGGTGCGACGCGTACGTCAGGGATAGCACGTCGCCGGTCGGGTAGCGCACGGCGGTCAGGTCGCCCGTCGCGTCGACCGTGACGTCCGTCGTACGGTTTGCGGGATCGCGGACCGATCTCAGCTTTTCGGCAGTGTCGTAGGCGAACGTGAACGCGCCTCCGTTGGCGTCCCGAACCTCGCTCAGGGCCTCGGAGTCGCCGACGTACGAGTACGAGGCGAGCTCCTCGCCGGTTCGTGCGCTCCGGCGGACGAGGCGACCCAGGGCGTCGTACTCCTCGACGGTGTCGGTGGTGGAGTCGATCAGCGTCGCCGACCCGTCCGGTGCGAAGTGGACCCGACGCGTGGGGTCGTCGTGGCTCGACATCCCCGACTCGCGCAGGATGAGGAGGCGGAAGCTGTCCTGGTTCGTGACGAGCAGCGTGGTGGCGTCCACGGCGATCACGGAACCCGACGCCGAGAGCGAGAAGTTGACTTGGGGATCGACTCCGCCCGTGTCCGTCACCCACCACCGAGCCGTGAAGGCCTCGGGGTCGTAGACCGCCGCACCGTAAGGACTGACGACGAAGAGCGTGCCGTCGTCCGCGACGGACAGGTACGTCGGCGTGTTCACGTTGTAGGCGGCGGCGGGCTGCGCGATCGTCGACGTCGTGAGCGTCGTTCCTGCGCCGGTGCCGAAGACTCGCGTGACGGCGCTCTGGCCCCCTACGCTGCCGTCTCCCTCCGGAAGGAGTTTGAAGACCATGTGGCGACTCGTGTCGGCGACGTAGAGGCCACCGTCCGGAGCCATCGCGAGGCCGCGGGGCGCCATGAAGGCGAAGGTCTCCGCGGTGGCATCCTTCGGCGACGAGTCCAGGATGGATCCCGGCAACATGGGATCCGCACTGATGATCTCGATCGTGCGAAGTGGATCGTCGAGGCGGACCCGTCGGAGGAACCGATCGGCTCCGGTCGTGAAGTACGCCGTGTTGCCCCGTGCAGCGACATGGGGGCGAGTCACGGCGAACTGTGCGCTGGCGGAGTAAGTGGCGACGACCTGGACGGTTCCGTCCGGCCTGGCCTCGGTCAGGCCCGTCATGTGGGCGACCAGGAAATGGCGCTGGCCGCCCACGTAGGCGACCGCCAGGGAACTGGGATTCGACGGCAGCGCAAGCCCCGTCCGGATGTCGGTCAGAGCCCCCGACGTCGCGATGCGCTGGATCGTTCCGGGAAGCCGCACGAGGAGGTTCTCACCGGCGACCGGGTCACGACCGATCGCGTGAGCGGACCCGGGGAACCCTCCCGCCACGACGGCAGGCTCCGCGCGGGGCCCGAACCGCTCCCGATACCCCTCGCCGCTCACCAGATCTGCCTGGAAACCGTCCGGCGTCCGGTACAGCCGCCCCACGTCCGCCACGGCCCAACCCGATCCGTAAGGGGAAGTTCGGCGGTGGAGGAAGAGCTCGTAGGTCGAGGCCTCCACGATGGGTCCCATCTCGATCTCGCCGAGAGCCGGGACGTTGCGCGTGGAAAACGTGCCGAACGGGCCGTCGCCCAGGCACGCCGGCGCCGGGGGCAGCTCGAACGAGATGGAGCCGCGGGCGTACCCCGAATCGGGGACGCGCCCGTCGGCCGTCAATGGCAGGGCTAGCGCTCCGTCGAGTGACACGCCGCTGGCTTGATTGGGCGTAGCCGTCGCCCCGCTCGCCGCCGAGCCCAGCAACGAGAGAACCCCGAAGAACGTACGGGTTGGGAATCGCCCGATGGTGCAGCCCTGGGGCCGACACGGCGTCGGCGCAGCCGGCCCCGCACCGCCACCGGCGCCACCGCCCGGCGTCGCTACACACATCTGCCGCGCGACCTTCGTCGAGACCGGAACCGAGAGCCCGGAGCTCTGCAGGACATCGACTGCTTCGGGCGGCTCGCCGTACGCCCGGGTCGCCGACAGCCCGCTGTCGTAGTGGAGACTGATCTCGTGGAGTCGCCCGCGCGCGCGGTAGCCGGGGAGCGTCACGTACTCGCGGAGCGACCCGCCCGCAAGCGACGCTTCGCTCCCGACGCACGCCGACGCGCTCGACGAGTTGCCGTCCGCGGTCTCCGATACCTCCGTGACCATGTCGCCCTGGGGATTGGGATTCATGTCGACTGTGGAAAAGTGGTCCAGCGTCGTCACGAAGCGCGTGCCGTTCCAGGTACCGAAACCGACGTGTCGCCAGACCGCGTCGTTCTCGTCGACGTAGCCCACGGGCAGAGGGAGGCTGGTCGGGAGGCCCCGAAAGTTCTGGACTCGCAGCTGGACGGGGACCCCGAACTCCGTTCCGTGGGGCTCGAGGACGACGCCGTACCCGGTCACGCTCGAACTCGGAAGAGGGTACGGAAAGTGCGCGCGCTGATTCACGGGAGTGATCACGATCGGCGTCGGCGCAGTCAGCGCCCCAGCGGGAACGACCAGCTCGAACGTGCCGCTCGAGTCGGTGGCGAACCCGCCGGATGGCCCGATCACCGTCACGGCCGAGTCCCGGCGCAGCATGACGAGCGTCCCCAGGTCCACCGCATCCGTCGGGCGCAAGTGTGTGCTCCGCATGACGCCGATCAGGTCGGGCGCATCGACCTTGATCACGACGCCGTGGGGCGGAGCGGGCGTCGGTCCGGCTTCCGGGAACGCCGTCAGCCTGGCCCGAAAGGAGCCATCGGTCGCGACGTTGACGACGACGTCGCCCCGAGATGGCCCGACGATCGGTGCATCGAACACCCGTACGTCGAGATCGGTGATGGCACTGCCATCAGGCGCAATCACCCTGCCGATGACAGAAGCGCGCGACTCGAACGGTCCTCCGCGCGTCGTCGGCGCAGCGTCGCAACCGGGCACCGGTGTGTGGGCGGGGCCGCTCATGGGGTCGCACGAGTCAAGGGTGCAGGGGTTCCCATCGTCGATGACCGGCGGAGGCCCGGCGACGCACACGCCGCCCGCGGAGCATGCTTCCACACCGTTGCACACGTCGCCGTCACTGCAGGACGCCCCGGGCGTCGGCACGTGCGCGACACCCGTGAGGGGATCACACGAGTCCTCCGTACACGGATTCCCATCATCGATGCTCGGTGGCGTGCCCGCCGCGCACGCGCCGGCACCGTCGCAGAGCTCGTCGCCGTTGCAGAGGTCCGCGTCGGGGCACGGCGTGCC
>CAZARU010000223.1:5084-7744 GCA_964487605.1 uncultured Polyangiaceae bacterium
TCGTCGCCGTTGCAGAGGTCCGCGTCGGGGCACGGCGTGCCGGCGCTCGCCGGGGAATGGGCCACGCCGCTCCCCGCGTCGCACGAGTCCACGGTGCACGCATTCCCGTCATCGACGCTCGGCGGCGCGCCTGCCGCGCATGCGCCGGCGCCGTCGCAGGTCTCGTCGCCGTTGCAGAGGTCCGCGTCGGGGCACGGCGTGCCGGCGCTCGCCGGGGCGTGGGCCACGCCGCTGGCGGGGTCGCACGAGTCCACGGTGCAGGGGTTGCCGTCGTCGACGACCGGCGGCGTGCCTGCTGCGCACAGGCCGACGCCGTCACAGGTCTCGTCGCCGTTGCACACGTCGGCATCGGCGCACGGGTGGCCTGCGGGGAGCGGCGAGTGGGAAACGCCCTGCGTCGGGTGGCACGAGTCCGCCGTGCACGAGTTGCCGTCGTCGACGACCGGCGGCGTGCCCGGTACGCAGGTGCCCGCGCCGTCACAGGTCTCGTCGCCGTTGCACACGTCGGCGTCCGCACAGCCGGTACCTGCGGGGAGCGGCGAATGGGAAACGCCCTGCGTCGGGTGGCACGAGTCCGCCGTGCACGGGTTGCCGTCGTCGACCACCGGAGGCGTTCCGCCGGCGCAGGTGCCTGCGCCGTCGCACGCCTCGTCGCCGTTGCAGACGTCGGCATCGGGGCACGGGTGGCCTGCGGGGCGCGGCGGGTGGGTCGTCACGCCCGTCGAGGGGTCGCACACGTCCGCGGTGCACGGGTTGCCATCGGACACCGGGACGCACGTGCCGGTGACGTCCTTGGTGACCTGCACCGAGAGCCCGACCTGGACGTCCCGCGCCACGAACGTGCCCGTGGCCGTCGTGCCCTGCTTGAGCAGCAGGGTGCCGTACGGGGCGAACACGCGCGCGACGATCATCGCGTCGAGCCCGGTGGTGGCGGAGTTCGGCGTCGCGGCCAGGTTGCCGCTGGAGCCATTGACGCCCTCGACGAAGAGCTGGACGTCGGGGGCCGCGATCCCCGAGCCGTCCGCGGGGCCGACGTACGACGACTGGCCCGGCAACAGCTTGTCCTTGATGCGAACCTCGCAGGCCGTCGCACACTCCACTCGGCTCCGATCGCCCACGTCGAGGGTCTGCACCGCGTAGACGCCGCCCGAGAGGGTCAGTCGGGTGGGGTTCGCGGCGGTTCCAGCCTTCAGCTTCACGGTGCGGTAGGCGCCCGCGGTGAGTGTGACCTGCTGCTGCCCTTCGAGCGTCACGTCCGCCGACCCGGCAGCGAACGAAGGAAACGTCGGGACGACGGCTCCGAGCGGCAGGCTCAGCGGGCTCACCGTCGCTCCACCGATGGCGCCGTTGTTCACCAGTGACGCGGTGAAGTGGACGTCGCCGGAGACCGACGCGCCGTTCTTCAGCCTGATCCCGTTCGCGCGCACGTTGCCGGCGACGCTGGCTCCGAGGCCCACCACGGCCTCCGCGTCGTCGGCGAGTACGGGACGTGGGCTCGCGTCGTCCACTGCCACGTGCCCGTTCGTCGTGCTTCCGTCGCGGAGCCAGACGCTGTTCAGCGCGAGCACGGCCTCCGCGGGCCAGGCGCCTCCGAACGCCCACGTCGGATCGACGACGATGGGGTACGTCAGACCGGCGGTGTCGAGGCTCGCGAGCACCTCGGCCGGACCGAGTGGCGAAACCCGGACGCCGCGGACCACGCCGCGCGCGTCGACCGCCACCGCGGGGCGCGTGTGGGCGAGGACGACACCATCGTCTCGCACCACCTCGACGAAGCCCTCGCGGCCAACCAGGCGCGTGCGCGACGGGAGCGAGAGCGCGTACCGGACATCGCCCGGTGCGGTCTGGTCGTGCAGCACGCGGATCTCCTCGACGGCGCGCGACGACAGGCGCATCACCACGTCCGTGGACGGCTCCGCGTCCTGGTACACCACCGCACCTTCCACGAGCAGCCCGCGAACGTCTCGGCGGGACGGCACGGAGATGGCGATCTCGCCGCCGGCGCCACGAAGCACCGCCGGTGCGACCGCCGAACGTCCCACCTCGATGTGGCTCGTCGACGTGGCCACGACGAACGCATCGCCCGTCGGCACCGGCGCCGCGCTCTCTGCAGGGGCGTGCACGTCCGCCAGGGTGGCCGCCACCAGCTGCAGCGCGTCCGCGCGCTGCGCAGGTGGCTCGTGCGGCGCGCCGTGCTCCCGTTCCGAGCACCCTGCCAGCCCGAGCACCGCCATCGCGATCCCTGCGCCGACGCGGCCTCGCGTCGCCGTCGTCGCTCGTACGAACCACCGCTTCGTCACCGTGAGCTACTCCCCGTGTTGCGTCCGCCGCCCATCGCCACCACTTGCCCTTCACGGTAGCGCCTCGGCCGGGAAACCGATTGTGAGTTTGTTGTTGATTTTTTCCCCCCGGATCGCCGCGCCGCCGAGCCGCCCGCGCCCCTTCACCCCCCCGAACCAGAACCCCGTCCGCTCCGCCGGCGCTCGCGCCGTCGGGCGAGCGGGAGTTCGGGGCCATGCACGCCGAGCCGCGGGCAGCCGTGCTCGAGCATTCGACGGAACGTCCACATCACGTGCAGCTACGACTACCCCCCCAACCCCTCCCGCATCCTCCCCCGAGTACGCCTCCGTCGCCGTCGCCGCATCCGCGGTTAGTTTCCG
>CAZARU010000224.1:0-7612 GCA_964487605.1 uncultured Polyangiaceae bacterium
CGCCCGCCTCGCTCCCGGTGATCCGCGACAACGTGATCCGGCGCGGCTTCGGCGGTCCGGGCGGGGCGGGAGGCGCGGGGGGCAACGCCGGCTCCGGCGGCGTCGGTGCCGCGGGCGGGCTCGTTCCCGTCTCGGGTGCAGGTGCGGCCGGGCTTCGCGGCTTCGCCGGGCAGGGTGGCCGTGGCGGCGACGGTGGGCGCGGGGGCTTCGGCGGCGGCGGCGCCGGCGGGTGCGGTGGCGCGGCGGTCGGCATCTACGTCTCGAACGTCGGGACGCTCTCCACGGCGGCGCTCCGCTCGGCGAACACGTTCCCCGCCACCGGCGCCCCCGGCCCGGGCGGCAACGGCGGTCCGAGCCTCGGAAACTCCGGGCCGAACGGTCAGGACGGCCTGTTCGAGGAGGTGTCCCCGTGATCCGCCCGGCGCTGGCGCCGCTCGCCCTCATCGCCCTCGCCTGGGTGGTGGGCGCTGTGGGCTGCGGCGGGGACGAGGACACGAAGAAGAAGTCGCCGACGCCGCCGGCGGGCGACGCCGGAGTGGAAGGTGGCCCCGCGTGCCCGCCCAGCGCCGAAGGCAAGGTCGCGGGCGACGCGTGCGAGCACACCAACACGTTCGGCACGTGCCCGGGCGTGCTCGTGTGCGTCGGGGGTGCCGTGGAGTGCACGGGCCAGACGCCACAGGCCGAGCAGTGCAACGGCGTGGACGACGAGTGTGACGGGGAGGTCGACGAGGACTTCAAGGACGCGGACGGACGCTTCGTCACGGACGAGCACTGCGGTGTCTGCGGCAACGCGTGCGCGACCGCCTACTCGAACGCGGCGACCGTCTCGTGCGACGACACGAAGCCGACGCCGGGCTGCGTGATCGAGGAGTGCGCCGCGGGCTTCGTCAGGGCCAGCGAGACGCTGTGCCTGCCCGAGCAGAGCGTGCTGTGCCAGCCCTGCGTGGTGGACGCCGACTGCATCTCCTCGCCGGGCGCCGTGTGCGTGACCCTGCCGGATCCCGACCGTCCCGGCTCCACGGTGAACGTCTGCGCGCAGGACTGCTCCTCGGGCGCGGCGCTGGGCGCGTGCCCCACGGGGTTCTCGTGCCGGTCCGGCGGCGGGGAGGGGGGCATGGCCTTCACGGAGCAGTGCATCCCGGACTCGGGATCCTGCAGCTGCGACGCCCAGCCCGACGGGACGCAGATCTTCTGCACCGCCGTGGGCGTGAACGAGATCACCGGGGAGCCCATCAGCTGCAACGGGACCCGCACCTGCACCGGCGGTACCCCGGGCGCGTGCGTCCTCCCGTCGGACGACTGCGACGGCATCGACAACGACTGCAACGGCCGGATCGACGATGCCTTTCGCGACGCGGTGACGGGTCGCTACGACCAGGACGACGCGCACTGCGGCGTTTGTGGCAACTCCTGCGCCGCCAGCACCTTCGCCAACGCCCAGTCCGTTTGTCTGGGTGGGAGCGGCGCTCCCCGGTGCGGCCCCACGTGCAACGGCGGGTTCTTCGACGCCGACGGCGACGAGGCCAACGGCTGCGAGTGCCAGTTCACCTCGGCGACCGACCTGCCCGACCCCGCCGGCACCGACGCGAACTGCGACGGTATCGACGGGGAACTCGGCGCGGCGTACTTCGTGGCGCCGACCGGCAGCGACACCAACCCGGGCACGCGTGAGCTGCCCTTCCGCACGGTGCAGAAGGGGCTCGACCAGGCGAGGCTGGACGCCAAGCGTGACGTCCTCGTCGCGCAGGGCGTCTACGCGGAGAACGTGACGCTCCCGGACGGCGTCGCCTCGTACGGCGGGTACAGCCAGGACTTCGCCACGCGCGACAGCGCGCAGTTCGAGGCGGTGATCTTCGGCCAGCCGCTCCAGTCCGGGCAGCGCGGCGCGGTGACGGTCACCGGGATCACGACGGGGGCGACCCTCGACGGCTTCACGGTGTTCGGCGCGAACGCTCCAGGCGTCGGCCAGTCGTCGTACGCCATCAGCATCGTGGACTCGACGTCGGCCCTGGTCGTCGCCAACAACCGGGTCGTCGGTGGCCTCGGCGGGCCCGGTGCGTCCGGAAGCCGCGGCTCCGACGGTGCCGACGGCGCCATGGGCACGGCGGGTCTCGACGGCATCGCGACGGACCGCGACTGCACCCTCGCGCCGCGAGCAGGCGGCGCGGCCGGCGCGACGACCTGCGAGGGAGTGCCGACCAACGGCGGACGCGGCGGCGACGCGAGCTGTCCGCAGACCCAGCGCATCACCGGCACGGGGGCCTGCCTCATCACGCAGCCCACGCAGTGCCGCAACACGTACGCCGGACCGCCCGCGATCGCGCCGCCCGCGCCGCCACCCCAGGGAGCCGGAGAACCCGGCCTGAACGGCGGCGCCGCGGGAGGCACGCCGACGTACGATCGCTGGACCGCGTTCGACACGACGGACGACTGCAACTTCTGCGGGCTGCAGGAGGGATGGCCCCACATCGGCGTCGCGGGCACCAGCGGCGGTGATGGCGGCGACGGAGCGCCGGGCGGCGGATGCTCGCAGCCCGATGGCACCGCGACCGCGACGGGCTTCACGGCGCGTCCGGGTGGCTCCGGCGCCATCGGCACGCACGGAGGCGGCGCGGGCGGCGGCTCCGCGGGCTCGGGGTTCGACATCGTTCCCACCGCGTCGGGCGGAAGCTGCACCAGCGGTGATCGGATCGGCGGCTCCGGCGGTGGCGGCGGCTCCGGCGGCTGCCGCGGACAGGCGGGGATCGCGGGCGGGGGTGGCGGCGGCTCGTTCGGGATCTGGGTCGGTTTCACGACCACCGTCGCGAGCGCGCCGACGATCACCGGGAACAGCGTCAGCGTCGGCGTCGGTGGTCGCGGAGGGCAGGGCGGCGCGGGAGGTTCCGGCGGCCTCGGAGGTCGCGGCGCCAGCGGTGGCGTCGCAGAGTCTGCGATCGTCTTCTGCGCCGAGCCGGGTGGACGCGGCGGAAACGGTGGCCGCGGTGGTCACGGCGGCGGCGGCGGGGGCGGCTGTGGCGGCGTCGCGTTCGGCATCGCGCTCTTCGCGGGTCCCAACTCGTTCACGCCGGACTACGCGGCGCCGAACACGTTCTCCGGAGGAGCCGGGGGCATGGGTGGGCCCGGCGGCGTCTCGCTCGGCAGCTCGGGAACCTCCGGCGCCGACGGCACGACGGCCAACACCATCCGTTTCTGACCCGAAACACGGCCCCGGGTGCGCGCGCGTGTTAGGCACGCGCGCGGGACGTGATCGTGCTCGAACGCGAGGGATGGAGGCGACTCGTGTCGCTCGCGCACCTGGCGGCGCTGGTGCTCGCCCCGGCGGCGTGCGAGGAGCCGGCGCGACCACCGACGCCGTCCCCCACGGTCTTTCCCGCCGTCGCCGCGCCCGCGCCGATCCTCGAGTGCTCGTTCGAGCCCGTGAGCGCGCCGGGAGCCGAGGCGGAGAGCGGCTTTCAGATGTGCTTCACGCCGGCCGCGGGGTCCCTGCGCACGGCGTCGGTCGAGGCAAAGGGGCCGCCCACCGCCGACCGCGCGACGGCCGACCTCGGCGCAGCTGCGCCCGCGCCGACCGAGGACGTGGTCGCGCCCTGCCCGCCGGAGATGATCCTCGTGGAGGGAGAGTACTGCCCGGACGTGAGGCACACGTGCTCGAAGTACATCGACGAGGGCGCCGGCTTCCTGAGCCGGCACCGGTGCCTGGTGTTCGCGCGGGATCCGACGTGCGTGAAGCCGCGCGAGCACCGGCGCTTCTGCATGGACCGTGACGAGTACGTCGCGCCCGGCGACGAGCTGCCGCTCGTGAATCAGTCGTGGACCATGGCGGTGGACACGTGCAAGAGCCTGGGCAAGCGCCTTTGCTTCGGGTCGGAGTTCGAGCTGGCGTGCGAGGGCGAAGAGCTGAGACCGTACCCCTATGGCTTCGAGCGTGACGCCAGGCGCTGCAATCACGATCTCGCAAATCTCGAGCGACGCGGGAAGCTGCGTGACTTGAGGGTGCCGCCCGGCGCTCGCCCGGAGTGCACCAGCTCGTACGGGGTGAGGAATCTCGTCGGCAACGTCGACGAGTGGGTTCACCGGGACGGCTTCGTCCGCCCCTGGCGGTCGGCGCTGCGGGGAGGCTGGTGGCTCGCGGGCCGGAACAACTGCCGCGCGCAGACGACCGCGCACGACGAGTACTACTTCGGCCCGCAGACCGGCTTCCGCTGCTGCGCGAATCCCGCCGGATAGCGACTCGCCAGAGCGCGACCCTGCGGGCTCGGGCCCCCGCGATTCCGGTGCGCAGCCTTGCCGCGACGGCCCTCCGTGATAAGGCGCCCACGCGCGGGGAGATCGGGGAAGGCCCGATCGTAGAAGGCGCGAATCCTTGGAGGCTTGGGAGTGATGACGACGACCCGATGGTGGTGCACGGGGGCGGTGGTAGGGGCGGTGGCCGTCGGGCTGTTTGCCGGCTGCGGGGACGATGGCGGGGGATCGGGGCTGTTCATCGATCCGGACGCGGGCGGCGATGCTTCCGGGGGTCCGTGCGAGACGAGCGACGAGTGCCCGTCCGCGATGCCGGTCTGCGACCCGGGCGCCAGGGCCTGCGTCGAGTGCCTGCTCGACGGGCACTGCGACGCCGGTTCGTCGTGTCAGAGCCGCCAGTGCGTCGAGGACACGACGTGCGAGAGCAGCCTCGACTGCGACTCCGGATCCAGGACGCCCATCTGCGACACCGTCGGAGGCAAGTGCGTGGAGTGCGTCATCGCCAACGACTGCGACGGGACGGCCGACTGCGTCTCGAATCGCTGCGAGCCGTTCACGGCGTGCACCTCGTCGCTCGACTGCGACTCGGCCCAGGTGTGCGACACCATTCTCGAGCGGTGCGTGGAGTGCGCGTCGAGCGACGACTGCACCGGGGACGACGTCTGCATCGCCAACCGCTGCGTGGAGATCACGCCGTGCGTCTCCGACAAGGACTGCACCCCCCTGAGCAAGCTCTGCGACAAGTCGCTCGGCTACTGCGTCTCGTGCATGGCGAGCTCGCAGTGCGCCGACGTTCAGCACTGCGCGCTGGGCGAATGCCAGCTCGACGTGTGCGTGCAGGGCAGCAGCCGGTGCTCCGGAAACTCCCGGGCGGGGTGCAACGAGGACGGCTCCGCGCTGCTCCCGGGCGTGCCCTGCGGGTCCAGCTCCACCTGCGTGGACGGTAGCTCCGGGGCCACGTGCGAGGCGTGGGTCTGCACGGCCGGCCAGACCCACTGCGACGGCGACGATCTCGTCGAGTGCTCCGACGACGGCCTCACCGTCGAGAAGCGCACGGACTGCACGGACAGCGGCGAGCGGTGTTTCGGCGGTCAGTGTCAGGACAGCGTGTGCGCGCCGAGCTCCACGTTCTGCGACGGCAAGGACCTGAAGGTGTGCGATTCGACCGGGCAGGGCGCTTCGACCATCCAGACGTGCGGCACGCTGCAGTACTGCGACGACACCCTGGGCACTTGCCTGGACCAGATTTGCACGCCCAGCGCCAAGGCCTGCAACGGCGACGTCGCCACGACCTGCAACTCCACCGGCAGCGGTTACGCGAGCGGGGGCACCAACTGCGCGAACCAGGGCGAGACGTGCGCGAATGGCGACTGCGTGGCGTGCGCCGGCGGCCGCGGCCCGTTCCGCGAGCTGCGCCTCGTGGAGATGTTCCTCGGGACGTACGACTGGGTCGTCATCGAGAACCGTGGCACCTGTCCGGTGGATCTCGGCGGCGTTCGCCTGGGCGTGCGCACCAGCACCTCCGGCAACGACCTGGACTTCGATCTGCCGTCGCAGCTTCTGGCTCCGAGTGCGCGGGTCTACGTCGTGGACAGCGCCGGCGCGCTCGCCGGCGACATCTCGTCGAGCGGCAACATCTTCTTCACCGACACCTCGAGCGACTACGCGATGCTCTGCGACGGGTTCTGCACGAATGCGACCGTCATCGACCTCGTGTCGCACGTCGGCGGGGCGACGCCGCTTCCGCCGTATCCGTCCGGGGTCACCTTCGCGCCGGGCGGCCTGGTCGGGATCACCTCCAGCAACGTCGAGACCCACGCGTTCCGTCGCAAGGCGTTCGACGCCGTCGCCCCGCAGTTCCGCGCCTCGGACTGGGAAACGGCCACGAAGTCCCGGGCCGCGAGCGGGTCGCAGTGCCCCGCCAGCCAGCCCACCAACGGCTCGTCGTGCTCGGAGCTCGGCGCGAACTGTGCCTACGGACTCGTGAGCTGCTCGTGCTTCCTCACGTGGAGCTGCAGCTGAGCGTCAGCCGCCCGTTCCGTCGTCGGGGGGGAGCAGCGGCGTCTTCAGAGCGGTGAGCACCGGCGTGTCGATGCGTGCGCGCGGCGGCTTCACCGATTCGTGGGTCGTCGTGTCGGCTGCGCCCGCCGGGCGGGGGGCGATGGGCAGCCCGGGGACCCAGGTGTCGAGGCGGCGCAGATCGTCCCACACCTGAGACGGCGTCGCGTAGCGATAGTCGGCGGTTCGCCGCAGCATCACGCTGATGATGTTCCCGAGGGGCGTGCCCAGGGCTTCGGCCTTCGCGCGCGGCAAGCCGGAGCGGATCTGCTCGACGATGGCGGCGTAGCCCTGCGTGGGGTCGAAGGCGTATTCGCCGGTGTGCATCGCGTAGAAGAGGAGACCGAGCTGATAGAGGTCGCTCTGCTTGGTGGAGTAGCCGCCCGCGGCGACCTCGGGCGCCATGATCCGGTGCTGGACCACGTCCGGCCGAAACGCGGACGTGCCGTACAGCTCGTGGGCGATGCCGAGGTCGCTCAGCTTGACGCGCAGCGGGTCGTTCTGATGAACCAGGAAGTTGCCGCCGTGCAGGTCGTTGTGAACGACCTGGTTGTCGTGGATGTACTGGACCGCGAACAGCATCTGCCGCGCCAGCTCGATGACCAGCCGGTCGCTCATGGGCGTGCCGATCATGTCCTCCAGGCTGTGATCGCAGCGCTCGAGGACCAGGTAGAGCAGGCCGCCGTACTCGAAGTAGTCGTGGACGTAGACGATGTTCGGGTGCCGGAGCGTGTGGAGGCGACTCGCTTCGCGCAGCCAGTCCTCCCGCACGCTCTCGTAGGGGCGGTTGCCCGGGTGGTACATCTTCAGGGCGAACGGCTGCTCGAAGGGCCCCAGGCACTCGAACACCGTGCCGAAGGCCCCCGAGCCGATCCGTTCCCCCACGACGTACGACCACTTCCGCGACTTCACGACACCCCCGCGCTCCGGGAAGACGGGTGCGGCGCGCGTCGAGTGGGTCACCGACGCCATTCTAGCGAGGATGCGCGGGACCCCGCGACCCCGGGGCCCGCGTCGCTCCCGCCGGCGTTTGCTGGCGGTGCCCGGATTCGCTACAAGCCTGGCCCCTTCTTCAGGAGCACCATGGCCCGTACCCTCTGGAACGTCCGCAAGCGACACGAGTCCCTCTCGAGCCCCGTGAAGAAGCGCCGCGTGAAGCGCCGCACCAAGGCGCGCGCGGGGCTCCTGGCGGCCGAGCAGCGCCGCCGCCGGGCCGAGCCGGCGGACCCCACCTGAGCTCGGGCGGGCGCCGCGCGCCTGCCACGCCCTTCGCCGCCGCGCCGCCCGTCAGACCCCGAAGACCACCGGGTGG
>CAZARU010000225.1:0-7541 GCA_964487605.1 uncultured Polyangiaceae bacterium
CTGCACGCGGGCCACGCCGCGCTGATGGCCGAGGCACGGCGGCGCGCGAGCGCGGTGGCGGTGACCATCTTCGTCAATCCGACGCAGTTCGGGCCGAACGAGGATCTGGACCGGTACCCGCGCGATCTCGAGGGGGACCTCGAGACCTGCCGCGCGGCGGGCGCGACGCTCGTCTTCGCTCCCCCGGCGAACGAGATCTATCCCGACGGGGAGCGCACGCGCGTCCGCGTGGACGGTCTCACGAAGGCCCTGTGCGGTGAGTCGCGCCCCGGGCACTTCGAGGGTGTCGCGACCGTGGTCACGAAGCTCTTCGCCGTGGCGGGCCCCTGCGTCGCCGTCTTCGGCCGCAAGGACTACCAGCAGTTCAAGGTGATCGAGCGGATGAGCCGCGATCTGCTCCTCCCCGTCGAAGTGGTGGGCCACGGCACGGTGAGAGAGGCCGATGGCCTGGCCATGAGCTCACGCAACGTGTACCTGTCCGTGGAAGAGCGTCGCCAGGCGCTGGCGATTCCCGTCGCGCTGGCCCACGCCGTGCAGCGGTTCGACGCGGGCGATCGCGACACCGCGGCGCTTCGCGACGACGTCGCGAGGCGCCTGGCGGCGTCCGGTCTCAGGATCGACTACGTCACCCTGGCGAACGCCGAGACCATCGAGCCCATGAGCGGCGGGGACGTCGCGGGCAAGGCGCTGCTCGCGGTGGCCGCCTTCGCGGGCCCCACCCGGCTGATCGACAGCGTCGTGCTCGGCGAGGATCCGGCGCCCGCGGCAGGAGCACCATGAACTCGCGACGAGGCCAGTTCGTCGTCCTCGAGGGCATCGACGGGTGCGGCAGCACCACCCACGCCAAGCGGCTCGCGAAGGTGCTCCGCAAGCGCGGCAAGGACGTGCTGCTCACCTGCGAGCCGACGACCGGCCCCATCGGGTCGCTCATCCGGCAGGTGCTGCAGAACCGGCTGCTCGTTCCCGATGCCGCAGGCCCTCGACCTTTCGCCTGGTCCACCATGGCCCTGCTCTTCGCTGCCGATCGTGTCGACCACCTGGACTCGACGATCATTCCCGCGCTGCTTTCGGGGACGACGGTCATCAGCGATCGGTACGACCTGTCGAGTCTCGCGTACCAGTCCACGACCTCGCCCGCGGGGGCCGACACGCTCCCCTGGATTCGCGAGCTCAACAGGCTCGCCACGCGGCCGGATCTGACCATCGTGATCGACGTTCCCGTCGAGGTGGCGGAGGAGCGCCGGGACAAGCGCGGCAGCGCGGAGGAGCTGTTCGAGCGCCGGGAGATCCAGCATCGCCTCGTCGAGCTCTACGCGAGCGCCGAGCAGCTCGTACCTTCGGACCGGGTCGTTCACGTGTCGGGGGTCGGCGGTGTGGAGGAGGTCGCGGCGCGGGTGGTGGCCGCGTACGATGGCGCCTGACCTCGGGCGATTTCTTGCCAAGCTCGCGGGGCGGATCCCATAGTCGGGCCGTGCGTACGGTCCTCGTCGTCCTCGTTCTGAGCGTCTCCGCCTGTGGTGGCGCGCTCCCCGAGACCGATCATCCGCCGACCCAGGCCACGGAAGAGGCCGCTCCGCCGGTGGACTCCGCGCCGCCCGGGTCGCTCTGGGGCAGCGACGTCCGCGCCGTCGTGGACGCCGGGCTCGGCCGTTTCCTCGGCAACATCGACGTGGAGCCCGTCGTGTCGGAAGGACGGTTTCGCGGCTTTCGCCTCCTCGAGCTCCGTCCCGCGGAGGCCTGGACGGGCGTCGATCTGCGCCCGGGAGACGTGGTGACGAGCCTCAACGGCATGCCCATCGAGCGCGAGACTCAGGCCTACGACGCGTTCGTCGCCCTGAAGACGGCGAAGGAGATCCGCGTGCGCTACGAGCGGTCCGGCGAGGTCCGCGAGCTGGTGTTTTCCATCGTCGAGCGCGGGGCCGCGCCCGTCGCTCCGGCGGCCGGACGCGCCAGGACCGGCGCCGCCGACGCCGGATGACGGGTGCCCGCGGCTTGGCACAATCCCGACAGGCGTGTCGCGCCCTGCTCCGTCGCGCGCCCGGTTCGTCCGCAGGCCCGCGGTCGGCGCGGACCTTGCACCCGCGGAGAGGCATGACGTTCCGTCTTGCCGTGACCCGCGCTGGCTCGATCACCGTCCTCGCGCTCGCCTGGGCCGCGATTCCGGCGTGCGGGGGTTCGGCGTTCGACGACACCGCCGGCGATGGTGGAGCGGGCTCGTCCGGGACCGGGGGAAGCGCGGGCGCGTCGGGCGCCTCGGGCTCGTCCGGCGCGTCCGGCACCAGCGGCTCCGGGGGCGCCTCCGGCTCGGGGCCGGAAGACTGCGGCGGCGTCTCTTGCGGCGCTGGGAACCAGTGCTGCCACGGGCGTTGCCGCACGCTCGACCTTCCCTGCGAGCCGGAGCCGTGCGGTCCGGTGATCTGCGGGCCTGCCGAGTACTGCTGCAACGCGAGCTGTGGCATGTGCGCGCCCCCGGGCGGAGGGTGCCCCGCCATTGCGTGCGAAGACGCGGGTCCGGGACCGGTGCCGGAGCCCTGCGGACCGGTGGAGTGCGCGCCCGGCAGCGTGTGCTGCGACGCGATGTGCGGGATCTGCGCCCCGAAGGGGGCGGGATGTCCGCTCATCTTGTGCCAGCCCGAATGCGCCCCGATGGATGCGACGGGAGAGGGGCCCTGCGCCGCGTTCTTCGGCTACGCGTGGAACGGCAACGAGTGCGTTGGACTCCGCGGCTGCAACTGCGTGGGCAAGGACTGCCCGAGCCTCTTCGACTCGCCCGAAGCGTGCGACAAGGCTCATGAGATGTGTCCGCGCTTCTTCTGATGCGTCAGTCGGCTTCGCGCGCCGTCCTCCCGGAACACATGACGCAGCAACCACGCCCACTGCTTGCGGTGCGGCACGGCGTCGTCGAGCGAGGGGTCACCGAGATCGAGCACGAGCTGGCGGGGGTCGTTCGTCGAGCAACGCGCGTCGGCGTCGTGCTCGTCGTCGCGCGTTGCGGAGTTCCGTCGAGCTACGTGCGAACTCTCATCCTGACGGTAGGTACCACGGCAAGCTCTGCCATGAACTCCTCGAAACTCCGCGCTGCCGAAGCGAGATTCCGGTGACACGCATCCGGAGCCAGGACGATGCTCTCGACTTCGCGCAGTTGCGCACACACAGCCTCGGGCTCGCTTCTCGAGTGCGGCTCGATGCAACGGACGTACATGGTACGCAGGTTCTTGATTGTCTCGTTGCCAGCATCTCGGGGGATCTCATCCCCCCGCGCATTCTCCAGAGTGTGATCTCGGTTGAGAATCTCGATCGCGCCGTCCGCTCCAACCGAGTAGACGCGTACGTCGCCGATCCACGACACTTCGATCCTGCAATCACGTACACGAATGGCCGTGCCAACGAACCAGCAATCGTGCCGTCCGCTTGCTGCTGCCTCGTCCCATACTCCACGCAGCGCAGCAAGCATTCCGCCCGGCCAACCACGTGCACGCGGCCGTTCGGGCAGCAGCATGAGCGGGCCGTGCGCCACGGGCGGTCGGGATGCATCTGCAGAGCCGCTCGATGCCGGCGCGGTCGCGACCGTGGAAGCGCTGGCGCGCGTGCATGTTGACGCCGAGCACCTCGGCGACAGGGTCGAGCGGGTCGTCGCAGGGCGCGGTGGACTTGCGATGGACGGAGCGCGCAGACCAGCCGTGGCACGACCCCGTGCTCTAGGTGCGCTCGTCCCCGCAACCGGCGGCCTTGAGCCGAAAAAGGGGACCCGGTACCCCGATGAGCGGTCCGGAGATGGATGCTCCGGGGTCGGCGTTGGCCGCCCCAGGGTCGGCCGACCCCGCGACCGGCCACCTTGAAGGGTCCTCCGGGGGTCGCCGGGCCGCGCCCTGGGGTCCGCCAACCCCGCGACCGGGCAGCTCGAACGGCGCTCCGGGGTCCCCGGGTCGCGCTCCGGGGTCGGCCGACCCCGCGACCAGGGACCTTGAACCGCCCTCCCGGGGTCCGCGAGCGACCGTCCGGGGTCAGCACTCCCGCGGTGCAGGGGGAACAGCTCTCGGGCGCAGGTGCGCCCGTCGAGACAGGTAGGCGATCCCACGCCGTCGCGCCGCCTCGACGCGCATCGGGTCGGTGAGCTGTAACGGCGAAGCGGGGCAGAGCGTGGTGGCGGTGCGGGAGACTCCGAACGTTGGCGCGCGAGCTGATGCCGACGCCATTGCCGCAGCCAGCCGCGACTGCACGTCGTGCGCCATGGCGAGCTGCGCGCCGGCGACGGGGGCCACGTGTGACGCCGAGAAACGGCGCTGCGTACTGCGTTGAGCCCCGGGCCTCTTTCGCGCAGAGTCGGACCGCATGGAGCGAACGCCCGAGCCCGAGCTCATGACGGACGAGGAGCAGGCACGTGCCTACTCGGAGGCCGACTTCTCCGTCCCCCACGATCGCTTCGTGGCGGAGTTTCGAAGGCTGTTCGGCCCCACCTTCACGAGCCGACACGTCGTCGATCTCGGCTGTGGCCCCGGCGACGTCACGGTGCGCTTCGCCCGCGCACACCCCGACTGCACCGTGGACGGCATCGACGCGTCCGCGGCGATGCTCGCGCAGGGCGAGCGACGCATCGCCGCCGAGGGGCTCGCGAGCCGCGTCCGCCTGATCCTCGCGCACCTGCCCGAGGGCTCCGCGCCGCGCGCGAGCTACGACGTCGTGTTGAGCAACAGCCTGCTGCACCACCTCCGCGACCCTGGGGTGATGTGGGCGTCCGTCCAGCGCTTTGCGGGCCCGGGCGCTGCGGTCTTCGTCATGGACCTGCGCCGCCCGGCGTCGCTCGCGGCGGCGCGAGAGCTGGTGGAAGTGCACGCGGCGAGCGAGCCCGACGTGCTGCGCACCGACTTCTTCAACTCGCTGCTGGCCGCCTACACGCCCGAAGAGATCGAAGCGCAGCTCGGGCGGTCGTCCCTGCGGACCCTCACCGTGGAGCGCCTCGGCGACCGCCACGTCCTGGTGCATGGGCGCCTGCCTGCCCGCGATGCGTGAGTCTCCCGGCGACGGTCGCGCCGGTCAGCCGAGCTGGAAGTCGACGACGGCGCGGGTGAGCGACTCGAAGCGACGCCGAGAGAACTCCGCGCCGCTGGTGAGCCAGTCCACGTGCGTGCGGACCGCCCCGTCGTCGCTGAAGTGCCCCAGGACGTCCAGGTGATCCGCCTCGCCGCACCAGACCACCTGACCCCAGACCATGCTCAGCGTGGGGACCACGCCGTCGTTGCTCGTGTCGTCGATGCGGTCACCGAGCGCTCCGGTGACCGCCGCGCGCTGCGCCGGGCCGAGGTCCGCGTACGGATACTTCGAGTGCGCCTGGCTCGTGAACGTGTAGAGCGTCGAGTACATCGCCGCGGTGAAGGCGGCATAGGGCGACCGAACGCGCTTGAGGAAGCGCACCGCGCGAGGCGGCGGCGCCGCGGCGACGACCGAGCCGTAGCGGATGCGGTCGTCGTCCTCGGTGGCGGCGTTGAAGAGGTCCATCGACTCCGGCATGGTCTGGATGATGGCGCCCTGGTCCGTCTGTATCTTGCGCAGGAAGTCCTGGATCTCGGCCCGCGCGTCCTGGTCCACCACCTTCAGCATCGCGTCGGTGGCGCGGGTGATGAGCCGCAGATCGCCCCCGAAGATCTGATCCACGCTGCCGAGTCCTGCGAGCAGACGGCTGAACACGGCGAGCGAAGGCTCACCCACGCTGAGCGAGATCACCGTGAGCAGCGAGAGCGCGTAGAGCACGCGGGTGCCCGACACCGTCGCAAAGTAGCTCGCGAGCGGGGTCCCGTAGTGAGGCGTGTCGAGGGACACGACGGTGCGGACTCGTCGCGTCCACTCGAGCGCCTCCGGCTCGACGCCGAGGAGGGTGCGAGGAGAAACGGCCAGTCGGCAGTCGAGGCCACCCGTCGAGTGTCCGACCAGGTGGATGGGGCCGGCGCCGTCCGCGGTCCGTGCCACCTGGCGCGCGAGCACCGCGGCCCGGTGACGGATCGACGAGGTCGGCGGCGAGGGAACGTCCTCGGTCACCACGCGAACGCCCGCGGCCGCGAAGCGGCGCTCCACGGCTTCCCGCAGGTGGCCGAAGTAGTCGTACCCTGCCAGCTGTCCGAAACCGAACATGCCCGGAACGAAGTAGACGCGATGGACTTCGTTTCCGAGTGTTCGTGCCATGGCGTCGTAAACGGATCCTAGCCCGTCATCGTTTCGCGAGCGCGGCGATGCCCCGCAGGTCGTCGTCGGCGGTGGCGTCCGTGCGCGCCTCCGGGAACGCGATTCTCGGAGAGCCTGCGGTCTCCACGAGGTGGGATTCATCGATCAGACCGTGCACGCCGCCGGCCGCGTGCAGGCCGCGGAGCGCCTGGGTCAGGGACTCGACCTCCGTGGAGGTCAGGTTCCGCGCGAGGCTCGCGCCGGTGGGCTCCTCGACCCACACCGCGCCGTCGGCGGTGACGCGCAGCACGGACGCGAGACGCGGATCGTCGTTGCGGGCGAAGGCCCGCGCCAGGTCGGCGAGGTCGCCGGAAGGCGCGACCCGCCGTACGTCGCGACCGAGGAGCCGATCCCGGAAGCGCGCTCCGGCCACGTGCTCGAACCTCGAGGGTTCGCTCGTCGGCAGGTCGCACGCGAGGGGAGCGCCATCCGCGCTCGGCGCCCGGGGAGCCTCCGCGCGGTTCGGGGGCTCGACGACGCGGTCGGGGAAGCCCGTGCCGTCGAGGAGCGCGATGGCCTCGTCGGCCGTTCGCGGACGCAGCTCCTCCGCGGCGAGCAGGCGGCGTGCGACGTCCAGGGGCTCCGGGAGCGGGGCGCTGCTGGTTCCCACGTCGGCGCCGGGCGGCTCGCCCGTGAGCGCGTGCCACAGGAGCGCACCGACGGCGTACACGTCGGTGGCCGCGGTGGCGGGATGTCCGCGGCGCTGCTCGGGCGCGAGGTACCCGAGCGTGCCGAACAGTCCACCGGTCACCGTCTGCGCCGCCTCGGCGACGTGCGCGATCCCGAAGTCGGCCAGCCGCGCCGCGCCAGCAGCGTCGAAGAGCACGTTCGCCGGCTTCACGTCGCGATGGAGGATCCCACGCCGGTGCGCTTCGGCCAGCGTGCGGAGCACCGCGCGCGCGATCCGCGCCGCGGCGTCTCCACGGAGCGGTCCGAGGGCGAGGCGGTCGGCCAGGGAGCCGCCCTCCATCCATTCGAGGACGATCGCCGGTCCGTCGGGGATCCACGCGACGAGCGGCACGACGGCAACGTCGGTCAGGCACCCGAGCGCCTTCGCCTCGCGCTCGAACCGCTCGAAGGCATCCCCCCGAGCGGCTGCCGTGACGCTCGGCGCGACGACCTTGACCGCCACCCGCGCGCCGGTCAGCTCGTCGAGCGCCTCGGCGACGCGGGCCGTGGGCGTCGTGGCGACGATTCGCTCGACCCGGAATCTACCGAACCATCGCGTCCGATCGTCGGGCGCGTCGGTCGAGGCGCGCGCCTCGAGCACGCCTGCGGCCGTACCTTCCGCCCTCCCGACTCCAGCCGCGACGAGGGCCGTCGCG
>CAZARU010000226.1:0-7476 GCA_964487605.1 uncultured Polyangiaceae bacterium
CCGCCCGCGCCCGCAGCGCCGCTCGACCCCGAGGCGCCGCTCGACCCAGAGGCGCCGCTCGACCCCGAGGCGCCGCTCGACCCCGAGGTGCCGCCCGCGCCCGTCCCCGCGGTGCCAGAGCTGCCAGCGGTCCCCGCCGTGCTGCCGCTCGAGCCACCCGTCCCGCTCGTCCCCGCGGACCCCGCCGAGCCCGAACCGCCCTCGTCCTCGTCGCTGCCGCAGCCGACCGCCAAGCCAATACCGAGACACACCGCAAGTATCGAACGCACGAAGTCCTCCTTCCCGCGACCTCGTGCCGCGGCGTAGACATGCCTTTCCACTATAGAAAACGAGAGATCCGCATCGCAACCATTTTCGTGCGCGTGTCGGGGAGGCCGTCGTCGATCGCCGCGGCCTGAGGACGTTCCTTCGCCCCGGGCGAACCTTCGCGTGCATCCTCGAGGTGCGGCACGATGCCCGCCGCGCCGTGGTGTTCGATCTTCGTGTCGGCGCCGTGCGCGCTGGAGGACGGGCGGGGATCGCTCTGAACGCGGAGACCGCCGCCGCCGTCACCCCCGGAGTTCGGCTTGAAACGATCGCAGCGCCGCGTGCTGATCCGCCGGTACCGTGTAGTGCGCGATGCGGCCGAGATAGACCTCCGGCAGCACCTCGCTCGACTCGATGCCGACGTAGGCGTCGCCGCGGAGCGCGTGCAGGTGAAGCGCCCCGGCTTCGAAGATCCACACCTCCCGGACCCCGAGCCCGCGGTACACGTCGAGCTTGTCGATCGAGCCGTGGGAATGAACGACCTCGGGCGCCATGTCCGGCGTGGGCTTGTCCTCGCCGCGGGTGTAGCACTCGTCCGGCTCGAGCCCGCGCTCCGCCTCTTCCTTGCGGAACGTCGTCGAGCCGAACCCGAAGAGCGGGATGTCGCGCTCGAGGCAGAAGAGCTCGAGGAGTCGGGCGATCTGCTTCTTGTTCACTTCGTGGGTGCGGGACCGAGACATGAACTCGAACCACCCCTCCAGGTAGGTCATCTTCACGCCCGGCGACTCGATCGAGTCCCGGAGCACCACGTACGTCGCCCAGGGGACACCGCTGAGCAGAACCCGCTGCTCGTGCTCGATTGGTGGCGCCGGCGCCGCGGCGCGAGCGGCGTCGACGGGGGCGGCCGCGACCATGGTGGGGATCACCTTAGCATGCTGCCCGGGCGCGCGAGGCGTCGCGTGCGGCATCATCGCAGCGTGATGGCGGGGAGCGATGACGGCAGGCGCGTCGAGCGCCGGAGCTGGCGCGATCGGTTCCGCGTCGTCGCCTGCGCATCGCCACGAGCAGCGCCACGCCGAGCGGGAGCACGGCCTGCGAGGGAGCACGGCCCGCGGCTCGGCAGCCGCAGCCGCCCTCATCGGCCGAGGACGGCGCAGCGGCCACCGCCTCGACGCACTTCGCCGAGTCGCACGCGAAACCATCGCTGCAGTCGGAGGAGCGAACGCAGCTGTCGCGACAGCCTCCGCCTTCGCACTTGTACGGACTGCAGTCGACGAGCATGCCGCTCCGCTCGCGCAGCGTGAACTCGTCGGCGCACTCGGCGCCG
Organism: uncultured Polyangiaceae bacterium; assembly: GCA_964487605.1. Classification (GTDB taxonomy): domain Bacteria; phylum Myxococcota_A; class Polyangia; order Polyangiales; family Polyangiaceae; genus JAJDAH01. Next base: position 1,574 of record CAZARU010000226.1, read on the forward strand.
CGCGCGACGCACCTGGGCGGCTCGCAGCGGTAGTCGGAGTGGCAGTCGGTGTCGTCGCCGCACGCGGCAGCGCAGGCATCGCCGGAGCAGCCGTAGGGCTCGCAGGGCACGGTCGTCGCGACGGGGCACGAGCTGGATCCGCTGCACGCGGCGGAGAGCGTCGCGACGCCGTCCGCGCAGCTCGCCGCCCTGCACGTCACCGCCGGGCCGGCGAAGCCGGCGCAGGCCCCGCGCAGGGAGCCGTCACACTCGGTGGCCGTGCATGGATCCTCCGGCGAACCGGCGCCGCACGCCGATCGGGTCGAGCCGTGGGGCGAGCCGAGGACCGGTACACAGCGGCCGAGCGCCCCGGACACGTCGCACGCCTCACACTGGCCGCCACACGGCCCGTCGCAGCAGTATCCGTCCACGCAGAGCCCCGACTCGCACTCGCGGTCCTCCGCGCACGCGTCGCCGAGGGCCTTCGGCGCCTCGCAGGCGCCCGAGTTGCACACGGCGCCTCGGGCACAATCGCCGTCGTCGGCGCAAGTTGCGAGGCAGGAGCCGTTCGAGCACCCGTTCAGCGCGCAAGCGGTGGTCGTGTCCGCGAGGCAAGCGCCTCCGCCGTCGCACACGGACGTGACCGCGGTCCATCCACTCTGCTTGGTCCCATCGCACCGTCCCACGCCGCACTGCACGCCCGCGGCGTACAGCGCACACTGCCCCGCGCCGTCGCAGTTCCCGTCGCGGTCGCAGCTCGTCGCGCCGTCGTCGGTGCAGTCGTCGTGGGGGTCGAGCCCAACCGCCGCGGCTCCGCACGTTCCGTCGTCGGTGCCGCTCTGCTTGCTGGCCGCGGCGCAGGCCTGGCACACGCCGTTGCACGCCGTGTCGCAGCACACGCCGTCCACGCAGAACGCGCTCGCGCACTGACCCGACGAAGTGCACGAGCCTCCCTGGGCCAGCTTTGCGGTGCAGAGCCCTCCCGCGCAGTACGCCGTGGGAATGCAGTCGGCGTTAGTCCCGCAGGAGAGGCCGCACGCGGTGGAGCTCGAGCAGAGGTACGGCTCGCACAGCGACACGGAGCCGGGGACGCACGCCCCGAGGCCGTTGCACTGGCTGCCGGTGAGGGTCCATCCCGTGCAGGTCGCCGCTCCGCACACCGTGCCCAGGCCGTAGCGCCGGCACGCTCCCGCGCCGTCGCACTGCCCGTCCTTGTCGCAGCTCGACGCGGGATCGACCGCGCAGTCGTCGTCCGGGTCGGATCCGGCGCCGACCGCCTCGCACACGCCGTCCGTGCCAAAGCCCTTGGCCGAAGCGCTGCACGCGCGGCAGATCCCCGTGCAGGCCTGGTCGCAGCACACGCCGTCCACACAGGCGCCGCTCGTGCACTGCGACGCCGAAGCGCACGGCGCGCCGTTGGCCTGATCCAGCTCGCATCGGCTCGCGCCCGAGCAGTAGGCAGCCGCGACGCAGTCCAGGTCCGACACGCACAGGGTTCCGCACGCACTTCCGGCGCAACGGTACGGTGTGCAGGGCGTGGTCTGCGCGGCCTGGCAGCTCCCGAATCCGTCACACGCGTTGCCCGTCTGCGTGCCGGCGGAGCACGAGGTCACGCCGCAGGCGGTGCCCGGCGGAAACAGGGCGCACGCGCCGGCGCCGCTGCACACCCCGTTCGTGCCGCACGAGGTGGCACCCTGGTCGGTGCACTCGTTGTCCGGATCCGAGCCCGCAACGATCGGACCGCACGCGCCGTCCGCGCCGCCGCCCTTCTTCGCGGCGCTGCACGCCTGACAGGGTCCGTTGCAGAGCGCATCGCAGCACCTCCCATCCACGCAGAAGCCGCTCGAGCACTGGGCCGCGGTTGTGCACGGCGCGCCCGCCGCCAGGTCCGGCTGGCACGTGTTGTCCGTGACGCGGCACCACGCGCTCGGCTGACACTGAATGTCGCTGGAGCAGCTGGTTGCGCAGGCCGTACCGCTCGCGCACCTGTAGGGCAGACACGGCGTGCTGCCGAGGGTGCACGAGCCGGTCCCGTTGCACGTCGCGCCGGACAGCACGTCCGCCGAGCACGTCGTCGCGCCGCAGATCGTGCCCGCCGGGTAGAATGGGCGGCACTGTCCGGTCCCGTCGCACAGCCCGTCGCGCTGGCAGGTGCTCGTGGCGTCCTGTGGGCAATCACCGAGTGGGTCCGTGTTCGCGAGGACCGCCGAGCACGTGCCGCTGGTCCCACCGGTGAGCCCGGCGCTGCAGCTCATGCACGGAGCCGTGCACGCCGTGGAGCAACACACGCCATCGACGCAGAAGCCGCTCGCGCAGTGGCCCGGGCTGTTGCACGGCGATCCGACGGGATCGTCGGCGACGCACTGGCCGGTCGCGGCCCTGCAGTAGAACGCACTCGCGCAGTCGCCGTCGCTCGAGCAGGTCGTCCTGCACGCGATCCCGATGCAGGCGTACCCGTTCGGGCATGGTGTCGTCCCGTTGTCGACGCACGTTCCCGCGCCGTCGCAGGTGTCGGGGTTCGCCTGGGCGTCCGGCCCGGCACAGGTGGCGGAAGCGCACTGCGTTCCGGGAGGATGCTTCCGGCACGCGCTCGCGCCGCTGCACTCGCCGGTGTTTCCGCACGTGGACGACGGCTGCGCGGTGCAGTCGTTCTGCGGGTCGGTCCCGGCGGCGATGGGGCCGCACGTGCCGTTGGAGCCGGACCCCTTGATCGCGGCGGAGCACGCCTGGCAGCTCGCGGCGCAGAGCGAGTTGCAGCAGTAGCCGTCGATGCAGAAGCCGCTCGCGCACGCGCCGGGCTCTATGCACGCCGAGCCGTTCGGGAGGGGATCCGTGTACAGGTACGCGTACAGTGCGCCGGAATCCTGGTCCGGCTGATCGTGATACGGCGCGCCCACCAGGACGGTCGTGCCGGAGATCCCGACGGCTGCGCCGAACGTGTCCGAAACCGAGGCGTCGAGCGCCAGGAGCTTCTTCTGCTCGGACCAGACGGTTCCGGTCCGCGTGAACACGTAGGCCGAGCCAGCGTCGCTCGCCGCCGTCGAGTCGCCGTAGGAGCCGAGCACGAGGCTCGAGGCGTCGAGGGACACGGAGGATCCGAAGAGGTCGCCCGTCGCGACGCCCGCAGGCTGTACGCGCTGCTGCAGCGACCACACGGTTCCGCTCCTCGTGTACACGTAGGCTGCCCCCGCGTTCGACGCCGGTACGTCCTCCAACCTCGCAGGCACCACGAGGGTATCGCCTTGGAGCGCGATCGCTTCCTGGGCGAAGCCATCGGCGCCGGGCGGCTTCGGCAGCGTCTGCTGAAAAGACCACACGGTCCCCGAGCGCGTGAAGACGTCCACTCCTTCGGCGTCGGTCCGGACGGCCAGGGTGTTCCCGTCGACGGCGACGCAACCGCCCCAGCAGTTCGGTCCGGCGATCTTCTGCTCGAGCGACCACACGGATCCCGAGCGCGTGAAGACGTACGCGTGGCCGTTGCCGCTTCCGCAAGCAAACTCCGCCACGGCGATCGTGTTCGCGCTGAGCCCCACGCACGCGCCGAAGTCGGTGTAGATCGTCGCGCCCGTCGGAAGCAGCTTCTGCTGCGGCGTCCAGGTGGCGCCCGAGCGCACGAAGACGTAGACCGACCCCGCGTCCGCGAATACGTCGTCGTCTGCCGGCGACGACGCGACGAGCGTTGCGCCATCGGTGGACACGTGGGTCCCGAAGCCATCGCCCGCGGCACCGTCCGCCGGGAAGAGCTTCTGCTCGAGCGCCCACACCCCACCGCTCCGCGCGTAGGAGTAGACGGCACCCGAACCGAGCCCCTTCGGGTCGTCCGACGGCGCGCCGGTGACGACGACGCTGCCCGCCAGGGACAGCGAGCTGCCCAGCAGATCGACCGCCGCTCCGTCGTCCGGGGCGAGGATCGCCTGCTCGGTCCACGTCGTGCCCGAGCGCGAGAAGACGCGCGCGTCGCCGGTCTGCTGGTTCACGCCGGGTCCTTTCGGCCCGCCAAGCACGGCGGTGTCCACGCCGACGGCGACCGACGTACCGAGGTCGCCCGAGGTCGCCACGAGCTTCTGCTGTTGCGCCCACGTCGTGCCGGAGCGCACGAACACGTAGCCAGAGCCGCTGCCGCCCCCGGTGTCGCCGCGCGCCCCGACCGCCGCGGTGTCGCCGAGCAGCCCGACGGAATAGCCAAACTGGTCGTTGGCTGTGCCGTCGGCCGCGAGCAGCTTCTGCTGCTGGGTCCAGATCGTCCCCGACCGGAGGAAGACGTACGCCGATCCGCTCTCGCTGCCTCGATCATCGTCGTTGCGCGCACCGACCAGGGCCGTGTCGGCGTCCAGGGCCACCGACGTGCCGAAGTTGTCGTCCGCCGCGCCGTCGGCCGCGAGCAGCGTCTTCTGCAGTGTCCAGGTGGTCCCGGAGCGGACGAAGACGTGCGCGGCGCCGGCCTGGTTCGCGATCGTGGCGTCCGCCGGGGAGCCGATCACGGCGGTCGACCCGTCCAGCGCGACGGCCCGCCCGAAGCTGCTGTTGCCGTTGATCGAGAGCCGCTGCTCCTGGGTCCACACGGTGCCGGAGCGCGTGAACACATGGGCGCCGTCCGAGAAGATCTGGCCGACCAGCGCGGTCGTCCCGGAGATGGCGACCGATCCGCCAAATCGGTCGCCGAATTGAGGCACCGATGCGACGAGCTTCGCCTGCTGGGCCCAGACGGTACCGGACCTCACGAAGACGTACGCCGCGCCGTCGTCGCCGGCGGCCGCGTCGTGGTCGCTGGCCCCGACGATCGCGTAGTCGCCGTCGAGTGCCACGGAGGAGCCGAAGAGATCGCCCGAAACGCCGTCGCTCGGGGCGAGTTCGGCCTGCTTGGTCCACACGGTGCCCGCACGCGTGTACACGTGGACGGTGCCCCGCGTGCTGAAGACGGACGAGTCCGAGTCCGCGCCGACGAGCGCTGTGGTGCCGTCGATGGCCACGGCCGAGCCCGCCCTTCCGTCGACCCGCTTCTTCTCGTGGAGCAGTTCCGCCTCCTGGATCCAGATCGTCGGATCGACCTCCAGCGGGTAGACGGCCTCGCGCACGTCGACCCGGATGCGGATCGCGTCGTCGACCACCTCGAGGCGCGCCGGTAGGGTCGCGCCCACCGCGTCCCGCACGAACAGCTCGCCGTAGTGCGCCCAGGCCGCGCCGCTCGGCGCCACGAGGGCGACCTGGGTTCCTCCGGCCAGCAGCTCGGGCTTCGCGTCTCCGACCAAGGCGATCTCGAGGACGAGATCGCTGCCCGTCGTGGTGGGCGGCCGCGCCACCGAGAATCCTTGCTCGAGCCCCAGAGGACCGTTCACGTACCACTCCACGACGGGCCCTCGGTCGATCTCCAGGCGGTTGCCGACGGCGCGGCGAGCGCCGGGTGCGGGCGCAGGCTCGAGCAGCTCGCCGGCTCCCCAGCGTTCGAACTCGAAAGCGATCCACAGCGCTTCGGTGGTGGCCGGAGCGGGTCGCCAGGGGCCGCCGAGCGCGCGGGTCGCCGCATCGAACCGAATCTGGACGCCGCCGTCGGCGAACACGGCCGCGAATCCCTGGCCGGGGTTACGAGCGTCGAACCCGCTTCGGAGCGGCGTGATCGAGTACGAAGCGTCCGCCCTCGCTTGCTCCTCGGCTATCCACGCCGCGCGGAGGCTTGGATCGGCGATGGCGCGAGCCCCTGGCAAGCCTGGTGTCGAGGTGACGCCGAACACGCCGCCACCGCGTGCCACGGGGTCCGGCGCATCGCGCGACGGTGCGGTGGACGGCGTCTCCGCCGATTCCGGACCACATGCGACGCCGACGAGTGCCGAAAGCGCGAGGATCGCGGCTCGTGCGAGGAGCGCAGAGGACGTCCGGTGCGCCAGGCAAAGCCTGGGTGAGGAGGAAGTGATGTAGACGAAAGCGGA
>CAZARU010000227.1:0-7308 GCA_964487605.1 uncultured Polyangiaceae bacterium
GATGCCGTCAAATCCGTGACTTTCAGCCCGGACTCCAAAACGGCGCTCACCTGCAGCGCGGGCAAGTCAGCGCATCTCTGGGACGTGGCCACGAACAAACCGGCGGTGCGTCCATTTCAACATCAAGGCCAGATGACACATGCGACGATCAGTGCGAATGGCAAATTTGTTTTGACGGCGAATCGCGATAAGACCGCCCGCTTGTGGGATGTTGAGACCGGAAATGCGATCGGCCCACCGCTGGCACATCAAGGCGTGGTTGCCGAAGGCGCTTTCAGCCCCGATTCGCGTGTGGCGATCACGGCGGGCGCGGACAATTCAGCTCGCCTTTGGGAAACGCGGACCGGAAAGCCGCTTGGGCCATTCTTGCTGCATCCGCGGGCCGTCGGCTCGGTCGCGATCGACCGCGCTCACGCAGTGCGCCGCGCCCCTGGTCGGGCGGACGACGATGCGGCACCGCCCGCGGCTCGTGTCGGACAGAGCGGTGAGGCCGAAGTCGAGCACCACGCCCGCCGCCAGCACCAGCAGCGCGAGCCCCAGGAGGGGCGGCGAGGTACCCGGCACCCGAACGCCGTCGACGAAGAGCCCCGCGCCGAGGTAGCTGCCCAGCGCGAGGGCGATGAGTCCGGCGTACAGGCCGGCGCGAGCGAATCGCACCTCGCGCGTCACCGAGGCGAGGGACGCGAAGGGGACGAGGTTCTTGCGCTCGCGAACGACACGCCCGAGTAGCTCTACGCGGTGCGAGATTTCCACACCACGGTGCGTGACACTGAGGCTCGCCGGGCGTCTCACGCCGAGGGCCAGCCGCCCGAGCCAACGTCCCGCGGCGACGACGAAGAGGAGGCCCGTCAGAGCCATCACGATCGTGGCGAACGTGCTCCGTGGCGGGGCCACCAGCTCCCCCTCGAGGGCGTCCATGGGGAGCGGTGCCGACAGAAGGCGACGCAACGTGGGGTCGTCCAGGGTGGCGGCGATGTCGCCCGCCACACCTCGAGCGCAGCCACCCAGCGCCGCCGCGGCCACCACCGTCTCCGCCCGACCGAGCCCGGACGCGCCGGGTGCGGCCAGGAGGCGCGCGAGGGCTTGCCACGCCGGCGCGGCGTCCGCGCCGAGCTCTCGGTCGAGCGATCCGAGGGCGTCGAACGGAGTGTTGGCCGCGAGCCACGCCAGGCGCGCGACGGTCTCGTCGGCGTCGGTGGCGAGCCGTGCGGCCGAGCCTAGTGCGATCAGCCCCGACACGAGGCGAACGGACCTGGCGTCCGTGGGACCCGTGCGCAGCATCGCCTCGATGTCACCCAGGGGAGTCGCCGCCGTTTCCGGCGCGAGCGCTGGCCCGGCGCTCCACGGGAAGGCCGCGCTCCGCCGCCCCGCGGCGTCGAGCGCCGACGCTGCCACCCGCTCGGCGATCGCGTCGCGGCCGGGAAGCTCCGACAGTTCGAGCGGGGCGGTCAGCGGCTCGGTCATGGGGAGGCCACGATTTATCCGAACGCTCTAGCGTCCGCCACTCGTCCGCTCGGCAGGCGCCAGCCGCGGCCGCGCGAACCGGGTCGTCAGTTCGCGACGGCGCGAGGGCCCACGGAGTGCAGGACGGGGCCGGGCTCCTCCTTGCGGGCGGGATCGACGATGTCGTTGGCCGCGTCCACGAGCACGACCGTCGGTGCGTGCGCGCGCGCCTCCTCGCGCGTCATCTCCGCGAACGTGGCGATGATCACGACGTCGCCGGGCTTGGTCAGGTGGGCGGCGGCGCCGTTCACGCAGATGGCCCGCGAGCCTCGGGGACCCGCGAGGGCGTACGTCTGCAGGCGAGAGCCGTTGGTCACGTTCCAGACGTGGACCATCTCGTGGGGCAGGATGTCTGCGGCGTCGAGCAGGTCCGCGTCGATGGTGACGCTGCCTTCGTACTCGAGGTCGGCGTGGGTGACGGTGGCGCGGTGGATCTTCGACTTGAAGACGCTGAGCCTCATGTTTTCCGTCCTTCTGCGTCGCGTCATGCTGGCCCGAAGCCTTCGGGTCCCGCTGCCGGACGCGGGAACCATACGGCCCTCCACGCCGCGCGGCAACCGTGGCGCGCGGAAGTTGGCCCCCGTCGAACTCGCCCTGTAGCGAGGAGGAGGAAGGCAGGGCCCGGAAGGTTCCGCGGCGCCGGCCCGGGAGACGCATCGCATGGAAACGAAGCTGTCGAAGTCCGAGATGCTCGACAACCTGCGGGGGATGCTCCGAGACGTGTTTCACCTCAGGACGGACGGCGTGGCGTACGCCCGGCTGGCCCGCGCTCACGGCTACGTGGACGGCTACATGCGGGTCATGCTGGAAACGGGCGTCTGCTCGAAGAAGGAGCTGCTGGACCTGGTCGCGGAGGAGCGAACGGTCGCCTCCGGGCCCGCCACTCGCGAGCTCCGTCCCGAAGTCGCCGCCTGAGCGGCCCAGGCGGCGTCGCGGCTCGGGGCGTCCCGAAGTCGCGCGGCCGCGGCGCCCGGATCAGGGGCAGTCGCCCGTGATCTCGATGGAAGCCGCGGCGAAATTGCCCACGAGGTTCCAGGCGTCCTTGTCCGCGCAGCTGTCGTCATTGGTCGCCGCGCACCAGTCGCCCTTCGGCAGGGCTCCGGTCATGCCGGTGGTCGAGCTCGCGCAGGTGCCCATGGGTCCCTTCCAGGTGTTCGTGTCCTGGGACAGAAGGACGCAGAGCGTGAAGCCGAGGCTGCTGATCATCACCGTGTCGGCCTCCGCGACCGTGATGTAACCCGCGAACGAGCCGGCGTTCTCCCACGCGAACTCCCCGCCGGCGGCTCGGCACGTGTTCTTCGGGTCGAGCGTCTCGTGCTTGAACCTGCCTACGCAGTTCTTGTCCGCGCTCATGGTGAACTTCACGTTGAGCTTGTTCACCGGCAAGAGCGCATAGTTGTCGACCTTGTCGTCGATGTAGATCGGGATCACGAAGCGCTCGAAGTCGGCGTCGACGTCGTTACCGGTGATCGTGGCCGTCACGGCCTCGACCTGATTCACCTCGATGCCGGAGTCGTCCGTGAAGTTCGCGAAGCAGGTCCCGTCTTCGGGGGCGCCGATGCCGCGCTGGGGCGGGCCGCCGCCGCTGATCACCTTGTTGCCCGCGACGTCGACGTCGAAGAGCCAGTTGTACTGAGCGTCGCCGAACTGGAAGCACTTGTCCTGGTTGAGCGTGATCTTCTTCGTGACGATCTGGTCCTGCATGAACGGCTGGGTGAGCGCGTTCGGCGACTTCACCTCGAGCTGGCTGATGCGAAGCTGAGCGGTCGTCGCGGTGGAGTTGTCGCGCTTGGCGAGGCACTCGTTCCCCGGTCCGTCGGGGCCGGCGATGTAGCACTCGGGCGCAAGCGGCCGGCACGATGCCGTCCCGCCGCCGGAGCCACCCCCGTCGTCGCCGGAGTCGCTGCTGCACCCCACGACCGCCGCCGTCGCCGCGGCACCCGCGCAAAGCACGAACCAACCAAGAGAACGCTTCATGATCGAGCTCCTTGCCGGCGCCGGGCCATCCCCAGCGCTGCCGGCCGCGGGTGTCTTACTTGATTCGGCCGGATGGCGCTACTGGGCTGCACCCGGCGCAATCGTCACGCAGGCAGGCTCGTCAGCGCCACCAGCTCCTGCACCCGTGCGGCGAGCCGATCGCGGTCGAGGGCGGCGACGGCCGCCGTTCCGACGCCTTCGACGCAGAACGACGCCACGGTGGCCGCCGTCATGAGCGCCCGGCGAATCGTCCGGCCGTCGACCCTGCCCTCCCGCGCCAGAACGCCGAGAAGGGCCCCCGCGAAGGAGTCGCCGGCGCCGGTGGGGTCGATCTCGGTCTCCAGCGGAAAGGCGGGCGCGAAGAACGCGCCGTGCTCGTCGAACAAGAGCGCCCCGAACTCGCCGCGCTTGACGATCAGACGCTTGGGACCGCGCGAAAGGACGTCGCGCGCCGCTCGCCGGATGTTGTGCTCTCCGGTGAGCTGACGCACTTCCTCGTCGTTGATCGTGAGCGTGTCGATGCGCGCCAGGACCTTCTCGAGCAGAGGGCGCTCCCCTTCGATCCAGAAGTTCATGGTATCGGCCGCGACGAAGGCAGGCGCGCGCATCTGGTCGAGAACCTCGATCTGAAGCGCGGGGTGGATGTTGCCGAGCAGAACCCAGTGGGCGTCGCGAAAGGTCTGAGGCAGCTTCGGTCGGAAGTCCGCGAACACGTTGAGGCGAGTGTCGAGCGTCGTCCGGCTCTGGAGGTTTTCCGAGTACCTGCCCGCCCACCGAAACGTCTCTCCCGCGGCGCGCTCGACGCCGCTCACGTCGACGTTGCGCCGCGCGAGGTCCGCGAGGGTCGCCTCGGGAAAGTCGGTGCCCACGACGGCGACGACCTTCACCGGCCCGAAGAGGCTTGCGGCGTACGCACAGTACGTCGCGGAGCCTCCGACGACGTCCTTCGCGTTCACGGAGGGAAGCTCGAGGTCGTCGAAAGCCATGGATCCGACGATGAGGACGTCGTTCGTGTCGGTCATTGGTCTCCTCGGTTTCCGATGAGCCATCCGAGGCGCTCGCGCGCTTCCGGAGAGATGGCGTCGCGTGCGGTGATGACGGCGAACTCGAGCGCGGCGTGCGCCGGACTCGGCTCGAGATCGGGCAGCGCCTTGGCCAGCTCTGCCACGACGTCCTTGGCAAGGCTGGCGTTCTGGCGCAGCACGGCGATGACGGCTTCGACGCTCACTTCTTGCTCGGTCTCGTGCCAGCAGTCGTAGTCCGTCGCGAGGGCGAGCGTGGCGTAGGCGAGCTCTGCCTCGCGAGCGAGCTTCGCCTCGGGCATCGCGGTCATGCCGATGACGCTGACGTCCCAGCTCCGGTAGAGCCGACTCTCGGCGCGCGTGGAGAATTGCGGTCCCTCCATGCACACGTACGTACCGCCGTCGTGCGTCCTGGCCCCCGCGCGGCGGGCGGCGGCGGACAAGGCTCGAGCGGTGACGGCGCAGACGGGGTCGCCGAAGCTCACGTGGGCCGCGATGCCGTCCTCGAAGAAGGTGGACGCGCGCCGCTTCGTCAGGTCGATGTACTGATCGACGATGACGACGTCTCCGGGCGCTATCTCCTCGCGCATGGACCCGACCGCCGAGAGGCTCACCACGTGCGTCGCACCGAGCTTCTTCAGGGCGCAGACGTTCGCACGGTAGTTGATGGCGTGAGGTGGAACGCGGTGCTCGCGGCCGTGCCGCGGCAGGAACAGGAGCCTCGTGCCCCCGAGGCGCCCGCTAGTGACCGCGTCGCTCGGATCGCCGAAGGGCGTACTCACCCGCTCCTCGCGCACGTCGGAGAGGCCGGCCATGGCGTAGATGCCGCTTCCGCCGACGACGCCGAGGACGTGCTCCACGGCGGCATGCGTTACACGCGGCGGAGCGGGAATCAACCGCGCTCGGCGCTCAGTCCTTCGGCGGTGTCGAGCCGCCGAAACCCCGCGCGGCGGTGAGGAGCTCCTCGGCGAGGCGAGCCGTGCGCTTGATGCGACACTCCTCCGCGAGAAAGATGGAGACCAGCCGCTCGGTCGCCTTCTCGATGTCGTCGTTGACCACCAGGTAGTCGAAGAGGAAGTGGTGCTCTATCTCCTCGCGTGCCTTGCCGAAGCGCCGCTGAACGGCGTCCTCGCTGTCGCTGGCTCGCCCGCGGAGGCGCGCGAGCAGCGCGTCCATGGAGGGGGGCAGGATGAACACGCCGACCGCCTCGACCTTCGACTTGACCTGGCGTGCGCCTTGATAGTCGATGTCGAAGACGATGCCGCGAGCGTCGCGTCTCACCTCGTCGTGCGCGGTGCCGTAGAGGTTGCCGTGGACCTCCGCCCACTCCAGCAGGGCGTCCGAGCGAATGAGCTCCTCGAAGCGGGTCCGGGAGACGAAGTGGTACTCCCGACCGTCCTGCTCGCCGGAGCGAGGCGGTCGGGTCGTGTGGGATACGCTGAAGCGCAACCCGGGCACGCGCTCGAACAGCCTGCGAGTCAGCGTGGTCTTGCCGGCGCCAGACGGGGAAGAAACGATGAGGAGGACGGGCTCCTCACTCGACATTCTGCACCTGCTCGCGGAGCCGCTCGATCTCCGCCTTCAGGTCCACGACGAGGTGGGCGACCTGGGCGTCCTGGATCTTCGACCCGACGGTGTTCGCCTCCCTGCCGACTTCCTGCAGGAGGAAGTCGAGGCGCCTCCCGACGGGCTCGTCGAATCCGATGAGGTTCTCGAACTGGTCGAAATGCGACCCGAGCCGCACGAGCTCCTCCGTCACGTCGGACCTGTCGGCGAGGATGGCGATCTCCGTCTCGACCCGCCCCTGTTCGACGCGGACGCGGGAGTCGGCGAGCAGTCGGTCCACGCGCTCTCGCAACCGGTCGCGGTAGCTGGTGACCAGGTCCGCGGCGCGTCCCGCGATGGAGGCGCGGAGGTGTCTCGCCTTCGCCAGCCTCCCACGCAGCTCCCTGCCCAGCGCTTCGCCCTCGGTGCGACGCATGTACGCGAGGCCGTCGAGCGCCGCGGCGAGCCCGCGGCCGAGCGCGTCACGAACGTCGTCCTGGCCGTGGGGGGAACCCGGCACGAGGAGATCGGGAAGGGACGCCAGGAACGCGACGGGAAGCTCCGTCGCCGGGGCGAGCTCGTCGCGGAGGCGGGCCATCGCCTCGTAGACGGCGCGCGCGCGATCGACCGCCACCGTGGTGGGCCCCAGCGTGCCCTCCGCGCGAACGCCAATGTCGTAACGGCCGCGCGAGAGGCGCTCGCGCGCGAGTTGCTCGAGAAAGAACGCGTGGTCGGACAGCTCGGTCGGTAGCCGCACGCGTACGTCGAGGAAGCGGTGGTTCAGGGAGCGGACCTCCACGACCAGGCGGCCGTCGCAGAGCGGGGCCTCGCCGATGCCGAGGCCGGTCATGCTCTTCATCCTGCACCCTCGCGCCCTCGGGCGAGCTCGTTCAGCCAGTCCAGCGTCGGTCCGAGACCCTCTTCCCAGTGAACCTCGGGTGTGTACCCGAGCAGATCGTTCGCCCGCGAGATGTCCGCGAGGGAGTGCCGCACATCTCCTGGGCGGGGGTCCTCGTGGCGCACCAGGGGCGTTCGCCCGAGGTGCCGGGCCACGGCCGTGACGACGGCGTTGATGGTCGTGCGTCGGCCCGCCGCGATGTTGACGACCTCTCCGCGCAGCGGCTTCGGCGTGGTCGCGGCGAGCAAGTTCGCGCGCACGGCGTTCGCCACGTAGCAGAAGTCACGCGTCTGCTCGCCGTCGCCGTACACCTTCGGGCGCTTCTTCGTGAGCGCGGCGGTGATGAAGTTCGGGATGACGGCG
>CAZARU010000228.1:0-7232 GCA_964487605.1 uncultured Polyangiaceae bacterium
GGGCTCGGGGGCACGTCCGGCGCGGGCGGCACGTCCGGCGCGGGCGGCGCGGGCGGCACGTCCGGCGCGGGCGGCACGTCCGGCGCGGGAGGATCTGGCGGCGGAGGATGCGCGCGCGACGTCGTCATCGCGCTGGACACGTCGGGGGACACCATGGACGACCAGGTCTGGCTTCTCCCGGAGATGGACGCGCTCTCGACGACACTGGCAGCGTCGCCCGTGGATCATCGCGTCGTCCTGCTGTCCGAGCTCTCGAGCGCAGTTCGCGGCTATTGCCTGCCGGCGCCGCTCGGTTCGGGATCGTGCCCGGCGGACACGAATCTGCCGTCCTTCCTCCACGTCGCCACGACGGTGGGGAGCACGAACGCACTCTCGCAGATCCTCGCGGCCCACTCCCAGTACGCGTCGGTCCTTCGCGCGGGGGTGCCGAAGCACCTGGTGGTCGTCACGACGGACGACTCCGCCCTCGCGGCCACCAGCTTCGACGCGCAGCTCCGATCGATGGACCCGCAGTTCGACGGGTACGTCTTCCACGGCATCTATGCGTTCACGGCGCCCACGATCTGCCCGGGCGATCCGTGCTGCGGCACCGGAATCAGCGTGGGCGTCGAGTACCAGACACTCGCGTCGATGACCGGCGGGCTGCAGACGAACATCTGCTCGCGCGATTTCAGCCCGGTGTGGGCTCGGCTCGCTGCCTGTCCCTGAAACGGACGGCGGGCACCGCCACACCGCGCGACGAGCCGCTGGCGAAGAACCTCAGACCGCGTCGCGCACCATCTGCGGCAGGCGACCGGCGACGGCCGAATCCGTGATGGGCGGGCCATGACCGGTCAGCACCGCGGTGGGAGGATGTTCACGCAGCTCGTCCAGCAGCCACGTCTTGAAGGCGTGCTTGTCCTTCACCAGGAACTTGACGATGAGGCGGGCGACGCTGAAGCCCGGGCCGCTCTTCGTCCACTTGAACGCGAGCGCGAAGATGAAGTTGTCGGGCAGCTTGCGCAGGTTCATGACCAGGTCGTTGAAGTACCAGAACGTCCCGGACGCGGTCTTCGCCCGAACGACCGTATCGCCGATCTTCATGCCTGGCGGTTCGCCCACCCAGACGTCGTCCGGAAGGAGCTTCTGCAGGTCGGCGAGAGGCGCTCCGGCGGCGATGCCCTGATTCTTCTTCGAGATGCGCTTCGCGGCCGCGACCGGCGCGTAGACGCCCGCGTCGGGGTACCGCTTCTGGAACGCCCCCTGACCGAGGTGGTGAAAGCCGTTCGGCGCCACGAGCGCCACGACCTTGCCATGCTGTTCCAGCTCGGCGAACGCGGCGTCCGTCGCGTCCGTCGGCGGACTCACCACCATCAGCTCGCCGTCCCGCAGTCGCAGAGCGAGCGCGTTCGCCGTGCTGCCCTTCCCGTCCCACACGTACTCGTGCATCAGGATCCCCCGGTCCGCATCGAGTGTCTGCCAGTAGCTCATCGGGTCTCCCTCGCCTCATCGCTCCGCCCCCGACCTGGGCGCGGCGGGCGCATCCTTAGGGCCCCGGCACCGGAGCGCAACCCCCGGCGATGCGACGGAGAATGCACCCTCCGGGCCCCCTTTTCGGGCCTCAGGCGAAGCGCGGCTCGCGCTTGCCGACGAAAGCCTCGTAGGCCTCGCGAAAGTCCCGATGCTGCATGCACACGGCCTGCGCCTGCGCCTCCATCTCCAGGGCCGTCGCGAGGTCTACGTTCTGCTCCCGGTTCAGGAGTTCCTTCGTCATCTGGATGCCGAAGCGCGGGCCCCTCGCGAGCTTCACCGCGAAGTCCAGCGCCGCCGGTACGGGCGAGTCGCCGTCGACGACGCGGTTGTAGAGACCGATTCGCAAGGCTTCCTCGGCACTGATGAAGTCACCCGTCATCAGAAGCTCCGTGGCACGCCCGAGCCCGACGATACGCGGCAGCAGGCACGCAATGCCCATGTCGGCCCCCGAGAGCCCCACCTTCGTGAACAGAAAGGCGATCTTCGCGCTCCGCGACGCGATCCGCACGTCGCTCGCGGCGGCAATGACGGCGCCCGCGCCCGCGACCGTCCCGTTGAGAGCCGCCACGATGGGACGCCGGCAACGGCGCATGGCGTCCACCAGAGCGCACGTCAGTCGAGTGAAGTCGAGCAGGCCTTGAAAATCGCGCTCGAACAACTTGCCGATGATGTCCTCGACGTCACCGCCGGAGCAGAACGCTCGCCCGCTGCCGGTGATCACGATCGCACGCACCGCGTCGTCTTCGTCCAGGAGCCGAAACGTGGCCCCCAGCTCCTGATAGACCTGGAACGTGAGGGCGTTGAGACGTTCGGGACGGTTCAGCGTGATCGTCGCCACACCGGTCTCGGGGTCTACGGAGAAGAGAAAGCTCTCGGGTTCTAGTGACAGCACGTGGACCTCCTGCAAACCAAGCCGGCGCGCGCTCAGGGGAGCGCGGCGATTCCTTCGATTTCGACCTTGGCGCGCGGATCGAGGAGCGCCTTCACTTCGACGAGAGCCATCGCGGGGTAGTGACGCCCCATGACCTTTCGGTACTCCTCACCGACACGCTTGACGTCGCGGAGGTACTCGTCCTTCGTCGTGACGAACACGAGCAGGCGGCCAATGTGCTCCGCTTCGCCCCCTGCGGCACGAACGACGCTCACCACGTTCGCGAGCGCGCGCCCGAACTGAACGGCGAAGTCGTCACTGACGATCTGCTGCTGCTCGTCCCAGGCGACCTGACCCGCCAGGAAGAGCAGCCGCGCGCCCGGAGGGGCGAGCATGCCGTGAGAAAAGCCCCAGGGCTTGCCGAGAGTTTCTGGATTCACGGGGTCGAGCTTCACGCCAGCAGTCCTCCTGCATCCATGACGATCGCCTGACCCGTCGTACTGCCCGCCAGGGGCTCGCACAGGGAGGCGACGAGAAACGCGACCTCGTCCGGGGTGACGAGCCGGACCTGCCCCACGGTCTGTAGGATGGCGGCGAGGGCTTCTTCCTCGGAGAGCTTCGTGCGCGCGACGACGTTCGAAACGGACTTCACCGTCATGTCCGTGTCGACGTACCCGGGGCACACGCAGTTGATGGTCACTCCCTTGGACTTCACCTCGCTGGCGACCGAGCGAGTGAACCCGAGGACGGCGTGCTTCGACGCCGTGTAGGCCGAGATGTAGGGCGTTCCGACACGCGACGCGACGGACGCGACGTTGACGACGCGCCCCCACCTTCGCTCGACCATGCCGGGGACGAACGCCTGGGTACACAGGAAGGTCCCCGTCGAATTGATCCGGAAGATGCGCTCCCACTCGACGAGCTCCAGCGCCTTGAGCGGTGCGGAGCTGGCGACGCCCGCGTTGTTGACGAGGACGTCCACCGTGCCGAGGCGCTCCGCCGCGACGCGCGAGAGGCCCTGAACGCTCTCGGCGTCACCGACGTCACAGGGAACGGCGAACGCCCGGTGGCCGTCCGCGACGAGCGCGGAGGCCACGGCGTCGATCTCACCCCGCGAACGCGCCGAGACGACCACTGCGGCTCCGCGCTCCGCCAGCGCGCGGGCGCACGCGGCCCCGATGCCGCGACCACCCCCGGTGACGATGGCTCCGCGTCCTTCGAGGCTCACCCGTGAACGTGTAGGCGCGCACTGGACGCGCGACAAGGCGGAGTGACGGGACACGACCTGCGGTCCGGCCGCGCGGCGCGCCGGGGCATGGCGGAGGGCCGTTCATCCGGTGGTCGTGACCCACCCGCCGGCGAAGGGCACGACCTGCCCCACCATGAAGTCCGACGCCGCGGACGCCAGGAACAGCGCCAGCTCGGCGGTCTCGTGCCCCTTGGCGACGCGCTTCGAGGGGACGTTGCGCTCCAGGTGTCCACGAAAGCGCTCGCTCGCGAGCAGCTCGGCCGGATAGTACGTGTCGTTCTCGACGTAGTTCTGGGCAATGGCGTTGACCTGCACGTTGCGCGGTGCGAGTTCGAGCCCGACCGCGCGCACGAACGCGTTCTGGGCTCCGCGGGCCGCGCAGTACGCGCTCGCCTTCGGAATTCCGCGCAGTGGAGCCGCGCTGGTGACGGCGACCATCTTCCCGTGGCCGCGCTCCACCATGCCGGGCGCGGCGGCGCGGACCAGACGCATGAGAGGATGCACCAGGCGCTGGAAGAGACGATCCCAGTCGGCGTCTTCGATGCGATCGACGGTGGCCTGCCGTGGGGGCTCCGCGAGGTTCGCCACCAGCACGTCCAGCGGCTCCGCGGAAGCGACGATCCTCGCCGCAGCGTCCAGCTCACGAAGGTCGGAGTCGTCGGCGACCACGGAGGCCCCGGCCTCGCGAAACCGCGCCACGATGGCGGGACCCATGTACTCTCGCGCCTGAGTCACGAGCACTCGCCGCCCGGCCAGCGTCGTCACGGCTCTCTCCTTCCCGTGTAGCTACCGAGCGGACCTCGATCTCCGTTCGTGTCGGAGAACGCGACACAGAACTCGCCCCCGTCGGAAGTGAACACGAAGCGGACGTCCGCCCGGTAGTCCGTATCGCCGTTCTCCGGGACCAACACTGCATCGAGCACGTTCCCGGCGAGCTCGCCCGAGCCGATGACGGGGCGGTCGTTGGCGTTCTCGTACGTGGTCTTCACAATCGAGACGGTCGAGCCCGACTGCTCGAGCTGGATCGTCCCTCGCAGGTGACCGAAGTACCGGTAGTTTCCCGCCACGGAGACCACGGCGGAAGCGTCGGGCTCCGAGCAGGAGGGGCCGGTCGCCGGATCCTCGTCGGTGCAGGCCACACCGAGCGCGAAAAGGACGCACGCAGGGGCCGCGCGAATGGGCATGGGACGCACCGCCCCTGGACGATACCACGGGGTTTCGAGGATACTTCCGGGCAGGGCGCGCCCCCGTGACCGCACGAAAGAAGAAGAAGACGTCGGCGACGGCGAAGAAGAGCCGCCCCCCGCTGCCGCCGCGCCCCAGGCCCAAGACGACGCCGCCACCACCGGCGGTCGCTGCCCGCAAGGCCACGGGGTTCTCGTCGTTGATCCGCGGTGTGGCCGACGCCGCCGTCCTTCGTCAGGGGGCCGGGGGCGACGTGCCGGAAGGTCTCCCGTCGCAGGTGCGTGGGCTGGCCTCGTCCATGCCCGAGATCTCGATCCGGCAGGGACCTGCAGGGCGTTCGACGCTCGACGCGATCGCCAAGGACGCGGGGGGGCGCCCCGCGGTGCGCGTGACCACGCAGAGCGCCGTGCAAGTTCCTCAGGCGCCCCGTCGGCACGAGTCGAGCCTTCCGGACATCTCCGTGGCGTATCTGCCCGGCGGACGCGAAACGCTGGCGGCGATTCAGAGCGAGATCTCGGGGGGCGCGCCGGCAGACTCCGAGCCCAGCAGCGGCATCGCCGTGGCGCGGCCGGAGCCCCCCACGGGCGTCCGCGAGCGCCGCACGACGCTCGGCTTCGAGGACCGACCCCTGAAGGACGCTTCCGGGCGCACGATGATCGACTCCGCTCCGGAGGTCATCACCCTGGAAGAGTCCCCCATCGGTCGCGCGACGCTGGCCGCCATCGCCGCGGAGGCTGCCGAAGCCGACGATGGCGAAGTCTCGGTCCAGACCAGCGAACTCGACGACGAAACCCTCGCGGCAATCCAGGAGGAGGCCGGAACGAAGGTGGAGCCCTCGCCGCGAGCGCCCCGCGAAATGCAGATCCACGAGGTCATCACCTTCGTGATTCGCGGCCTCGACCCGCAGAGCGTCGCGACGCAGGATTCCCGAAAAGCGCTCGTCGCGAAGCACATCATGCACCGCTTGCCCGTCTGGTCGCTCGACGACGTCGACCGGGTGGATCTGGCACGCTCCGACGACGGGAGCTACGTCGTGCTCCAGATCATGTGCCGCCTGTCCGGCGAGGGACACTGATGACGCGAGGCTACGAACCCCGGGCGAGCGGCGCCACGGACGTGGGGCGGCAGCGCGACCACGACGAGGACCGGGTCCTCGTTCGGGACGACCTCGACCTCTACCTCGTGGCCGACGGCGCCGGTGGGCACCGCGCGGGAGACGTCGCTTCGTCGCTCGCTCTCGAGTCGATCGCGAACTACTTCGCGGCGACCGAAGCGGATGCCCGCGCGCGCGAGCCCATGGATCGGTTCGGTCTCCCCGTGGACGCTCGGCGCCTCTCGACGGCCATCCGGAAGGCGAACCGAGACGTCGTCGAGATCAGCAAGAAGGAGCAGCGGTTCCGCGGGATGGGAACGACCGTCGTGGCGCTGCGCCTCGATCACCGTCTCGGCCTCGTGCACCTGGCGCACGTTGGCGACAGCCGTTGTTATCGCCTGCGCGCCGGCCACCTGGAACAGCTGACCGACGATCATTCCCTGATCAACGACGTCCTCGAGGAGCGTCCGGAAATCGACGACGGGATCGTGGACAAGCTGCCGAAGCACGTCGTGACGCGCGCCCTGGGAATGACGAGCGAGGTTCGCGTCGCCGTGCGCTCTCACGTCCTGTCGCCGGGCGACCGCTACCTGCTGTGCAGCGATGGCCTGTCCGGGCCCGTCGCTGCGCGCGACATCGGTCGCACGCTCGCGGCCGGCCTCGACGCGGTATCCATCGTTCGCGCGCTCATCGATTCGGCGAACGCCGCGGGCGGTCCCGACAACGTCTCCGCGCTCGTGGTCGATCTCGCGGCGACGGGTGAGCTGGCTCCGCTCTCGCTGGCAGCCCCGCCGGCAGTACCGCACCGCAGGTACGACGACTCCCAGCCAGAAATCCTGGTGCTCGGAATCGAGGAGATCGACCTGGAGGCCCGGGCGGACGTGGCGGTGGTCCCCGCGGGCGAGCGGAACGACGATCTGATCGCGGCCCTGGGCGACCTGATCCGACCCCCCGGGATCGGCCGGCGCAGGGTCTGACGGTTCCCGGCCTGATGGACTAAAGCACCGCTCGCGGTGTGCCGTTCACCGCTTCCGATGAGAACCGTCTGGGTGCTGTCCGGCGCGGTTTGCCTGCTCTGCGCGGCGTCCTGCTCGCAGACGACCCGCGGCGCGGACCTGGTCGCCTGCGCTCCAGGCGAGGTTCGTGCCTGTCCCGCCGGGGCCTGCTCCGGGCGCCAGGTGTGCAACGCCCGGGGGACCGCGTTCGGTTCTTGCGACTGCGACGACGGCAGCGGCGCGACCGGCGGCATGGGGGGCAGCGCCGGGCTCGCGGGGGCTGCCGGGGGCAGCGCCGGCCTCGGCGGCACGGCAGGCGCGGCGGCG
>CAZARU010000229.1:0-7151 GCA_964487605.1 uncultured Polyangiaceae bacterium
TGCCAGACGACGCGCCACCGCCGGCTGCGCCGCCGACGGACGACGCGTCGGGGCTCGACCCGGCCGTTCCGACGCCGGCGGTTCCGCCCGCCGAGGTGGCGTCCTGCGTCCCGCCGACGCCGCCGGCCCCTGCCCGCGCGCCTGCGTCTCCGCCGGACCCTCCCCCGTCCTCGCCCCTGACGAGTGTGGTCGAGGTCGACGAGCAGGCTGCGATGACGGCCGCTGCGGCACCGGCGGCGCCGATCATCCTGCCGCGACTCGCTCCCGCCCGTACCGTCACGATTCCGGAAGGGTAGGCCCATACTCGCAGGGGCGCAAACGAGAGCGGGCTCGCTCCGGGGCTACGCGCGGGCGAGGACTCGGCGCGGCCGCCTTCGTCTCAGGCAGGCCAGCGCGACCGCGCCCACGGCGAATGCGATGGGCTCGATGGGCCGGCGGCTCGGGACGGTGCAGCCGCATCCGGCGTCCTCGTCCTTCGAGGCCCCTTCGCGGCGCACGCATGCGCCCTCGTCACAGGTGTGGCGGGGAGCGCAGTCGGACGTGGTTCCACAGGTGTCCCGGCACACCCCACCCGCGCAGGTGTAGGGCGAGCAGGACCTCTCCTTGCCCATCGAGTCGACGACGATCACCTCGTCCTTGCACTCGCCCGCCGCGAGCCGGCACTCGCCCGCCGGACTGCAGGTGGCGCCCGGTGCGCAGTCGCCGTCATCGATGCAAGTGCTCTTGCAGACCGAGCCTTCGGCATCGCAGGCGTAGGGGAGGCACGCACGGCTGCTCGTGGTGACCGAGCACGCGCCCTGCCCGTCGCAGGCGATCTGCTCCTCGGACCCTACCGTGCACGAAGTGCCGCAGGCGCGGCCGGCGGGCGTCGCCGTGCGGCACGCACCGGCGCCATCGCATCGGCCGTCGGCGCCGCACTCGTCGTCATCGTCGGGGCACGCACCGTCCAGCTTCGGCGACCGGCCGTCCTCGATGGGCAAGCACTCGCCATCCGGACCTCCCGTTCGCCAGTTGCTGCACGCGTTGCAGGGAGCCTCACACCGGGCGGCGCAGCACGTGTCGTCCACGCAGTGCCCCGACTCACACTCCACGTCGCGGGAGCACGACTCGCCGTTCTGCTGGGGCAGCTTGCAGGACGCGACGACACACAGGGCCGGCGCGACGCATTCGGCGTCGGAGAGGCAAAGCGCGGAGCAGCGAGGCCCCTGGCACTGGAAGGGGAAGCAGTCCAGGCAAGCGCGCTGCCCCGAGCACACGCCGGGAAGGGTGCAGGTGCCGGGCGCCGGGCTCGGTGCGCACTCGTCGTCGGGGTCGGTGAACTCCCGCACCGGCGCGCACTGTCCGTTCGCCGCGGTGGTCTTCGAGCCGTCGCACGACTCGCACGGCGAGTCGCACGCGCCATCGCAGCAGTAGCCGTCCGCGCAATACCCCGACGCGCACTCGGTCGCTGCCGTGCAGGGCGCCCCGGGGACGGTCGCCGCGCACGTCCCGTCGGGCCGTCCGGTGCTCGCCTCGGCGCAGGCCTCCGCCGGGGCCGTGCAGGCCCGGTCGCAACAGACGCCATCGACGCAGTGGGTCGACGCGCATTCGGCCGCGGACGTGCAGGGCGCCCCCGGAATGGTGGGGGCGCACGTCCCGTCGGGTTGCCCCGTCCGCGCTCGAGTGCACCCCGTGTTCAGGGCGGAGCAGTCCACGTCGCAGCACACGCCGTCGAAGCACTGCCCCGACCCACACTCCGACGGCACGACGCATGGCGTTCCGTCGGCGACGGGAGCGCACGTCCCGTCGGTCGCGTTCGTTTGCGACGCGACGCAGCTCAGGTCGGGCGCCGTGCAGTCCTGGTCGCAGCACACGCCGTCCGCGCAAGACGCACCCACACAGGAGTAGGAGGCGGTGCAAGGTTCGCCCTGCGCGATCAGCCCGCGCTCGAAGACGAAGCCCGCGCCGGCGCGGCTCGCGCGCTCGCGATCGGCGCTGGCCCCCACGGCGAGCGCCGTGCCCGAGAGGCCCGTCGAGTCGCCGAAGTCGTCCGTCGTGCCCGCCGGCACCACCTTGCCACGCGGAATCCACGACAGCGCGGCCTGCCGCTCCATCCAGTACACGGCTCCCGTGCCCGCGTCTGGCGCGCCTGCGGCGACGACGGTGGGTGTGGCGGCCACGGACGCGCCCAGCTGGTCGAAGCTCGTGGCGTCGGCAGCCACGAGCTTCGCCGCGAAGGTCCAGGCGCCGCCGCTCTGCCGTTCGAAGACGTATGCCGCGCCGCTCCGGGTCGCGGCGGCGTCACTGCCGGGCGCGCCGACGACGAGCGTCGTGCCGGCGAGAGCGACCGCCGCCCCGAAATCGTCTCCCGCGGTCCCGTCCGGCGGGGTGAGCATCGCCGCCTGGGTCCAGGCGGTCCCGGACCATTCGAACACGTAGGCCGCGCCCGTGGTGATGCTGCCCGCGTCGGGGGCGCCGACCACGGCACGGGATCCCGAGATCGCCACCGCCGTGCCGAACCGATCCGACGAGGAGGCGTCTGCGGCGAGGAGCTTTCCGACCGGGCGCCATGAAGGCCCCTGGAGCTCGAAGGCATACGTGGCGCCAGCAAGGCTTCCCCGCTCGTCCTCGGCCGGCGCGCCCACCAGGATGAGACTTCCGCCAATGGCGACGGAGGAGCCGAACAGGTCGTAGTCCTGTGCGTCACTGGCGCCGAGCTTCTCGACGAAGGCCCAGGCCCCGGTGTCGCGAAAGACGTAGGCGGCGCCGGTCTCGGGGCCGCTCGAGCCGTGGCGCGGGGCCCCGACGACCGCCGTGGAAGCGTCGAGCGCCACGCTGGCTCCGAAGCCGTCCCCGTCGACGCCATCGGGAGCCGCGAGCTCCGCCACCTCGTTCCAGACGTCACCCGCCCCTCGCCGGAACGCCGCGACCGCACCACTGCCGACGACGCGGCCGTCCGCTGAAGGAGCGCCCAGGAGCACCGTGACGTCGTGGATCGCCAAGGCCGTGCCGAGGGCGTCGCCGGGGCCGCCCGACGAGGACGTCAGCTTCACCTCTGCGACGAGCTGCTGCCGGACCGTCGCGGAAGCGCCTTCGGCGAGCGGGTCGCGGGTCGGTCCGCACGCGAAGCTCGTCCCCGACGCCGCGGCGCAGAGGCCGGCGCACCCGACGAGCGCGAGACGGTGTCGTGCACGGGGCGCACGACGCGTCCGACTCGACGAAGGCCACACGAGGCCAGGGTATCACGCGTCGCAGTGCTCGCCCGCGCCACCGGTGCGCGTCACCCACCGGGACCGGAGACGCACCGCACGTCGTGCCGGAACGTCGTGTCGTCGGCCGAAATCTCGCCCCACGGCAGGTCCACGGTGTGCGCGTGGTCCGGCAGTTGCTCCGGCGAGGAGGTCCACAGGCGCGCGGACGGGTCGAGCAGCTCCGGCGCCGGCTGCTGGTCGTCGCGGATCAGCGTCGCCAGCTCCTTCGCGCTCGGCAGCCGCCAGTCGCTGCGCCCGCCGAGGGCCAGCTCCTCGCAATGCGCGAGGGCCCCGAACCAGTCGCCGTAGGTGCCGAGGGCGCGCTGCCACACGAGCCCGGTGCCGCGATCGATCACGACGTCCCCGCTCACGTCGAGGACGCTCTCGAGGGGCTCGCCCCGGACGCACAGCACGAAGGCGGGTGAGCGGCCCGCTTCGTAGTGACTCATGCTGAGGTAGTCCACCGTCCATCGCTGCCCGGCGCTCGCCATGGGTGAGCTGCTCCAGTGGCTGTTGAGGCGGAGCCCCGGCGCCACCGCGCCACGACCGAAATCGAGCAGCGAGTCGAGCTCGAGACGCGACGGCAGCCGCCAGCCGCCCCCGGCGCGGGCGGCGCAGCGCGCTGCCGCCACGTCGAACTCGACCGCGTCGTTCGACGACGGCGAGCTCCACTCGAGCGCGGTGACCGAGTCGACGAAGGACGTCGCGCGTTCCTCGTAGCTTGGCACGTCGATGGCGTAGTTGCCGTCCTGGCCGAACGCGGGATCGCCAGGCGCCGGGCAGGGATCGACCGGTCCGAAGCCGTCCGTGCACGAGAAGCTCGGGGAGTCGGGCCACCGCCCTCCCGCGGGAGCCCCCGCCGGCGCGAGGTCGTCCTCGTCGCACCCTGCGCGGCTGGCGCACGCCCGAGGGTCGTCGACCCTCGCGTCCACGCACGCGCCGCGCACGCAGGTCTCGGTGGCGTCGCAGGGGACCCCCGCGCACGCGGCGCGCAGATCGATCGGCAGGCGGAGCGACTCGCTCGGGATGAAGCGCAGCGCGCGCCGAGCGACGATGCACGACGGCCCGTAGGCGGGGGCCGAGCAATCGTCCGCGGGGCCGCCGAAGCCTGCCACGACGCGCACGCCGAACGCGGCATCGTCCGCGCCAGCGGGGACCACCACCAGGGAGCCGACCTTCCCCGAAGCGTCGCACTCGGCCGTGGTCGTCGTGGGGCTCTTCGACTCCAGCGCTCCGGGGCTGCCGACCGTGATCGCCGTGGTGCCGAGGTCGGAGCACGAGAAGTCGAGGCGCAGTTCGAGGGTGACCTGCGTGGGATCCCGACAAGCCCCGGCGCCGAGCGACAGGAGGCCCACGCCGAGCATCCAGCGCGTCTTGGCCCGGATCAGTGCGGGACGTAACATGCCTCAGGACTCGGCCGTACCGCGGCGCTCCCGCGCAGGGAAGTGGCCGTGTTGGGGCGGCAGCGCGGGCTGCGCACGCGCCGAGCCGACGCGCTTCCGTGCTAGCGTTGCGGGGGTGAGCTGGACGGATCGAACGGCCTGCGAGCTCGCGGCGTCGCAACAGACGTCCGAAGTGCCCCCTTGGCTCGCGCCGTTCGCCGTGCGCGTCCCATCCATCGACGTGGAGATCTCGTGGCGGTGAGCGCGGTGCGAGCGAGGGTCGTGGGCCGCGGGCGATCCGCATCGCCGCGCGTCCGCGCAGCGATCGTCGCGTCGCTTCTCGGTTGCGTCGGGGCGTGCGCCGGAGACGAGCGCGCGCGGGGTTCCCGCGCTCTCGACGCATCCAGCGGAGACGGGTCGTCGGGATCCAGCGCCGGGGGCGCGTCCGGTTCCGCGCCGGGCGGAGCCGCGGGCGACGCCGGTGTCAGTGGTGCAGCCGGCAAAGCTGGCACGGCTGGCGAGGCTGGTGCGGGTGGCGTGGCAGGCGCCGGCGGTGCGCGGGACGCGAGCGCGGGACAGGCGGGCTTCGGGGGCGGCAACGCGGGTCGCGACGCGGGCGCCGCGGGCGCCGCGGGCGCGGATCCCGACGCCGGAGCCGACGCCACTGCCGATGCCGCGGACGACGCACCGGACCTCTGCGCGGGCGTCGTGTGCACGGCGCTCGACGCGTGCCACGTCGCGGGGACGTGCGATCCGACGACGGGCCTGTGCGACGACCCGCCGGCCTCCGACGGGACACCGTGCCCTTGCGGTGCATGCACCGCGGGCGCCTGCGGTCTGCGCCAACTGGGCCCGACCGCGCTCTCGGGCGTCGTCGGCACTCCTCTGCCGGTCTCGCTCGCCGTGGACGGCGCGCGCGCGTACTTCGGTGATTCGTACGCAGGTTTCGCGGGGAGGGCGGGGATCGGCGCGATGCCCGTGGGTGGGGGCGCCGTGACGACGCTCGCCGGTGGCTTCACCGGTTACCCCGACGTCGCCGCGTCGGGCGGCCTCGTCTACTTCACGCGGGGCACCGAGGTCTGGAGCGTCCCCGGCGACGCCAGCGCCGCCGCGACGCTCCTCTACGGCGGTTCGGAGGCGTTCTACGCCATCTCGACGGACGGGGCCGAACTCTTCCTGTCGTCGGCGGGGGACGTCTGGAGCCTGTCGCTGACCGGTGGCGCGCCGACGCGCCTCACGAGCGGTGAGGCAGGCCCGGGGCGAGTCGTGGCTCGTTCCTCGACGCTGTACTGGATCAACTCCGGGGACCGCACGCTGCGCACGCTGCCTGCGAGCGGCGGCACGCCGAGCACGGTGCTCACGTTCGCCGAGGCGCCCGGGGACCTCAGCGTGGACGCGACGACGGCCTACGTCACGCAGCCGACCACCGGCACCGTCCTCGCGGCTCCCCTCGCGGGTGGCGGCCCAACGGTGGTTGCGACGGGACAGGACGATCCGCGGTCGGTCCTCGTGTACGGCGGGAGCGTGTACTTCACGAACTACGCCACCGGCACCTTCGGAGCGCTCCGCGCCGTCGACGTCGGCGGGGGCTCGCTGCGAACCGCTCCTGGTCCCGTGCCCTTCGCGCCCTTCGCGCTACGGCACGACGGAACCTGCCTCTACTTGCTCAGCGCGGGCAACGGGGCGGTGTGGAGCACGCCGCCGTTCTGAGCGCGGCTCGAACGAGCTCGGTGCGCGCCCTGCGTCGTGTGACGGCGCGATTCAGCTCGCGCAGCCGAACGACTGCCACCGCCAGACGTTGCTCTGGCAGTGCGCCACGACGCCTCCGCCGAACGCGCAATCGCCGTAGGAGCAGTACGATCCCGTCGACAGCGGACAGTACGTCCCCGCGTTCGGCGCGGCGCTGGGGCAGGCGCCGCCCGGCGGGCCCATGCAGGCCCACTTCGGTGGAGGCGGCGAGCAGGCGCCGCCGGTGCACGACGTGCAGATGCACGCCCTCGCGACCGCCGGATACTCGCAGATCATGCCGTCGTTGACGCAGGTCGAACCTGCCTGCGGCAGCAGCGGGCAGAGCGCTCCGCTCCGCATGCACCCCGGGCGCCGGACTTCCCACTTCGAGAACGTGCTGCAGAAAGCCTCGTCGCGGCACGCCGGGTCGACCGAGTCGCCGTACGTGCAGGTCCGCAGCGGCGTCGTGCACGGAGCGCCCGCGGATGGCATCTGCGCAGGGCACAGCCCGCACCGATCGTCGGAGGCGTCGTCGACGCCCGCGGCGTGGGCCTCGCACGCCGTGTAGTGAGCGTTCCCGTCGCAGCCGCACGCCGCGGCGCCGAAGTCCGGGCAGCCGCCGGGCCTCGGCACGCACGTGCCCGGGACGCCCTCTCCGCACTTTGCGTCGGGGAAGTCGCAGAACTCGCTCGGCTTGCAGTCACCGCTGCCGAGGCACTGGGGTCCTCCGGCGTCCGTCGGCGCGCCGCCCGTGCCACCGGGTCCGCCCGCGTCGACGGTGCCGCCCCCGTGGCCGCCTGCGCCGCCGCCC
>CAZARU010000230.1:0-7128 GCA_964487605.1 uncultured Polyangiaceae bacterium
TGATGAGCGTCGCGATGAGCGTGAACGCCGCGACGAGAATGATGAGCGCGAGCACCAGGCTCATCATGAGCTGCTGGATGCGCAGCGCCGTGAAGAGCCCGTGGTTGAGCTCCTCCCAGTCCATCGTGTGATAGATCCCGTTGTCGAGACGCCGATCGACGTCCCGGGCGATGGCGCGCGCCGCGTCGATCTCCGACACCTTCATCTCGACGCCGGTGACGCTGTCTCCACTGTCGTAGAAGGCTTGCGCCTCGTAGATGTCGGTGTACACGAGCTTCGAGTCGTACTGATCGAACCCCGCCTCGAACACGGCGACGACACGAAACTGCTTCGCTACCGGCGGCCTCACCGCGCCGCCACGCAGGTAGCGATACCCTATCGTGGGCGAGGTGACCTGGACGCAGTCGCCCAGCTCGACGCCGAGGTTCGTCTTCAGCGTCGCACCGACGATGATCCCGGGCAGCTTGGCCGTCGCGCCCGCGACGGCGCAAGGGTCGGGGAACAGCTCTTCGACGACGTCGTCTTCCTCGTCGTCGCCGGGAAGCGGCGCGTAGCCCCCGTCGGGCTCGATGCTGCCGGAAGGTGCGCCCGAGGGCGGAGTCTCGTCGTCGACGGGAGACGTCCCGGCGTCGGGTTTCGCGATGACCTCGCGCAGCGTGTCCTCGAACGTACCGTGGGAGCTCGCCGACGGAGGTGGAAGCGGGTCGAGGAACTCGTCCTTGCCGCGACGTCGCTCGGGCGGTCGAGCGCCATCGAGCCTCAGCCCGGCCACACCCCCTTCGACGATGTGGCGCGGCAGGTCGAGCACCTGGGGCATCCGCTCGGGATCCACACCCTTCAAGAGGACGCCGGTGGCGGTCTTGTCGCGATGCGTGACCATCATCGGATTGATGATGAAGGGCGCGATGCCGGTGATCCCATCGAGCCCCTCGAGCTTGGCCATCACGTCGCGGTACTCGCGAAAGTCGCTCGTGTACTTCAGCACTAGCACGTGCGCGTTGACGCCCAGCACCTTCTCGCGGAACTCCGCTCGGAAGCCACCCGTGACGCTCATGACCGTGGCCAGGGCGGCGGTTCCGAGCATCACGCCGGCGACGGCAAGCACGGTGCCCACCGAAACGAACGCACGCTTCTTCGAGCCCATGTAGCGACGGGCAAGATCGAGCGCGAAGCTCACGCGCGCAGCGCCTCGGTTCCCGAAACCCGCCGGTGCGCCCGACCCTCGACAGCACCCACGACGACGCTCACGGCGCGCGGGACACTAGTACCGGGCACCCGAGGTTCCTACCGGGTTCGCTGCGGCGCTCCCTCGCGCTGTCCCCGGAAGGCGGGTGGGATCGGTCGCCGCCGCGGCGAGCGCACCCCGACCCGGCCAGCGGCGCGCGCCGTCCGCTGGGTACTTCCGCGGAAAGGGCTGCCCACCTCGCTACGCAACGATTGCGCACGGGGCTCCACGGGCGTCGCGCTTCGGTAGGCTTTCCCTCGTCTATTCGGGCAGGGAAGGCAGGCCCATGATTTGCACGGGATTCACCGCTCCTTTCCGGGTCGCCGGATGGCGCGGCCGACACAGGCGCCGCCCGTGAGTAGCGCCAACGCCAGTCTCAGTCGTAAATGTAGAGCCCTCACCGCAACCCGACCGATAATCCGCATCCCGATGAGCAACGACTCCTCGCAGAACCGCATGCCCCCTGGGGTCACGCCCCCCTCGGCGGACATCGCGCTGGGGGGCTCCGGCCCCCGTCAGCTGCCGGACTCGGGGCCGCACGAAGCCATGCCCGCATCGGTAGCGGGACTGAAGCTGGCGACGGTTTCGCCGTCGAGTTCGCTTCACGACGCGGACGCGGACGCACACGCACCTTCACGACCTCCGCCAGAGCGAGCCGACCCGTACCTCGGCTGCACCATAGACGGGCGTTACAAGATCGAGGCGCTGCTGGGCGAGGGCGGCATGGGCGTCGTCTACCGCTGCCGCCACAAGATCATCGACAAGAAAGTGGCGATGAAGATCCTCCGCGCGGACCTCGCGCGCGACGTGGAGGTGACCGAGCGATTCCTGATCGAAGCAAAGGCCGCTTCGTCGATCGGCAACCAGCACATCATCGACATCAGCGACTTCGGTCAGCTCCCGGACGGCTCCACGTATTTCGTCATGGAGTTCCTGGAGGGTGTCCCGCTCTCGCGCATCATGGAGGGCAGCTCCTCGCTCGGCATCGACCGCATCAGCCACATCGGCAAGCAGATTGCGGAAGGGCTCTCCGCTGCGCACGCCCAGGGAATCGTCCACCGCGATCTAAAGCCCGACAACGTGTTCCTCGTCGTCCGCGGTGGCGACAAGGATTTCGTCAAGATCCTCGATTTCGGCATCGCCAAGGTCTCGACCAGTGCGACGGGCAAGCTCACGCGGGCCGGATCGGTGTTTGGAACGCCCCACTACATGTCCCCGGAACAGGCTGCGGGCGCCCCCGTCGACCAGCGGACGGACATCTACTCCCTCGGCGTCATGCTCTACGAAATGGCGTCCGGGAAGGTGCCCTTCGACGCCGACAACTTCATGGGGATCCTGACCCAGCACATGTACAAGGCTCCGGTTCCGATCCGCGCGCTGG
The DNA here is from genome assembly GCA_964487605.1 of uncultured Polyangiaceae bacterium. GTDB lineage: Bacteria > Myxococcota_A > Polyangia > Polyangiales > Polyangiaceae > JAJDAH01. Next base: position 2,607 of record CAZARU010000230.1, read on the forward strand.
TGCCACAGCCGCAGGACGTGCCCCCGGGCCTCGAAGCCATCGTGCTCAAGTGCCTCTCCAAGCGCCCCGAGCAGCGCTACCAGTCGATGACGGAGCTGGTGGAGGACTTCCAGAAGCTCGAGGACGGTCTGATTCCCGGAGCGGTGCCCGACATGATGGCGCGCTCCGGCGGCTTCAACGTACCGGCAGACTACTTCAAGAAGGGCGACATGCCCGCCCCGGTGCCGGCGAGCCCCGTCGGAGTTCCCAGCAATCGCTGGCCGCTCTACGCCGGAATCGCCGGGGTCTGCGCGGCGGTGGGGATCGTGATCGCCATCTTCGCCAAGAGCGCCTCGAGCGACGCCTCGCCTTCGGCGCCGACCCCCGAGCCCACTGCATCGGTGAGTCCGCCGCCCGCGCCGCCGACCGATCCCGTAGACCCGTCGACGATCTCCGCTTCGAAGCAGGTCATGGTCGCCGTCGAGCCCATCGACGCGCGGGTGTTCCGAGGTGACACCGACCTCGGCGCCAGCCCGGTCATGCTCGAAGTCAAGGAGGGCGAGAAGATCGACGTCGAGATCCGGCGCGAGGGCTTCAAGTCGCGAACGATCACCATCGACGGCACCGAGGAGAAGCTGAGCGCGAAGCTCGAGAAGCTCCCGGGAGCCCGCGGTAATTTCCGCGCGCCGCCCCCCCCCGCTCCCGCCGTGGAGGAGAAGGGGCCCAGAAAGACTGCCCCTGCCCCCGCGCCGCGAAAACCGCAGATCGGCGGGGGCGAAATCGTCAACCCCTGGGGCAACTGACCGTCGCCCGACCGCGGGCGTCGGGGCTGTGGTGGCCCCGAGGGCGCGTCCATCGGGCAGCCGCTGCGTCTTGTCTCACATGAAGACCCCTCCGCGCCCCCACATCGGCCTCGCGGTGAGCGACCTCGCCGCGTCCAGAGCTTTCTACGACGTCCTTCTCGGACCACCGACGAAGGTGAAGCCCGACTACGCGAAGTATTCGGTCGCGAGCCCGCCGCTGAACCTGTCATTGAATCTCGCCTCCGACGTCCAGCCCGCCCTGGACGGCGTCTCGCACTTCGGCATCGAGGTCGATTCACCGGTCGAAGTCGCGGCGGCGAAGGAGCGCTTCGACGCCGCCGGTCTCGAGACGCGCTTCGAGCAAGAGACCACCTGCTGCTACGCCGTGCAGGACAAGGTGTGGGTCGTGGACCCGGACGGGCGCCAGTGGGAGGTCTTCGTCGTTCTGCAGGACGCGGAGACGCACGGCGAGGCCCCCGAGAGGGCGCCGGAACGACGGAGCTGTTGTGCCCCCGACTGCTGCGCCTGACGTGGCCGAAAGGGCGTGGCACGAGTTCGGCGACGAGCTCCGCCGCTACTTCGCCCGGCGGGTCCGCGACCCGGTCGTCGCAGAGGATCTGCGTCAGGAGACGTTCGTGCGCCTCCTCGGCTCCGTCGGGAAGCTCGACGACGGTGACGAGATCGCCCCCTGGATCTTCCGGATCGCGAGGAGCGTCCTCGTCGATGCCCATCGCAGGAACCGCGCGCGACGGGTTCGCGACGCAACGTGGACACAGGAGCCCGAAGATCCGACGGAAGAGTTCAACGGTGTCGTCGCCTCGTGGCTGCGCCCGATGCTCGAGTCGCTCCCGGTGCACGATCGCGAGGCCCTCGAGCTGACGGAGTTCGGCGGGCTCACGCAGCGCGCGCTGGCCGACCACCTGGGGATGGGCGTGTCCGGCGCGAAGTCTCGCGTGCAGCGAGCTCGAGCTCGTCTTCGGCGTGCCGTGGAGGAGTGCTGCCGAGTGGAGGTCGATCGGCGGGGCAACGTGATCGACTACGCCCCACGCGCCTGCTGCGAGCCCGACGCCCTTCGGCCGAGCACGCCGGACTCGTAGCAGAGCGGCACGGCGGCGCGCGTGTACTCCCGGCGCGAGCACGCGGTCTCGTGCTATGCCGCGCCCGTGGCCCTCGACGTCGCAGCCCTCGAGCGCGCTCTTCCTGCCCCCGTCCGGGAACTCTGCGCGAAGCTGTCCGAGGCCGGACATCGCGGCTGGGTGGTGGGCGGCTGCGTGAGGGACGTGCTCCTGAGCCAGCTCCGCGCGTCCGGTGAAGGCGGCGTGCGCAACGACTGGGACATCGCCACCGACGCGCGCCCCCACGAGCTGCAGAGGCTATTTCGACGGGTAATTCCGACGGGGATCCAGCACGGGACCGTGACGGTCCTCTGCGACGAGCAGAGCTACGAGGTCACGACGCTGCGCGGCGAGACGACGTACTCCGACGGCCGCCGGCCGGACTCCGTCTACTTCGTGGACGACATCACGGCCGATCTGGCGCGCCGCGATTTCACGATCAATGCCGTCGCGTACGACCCCCTGGAGGGCCACCTGGTCGATCCCTTCGACGGTCAGGGTGACCTCCGCCGTGGCGTGCTGCGCGCCGTCGGAGATGCAGCGCAACGCTTCGCCGAGGACGGCCTGCGTGTCCTTCGCGCGGCTCGCTTCGTCGCGACGCTCGACGTAGAGCTCGACGAGGCCACGGAGCGCGCCATCGAACCCTCCCTGGCGAGCTATCGGAAGGTGAGCCCGGAGCGCATCCGAGACGAGTGGTTGAAGTCGATGAAGGCCGCGCAACCCAGCCGCGCGTTCGAGGTCATGCGTGAGCATGGCCTCCTCGCCATCACCGCACCGGAGATGCTCGAATCCGTCGGGTGTGAACAGAACCAGTTCCACGCCTACGACGTGTGGGGGCACGCGATGGCGTGCTTGAACGCATGCCCGCCGGAGCCCGTTCTGCGCATGGCCGGCCTCCTGCACGACGTCGGCAAGCCGCGGACCCGCGCCCTGGGAGAGAAGACCGGAGATTGGACCTTCTACGAGCACGAACGTATCGGTGCCGAGATGACGGATCCCATCCTGCTCCGGCTCAAGTTTTCGAACGACGAACGGCACCGCATCGTCGAGCTCGTGCGCCACCACCTGATTTGCTACGAACCCACCTGGAGCGACGCCGCGGTGCGGAGGTGGATTCGCCGCGTGAGCCCCGAGCTACTCGACGATCTGTACCGACTGAACGACGCCGACGTGCGCGCGAAGGGCCGTGACCCGACCGAGGACCTGGAGCGACTGGCGCAGCTCAGGGCGCACGTGCAGCGGGTGATCGACCAAGGGGCCGCCCTCGCGGTTCGCGATCTGGCCATCGACGGGCACGACCTGATGAAGGTCCTGGCCATCCCGCCCGGACCACTGCTGGGCCAGGTGCTGCGGCGTCTGCTCGAGGAGGTGCTGGAGGACCCGTCGCTGAACGAGCGCGAGCGCCTTCTGGAGCGCGCGAAGGCGCTGGCGGTCACGACCTGAGGGCAGCGGCCCCGGCTTCACTGCACCTTGAAGAACATCACCGACGCGTTGCCGCCGCCGCACGACGCGGACGCGAAGAAGTTCACGCCGGGGCCGCTCGGTGAGCCCGGCTGCAGCACGGTCCACGTCACGACCCCACCGCAGTGGTTCATGGCGGAGAAGGCGCCCTGATAGCCCGTGCCGGGGAGCGTTCCCCCGCAGTTTGCCGCGGTGAAGGTCCGCGTGTTGCTGCCCGTCGTTCCCGAGCCCCACGACTGCGTACAGACGATGATCGCGGGCAGCCGCTCGGCGTCGATTCGCGCCGACGTCGAGCCCGAGTTGATGGCGCCGACGAGCTGATCGCCGGCGCCGGACAGGGCCGCGACCGCGTCGGCGGCAGTGAAGTGCGGTCCCGTGGCGATCGTCGCCCCCGCGAGGGTCGTTCCCGCCGGCAGATCGCGCGCGCCTTCGAGCGCGGTGAGCCGCGCCCCGAGGGGGCCGACGGCGTTGCTGGCTCGATCCGCTTCGAGAGCGAACGGGACGGCGGTGACCCGCGAGCGCGGGAACGTGTCCGTGCCCACGGCGATCTGGACCCAGAGATCGGGGTCTGCTCGGATCGCCGCGACGCAAGCCGCGGGGAGCGCCACCTCGAAGTGCCCGTCGACGACGTTCGTGGGCACGACGCCCGTGGAGCACACCTGTGTGCCGAGGGTGGCCGCATCGAAGAGCGCGACCGTGACGTCCACCTGCCCCGTCACCCGCACCCCCGAGTCTTCGAGCAGTCCCGAGTAGACGACGGGATCGACCGCCGGGATCCCCTCGGCGCGCGCCGAAGTGAGGTGCGCCCCCACGCCGGCGACGATCACCCCGCCAACCATCACGACCATCCATTTCTTCGAGTCGTTCATCGCGAAAACCCTCCAACCACGCAGCGTGATCCCACGCATCCACCGGATCCGGTCCTGAACGACGCGCCGGCAATTCGCCGAGACGCCGTCTGCAACTCGCCCCGCGAGACGGAGCGGAGTCCGCCGGTCACCCGCAGCCCGCAGCGCGGACAGACCGGTCCTCCGCAGTCCACTCCCTCTTCGGCACCGTTCCGCGCGCCGTCGGCGCAGGTCGGTGGAGGCAGCGCGGCGTCTCCCCCATCCACCAGGCCGGCTCCGGCCGAGCCACTCCTGGCCCCTCTGACCGGCATCTACT
>CAZARU010000231.1:0-7127 GCA_964487605.1 uncultured Polyangiaceae bacterium
GTGGCGTGGCGTCGGGCGCAGGCGGCGGGTCGAGCGGCGAAGCGGGCACGAGCGCGGGCGCCGCCGGCCGCGACGCAGGCAGCGACGTGACCGTCGACCCGTGTCCCGGCCGGACGGCGTGCGGCGGCGTCTGCGCCGACCTCGAGACGGACGCGAACCACTGCGGCGCGTGCGAGCGCGCGTGCTCGCCGGCGGGCGCGACGGCCACGCGCTGCGAGGCCGGGCGATGCGTCCCCACGTGCAGCTTCGGCCAGGCGAACTGCAACGACCCGGCGCCACCCGAAGCCGACGACGGCTGCGAAGTGGCGCTCAACACCGACCCCGACCACTGCGGCGCCTGTCGCTTCGCGTGCGCGTCCACGGGAACCTCCTCTCGGGCCTGCAGCGCCGGCAAGTGCCAGCCCTCGTGCGCGACGGGGCGCGCGGACTGCTCGACGCCCTCCCGCCCGGCACCCGACGACGGGTGCGAGATCGACACGACGAGCAGCACGACCCACTGCGGGGCGTGTGGCCGCTCGTGCAGCACCGCCGGCGTCCAGACCGCCCGCTGCGTGGCGGGCAAGTGCGCGCCCGTGTGCAACGGCGGCCTGGGTGACTGCTCGACGCCACCGTCGCCGGCGGCAGACGACGGCTGCGAGACGTCGCTCACCGCCAGCGGCGCCCACTGCGGCGCCTGCAACCACTCGTGCCTCGGGGGAGCCTGCGCCAGCTCGGCGTGCCAGGCCGTACAGCTGGCCACGAACCAGGAGAGCGCCGAGGCCATCACCACGGACCAGACGACGGTGTACTGGGTCGTCAACAAGGCGGGAGGCGCGGTCCGCGCCCGGGCGAAGGACGCCGCGACTCCCCTGGTCACCCTCGCGAACAGCGAGGAGTTCCCCACCGACCTCGTCACCGCCGCGGGGAGCCTGTTCTGGACCAGCGCGCTCTACGCGCAGAGCTACGTCAGGACGCTGAACACGTCGGGCAACCCCACGGACTTCGCGGGCCCGTACTACAACCGCCAGGCCTGGGCCATCGCCGCGGATGCATCGGCGCTCTACTTCGGGATCTGGAACGACGGCACGATCTACAAGAAGGGGATCCCGCTCGGGAGCGCGACACCCATCGCCACACCGTCGAACTCGTACCCGACGTCCCTGGCCGTGGACGCGACCCACGTCTACTGGGCGGGCGGCAAGGTGCAGCGCACGGTCGCCTCGGGGGGAGGCGTCGTCGAGACGCTCACGACGACCGGATACCAGGAGTACCTGGCGCTGCACGGCGGCCACGTGTACTTCACCGACCTCGGCGGACTGTATCGAAAGCCGAAGGCCGGCGGCGCGATCCAGACGCTCGAAGCCGGCACGTCGAAGCGCGTCACCGCCGACGCGGACGGCGTGTTCTACGCCTCGGGGACGTCGGTAAGGTGGATCGCCCTCGACGGCTCCGGGGGCTCCCGCCTGCTCTGGAGCACCGCGGGCGAGGCGCTGGACGTCGCGACCGACGCGAGCGCCGTCTACTTCACGAGCAAGGGAGTCACGACCGGCACCGGCGTCGTCTACAAGATCGCCAAGCCACTGCCCTGACCCGAAGCGCCCCGGTATAGTCGCGGCCCATGAGCGTCCCCGGCATTCCCCAGGCCATTCACCGCGGCGAATCGGACCTCCCCTTCGTCGCGCTCGGCGACGGCACCCACCTCCAGCTCCTTCAGGTGGACATCCCCTCGGGGCTCTGGGTGGTGCGCACGCGCTTCGAACCCGGCGTGACCGTCCCGACGCACCGCCACACCGGCCCCGTCTACGCCTTCACCCTCGCCGGCCGCTGGAAGTACCGCGAGTATCCCGAGGTGAACACGGCCGGCTCCTACCTGTTCGAGCCCGCCGGGTCGGTCCACACGCTCACCGTGCCGCCGGACGTGGAGGGCCTCACGGACGTCTGGTTCGCCATCTTCGGGGCCAACCTGAACCTGGACGAGAAGGGGAACGTCGTCTCGATCATCGACGCGAGCTTCATACGCCAGGTGTACCTCGGCGCCTGCTCGGCGTATGGGCTGCCGGTCCCCAACGTCATCGAAGGCGTCGCCTGAGACGCGACCCGAGGAGCCGCACATGCCAGGGAAACTCGAAGGGAAGACGGCCATCGTCACCGGCGGCGCGTCGGGAATCGGCCTTGCGGTCGTCGAGAGGTTCGTCGCGGAAGGTGCGCGGGTCGTGTTCTGCGACCTGACACCGGACGGCGGCCGCGCCGCGAACGAGCAGCTCGGTCGCGGGCTGCATCACGCGCGGCGATCCACGGGCGGCGAGAACGACGGGGCGGCCATCGCCGAGCGTCTCGGCGAGCGGACCACCTTCGTGCCCGCCGACGTCACGAACGAAGAGCAGATGACCTCCGTCTTCGACACGGCGAAGGAGCGCTTCGGCGGGCTCGACATCCTGGTGAACAACGCGGGCATCGGCACCATGGAGGGCCAGGTGGACCAGGTGCCGCCCGCCGTCTTCCAGCGCACGTTCGACGTGAACGTCAGAGGCGTCTGGAACGGCATCCGTCGCGCCGTTCCCATGATGACGAAGACTGGCGGATCCATCGTGAACCTCTCGTCGATCCTCGGGCTCCGCGCCTGGCCGAACCAGTCTACTTACTGCGCCACGAAGGGCGCGCTCATCGCGCTGAGCCGCGCGGCGGCGCTCGAGCTGGCCCCGAGCAAGATCCGGGTGAACTGCGTCTGTCCGGGCATCATGCTGACGCCCATCTACTACGACAGCCCTTCGGGGATCCCCGTGGACCGCGCCAAGCTCGGCGACCACTTCGCCAGGCTCCAGCCCATTCCCCGCGCCGGCACGGCCACGGACGTCGCGGCGGCCATCACGTTCCTCGCGAGCGACGACGCGTCCTTCGTCACGGGGCAGTCCCTCGTCGTGGACGGCGGGCTGGACACGCGCGTGTTCTCCGACGTGAGCTACTCTGACTTCATGATGGGGATCGCCGCGCTCATGTCGTGAGGGCGCGCCTCAGATGGCGGTCCACCCGCCATCGACCACGAGCACGTGTCCCGTCATGTACTTCGAGGCGTCGCTCGCCAGCAGAAGGAGCGGGCCCACCAGCTCGTCGGGGTCCCCTGCCCTCCCCAGCGGCGTACGCCGGCGGATGAACCGCGCTCCCTCTTCGTTGTCGAGCCCCGCGGTCATCTCGCTGGGGAAGTACCCTGGGGCCAGGGCATTCACCCGCACCCCGAGGCGCGCCCACTGCGCGGCGAGCTCCCGCGTGAGCATGACGACGCCGCCCTTCGACGCGTTGTACGACGCCTGGGGGATCACCCCGACGCCCACCAGCCCCATCACCGACGCCACGTTCACGATCGAGCCCCCACCGCGCTCGATCATCGACGGAGCGAAGGCCGTGCTGCAGGCGAACGTCCCGGTCAAGTTCACGTCGATCACGCGACGAAAGCTCTCCACGGTGTCGCCCAGGGCCGGAATCGTCGTGGCCATGCCGGCATTGTTGACGAGCACGTCCACCTGCCCGAAGCGCGAGAGCGCCGCCTTGGCCAGCCCTGCCACGTCCGCCTCCACGGACACGTCGCACCGAACGGCCAGCACGCGCGCCCCTCGCTCTTCGAGACGCGCGCACAGGTCACGCAGGCGCTCCTCCCGCCGCGCCGCGAGCACCACCGCCGCCCCCGCGCCCGCCAGCCCCTCCGCGAACGTGACGCCGAGACCACTCGACGCGCCCGTGATGACCGCCACCTTCCCCTTCAACGAGAACCGATCGTCCACGGGGCGAAAGGACGCGAGCGACGACACGCGCAGCGGGTCGCACCGGCAAGGGCGCGCGTCAAGGGGGGCGACGGGGTCCTGCGAAAGGAGAGTCATCCGAGGACGTGGTCGAACTCGTCCGTCGGCTTGGACGGGCTGGCCGCGAACGAGGTCATCCGGCCAGTCGAATCGCAGCCCTCTTTGCGCCCCGCGTGGTCGCGGCCCGGCTCGAATCGCTCGCGTCCGATGGCTTGAAACCCGTACCTGAGTACGGGTCCGTAGTACGGGTGGAGAAAGCACGTGTCCAAGAACGACCTCACCGTCGGCCGCCTCGCGCAGCAAGCCGGCGTCAACATCGAGACGATTCGGTACTACGAACGCCGCGGGCTCTTGAAACAGCCCAGTCGGGGCACGAGCGGGTGGAGACGCTACGATGACGAAGCGCTGCGCGTGCTCATGTTCGTCAAGCGCGCGCAACGGCTGGGGTTCACGCTGGACGAAGTCCGCAACCTACTGAAGCTCCGGGCGTCGACCAGCAGGAAGGCATGCGCCCGAGTTCAGAAGCGCGCGGAAGGGAAGCTCGCCGAAATCAACTCGAAGATTCACGACCTGGAAGCCATGCGCGCGGCGCTCTCGGAGCTCGCAAAGCGTTGTCATCCCGACGACGCGGGTGAGTGTCCCGTACTCGAAGCGCTGATTGCGCGAAAGGAGCATGCCCATGACTGACGTCGTGCTGCTTCACAGCGACGACTGCCCGAACGTCGGCGCGGCTCGCGAAGCGCTGCGGACGGCGCTCGAGAAATCGGGGGCGCGCTCCGAGTGGCGCGAGGTTCTCCTGGGCGACCGGAGCACACCCCGGGCATGGGCCGCGCTGGGCTCGCCCACGGTTCTCGTGAACGGCGAAGACGTGAGCGTGGAGAGTGCCCCCGGAGCCTCCGGAGGCAACTGCCGGTTGTACGCTGACGCGGAGGGCAAGCTGAGCGGCGTCCCGCCGGTCGACGACATCGTCGCCGCTCTCCACCGAGCCGTGTCCAGCACCGGAGGCGGTCGTGCTCGCTTCGTCGTAGGCGGGGCGATCGCCACCGCGGTCGGTGCCAGTGCGTGCTGCCTCGGGCCGCTCGCACTGACAGTTGCGGGGGTCGGGGGCGCCTCCGCATTCTCCGCCTTGGCCGAGTATCGACCGATCCTGTTCGGCATCACTCTGTCGTTTCTGGGCGCAGCACTGTACTGGTCGCGCCACGAGAGCTGCACCGCTGGATCGTGCGCTTCCGACGACAGTGCGCATCGACGAACCCGCGTGTGGTTGTGGGGCGCAGCCGCAGTGGCAGTCGCCCTACTGGCGTCGCCGTGGGTCATCGCGCGCGCGTCTGCGGCAGCCGAGCCCGCGGCGGCGCCCCTCGCGAACGAGACGACGGCGATCTTCGGCATCCGCGGCATCGATTGCGAAGCATGCGCTACTCCGATCCGCAGCGCTCTCGCCGAAGTCGGTGGTCTGCGCGCGCTGAGCCTCGACCTGAAGGAGAGCACGGTGACGATTCGGTACGAGTCGGCGCCCGGGAGATTGAGCGCCTACGAGCGAGCGATCGCCGAGCTCGGCTACGAGGTCCACGCGTCGAAGTCGCCGGAGGCATCGCGATGACCGCACTCGCCCCGACGTCGAACTGTTGAAGTCCGCACTCCGATCGTAGATCTGCGTGCCGCGTGATGGTGACTGACGTCGTGCGAGCGCGGAGCGAGTGCGGTCCGAGTTCGGTCGAGTAGGTGGGCGCAGTCACCCGAACACACCCCGCTGAAGAGTGAGCTGGAACGCGGCGAGAACGCAGGTGGCTCCGCCGAGCGCGTGGCGAAGGTGGGCGAGCATCTGGGCAATCGGGCGCGGGTCGCTCGTCGAGGGCGGTGGCGTCAGCTCGCAGAGCGCCGTGCGGATCGCGGACTGCGCGGCGACGAGGCGAGCCCAAAGCCGGTAGCCGCTTCGCAGCGAGAGCCCGAGCTCGGCACGAGCAGGTTCCTGGAGGCAAGCCCAAGCTGCGCTCCGGCTGAGGCCGCCGACGACTGCGACGAGCAGCGCGGAGAGCGTGTGCGTGCGGACGGTGGAGCGGGCGACGACAGTCGCGATCAGCACCGAGAACGTCCGGCCACAGCCCGAGCGGCGGAAGCGCGCGGAGCACAGCAGCCGGGCCCCCGGACTTCGCGATCGCCGCTTCGTTCCGCGAAGCCCGTGAGCCACCCGTGCCCGACGAGCATCCCGGTGCGATGGCAGCACGGGCAGGCCAGCTGCTTCGCGCGCGCCAGGAGATCGTCGAGGGCATGGCGGTCTCGGACGAATCTGGGGACTACCGACGATGACATCGGCCGACGAGGATCGCACCCCCCCACGGCGCGCGCCGAGGCCGCGCTCAGCTCGTATGCCGGCGTCGTCCGGGAGCCGGACGCGGCCGCCCACAGGAGACGTCGATATCGGAGCGGGAACGGTCACCGGTATCTGCGCGGGGGCCACCACCACCGAAGGAGTTCTCCATGAAACGCGTGACCCCGTATCTGAAGATGCGCGTGCTCGGCGCGATCGAGTTCGCCCCCGGCCGCTCGATCGTCGAGCGCATCAAGCACGTCAGCGGCATCGTCTTCACCGACGAGAACGACCAGCGCTACCAGTTCACCTGGCGCACGATCCAGACCTGGTACTCGCGGTACAAGAAGGACGGCGTGACCTCGATGCACCCGAGGACGCGGTCGGACAAGGGGCTGCCCCGCAAGGTGCGGCCGGAGATGCCCGCCGAGGCGGTCGACCAGGTCCGCTTGCAGTTTCACGGACCAGCACGCAACGCCACGGCCGTGTATCGCGCGTGCGTCGAGCGCGGGCTGCTCGAGCCCGACCGTGTCGCGCAAACGACCTTTCGCCGGCTCGTGAAGCAGTACGACCTGCTCGCACCCGACACCGAGTCGACGGACAAGCGCCGGCTCGCCTTCGCCAAAGCTCACGCGAACGAGATGTGGCAGGCCGACACGATGTTCGGGCCGTACGTCGTTGCCGGTGACGGCCGCGCGCAGTCCAAGCTCATTGCGTTCATCGACGACGCCAGCCGCATCTGCTGCCACGGGCAGTTCTTCCTCGCCGAGAACACCGACACCCTCATCGCCGCGCTTCGCTCGGCCCTGTACAAGCGCGGCGTCCCCGAGTCGCTCTACGTCGATAACGGTTCCATCTACGCCAGCAAGGAGATCTCGCAGATCTGCGCGCGCATCGGGTGCCTGCTCTGCCATGCACCGGTCCGCGACGGCGCGGCGAAGGGGAAGGTCGAACGCTTCTTCCGGACCGTTCGCGAATCCTTCCTCAACCGCTCCCTCGACCTCGGCAGCATCGACGCGCTCAATCGCCAGTTCACTCGCTGGGTC
>CAZARU010000232.1:0-7075 GCA_964487605.1 uncultured Polyangiaceae bacterium
ACGTCGTTCGCCGCCGTCGAGGTGACGCCGGACATCGAGGACGAGATCAACATCGAACTCAAGGACGGCGACGTCGAAGTCACGACGATGCGCGCGAGCGGAGCCGGTGGCCAGAACGTGAACAAGGTCGAGACGGCCGTCCGCATGAAGCACCTCCCGTCGGGTATCGTGGTGGTGTGCCGCAACGAGCGCAGTCAGCACCAGAATCGCCGCCTGGCCGAGAAGATGCTGAAGGCGCGCCTGTACGATCTGGAGATGGCGAAGCGCCGGGAGGATCAGCAGGCGCAGGAGGCGGCGAAGGGTGACATCGCGTGGGGGAACCAGATCCGCAGCTACGTGCTGCAGCCGTACCGGCTCGTTAAGGACCTTCGAACCGGGCACGAAACCGGCGACGTCGACGCCGTGCTCGACGGGGCTCTCGACGACTTCATCGAGGCGTACCTGATGAGCACGGCGGACAGCGCCAAGAAGCCGGGCGCGCGCTCCTGAGCGCGCGTGCCGGCGGGTTGTGCCGCTCGCGGAGTCGCGCTACAGCGACCCACCGAAGTGGCCGAGAACCCTCCCGAAAACTCTGCGGCCGCCGCCGCCGCCGAGGGCGTCGAGGGAGCGAGTGGCCAGGCGGGCCTCATTGCGGCGCGACGCCGCAAGGCAGAGTCCGTTCGGGGGAGCGGCCGCACCCCGTTCGCGAACGACCCCGACGTCACCGAACGGGTCACCGTGCTCGACCTCCGGGCGCGGTTCGCGAGCGCGCTGGTCGGTGACGCCTCGGAGCTGCGCTACGACGCCGAGCGCGTGGCGACCATCGCCGGAGGCGCTGCCGTCACCGTCGTGGGGCGGCTCGTGGCGCGCCGCGGGTTCGGCAAGGCGTCGTTCCTGCGCCTCAGGGACGCGTGGGGCGAACTCCAGGTCTTCGCGAAGAAGGACGTCCTGGGCGATTCCTTCGCCGTCCTCGACGATCTCGACGTTGCCGACCACGTGTGGGGCCGGGGCACCGTGATGGTGACCAAGACCGGCGAGCTCAGCGTGCAGGTGACGGAGCTGCGGCTGCTGACCAAGGCCTACAGACCGTTGCCGGACAAGTGGCACGGGATGACCGATACCGACCTGCGGTACCGGCAGCGGTACGTGGACTTCGTGGCGACGCCGGAAGCCGGGGACGTGATGCTCGCGCGCACGTTCGCCGTCCAGGGGCTGCGAAACTTCCTCGATTCCGAGCGCTTTCTCGAGGTGGAGACACCCACGCTGCATGCCGTGGTCGGCGGCGCCGCGGCGCGGCCGTTCACGACGCACCATCACACGCTCGACCTGTCGCTCTTCTTGCGCATCGCGCCCGAGCTGTACCTGAAGCGGCTTCTCGTGGGCGGCTTCGAGCGCGTCTACGAGATTGGCCGGTGCTACCGCAACGAGGGCATCAGCCCGCGGCACAACCCCGAGTTCACGATGCTCGAGTTCTACCTCGCCTACGCGACGTACCTCGACCTCATGCCGCTGACCGAGCGGCTGTTGCGTCACGTCGACGCGTTCGTCGCCGAGCGGTTCGCCTCGCGTGGGAGCGGCGCGCTCTACGAGCGGTGGCGCGGCGAGCGCCCCTTCGCGCTCGAGCACGCCTTCGTGCGGCTGCCGATGAGCGACGCCATCGCCGCGGCGCTCGCCCGGGCGTCCCTGCCGGGGACCCTCGTCCAGCAGCTCGGTGAAGTCGCGGGCGACGACGAGCGCGTGGGCGCGCTGGTGGGCACCTGGGCACGGGTGTCCGAGCGGGCGTCGAGCGTCGACTGGGGGAATCTGCGCAAGGCCCTGGCCGCCTGCGACACCGACGGCGAGCGCACGTTCGCCGCCTACGAGTACCTCGTCGAGCCGTTCCTGTCCGCCGATCATCGGACGGCGGACGGGTCCCGGAGCGTGCCGGTGTTCATCGTGGACTACCCGTTCGAGGTCTCGCCGCTCGCGCGCCGCAAGGACGCCGATCCGGCGCTGACCGACCGGTTCGAGCTGTTCGTCGAGGGTCGCGAGCTCTGCAACGCGTTCAGCGAGCTCAACGACCCCGACGATCAGGCCGCGCGGTTCCGCGACCAGGTCGCACGAAAGGCGCGTGGCGCGGAGGAGACGATGGACTTCGACGAGGACTACATCCGCGCGCTCGAGCACGGCATGCCGCCGGCCGCCGGGTTCGGCCTCGGCGTCGATCGACTCACGATGATGCTCACCGGTCAGCCGTCGATCCGCGACGTCATCGCGTTTCCGTTGCTCCGCCCCGAGGCGGGCGAATGACGCTCCTGGCGTCGCTGCGGCCGCGGCGGCTCCCCGTCGTGGAGCCGTCGGGCGTCGAGAAGATCTGGGGAATGGTGCCCCTGGGCCTGCGCATCGCGCTCGTCGGCGCGGTCGTGCTGCTCCTCGTCTGGGCGCTCGTGACCGTCCTGCGGCGACTCGGGCAGGCGGGTCGCCGCCGCCTGCTGGTCGCCGGCACCGTCGCGAGCTTCATCGGACTCCTCGGGTTCGCGTACTGGACCTCTCGGCTGCCAGCCGCCCGCGGAAGCTTCTTCGTGCTGTGGCACCAGCTCGTGCGCGTCGGCGGCGCCCTCTCGGCGACGGGCTTCGTCCTCGGCTCCTTGTCGCTGGCGCTGCCCTGGGCGCTCGATCGCATCGAGGGTCGCGGGTTCGTCTCCTTCACGGCCGCGCGGCACGTCCGATCGGGCAAGACCGGCTTCCTCTCCGTCATCAGCACGCTCTCCATCTCTGGCGTGGGGGTCAGCGCGTTCGCGCTCTGCGCGGTGATCTCCATCATGGGAGGCTTCGGAGCCGATCTGAAGCGAAAGATCCTCGGGAACAATGCCCACATCCGCGTGGATGCGACGCAGACGGGCGGTTTCGAGAGCTGGCCGGACACCATCGACAAGATCCGGCTCGTGAACGGGGTGCAGGCCGCGACGCCCATCGCGGCCGGCGAAGCCATGGCGTCGAGCGCCACGAACACCGCCGGCTCCATCGTCCGTGGCATCGACCTGGAGACCATCGGGACCGTGATAGAGCTGCTCGACAACATCGAAGTGGGCAGCTTCGAGTACCTGAAGAACCCCATCGAGCTGACGCGGCTGCCCCCGGACACGCCCATCGGGATCGGGCCGGGCGGCGACTTCTACCTCAAGGGACCGGACATTCGCCCCTTCACCGGCGTGGACTCCGACGTCGAGGCGGCGGTGAAGCCCGGCGATGCCTTTCCCGGGATCGTGATCGGGCGCGAGCTGGCCAAGACGCTGCACGTGTACGTGGGTGACGAGGTCACCCTCGTGTCGCCCCTGGGGGATCTCGGCCCCATGGGCATCATGCCGCGAAGCAAGAACTTTCGTGTCGCCGCGATCTTCTACAGCGGGATGTACGAGTACGACTCTTCGCACGTGTACATGGCGATGAACGTCGCCCAGGACTTCCTCGACCTGAAGCACAAGATCACGTCCATCGACGTCCGGGTGAAGCAGGCCGAGCGCGTCACGGAAGTGACCCCGCTGGTGACCCAGGCCGTCGAGCGTGCGGACGTGCGCGTTCGTGACTGGAAGGAGCTGAACAAGAACCTCTTCTCCGCTCTGAAGCTGGAGAAGATCATGACGTTCATCATCCTCTCGCTCGCCATCACCGTCGCGAGCTTCTGCATCATCTGCACGCTCATGCTCATGGTGACGGAGAAGAGCAGGGAGATCGCCATCCTCAAGGCCATCGGTGCCGCGGACGGCGCCATCCTCCGGGTGTTCATGGCCGAAGGCGTGATCATCGGAGCCATAGGCACGATCTTCGGCGTCGTGACCGGCCTGTCCGCGTGTCTCGGCCTTCAGTGGCTCGGCGTACGCCTCGATCCGGACGTCTACTACGTCGATCGACTGCCCATTTCCGTGGACCCGGTCGAGTACGCGCTCGTCGCGGTCTGCGCGGTGGGGATCACGTCGCTGGCGACGATCTACCCGGCGCTCGCGGCGAGCCGGTTGCGCCCCGTCGACGGGATCCGGTACGAGTGACCGCCGTGTCGAGCCCTGCCCCTGCCGCCCTGCCCACCGGCGAGGCCCTCGTCATCATCGAGGACCTGAAGAAGTCGTTCCAGCACATGGGGCGAACCCTCGACGTGCTCAAGGGGATCGACCTCAACATCTACCAGGGACAGGTGCTCTCCATCGTCGGGCCGTCGGGGGCGGGCAAGAGCACGCTCCTGCACTGCATCGGCACGCTCGACCTGCCGACGAGCGGGCGCATACGCCTGGCCGGTGAAGAGCTCACGACCATGACCGGCGCGCGTCTGGCGCAGATCCGCAATCGCCTGGTGGGCTTCGTGTTCCAGTTCCATCACCTGCTTCCGGAGTTCAACGCGCTCGAGAACGTGATGATGCCCGGCCTCATCCAGGGGCGCTCGAAGAAGGAGATGGCGGATCGAGCCCGCGCGCTCCTCTCGGAGGTCGGACTCGCGGAGCGGGCGACCCATCGCCCGGGCGAGCTGTCCGGCGGCGAGTGCCAGCGCGTGGCCATCGCGCGTGCGCTCGTGCTCGATCCCCGGATCATCCTCGCCGACGAGCCGACCGGGAACCTCGACACCAAGACCGGCGACGCCATTCACGACCTGTTCTTCAAGATCAACGATCAGCACGGCACCACCGTCGTCGTGGTCACGCACAACCCGGGCTGGGCCGAGCGCATGCCGCGCGTGGTGCGGATGCGCGACGGCCGCGTCGTCGAAGACTCTCGGGGGACGCGCCGGGACGCCGCGTCGGGCCCGCTCGAGACGGCCCCGGTCCCCGCCGAGGCGACGCCGGACGCCGACGCCTAGCTCTCGCGCCACGCCGGCGGCGGCTCGCGACGCGGGCCTTCGCTGACCTCTTGGCGGCCTGACCGATCCGAGCCAAGGTACCGCCATGCGGGACTCGTTCTGGGCCGGTGCCGTGATCGCGGCGCTGTCGATGGGGTGCTCTGCCGGAAGCTCCGGGGCGGCCGTGGAGGGCGCGGGCGCCCAGGGGGCCGGCGGCAACGGGCAGGGGGGCAACGGGCAAGGCGGCTCCGCCGCGTCGGGGTTCGGAGGGTTCGGCGGTTCGGGAGGCTCGGGGGGCAGCACCGGCGAGATCGGCACGTGCGAGGAAGCTGCGGCCGCGCGCTCGTACATCGGGTGCGACTTCTGGCCCACCGTGACGGCCAACGGCGTCTGGTCCATCTTCGACTTTGCCGTCATCGTGGCGAACGCGGGCGCGGTACCGGCGGAGATCTCGGTCGACCGCGGGGGCGGCATCATCGGGACCGGGACCGTGGCGCCCGGCGGCCTGGGCAAGTTCTTTTTGCCGTGGGTTCCCGAGCTGAAGGGGCCCGAGGCCGACGCGTGCGGCAGCACTCCCGCGCCGACCACGAGCGTCCGCGTCCCGGCCGGGGCTTACCACCTCACGAGCTCCGTTCCCGTTTCCGTGTACCAGTTCAACGCCCTCGAGTACCGCGGCCAGGGTGGCCCGCAAGGCAAGAGCTGGTCGGGGTGTCCGGGCAACTCGCCCTGCGTCCCACCGCTGGGGCCGTCGTACACCACGGGCTGCTTCTCCTTCAGCAACGACGCCTCCCTGCTGCTGCCGACCACGGCGATGACGGCGACGTACCGCGTGACGTCGCACCAGGGGAACCCGATGTTCTCGAACCCCGCGTTCATGGCCGTGACCGGTACGATGGACGGTACGACGGTGAACGTCACGCTGTCGCCGTCCGCTTCGGTGCAGGCAGGCGGCGGTCTCGGGGCGTCGAACGGCGGTGGCGCCCTGTCGTTCGCCCTGGGTCGCGGCGAGGTCGTGCAGGTGCTCGGCGCGCGGGGAGGCGACTTCAGCGGCAGCCTGGTGACGGCGAGCGCGCCGGTGCAGGTGATCACGGGCGTGCAGTGCGTGACGGTGCCCTCGGGAGAGCCCGCCTGCGATCACATCGAGGAGAGCGTCTTCCCCGCCGAGACGCTCGGCCAGCGGTACTTCGTCGCCTCGCCCACGGCGCCGAACGGCAGCGTCGTGGGGCACGTCGTGCGCATCTACGGCAACATCGATGGCACGGCGCTGACGTACGCCGGGGCGGCCCCGGCCACGGCGCCGGCGACGATCAATGCCGGGCAGGTGGTGGACCTGGGCGTCGTCTCGCAGGACTTCGAGGTCTCCGGGACCAACTCGTTCGCGGTCGGCTCCGTGATGCTCGGCGGGTCGCGGCTGGATCCGGGGACGATGCCCCCGAACCAGAAGGGCGACCCGTCCATGAGCATCGCCACTGCGGTGGAGCAGTACCGGACCAAGTACGTCTTCCTCGCCCCGGACGACTACGACGTGAGCTACGTGGACATCGTCATGCCCACCGACGCCCAGGTCTTCGTCGACGGCATCGCCATCAACGCGCCCATCACGCCCATCGCCAACGGGTTCGGCATCGCGCGACAGAGCCTGGGCGCGGGCCAGCAGGGAGCGCACTCGCTGGACGCCGACAAGCCCGTGGGGATCCAGGTGGTCGGCTACGGCTCGTACACGAGCTACCAGTACCCGGGTGGCAGCGACCTGCTCACCATCGCCCCGCCGCCGCCGAAGTAGCGCCGTCGCCGTTCCGGTCAGCGGTAGCCGGCCGCTTGCAGGTTGAAGAGGCGGGCGTACGTGCCGTCGGCCTCCATCAGCTCCTCGTGGGAGCCGTGCTCCGTGACGCCGCCCCGATCGAGCACGTTGATCTGGTCGGCCATGCGCACCGTCGAGAAGCGGTGCGAGATGACGATCCCCATCCGTCCCGCGGCCAGGCTGCGGAAGCGATGGAACACCTCGGCCTCGGCCTCCGCGTCCATCGAGGCCGTCGGCTCGTCGAGGACCAGCAGGTCGGCGTCCTTGCGCATGAAGGCGCGGGAGAGCGCCACCTTCTGCCACTGCCCGACCGAGAGCTCCCGGCCGTCGGCGAACCACTTTCCGAGCTGCGTGCGATAGCCGTCCGGCAGGCGCTCCACGAACTCGTCGGCGAGGCCGAGGTGCGCGGCCTCCTTCCACCGAGCCTCGTCCTCGAAGGCCTCCACGTCGCCCGCGCCGACGTTCTCGCCCACGAGAAGCTGGTACCGGAT
>CAZARU010000233.1:0-7040 GCA_964487605.1 uncultured Polyangiaceae bacterium
CGCGGGACAGGGCGGCAGCATGGCCGGCACCGCCGGCGCAGGACAGGGCGGCAGCATGGCCGGCACCGCCGGCGCAGGACAGGGCGGCAGCACCGCCGGCGCGAGCGGCGCAGGACAGGGCGGCAGCGGCGCAGGGCAGGGCGGCTCGGGGGGGAGCGCGGGCTCGGGCGGAAGCGCCGGCGGTACGCCTGGTCTCGGCTGCGATCCACTTCCGCCAGCCGCCGGAGTCGTCGTGAACGTGTCGCCGGCGCAGGCGGCGAACCTGCCGAGCATCGTCTCGGGCGCCGCGAGCGGGACGACCCTCGTGCTCGCCGACGGAACGTACAAGCCCGGACGAATGAACTTCCGCACGCCCGGCGTCACGCTTCGAAGCGCGTCCAACGACGCCACGAAGGTGGTCCTGGACGGTGAGTACACCGTGGACGAGTTGATCTTCATCTCGGCCAGCGACGTGACCATCGCTCACGTCACGATCCAGCGGGCGTTCCATCACCCCATTCACGTCACGGCGCCGGCGGGCGGCCCGGACACGAAGAACACGCTCCTCTACGCCGTTCGCGTCATCGACGGCGGACAGCAGTTCGTGAAGATCAACTCCTCGGCGAACGACGCCTGGACCGACGACGGGCGCGTCGAGTGTTCGTCGTTCGAGCTGACGACGTCGGGTCGTGCCAACGTGGATGGCTGCTGCGGCGGTTGCTACACCGGCGGCATCGACGCCCACGGCTCCCGCGGATGGGTCGTGCGGAACAACCGCTTCGAGGGCATCTA
The DNA here is from genome assembly GCA_964487605.1 of uncultured Polyangiaceae bacterium. Taxonomy (GTDB): domain Bacteria; phylum Myxococcota_A; class Polyangia; order Polyangiales; family Polyangiaceae; genus JAJDAH01. Next base: position 772 of record CAZARU010000233.1, read on the forward strand.
CTGCGACGGGGCAGGCCTGGCGGAGCACGCCGTCCACTTCTGGAAGTCGTCCCGCGACACGCTCGTCGAGAACAACGTCATCGTGAACTGCGCTCGGGGGATCGGCTTCGGTCTGAGCGGCGGCGTGGGAGCGCGCACCTACGCCGACTCGCCCCACGGCGGCGCCAGCCTCGCTCACACCGACGGCATCATCCGCAACAACGTGATCTACGCCGACATAGACTGGTTCGACACCGGCATCGAGCTGCACATCGCGCGAGAGCCGCGCGTGTATCACAACACCGTGATCAGCACCCGGGGCAGCTCGTTCTTCAGCTCCATCGACTGGCGCTTCCCCGAGACGCGCGCCATCGTCACCAACAACCTCGGGTCGCGCTTCACCGAGCGTGATGGTGCGACGGCGATGCTCACCACGAACGTCCCCGCCGACACGGGCGGATCGGGCGCACCGCTGTCCTGGCTGGTCGCCCCCGCGTCGGGCGACTTCCATCTCGCGGCCGGTGCGACGGGCGCCATCGATCAGGGGACGGTGCTGCCGGAGGCCGGGCTCGATCTCGATGGCGAGGCTCACGACAAGGGCACCGCGCCGGACCTCGGGGCGGACGAGCGGTAGGGAAGTGTTCGGCCGCGCGGCGCGTACCTGGAGCGTGAAACCCCGAATCACCCGCCGCCAGGCACTCGGCGCCGGCGTCGTCCTCGCCACGCCCCTCTTCGGCTGTCGGTCCCAGGGCGCCGGCGACCCTCACGCACGATCGGCGCCGTCCGGCCCGATGGGCCTCGCGCCGAGACCGAGCGCGTCACCCGCGGACTCGGCGCCCCCCGGGGAGGAACCCGTCGCCGCTCGCCCCGCGCCCTACGGCGAGGAGCCCGTCGCGGTCCCCACCGCGCCATCGGGCGACACCGCTTCCTGCCGCGTCACGGCGGACAACATCGAAGGACCCTACTGGCGGCCGGATGCGCCTTTCCGCGCGTCCCTCGCCGAGCCCGGCTCCGCCGGGGTCCCGCTTCGCCTTTCGGGACGCGTGCTGTCGAACGACTGTGCCACGCCCATCCGTGACGCCGTCCTCGACTTCTGGCAGGCCGACGAGACGGGCCACTACGACAACGATGGTTCCATGCGTCTTCCCCCCGGCAAGCTGCTCCTGCGCGGCAAGGTCAAGAGCGCGTCGGACGGCGCGTTCGACCTCGCCACGATCGTCCCCGGGCGCTACCTCAACGGGCGTACCTACCGGCCGGCTCACCTCCACGTGAAGCTCACGGCGGCCGGGTTCGCTCCCCTCACGACTCAGCTCTACTTCCCCGACGACCCCTACAACGACCGTGACCCGTTCATCGTGCGGTCGCTCCTGATGAAAATATCGGCGACGAGGGACGGGCAGCTCGCGCGGTACGACTTCGTGCTGCGACGCGGCTGAAGACCGCGCACCCGCCGTGCCACCACGCTGGCGTGCGTCAGTAGACGTCGGGGCACATCGCCAGCTCCGCGCAGTCGAAGCTCTTCATGGCGCAGCGCAGGGCGTCTTCGCTCGGATTGATCGCCTGGCAGCGCGCGAGGCACCCCTCTCGATCCTTCACGGCCACCTTCAGGCACGGCAGCCACTCGGGCTCGTTCGCGGTGATGCGACCGCACACGTTCACGCACGTGGGCGGTGGGCCCGAGCCGCCGTCCTGCTCGACGTCGATGCTGGTGTCACCCTTGGTCACGCACGCTGAAGCGAAGAGCGTCGCCAGAGCACCCGCAGCGAGGCGACTCAGAAGATGTCGTAGGTCGAATCGCACTGGCGGAACTCCTCGCACGTACCCGCGTTGGCGGCGCAGACGAGACCCTCCTGGGTGGGGTTGTGGTCCTCGCACTCGAAGACGCAATCCTGGTAGTCGGACCACTTCGCGCAGTCCCCGAAGGTCGCCGCCGAGAGATGCTGACACACCGTGGTGCACGTCTCGGGCTGCTCGCCCTCGCGCGATTCGACGTCGGTGTCGCCCTTGGTCAGACAACCCGTGATCTGCGTGCAGGCCACGAGAACGATGGCTCGGAGAACGAAGCGCACGGGCGCACGGCTACCGCCAGTTCCGGCGAGAGTCAAAGCTGCACGGGAGTCCGTCGAGCGAACGACGCCGAGGCCCCGGCGACGTCAGCCTCCACTGAGCGCTTGCACGAGCGTGACCTCGTCGCTCGACAGGAGGGCGTGGGTCAGCGTGAAGACCTGCTCGCCGTTGACGAAGAACCTCATGTGCGGACGGAGGCGGTCCTGCTCGTCCACGACGCGGAAGCGAAGCCCCGGGAACTGTCGATCGAGATCCCTCAGCAGCTCCGACAGGTCGCGTCCGTGGGCCACGACGTGCTTCTTGCCGGTGTAGGAGAGCAGCGGACTCGGTACGAGGACTCTCATGGGAGCGCTGCGGCTTCCACGGAGTAGATCTCGGGCAAGTGGCGCGCGATGCAGCGCCAGCGCCGCCCCTCGTCGCGGCTGGCCCACACCTCACCGCTCGTGGTGCCGAGGTACAGCCCGACCGGCGCGCCGCGATCGGCGCCCATGGCCTGGCGCTTCACCGTCCACCACGCCTGCGCGCGCGGCAAGCCGCCATCGAGTCGCTTCCACGTCCGGCCGGCGTCACGCGTCACGAACGCGACGGGGCGCCCGTCGGGACTCGTCCGGGGCCACACGGTGGTCCCATCCATCGGGAACACCCAGGCGGTGTCCGGATCGCGGGGATGGACGACCATGGGAAACCCCACGTCGCCGATCCGTGCCGGCAGGTTCTTGCCGACGCGCACCCACTCGTCGCTCGGACGATCGATCCGGTAGACGCCGCAGTGGTTCTGCTGGAAGAGGCGATCGGGGTTCTCGGGACAGAGTCGCACGCAGTGCGGATCGTGGAAGGCCAGGTTCGCGCGGTCGAAACCCTCCACGACCTCGAGCCCCTTCACGAGCGGCTGCCACGATCGACCCTCGTCGAGTGACTCGTGCACCCCGCCGCTCGACATCGCCAGGTAGAGATGCGCGGGGTCGCGGGGATCGACGATGATCGAATGAAGCTTCGGCCCGTTGGGCGTCCCGTCCTGCTCGCCGCCCATCCACTCTCGGTATCGCGGATCGTCGTTGAGCCCGGGGACGGGGTCCCACGACGCGCCGCCGTCCGTGGAGCGGAACAGACCCTGCGGCGACGTGCCCGCGTACCAGGTCCCCGGCTGGCTGGCGTGACCGGGCGTGAGCCAGAACGTGTGATCCACGCTGCGCCCCCGCGCGCCACCATCGGCCTTGGCGAACGCGGGCGGGCGGCTCGCTTCCTTCCACGTTCGCCCGAGGTCGGTGGACCGGAAGATCGTAGGTCCGAGGTGACCGGTCTTCGCAGCGGCGAGGAGCGTCGTGCCGTCCCGCGGGTCGAGCACGAGGTGGTGCACAGTGTGCCCGAGGAAGTGCGGCCCGTTCAGGCGCCACGCGGTGCGCGTTCGGTCCCCGTGCAGGAGCCAGGCGCCCTTGCGCGTCGCGACGAGGACGATCACGCGGCGCGGCGGGCGTTGGCGCTTCGAGCCGCGGGTGGGACGTTGCTGCTTCGCGGCGCGTCGCTTGATCTTGGGCATGTGCGCTCCTCGCTCGATGGACGGTGTCCGATCCGGGGTCTACCAGAAGACGGGGACGGGCGACGCGGCTCTCGCCGCGTCGAGGATGGCCGCCCGCGGGATGCTCCCCCTCTCGTCGACGGGGTGCCGGTCGCTCTCGATCCCGACGGATCGGATCGCGGTCACATCGGCCTCGCCGCGGACTCGGTAGGGAATCGCCGGCGAGCGCACGGTCTCGGCCAGGAGCTGAGGAACGACGACCCACGGCACGATGACCGGCGCGGCAACCAGGGTCGTCCCGTCCGCGGGCAGCCATTGATTGGGACTGTACGCCATCGGGGGTAGCGCGATGTGGCCCGCCATGACCACGCTCACCCGCACGTTGCGGACGCGGACGTCGAAGCTGTTGTCGTTGGTGACGCGCAGGAAGACGTCCATGCCGATGCCCTGCGGGCCGGCGGTGGTGATGCGCGCGTAAGCGAGCTTCATGGTGGGCTTGGAGACGCACGCGGCGCCGAGGACGAGGAGCGCCAGTAGCCACAATCTCGGAAGAGGCGTACGCACGGCACGACGTCGGAGAACCTCACGGGCATCGGTGCCATCGTCTCCCGCGCCCCGGCAGCGAGGTCGAGTCGGAAAACGAGATCGCACCATCACCGGAAGGTAGCAGGGCGTGCGCGGCGATTGCAGCACGTTCGTCGTCGCCGTACTCCTCGTTCGGTCCGATCGGGCGCTGGGCGTCCGCATTGGCGCTCGCACGGCGGCCGCCTCCACCGTAAGCTCGACTCGCGGAGCAGCGACTGATGCGTCGAGGGCACTTCTGGATCGGGGTCGGCGTGGGGCTCACCCTCGCCGGCGCGTGCGGCGGGGACGACGGAGGCGGCGGAGGCGGCGCCGTGGGGGCAGACGCGAGCGCCGAGGGTGGCAGCGCCACGTGCCGGAGCGACGCCGACTGCGCCACGGGTCGCTGCGACGAGGTCGACGAACGCTGCGTCGAGTGCCTCTTCCACACCGACTGCGAGGGTGACCGGCGCTGCGACGGTGGCCGTTGTTCCGCCGTCGGGAGGTGCGCGTCGAGCCTCGACTGCATCGACGTACCGGGCGATCGGGGAGTGTGCGCGGGCGGCTTCTGCGTCGAATGCGACGCGGATGGCGACTGCAGCACCGGACACTGCGAGCGCCAGACCTGCGTCGACGGCGATCCCTGCAAGTCGTCGCTGGACTGCGGCGCTCGCGAGGTGTGCGACGAGGTGGCGGGGCACTGTGTCGAGTGTCTGGGCAACGAGGACTGTGACCCGGGCGCCACCTGCTTCTTCGGTGATTGCGTCGAGCTCTCGCCGTGCAAGTCCGACCGGGAGTGCACCCCGGACGGCAAGCTCTGCGACCGGGACCTCGGCGTCTGCGTCCGCTGCGCCGGCCACGAGCAGTGTCCGAGCACTCACCACTGCGAACGGGGCGCGTGCGTCCTCGACGCCTGCCAGCCCGGCACGTTCACCTGCGACGGAGACTCCGTGGCACGGTGCACCGCCGACGGCCTCGGCTTCGAACCCATGATGCCGTGCGAGCGCTGCGTGCTCGACGACGGGCGGGGCATCTGCACCGGCATGGGCGCGGGCGGCGCGGCCGGTCGAGGCGGAGCCGGCGGAGCACCGAGTGGCGGCACCGCAGGCGCCCCGGGCGGAGCCGGCGGGGTGGGCGCTGCGAGCGGAGCCGGCGGAACGGCAGGGACCGGTGGAGCGGCCGGCTCGAGTGGTGGCGGCGCCTCGGGCGTCGGCGGCGCGGGCGGAACCGGCGGCGTCACGTGCCCAACGGACACCGTCTTCTGCGTCGATCGGTGCGTCGACGTTCGCAGCGACCCGGCGAACTGCGGCAACTGTGGCATCGCGTGTCCGCCGACGGCGGCGTGCGTCGCGACGCGTTGCGAGTGCCCGTCGGGGCTCACGCAGTGCGACGGCGAATGCGTCGACACGGACCACGACGACCGGCACTGTGGCGCGTGCGACGTGGCGTGCACCGCGTCCCGAAGCTGCGAAGGAGGCTCGTGCGAGTGCGATCCGGGCCTCACGGAGTGCGGCACGTCGTGCGTCAGTGTCGGCACGAACGCCAGCCACTGCGGCTACTGCGGATCAGCGTGCTCGGGTACCTGCTCGAGCGGAAGCTGCTCCGTTCCCGCGCGCCTGCAGTGCCTGCCCAAGCCGTCCCCTTTCTCGACCTGCAACGCCTACTGCGCCAGCGTCGGCAAGACGTGCAGCACGTCCTGTACGGGCGGCGGCGCTTACGGCCGCTACTTCGATACCGCGTGTACCCAGGTGAACCTCTACACCGGCGCGTGCACGGACAGCATCTCGGGCAGCTCGAGCATCGTGGGATTTCGCTGCTGCTGCGCGTAGCCTCGGCGGCCGAACCGGGGCGTGTTAGCCTCCGGCATGGGAGGTCTCCTGATGAAAGCTGCCTGCTCGTCGGCTCGTCACTTTCGTGCGCGTACGGTCTCGTCCTGGCTCGCGGCGTTGCTCTTGGCAGGGGCTGGCGCCGGCGCCTGCGGCGGCGACTCCGAGAGTGAGGGCGGCGGCGGCAGCGGCGGCGACGCCGACGCCTCGACCAGCGGGGGTGCGGCAGGCAGCGCAGGCTCGGCGGCCACGGGCGGCACCTCCGCAGCCGGCGCGCCCGCGGGCGGCGCGAGCGGGTCGGGGACGGCCGCCACCGGTGG
>CAZARU010000234.1:0-7026 GCA_964487605.1 uncultured Polyangiaceae bacterium
CCTATGCGCAGAGCTTGCTGACGGCAGCGAGCACGCGGTCGCCTTCGCAGGGCTGTGGTTCGCCGGGCGCCGCTGGCTCCGTCGGCGCCGCGTCGCGGCGATCGCCGGAGCGGCGGCGTGTGCGCTCGTCGCGCTCGCCGGCTGGCGCTTCGACGAGCTGCGCGTGCTCGTGCACGACGACGGCTTCTCGCCGGCGCGGTCGCTGCTGCTGGTGCTTCCCGTCGCCGCGGGTTTCGTGCTCGCGCCGGCGCTCCGGAGCGCCGGCGTGCTGCGAGTCGCCCGGCGCGGCGCGTGGCTCCCCACGGGCGGTGCTTGCGCCGTGCTCGTGGTCTTCCTGCTGCTGTTTCCGTCGGCGTACTTCTACGGCTCCGCGCGGGCGATCGTGTACGCGGCGATCGTCGCCACGGTGGCCCTCATCGTGGACGCGCTCCGCGCGCGGCGTACTCCTCGGTTCAGCCGGCGACTGCTGGCGGTCGCGGGGCTTCCGCTCGCGCTGCTCGTGGCGTTCACGTTCATTCGACGCGGAAGCGGTGAGCCGCACGCGCTGACCGCGTCGGTGTTCTCCGGAAGCGCAGCCCTCGTGCTGCTCGGGACGAAGGTCGCGGCGTTCCTGCTCATCGCCGCGCCCAGGGCGCGTCGAGCACCGTTCGACGTCGCGGGATGCAGCGCGGCCCTGGCCGCCACGCTCCAGATCCAGCTCGCCGGCGCCGTGTTCGGACCGTGGACGTATCTGAGCCTCGGCGCCGCCCTCGCCGCGGGCTGGCAGTGGATGGGCCGCGCCGCGCCCGCCACGCGCTTCGCCTGCGGCCTGCTCCTGATGACCCAGTTCTTCCCCGGCGAGCCCGCGCGCGGGGCACCGGTGGAGGCGCTCCTTCTCGGTGCCGCCGCAGCGCTCTTCGCGTGGCGGCGCATGAGTCTCCGTCCCGACTCGCGCGCGGTCGCAGGCGGCGTCACCGTGCTCGTCGCCTCGTATCTTCTGTGGTGGCCGCTCATCGGTTTCCGCTTCTCCGGCATCGACTTCCGGTTCGCGTTCCAGTGGATCCCGCCGGAGAGCTACGAGACCCTCTGGTGGCTGATCGCCGCCGCCACGATCGCGAAGCTCGCGTTGCCGTTCGTGCTCCTGGCGGATCTCGCCCGGGAGTTCCGCCTGTCTGCGAGCGGCCGGGACCTCGCCGTCACCGCCTTCGCCGCGAAGCTCGGCCTCCTCGCCGTCTTCTGCAGCAGCTACGCGGTCGCGCATGCGACTTCGACCGAGCTGGTCACGGACATGCTCTCCGAGCTGGCGGTCGTGACGCTGACGACGGCGTTTCTGGCGGTGCTCGTCGGGCGCGCGGCGCGCGTGGTCGCGCCGCGGATCGGCCTCGTGCCCGCGAGGGTGAGTGTCGGACCGTGACGCGGGCGGGTCGCGCAGAGCCTCCCCCTCAGGTGCCGCCGCCGCCCGGCGCGCAGCACACGTACTGCTCTTGCCCTGCGCCGGGGAACGTCTCCGAGCATCCGCCGCTCGTGTAGGGCTTGTCCTCGGGGCTCACCGCGACCTGTACGACCGAGGTCGCGGTCGGGAAGAACTTCTGGCAGTAGGCGACGGAGCCACCTCCCGCCTCGCAGCCGCTCGAGCAGTCGGCGTCTACTTCCCAGTTGCCGGCGGAGTTCGTGTGCACGTTCACCTTCCCGCACCACTCGCCGTACATGCCCACGGGCGCGCTCCCGAGCGCACAGGGGTTGTCGCAGCAAGCGAACTGACTCTGCCCGACGCCCGGGAAGCTTCCGCCGCACGCAGGCGCCGTCCCGCCGCCGGCGGTGAAGGGCTTCGGATCGCTCGACACGGGTACTCCGACGACGCGATCGGTGCTGGGGTAGAACTTGGTGCAGTACGAGAGACCACCGACGTTGCAGCCACTCGTACAGTCGTCGTCCACGGCCCACCCGCTGGCCGTCGTGTGGACGTTCACCGTTCCGCAGTGGCGTGCGAACTGACCGACGACGACCTCGCCGACGGTCCCGCACGCGTTCGTCGCCGGATAGTCGGGCCCGGTGCCGGCGCTGCCGCTGGCTCCGGCGCCGCCGCCCGCTCCGGCGCTGGCATCCGCCCCGCTCGCACCCGCTCCTCCGTCCGGCATCCCGCCGGCCGCTCCGCCGACTCCGGCGCTGCCGTCCGGCATAGCGCCGGCTCCACCACCGGTCGCACCCGCGCCTCCGTCCGGAGTCCCACCGGCGCCTGCCCCGACGCTTCCGCTCGCGCCCGCGCTTCCGCTCGCTCCCGCGCTCCCGCTCGCTCCCGCGCTCCCGCTCGCTCCCGCGCTCCCGCTCGTGCCTCCGCTCCCGCTCGTGCCTCCGCTCCCGCTCGTACCGGAGTTCCCGCTCGTGCCCGCGCTTCCGCTCGTGCCGGCGCTCCCGCCGGTGCCAGCACCGGATCCCGCGTCACCGCCGGCGCCGGAACCCCCGGTCGCGCCGGAGCCGTCACCGCAGGCGACCGCGCTCAGCACGAAGGCGACGGCAGCAGCATGCGCTCTACCCGGACGTCGGCGAACCCTGGAGCTGTTCATGAATTTCATCCTTTCGCGGGCGTCGGCCCGGGCGAGAGTCGAGTCGGCAAGGGGAGTGTCCAGCCGCCGGCGGATCGGCTCACGCCCCTCGATCTCGGCCTCGCTTCGCTGCTGGTGAGCCGAAATTCGGGCCACGGGTCACCCCTTCCCCGCGGGTGCGTCTGCTGGCATTAGGGAGCGGCCCCATCCGCCCTCCGTCACGAGTGTCCCCCTCGCGCATCGCCCCGGTCGTTCCACTTCGTCTTCGCCCGGACGGGAGTGCGAACGTCCGGAGTCTGGCGGCGCGCCAGGGCCCTTCGGCGCTCGTGTCCGGCGTGAGGCGGGGAGACCGCGGCGCCGCAGCCGAAATGTACGATCGGTACGCGCCGACGGTGCGGCGCGTGCTGGCCCGCATCTTGGGCTCGCAGCACGACTTCACCGACGCCGTGCACGACGTCTTCGTGGAGGCGCTTCGTGACATCCGCAAGCTTCGGGATCCGGATCGTCTCGAGCACTGGCTCGTGGGCATCGCGGTCTACAGCGCACGAGCGCGGATTCGCAGGACGACCCGTGGTCGGTGGCTCACGTTTCGAGCCCCCGAGGACCTCCCCGAGGTCGTGACCCCCGAGCACGACGCCGCCGCCGCCGAAGCGCTCCGCGCGGCGTACGCGATTCTCGACGGGATGGACGCGGATCTCCGCATCGTGTTCGCACTCCGCTTCATCGACGGGATGAAGCTCGAGGACGTCGCGGATGCGTGCGGAGTGTCCCTCGCGACGGCGAAGCGCCGCATCCGGGAAGCCGAGCGACGATTCCGCAGCGAAGCCAGAGAGCACGAGGCCCTGGCCGCGCGGCTCGACCCGGAGGGGGCGCCGACATGACGGACCTGGAGCGTCTCGGCTCGCTCGTGGCCGCGGAGCAGGACCGCGAGCTCGCGCGGCGTCCTCACGAGCTGGACGCCGCGCGCGAGCGTCTGCTCCGTGACGGTGCGCCTCCGCGTGCCCGCACCCCCTGGGTCGCGGCGGCGGGCGCACTGGCGGTGGCTGCGGCCGTGCTCCTGTGGCTCTGGCCCGGTCCTTCCCCGTTGACCTTTCAGGTGGGCTCGCCTGCAGCCCCGGGCACGCTGGGCGCGCTCGTCCAGGCGTCCGCCGCCGGCGGTACGCCCCTCCGGTTCTCCAGCGAGGCGACAGTGCTGTTGCACACCGGGGCGCGTGCGCGCGTGCTGGGCACGACGCCGACGGGTGCAACGGTGGAGATCGAGCGGGGGTTCGCGGTCGTGAGCGTGCCGCGTCGAACGGACGGGAGCTGGCGGTTCGACGTCGGACCGTTCGTCGTGCGCATCACCGGAACTCGCTTCGACGTGGAGTGGCGGCCGCTGGAGCAGACGTTCCGCGTCGAGGTCCACGACGGAAGCGTGGTCGTCTCCGGACCGCTCCTCGACGTTCCGAGGAGTGTCGTGGCGGGCGAGCGGCTGCTCGTGAACGTTCGGGCCAAGCGGCTCTTGCAGGAGGCGGTCACGAGCGAGGCGGCGCGGCAGCCCGCGCCCCGGGACCCGACCGCGACGCCGTCCTCGGGAACGCCCTCCGCGCCCGCGACCTCTGCACCGAGCGCGGCGACGCGGGACCTCGGCGCACGAGCGCCGGCGGCCGCCTCCGCCCCCGAAGGTCGAGATTGGCGCGCCCTCGCCCGAGGCGGCGACTATCGTGGAGCCCTGGCGTCGGCGGAGGCCGCCGGGATGGAGGCGATCGTCGCTACCGTCGGCCCCGACGACCTGCTCCTGCTCGGAGACAGCGCCCGCTACGCCGGCCGTGGCGACGTTGCGCGCCGCGCGTACGGCGCCGTCCGCGAGCGCTTCGCGGGGTCTGCGGCCGCCGGCGTGGCAGCATTCTCTCTGGGCCGGATGGGCGGCGGCGGCGCCCTCGGGTGGTTCGAGACCTACCTGCGCGAGCAACCCTCCGGACCGCTTGCTCGCGAGGCGCTGGGTCGGGTCCTCGAGCTTCACCATGGAGCGAAGAACGAGGCCGCCGCACGGAGCGCCGCGGAGCGTTACCTCGCGGCCTTCCCCGGCGGTCCCCACGCCGCTCTCGCTCGAGCGGTGGCAGCAGTGGGTGCTCCGTCGCCCTCGGCCGAGTCGCGGTGAAGGGCCGGCTCACCGGCGCCCTCGCGGTCGTCGTGCTGTCCTGCGCGCTGGCGGCTTCCCCGGTCGATCGACTCCAGATCCTGATCACGGTGGATCGCAACGTCCCCGAGCTGGTCGCTCGGCTTCGGGCGGAGCTCGAGCAGCTCGGGTTTCGAGTGACGCTCGCGCCGCGGAGCCCTCGCTCCCTCGAGGAGCAGGCGCGGTCCGTGGGCGTCGATGCGGCGCTGCGGGTCGTCGCCGGCGGGCGCGGGGTCGAGGTCTGGGCCCTGAACGCCGCGAGCCGCGAGAGCGCGGTCCGGGAGATCGTCCTCCCGACGGCACGAGGCGTGGGAAACGCGAACATCGTCGCCTTTCGAGCCGTCGAGCTGGTGCGCGCCACCTTTCTCGAGGTCGACGTTCGCTTGCCCGAGCCGGCGCCGGTGTCGACGACCGACGACGCCGGAGTCGATTCCGCCACCGTCGTGGCGAGCGCGGAGCCCGCGGATGCTTCCACGTCGACGGATCCCTCGGACGGCGCGCCCGACGCGCCCGCGCTGCCTCCCCCACGCCCCCCGCGTCCGCCACCGCGTGCGGCGCCGGAGGTCGCGACGGGGGGCTCGGCGCGTCGGTTCGCGCTGGCGACGGGGGCCGGCATCCAGGTGAGCGGCGGCGTGGTTCCGCCCACGACGAACGTGGCGGCGTCCGGCCGGGTCCGGGTGACCGAGCGAGTCGCGCTGGGCGTGGTCATGGCCGCATCGGCGGCGGGTGGAACGATTCGCGGGCCGGAGGGGGCGAGCGATCCACGCGGACACATCGCAGGCGTCGACGCGTCGTACGCGGCGGCGCTCGGGGGACAGCTCCTGCTGAGAGCAGGTCTCGGTGGAGGAGCCCTCTGGGCTCGCGTCCCCGGCGAGAGCGCCACCGGCTTCGTCGCGAGGGACGACTCCACGATCGTCGCGCTGCCCTACGGACTGCTGGCCGCCGAGTGGTGGCCGTGGGATCGATTCGGATTCCTGGTCGACGGACGCGTCGGCGTGCCGGTGCCGGATCCGGAGATCCACTTCGGCGATCGCGTGGTGGGCCGCTGGGGAACTCCCGTCTGCCTCGCCACCGTGGGCGCATCGGTGGGGCTCGACTGATGGCGCGCCGATGGGCCGTGTGGGTTGCCCTCGCGTCGGGCGCGTGCTCGACGGATCTGTTCCCGATCCTGGCGGCTCCCGGACGGACCGGTGACGCGGGCGCGGTGGACGCCCCGCGGGACTCCCTGGCGTCGACGGACGCGAGCGACGGACCCTCCGGGGGTCGCGGTGGACTCGACGCCGCGAGCGACTCGACCACGGGCGCGGCAGGCGCGGATGCGGCGGGCACCGGCGGACTCGGCGCGCTCGATGCGGGCGAGGACCGAAGCACGGACGCGGGTGACCCGAGCGATGCCGGTGACACGAGCGATGCCAGTGACGCGGGCGATGCCGGCGATGCCAGCGACGGCGGAGCCCAGCTGACGGTTCGCGTCGATCAGAACGGGTTCTTCGTGGACGTCGGCGGGGCGAACCCGCAGGTGGGCCCCATCGAGACCGAGACCTGGGTCGACGCCGCCTCCACGGTGGTGTGCACCGTGCTCTTCTCCGCGGCCGCCCCGGCCGTGACCCTGGGATGTCCCGCCTGCAGTTTCGGCTGGGAGTTCGACCCCGTCGACGCGAGGGTCGGCGGGACCGACTGCGCATCGGCGGGACAGTCGGATGGAGGGGCGTCACGCCGCGGGCGCGTCGCCTACGGCTACCAGGAGACGGCGGTCACGCCGCCGAGCCGTACGGGCGTCCTCTGGGGACGGTCTCGGACGGGTGCGTGGGAGATCGTCGGTACGATCCAGATCGGCGACGACCCCGCGGCCGCGGCGGACTACTCGGCGTCCGGCGCGTGGCCGGATCCGTTCCCGGCGCTGCCGTGACGGCGCGCGGCCGAGGTTCGCGCGTGATCGCTCACGAGCATGCGGCTCGGTCCTGACCCGAGACGAGCCGCGGCGCCTCCCGCGTGAGCTGGCACGGGTTGAGCGCGTCGGCTGGCGCGGCTCGTGTCAGCACGGGAGGTCGTGCCGGCGCAGCGCGCGCCATGCACCACGATGGCAACGCGCACGGTCGCCGGCGGGACAGATGGGGTTCGGGTTCGGGGAGTGAAGGGTGCTGCCGGCGCGACTGGGCGGCAATCCGCGCGGGCGCGTGCGGGCGCCGGAACGAGCGACGCTTCGGGGACTGCACCGGGTGGGGCGCGGCGCGGAGGATCGGCTGCTGGAACGGGGGCGTGGATCCGGACCGGCGCGCCAAGCTGCTACGTCCAGGTTGTCGGGGTTGTCGGGTGGCCCCGGGAGGTCTCCCTCCCGGGGCTCCC
>CAZARU010000235.1:0-6955 GCA_964487605.1 uncultured Polyangiaceae bacterium
CCGACGGCCGCGTCCACCTCGCGCTGAAGTCCCCCTGGAAGGACGGCACCAGCGCGCTCTTGCTCGAGCCGTTCGATCTGGTCGCCAGGCTCTGTGCCTCAGTGCCGCCTCCGAGGTGGCATTTATTGCGGTATTTCGGTGTCCTCAGCGCTCACGCCACCCTCCGCCCCGAGGTCGTGCCCGCCGAGCCCGCCTCCGGCGGCGCGACACCCTGCTCCCTCGCCGACGCGCGACAGCTCGCGCTCGACCTGGGCGACGACTCCCTCGACGACGACGAGCCCGCACGCAAGCCGTGGGCGTGGCTGCTCCGACACGTGTTCCTCCACGACGTCACCGTCTGCGACCGCTGCGGCGGCGCGATGCGATGGGTCGAGGTCGCGACGACGCGCGAGGCCGCCGAGCGCCTGCTCGCCCTCGAGCGCGGAGACGGCGCACCCGCCAGAGCTCCCCCGCGCGCAACGAAGCGAGCGCCGGCGGGACAGACGGGGTTCGGGTTCGGAAAGTGACGGGGGCGGGCGCCGCGACGGGGCGGCGATCTGCGCGGGCGCCGGAACGAGCGATGCTTCGGGGGCCTGCGGCGGGTGGGACGCAGCGTGGGACCTCGGCTGCCAAGGCTGGGGCGCGGAGCCGGACCGGCGTGCTACGGTGCGACGTGCGGGTTTTCGGGGTTCGGAGGTCCTCTGCGCCAAGCGCTGCGTCGAACGCACTCGCTGCGGGGGATGCGCGAGCCCAGGGCGCGCACCGTGCCGCACCGTCGTGGCATACTGGGACGTGTCGCTCGGGAGTCGGGTGGTCTGCCTGCTCGCGGCCGTCGCGTCGGCCTGCGGCGGCGACGACGCACCGCGCTCGAAGACGCCACCTGCCGATGCGGATGCGGACGCCGCGATGCACCCGCGGGTGGGCACCGAAGACTACGGCGTTTCCTTCGAGGACGGGGTCCTCGTCCTGCGCAGGCGTGACGAGGTGCTGGTACGCCTCCTTGCCGACGGGTTGCAGCTCGGGCGCGTGGACGCCGTCGACGATTCGGTCAACTACGACCCGTACCCGCTGGCGGCGGGCCTGCCCATCGCCGTCGAGCCCGAGGGGCTGGCCTGGCTCTCCGTCGAGTCCGCGTCCGTCTTGGAGCGATATCCGAGCCGCATCGTGCTGCAGCTCGAGCATGAGCGGGGTCGCGTCTCTCGACTCACCGTGACCGCGGAGGCGCGCGGCCGGTTCTCGTTCTCGTTCGTGCCGGAGCCCGAGGGCGACGCCGTCGCTCTGCTGCGCGTGCGCCCCCTCGTCGACGCCGCCGAGGCGTTCTACGGCCTCGGTGAGTACTTCGACACGGTCAACCACCGCGGTCAGGTGCGCGCCATGCAGCTCGAGCTGGACGGTTCCATCGAGAGCACGAACAACGAGGCACACGTCCCGATCCCGTTCGTCATCGGGACGCGCGGCTGGGGGCTCTTCGTCGAGTCACCGTTTCCGGGGGCATTCGACGTGGCGGCGAAGGAGGACGATCGGGTCGAGGCGACGTTTGCCGTCGTACCCGCCACGCGCGACGGCCTCCGCTTCCACCTCTTCGCCGCCGACCACCCGCTGGACGTCACGCGACACTACTACGACGTCACGGGCTACCCGAAGCTCCCGGCACGGTGGGCGCTCGGCCCGTGGGTCTGGCGCGACGAGAACGACGACCAGGCGCAGGTGGAGCGCGACGCGCTGGCCATGCGAAATCTGGACCTCGCCGCGACGGCCATCTGGATCGATCGCCCGTACGCGACCGGCGTGAATACTTTCGATTTCGACGCGGCCAGGTTCCCGGATCCGGCGGCGATGGTTGCGCGGCTGCACGACGTCGGACTGCGAGTGGCCTTGTGGCATACGCCGTACCTCGACACGAAGGACGACGCGACCGCGGTGCTGCGCGCCGAGGCGGAGACGAACGGCTTTCTACCGCCCCGGACCGGGCTGCTCGTCAACCCGTGGGGTGCCCCCGTCGATCTCACCAACGGCGACGCTTTCGACTGGTGGCAGCGCCTCATCCGGCGCTACACGGATCTGGGAGTCGAGGGATTCAAGCTCGACTACGCCGAGGACGTCGTGCCGGGGCTGCTCGGGAGCCGGAACGTCTGGCGCTTTTCCGACGACAGTGACGAGCGCACGATGCACAGCCGGTATCAGCTGCTCTACCATCGCGTCTACGCCGAGACTCTGCCGCCCGAGGGCGGGTTTCTGCTCTGCCGCGGTGGCACCTATGGTGATCAGAAGTACGCGAGCGTCATCTGGCCGGGGGATCTGGACGCGAACTTCGCGAAGCATCGCGAGCGCGTCGACGACGTCACGGGTTCCTACACCGCCGTCGGCGGCCTTCCCGCTGCCGTGGTGGCGGGGATCAGCCTCGGACCTTCGGGATTCCCGTTCTACGGGTCCGACACGGGCGGCTATCGTCATTGCCCGCCCGACAAGGAGACGTTCATGCGGTGGTTCCAGCAGACGGCGCTCGGCACCGTCATGCAAGTCGGCACCAGTTGCAACGACGTTGCCTGGGAGCCGACGCCGGGCAACGGCTTCGACGCGGAGCTCCTCGACGCGTACCGTGAGTATGCACGCCTCCACCTTCGGCTCTTTCCGTACCTCTGGAGCTACGCGCAGCGACTGGCCGTGGATGGCCGGCCGCTCCAGCGCGCACTCGGACTCGCGTATCCGGAGATCGGCGAGCACCCGTCCGATACGTACCTCCTCGGCGACCATCTCCTCGTGGCCCCGGTGGTCGAGCGCGGCCAGCGCTCGCGCGCGGTCACGCTCCCACCGGGCGTGTCCTGGGTCTCGTGGTGGACCGGTGAGTCGTACCAGGGGGGCCAGACCGTGACCGTGGACGCGCCGCTCGATCGCCTGCCGCTCTTCCTCCGGGCCACGGGCGTCGTGCCGCTGCTTCGACCGACCATCGACACGTTGTCTCCCGTGGCCGATCCCACGAGGGTCGATTCCTACGCGACGACTCCTGGCAAGATCCACTGGCGCATCGCCGTGGGGGACGCCGAGACGGCGTTCGACGTCTTCGATGGCGGGGGGATCACCGTCACGCCGACCACGAGCGGTGTGACCCTTTCCACCCGCGACGGCGCCGAACTCGCTCTCGGGTCCATCCTCGAGCTCGTGGCGTTCGGTGCGCGCCCGGCGTCGGTGGTCCGCAGTGGGGCCGCGGTCCCGGAGCGCGCCGGCCTCGGGGAGGTCGCGTCGACGTCGAGCGGCTGGGCGTTCGATGCGCGCGGCGGTGGTACGCTCCACGTCGCGGTCCCGGCCGGCGACCAGGAAGTGGTCGTGGTGCGATGATCTCGCGTCCGAAGCCTGCGGCGGTGCGGCGCTTCTGCCCGCTTGCCGGTGTCGCCCTCTTGCTCTTCTGCACGCGCGCCGTGGCCCAGGAGCGCTATGCGCTCTCCATGTTTCACTTCAACATCCAGTACGTCGCTGGAGGCATCGTCTCGTTCCCTGGCTGGTCGGGCGAAGATCTCCGTCCGAAGGACGTGGAGGATCGGATCGTCACGGAGAGCCTCTCCCCCGTCATCGAACTGCTCGCGCGGCACCCGACGTGGGGCGCGGATCTGGAGATGCAGGCGTACCTGCTCGATGTGCTCGCGGAGCGGCACCCCGCCGTGCTGCAGGCGCTCCGCGAACTGGCGACGTCCGGCCAAGTGGACGTGCTGAGCTTCCACTACTCCGATCAACTCTTCATCGCGTATCCCGCGGAGGACTGGGAGCACTCGCAGGCGCTGGCTGCCGACACGTTCGCGAAGCACGGCGTGCCCCTCGGCACGAGCGTGTTCTGTCAGGAGGGGCAGAGCGGCATGGGCATGGCCGCGCGCATGAAGGAACGTGGCTACGAGACGATGATCTGGCCGAAGAACCTCCGGATCGATCAGCACGGCGACTTCCAAGCGCAACCGCTGTATCGCTTCGGAGACACCCTGCTCGTCTTCGGCGCCCAGGACGTCGCGTACGCTGCGGGCGGCGTCGACCTCACCGTGACGTGGACGTTCTTCGATGACGGAGAGCTGCTGGCGACGGGCGGCAACAACCCCTACTTTCCGGACCTCTTCGTCCGCTCGGAGCAGTCGATCGCGGAGTACGAGGCGCGACTTGCCGATCTGGAGGCCGGAGGCACCGAGATCGTCACGGTGCGGCAATACGTCGACGCCATCCGGGACCGCGTGCCGCTCACGGAGCCACCTCCGCTCCTGGACGGAACGTGGCAGCCGCAGTCCACGTCGGCGGTCGGGAAGTGGATGGGCGTTCGTTCGATCTGGAACCTCGGGCAGGAGCCGGCCGATCGGGACAACCACGTGCGAACGCTGGGCGCCCTGGCGCACCGCGAGCTGATGGCCGCCGAGACCGCTGCGACGGCGGGCGGCCTGGAGGCTCGCGCGCAGCTCGATTCCGCGTGGCGACTGCTCGCGCTGGGCCAGGTCACGGATGCGTCGGGCATCAACCCCTATCGCGGGGAGGTGGAGTACGGCATCGCGCACCTGACGGAGGCGCTTCGTATCGCTCGCGACGTGGTGACGACTGCCGTCGGCGACGGTGGTGTCAGCCTGATCGATCCCGAGACCGGTGCGGTGGACGAGGGGAGCGAACCGTTCGCGGGAGATCCCTCGAACGCACGGGTCGAGGTCACGACGACGGCGGACGACCCCGCGCGCGCGGTCGACGTCGTTTGGGAGCGCATCGAGGACGACCATCACCGGGTGACGACGGCCTTCGGTCCCGGCGATCCCGATTCGCGGTCGTGGCCCGTTGCGGTGAAGTTCGCCGGGACCCTCGACGACGCGTTGATCACCACGCTCGCCCTGGCCGACGACGCACCGTACGAGTTTTCGCGCGCGGACTTCTCGTTCGGGCGGGGAAGTTTCCACATGGCGCTCCCGCTCGGCATGGTGAGCCTCGGCGGAGGCCTGTTCGTCATCAAGGACATGGCGCAGGTTCACGTCGCCGCGGAGGTGCACCTCGACTCCGGTGACGTGAAGTTTCGCGACGAGACCGTGCGCCTTGACGAGGGCGCGACGTGGGTGTTTCACGTCTTCGAGGGGTCCGCGCGAGACGCCGCAGCACTCGCGCGGCGGGTGAACGGAACCCGGGCGGTCGTACGATGACCCGCGTCGTCACGCTGATCCTGTCGACCGTCCTGTGCTCAGCCTGCGACGACGACTCGAAGGAGGTGCGGCACGACCGTGAAACCGTCCTCGAGACCGTCCTCGACCTCGAGATTTCCGAGCAGGCCGCGCTCAGCCTCGCGCGGGATGGGCGCCGGGTCGTCGCCACGCTCGAGGTTTCGAGGGGGTTCGGTGTCGTTCCCGACGGTACCGTACTCTCGGGGATCGGGCGCGTCGACGCTTACCCCGAGGCCCACGCGACGATCTACACGGCGCGCTTCGTGACGGAGGCGCTGCCGGGAGGCCCCTGCGGTGCGGCGCGCGTCTCGTCGGCGCTCTCGTTGCACCGGAGGCGGGACACGGACGTGGTGGCCGGCGGTCTGACGTCGTATTGCGGCTCGGACGTCTTCCACGGAATCCCAGCGAGCGAGCCCTTGCGACTGTCGGGGCGTGTGCGGTAACCGCTGCGCGCTCCTGGTCCGGATGCTGCGACGGTTACCGCGCCGATACCTGCGCTCCGTCGACGATGCGGTCCGTCGGATGACGGATCACGCGCGCGCCCGCATCCACGCCAGAAACGATCTCGACCAGCCCCGAGCTCCGGCGTCCGAGCTCCACGTGGGTCAGCACGGCGCGCCCGTCGGTCACGCCATAGATCGCCCAGGCGTCTCGGTGGCGAAACACGGCGCTCGACGGGACGGTCAGGACGTCCACGGCCTCCCAGACGACGACCCTTGCTTCGACTCTGTAGCCGTCCCCCAGGGCCGTCCACAGCTTCGGGTCGCCCTCGAGGTCGACGACGACGTTGACCCGCTGCTCCTCCACCCCGAGGGCGCTGAGCCGTGTGAAAGCGGACGGCTCCACGATGCGAACGCGCGCAGGCAGCGCCGGACCGCCCCACGCGTCCACGGTCACCTTCGCGCCGGGACGCACGCCGACCGCGTCGCGCGTGAGCATGTCGGCGACGACTTCGAGCGCTGCCGCGTCGCCCACCTCCAGGAGCGGGGCGCCTGCGGGCACGACGCCCTCGCTCTGCTGGATGATCTTGAGCACCACGCCGTCGACGGGAGACGGGACTTCGAGTTGCTCGCCGTCGCCGCGGTTTCGCGACAGGCTTGCCCGCGCCATGCGCACCTCGTGGTCGGCGACGCGCTCCGCGAACCTGAGCGACTCGAGCTCCGCCGCGGTCGTTCGCTGCGCCAGTCGCGCCTGGTCGAGCATCTGCCCGGAGATGGCTCCGGCGTCGGCGAGCTGCTTCATTCGCGCAGCCTCTGCCCTCGCGAACTCGAGGCTGGCCTCGGCCCGATCGATCTGCGCCTTCGTCTGGCCCTTGGCGGCGCCAGCGGCCGCGACCTGCGCCTCCGCTGCCTTTCGTGTCCGGGTGTCGAGTAGCGGCGATTCCACGGGCGCAATCCGCGCCAGGATCGCGCCACGCTCCACGGTGTCGCCCGGGTGTAGCTCGATGCGCTCCACGCGGCCCCCGAGCGGAGCGGAAACGACGTACCGGTCGCGGACCCGCGCACGCCCGTCCTCGTTCACGGTCACCTGCATGGGCGTCCGGCGAAGCTCGATGACGTCCACGGGGATCGGCCTGGGGCGCCACGCGACGACGAGCAGTGCGACCGCTCCGAGCACGAAGAGCGCGAGGAGCCCACGCTTGACCCACCGCCCGATGACACGCTGACGGCTCCTTGCGCGCTTGAGCCGGACGGTGCCGTCGTGGGGCGCTGGTCCTGAGGTCTGGGCGTTCGTTCCGTCGGTCATCATTGCCCCGCGGGTGCCGAGCCAGAAGCGGCCGTCGTGGTCGGCGAGGACGTCCTCGGCGA
>CAZARU010000236.1:0-6525 GCA_964487605.1 uncultured Polyangiaceae bacterium
GCCGCCGCCCGATCGTCGCTCGATGATGTTCCCCGCGGTCACGGCCGTCGAGGCGACGCTCCTCGACGCGCTCTCGAACGGATCCATCGACGCTGGGAAGGAGCTGATTCAACAGCTCGAGAACCGCCAGGACCGCACGTATGACCTCGTCGCCGTGTGTCGCGCCGTCGCGACGCTGCTGCCTGGCGACCGCTGGGTGCTCGGAAAGCTGCACGAAGCCGCCCTCGCCGATCGGGACGTCGTCTACGCGCGCGCCATCGAGCACGTGGTCGCCGCCATCGACTCCAAGGAGTCGCCGATCGCCCCGCCGCCGCTGTCTGCTCAGCACGAGCAGCCCGATCGCGTCCGCGCGCTGCTCTTCCGGGGTGGGCGCACGCCCGCTCTCGAGGCGCTCGAGCTCGTGTGGGAGGGCTGCCAGCACGTCTTCCGGCGCGATCCGACGACCTACGGCGTCACCGGGCTCGAACGCGTGGCGTTGAACGCGCAGACGCCGGTCGCGCGGGTCTACAGCGACGTCGCGCGCCTGCTCGATCTCCTCCGCACGCCGATCTTCCAGCGCCGCAGCGCGGGGAGCATCACCGTCAGCGTGGCGCTGCTCTCGCCCCCCGCGATCATCCTCTCGGGCGACGTGCGCCGCGAGACTCCCGAGCTGCGCTATCACATCGGTGCTACGCTGTGCGCCACGCTGCCGGAGCACGCGCTCTTGTTCGGGCTGCCCGAGACGCAGGTGCGCAACGTCTTCAAGGGGCTGCTGGCCGCGTTCGGGCCGCCGCAGCCGTCTACCGCGGCGCTGTCGTCCATCGCCACCATGGCCGAGGTGCTGTGGGAGACGATGCCGGCTCGCTCCCAGCGCACCCTCCGAGAGCTCTGCGACGACTCGTCTTCCATGACGTACGAGTCGGCGCTGGCGTCCGCGAGACAGCTCGTGCGCCGCGGCGGGCTCTTCGCTTCCGGCGACCTCGGTGTGGCGATTCGCGAGACCTGTGCCGAGGAAGGGATCAGCGCCAGGTCCCTGGACGAGCCCGGCGGTCTCGCCGCACTCTGCTCGTCGAGCCCGGCGGTTGCCGACATCGTTCGCCTCGCGACGAGCCCGGGCTATGCTGATGCCCGATGGCAACCGGAGCGGGGCAGACGCTCGCCCAGCGGAATGCTCGGTCAGGGGGGAGCGGGATAGGGTGACCGCCCTGGGCTGTCCCACACGTCCACACGGCGCGACACCGGTGTCACACCTCGCGGGGCGGCCGGGGCCGGAATCGCGGAGGATCGGGCCCTTGGCACGGGGATCGCTACTGGCAACGAGCGTGGTCGCTTCGGCCTGCATCGCCGCTCCCCCGCCGGACTTCGAGCCCGTCACGCAGACGGCGCCCATCCTCCTGCTCGACTCGGCCTCGCCCCCGGTGGACGAGTTCCTTCGCGACCCGCCTGGCACCACGATTTCCTTCAAGGTGCCCTTCGTGTCGGAAGACGTCGGGGAGGATCTCCTGGGTGCCCTGCACCTGGACTATGGCACGCCCGCCTCGGAGTTCCTGCGAGCCAGCGCGCGCCTGCCCAGCGGCGTGTTGAAGGACAAGGACCGCGCGGTCGAGATCAACTGGCGCGTCGAGCCGACGCTGACCGGCTGCCACAGCCTGACCATCCTGGTCTCCCACTTCAGCAACTTCGACTTCTCGAATCTCGAGCCGACGAACAAGGACGATGTGGGTCGCGTCACGTGGTGGCTCGACGTGGGCGGCCTCGGGGCGAGCGTCGCGGACTGCCCCGGAGGCGCGTCGTGAGGCTGTGGGTCCCCGCGCTCGCGGGCGCGCTCGGGGCCGCGTGCTCCATTCCCGATCTGGAAGACGTGGAGTCGAAGCGGACGCAGAACGAGTGCACCTCCGACGACGACTGCGGGTCCGCGGCGCGCTGCGGAGCCGGCATCTGTCAAGCGGGACTGAGCGTGTTCGACTCCGTGCTCCTCAGCGTCACGCCCTCGTCGAGCGATTCCGGTCCCGCGTCGGGGACGCGCATGCTCGTTCCCTGGTCGGGCCTCGTGCGTCCGACCACGCTCGACGTCGCGATGGAGGTTCCCACGAAGCTCAAGGTCGTCGTGAAGGCTCCGGCGCCGACCGACGGGACGTGCGAGTACGAGGCGGCGCCGGACGGCTCGCTCCCTGCCAGCGTGACGTTCACGCCGACGGTGACGCCCCTCGGACTCTCGACGAAGAACTACCAGGCCACGACGGTGCTCGTGCAGGGCAGCTCCGGCGACTTCACCAACGAGCTACGCCTGTCGCTGCCCGCTGGCGAGTACGACGTCTACGTCCAGCCCACCGCGCCGACGAGCGAGGAGGCGTGCCCCGTCGTTCCCCAGATCGTGCGGAGTCATCGCGTTGAGCCCACGAAGGACACCGTGGCACTGACGCTGCCCGCCGCCGTGCCCGCCACCCTCGACGTGACGATCCGCTGGCTGCCCGGCGACACGTCCGAGGGAGCACCGAGCCAGACGCTGCAGGACTGGACCGCGGAGATGATCGACCCGGTGTCCGGGCGCATCGTCTCGACGCGAGAGACGTTGCTGGCTGCCACGCCGTCGAGCCTGCACGGGGGTGAGGTGGAGTACGCCCTGCGGCTCTCGTACTGGCAGGACGCCGGTGCGTACATGGGCCAGGAGCTGCTGCGCCTGAGCCCGCCGGACGGAGTCACGGCGCCGACCATGGTCTGGAGCCGTGAGGGCCTCGAGGTGCTCACCGCAGGACAGGCGACCCTCGACCTGCGCACGCTGCCTTCGGAGGTCGTGGTCGTCGAGGGCCTCGTGGCGACGTCCGGCGGCGAGCCCGTTCCCGCTGCGGTGACCGTCAGCTCGCTCGAGGTCGCCTCCCTCGACGCCGGCCTCCTGGCGTCCTTCACGGTGCCCGCGGAGGCGGGCGCCGATGGCAAGTTCGTCGTGAACCTCCTGCCCGGGAAGTACCGCGTCGTCGCCGAGCCGGATCCGCTCACCGGCTTGCCCGCGTCGTCGGCGGAGTGGGACGTCGCGGCCACGTCCGCGTTCCAGGCCGGCCGCGTCGTGGAGCTCGCCGACCCGGGCTCCATCGCCGGCGACGTGGTCGTGGCCATGCCCGGCTCACCCCCGCTCGCCGGCGCGTCGGTGCACGCGTTCTCGTCGCCGTCGCGCTCCGCGTCGAACGCGTTCAAGACGCAGATCGGCGCGCCGCCGTACGTTCCGCGCGCCTCCAACGGCATCACGTCGGAGAGCGGAAGCTTCGACCTCGGCGCCGATCCCGGCACGTTCGATCTCTCCGTCCGGCCGGCGAACGAGACTGGGTTTGCGTGGCTCGTTCGCCCGCGAGTGACGGTGCCCAACGCCGGGCTGGGCACGCTGCGGCTGCCGCTGCCCGTCGTTCACTCGGGTGTGCTGACCATGGACGGGCAGCCCGTCGTCAACGCGCGCGTCGGCGTGTACGTCTTCGTCGGCGGTGCGAGCGAGGGGTACGTGACCGCGCCGGAGAAGGCGGACGGCGTGCTTCAGGTTGCCGAGTCGGTCACGGGCGCCGACGGGGCTTTCCGGATCCTGCTCCCCTCCGCGCTGAACTGAGCCGCGCGCGCCGGGATCGGCGTCGCCCCTAGTCCGTTCGGGGAGCCTGTAATAGTCTTCCCAGCGTGAAACACGCCGGTTCGCCCGACGCGGCCGGGGGGCAAGCGGATCCGAGCGGTGATCTCGCGGGCGCGCTTCACGACGTGTCGAACGCCCTCACCGTCGTGCTCGGATGGCTCGACGCCGCGCGGGACAGGTTGCCGGAAGGCGCCGGCCGCAACGCCGTGGAGGTCGCGCGGGTGCACGCGCGGCTGGGGCACGCCCTCGCGCGTCGCGCCATCGGCGCCCCCGTCTCGGCGCAGCAGCTCCAGCAGGGGGCCGCGGCGCTGGCGAAGGAGGCGGCGCTCGCCGTCCGGCAGGACGCCGCGCGACGCGGCGTGAAGGTCACCTCCGACGACCCGGCCGCCGACCTCCTGCTCGACGACGCGCCGGCAGTGCTGCAGATCCTGCTCAACCTCTTGCTCAACGCCATCGCGTTCTCACCCAGCGGGGGCCTGGTGAAGCTCCGGTGCGTGACGGACGGAGCGGCGGCGATCTTCATCGTCCAGGACGACGGGCCCGGCATCGATCCGGAGCGCGCGCGGCATCTGTTCGACGGCGTGCCGTCGTCGCGCGTCGGTGGCGCCGGAATCGGTCTCCGGCACTGCAAGGCCATCGCGGAGCGTGCTGGTGGGGATCTGGTCCACGTCGCGTCGGAGAGCGGGGCGCGCTTCGAGCTGGTGTGGCCCGCGGCCCAGGCCCGCTCCTCCAACCGTCCGGCGGCCCGCGGCTTCGAGTCGCTCGAGGGCAAGCGCTTCCTGGTCGTGGAGGACGACCGCGCCGTGCTCGCGCTGGTCGAGGTCGCGCTCGAAGCCCGTGGCGCGAAGGTGTGGACCGTCACGAACCTGCAGGAGCTCACCGCCGTCACCCACGCGGGCGAGCGCTTCGACGCAGCGCTCGTGGACCTGTCGCCCATCGAGCAGGATCCCATCCGCGCGCTCGCCGACCTCCGGTCCGCCAACCCCGACCTCCTGGTCGTGATGATCAGCGGCACCGCCGTCGGCGTCCCCGCGGGCGCAGAAGGGCAAATCGACCGGTGGGTCCGCAAGCCGTTCGAGATGGAGGAGGTGATTCACGCGCTGGGCGTCGCCGGGTGACGGACCCCGCTCACCCCCGCTTGCCGAGATCCCACCCGGCGCGGTAGACCCCCCCGGCCATGCTCTCCTCGACCTCCACCAAGAGCGCGCCACTCAGGCCCCGGAACCTCACCGGACACGCCCGGCGCGCAAACGGGACGGCACCAACGGGTGAGCAACGAGAACTTCGCGAAGGTGGCGGAACTGGCAGACGCACTAGCTTGAGGTGCTAGCGGGGTAACTCCCATAGGGGTTCAAGTCCCCTCCTTCGCACAGGTTGTAAATTCGCACGGTTGAGTGCGAAGTGTTCGCGCGAGATCCGAGAGCGGTCGGTCGGCTCCGGGACAGTTCTTGGGACAGTTCTCGTGCCCGATCGGCGAGTTCGGGGATGGCCGCCGCCACGTCCGGGAACGGTTCGTAGTCGAGGTCGGCGAGCGTCTGTGCCTGGCGCGCGTAGCGGTCGATCATCCTGCCCGAGGGGCGGTGGCCGGTGCGTGCCGCGATCCAGGCGTCGTCGTAGCCCGCGCGGCGCGCCCACGTGCAGAACGTCGCGCGCATGTCGTGAAGGCGCAGCTCGACGACGTTCGGAGCGGTTGAGAACAGTATCTTCCGGTCGATGCCGGCGGCGCGAAGATCGGCACGAAGCTGCTTCGCCTCCTCGTGATGGCGCTCGATGCCGACGTCGCCGATCAGGTGTGCGTCGAGCGGCGGCTCGCCCAGGTGGTCGTAGTAGGCACGCAGGACGCACATCACCGACGGGAGGACCTCGCACACGTCCATCGCGCTCGGCTGCGTGTCGAAGACGCCGCGTGCGACGACGGCGCGCGAGTGGTGGTCGAGCACGAGAGCGATCCAGACACCGAAGGGCCAGCGCTGCGCGACCGAGTACGGGAGCCACGGGATCCAGAAGCCACAGAGGGCGGGCATGACCGTGAGGTCGACGTGCCACGCGTAGTGAGGACGGCGCGCTGTGACGGCGCGGCTGCGACGGGTGCTCGCGGCGGGAGGCGCGACTGCGGGATCACGCGGCCGCTTCGGCGGCGGCGGCGTCAGGTCACCAGCGGGAGGCGCACGCAGCGCTCGCCCGACGGTGGCAGCGGAGATGTGCAGGCCGGCGCGAGCCAGCATCTGCGCGATCCGGATCTTGCCGAGCAGCGGGCACACGGCGCGGAGCTGCTGCACCACCACCGTCACGAAGTCGGGCAGCTTGTTCACCGGCGCCCTCATGCGGACGAGCGCGTCGGGGCCGCCCTCCTCGACGCGCCTCGTCCACGACGCGACCGTCGGAGCCGTCACGAGGAACGCCCGCGCGGTGCGGGCGACGCTCCAGCCGCGGGCGGCGCGCACGGCCAGGATCGCGAGTCGCCCGTGCGGCGGGTAGCGCGGTCGCTCGCCGGCGGGTACGAGACCCATGCGCTCGTCCTTGATCCGGAGCTCCTCCCGGAGCAGCGCGACCTCGGTGCGGAGACGATCGTTTTCGGCTCGCAGCCGCACGCGTTCGACCGGACTGTTGGCACACCACGAACGGGAGTAGACGAGCGCTAGGGTGCGCGAGCGAGACGACCGCGAGCAGCGCCGAACTCGCGGCGGCCGGCCAGGCCGCGGGCACGCGGACGGGGCCCGGAGGCGGAGGGACGGGGGCGGGCATCGATCCGAGCGTCTCCGGGGCGCGACACGGCGTACACTGGCCGGGTCATGACGCTCTCGCTCGCGTCGTTCGTGCTGGGTGGCGGGTCGCCGCTGCGGCGCGAGTCGAGGGTGGCGCGGCGAACGGACGCCACGGTACGCGCGCTGGCGTGGTCGGCTCGCCGCCGTCGTCGCCGACAGGCGTCAGCGCTT
>CAZARU010000237.1:0-6486 GCA_964487605.1 uncultured Polyangiaceae bacterium
CGCCCGCGGCGTCTGCGCCGCCCGCCCCGCCGGCCCCCGCGCCGGTAGTCTTCGTCTGGCCGCCGCAGGCTGCGACAACCGCCACCACGACGAGCGCCATCGCGCGCCGGCACCGCGCCCGCGGACCGGCGCCTCGCGTAGTGCCCGACGTCACGGACCGGCCCTCACTTCGTCCCGCAGAACTTGTCGCGTACGCCGTCGCAGTCGAAGTCTCGGCCGAGGCACGTCCCCGCCGGAACGGGTGCGCCCGGGTACACCTCGGCGCGCTCGTCGTCGCAGTCGAGCCGGCATGGAAACCCGTCGCCGTCCTCGTCGTTGTCGCAGCAGTCGGCGCCGTCGCAATCCTGATCGACGCCGTCGCAAACCTTCTCGACCGCCCCGAAGTACGCCTCCGCGTCGCCGTCGTCGCAGTCGTACACCGACGGACGCCCGTCGCCATCGCGATCGCACTCGTCCACGCCGTCGCAGTTCTCGTCGACCCCGTTGCACTGGATCTCGACCGCTCGCGGGCTCTTGACCCCATCGCGGTCGTCGCAGTCCAGAGGCGGCGAGAAGCCATCGCTGTCTTCGTCCGGGGGGCACCAGTCCTCGCCGTCGCAGTCCTGGTCGATCACGTCGCACTTGACCGGCATCGCCTTCTCGGGAAAACCGGGGAAGGCGAAAGCGTCGTGGTCGTCGCAGTCCACGCCCTTCTCGAATCCGTCGCCGTCCTCATCACGGCTCGTGGGCTTGGCGCACCCGCCGCCCCGGATTCGGGTGCAGCCGCCGGGCGAAGGGTGCTCGGTGGCCTCGCGCTCGCCCGTTGGCCGCTCGTGTGCGAGTGGATCCGCATCGGAGTCGTCCACATGCCGTAGCTCGAGCCGCCGGTGGACCTCGTGAAGTAGATCGAGCTCTCTCCCATGTCGCTCCCCTGGTAGGCCGCATGGATCTTGTACGGCGTCGTCGGATCAGCCGCCAGCGACACGGGCGTGGCGTTGTTCGTGCACCGGTAGAACGAGCCCCCGAAGCCCGTCGGTCCCCGGGTCTCCCGCCCCTTCCAACCCGGCACGCCGCTCGCACGGTGCGGCGCATGCCCCGCGCTGCAACGCCCCAGGCGCACGCGCGAGGCTTCGCCCCGCGCACGCCCGAGCGCACCGCTCCGCACGGCCACCTGACCCACCTTCCGCGAGCGCGCGGAGCACACCGGCGGCCTGCCGCAGCTCGTGACGGGTGGGGCGCGGCGCGAGAGGTCGGCGGCTCGGCGGCTGGGGCTGGGGCGTGGACCCGGGACCGGCGTGCTACGGTGCGACGTGCGGGTTTTCGGGGTTCGGAAGTCCCTTGCGCCGCACGGAGCCGCCGCTGCCTGCGCATTGGCCGTCGGCTTTTCTGCAAGCCCGTGCGCCGCGTCCGAGCCTGAAGCGGCGAAAGCGGGGAGGGGAGAGTCGGACCGCAGCGGTGCGTATACGCACGACGGGGTGTTCCTGCGTTTCGCGCTGGGCCCTCACATCCTGCGGGAGACCACCGACAGCCGCGGCGGTCCAGGGACCTCCTCATCGCCGCGGCCGGCGCCACCCCCTGGAACGGTTTCGTCGTCGCAGCCTCCTTCCGCTTACTGGTCAGCGCACCGTTCGTGTCGGTGTCCGAGGATGAGTCACACGCACTCGTCAGTACTGGACTGACCATCGACGGGTACCTGTCGAGCGCGCCGGGTTGGCACGTTCAGGCGGAGGTGGGCCTGGCCCTCTACTTTCCCCCCGCTGAGCCCGGTGAATTCGACGAGTGCGGCCTCGGACCCGAAAACCAGGGGTGCGCCGAGATCCATGGTGGGCACTACGCCGCCACGGGCGTGGGGCGCGAATACTGGCTTGGCCCCGAACTCGGCGTGGGTTGGCTCGCGCACGTGACGATCATGCAAGGGTCGCGGACGAACGGCACGGCTCCGGATACTCTCCCCGTGTTCTTCGCACTCATGGGCACGCTCACCTATCATTGACGAGCGCAGGATCTCAGCCCAACCGACACCAGCACGACGACGACTACGAAACTGTCCACGGGATCGGATCAAGCCCATTTTGAACGACGACGTGCACCGCGATGACAGCGCGACGGTGCTTCACTACGGCTTGCGGAACCCGAACGAGCGGCACCTGTTGTGCGCGTGCGGTGCGGCAATGACCGCCGCGCTGCGCCGTCGTGCGGCTGCGCTCCTGATGAGCTGTACCGTCGCCACGAGCGCCGGTACTGCGCCTTGCTCGCAGCGTGCGCGTCCGACGCGGGACCCGCCGACTCGTCCGGTCCCGTGGATTGCTTCACCGCGTCAGAGGCGGGTGCGGCGTGACCGTCAAGCCATGCTGTCGGGTGATCGGGCGCCGCTTCGACGCGGTGCGTGGGTGCACGGCGCCGTACACGGCACCCTACGCCCCATGCGATCCGTGACGCTGCCGTCGGACTCGCGGTGAATTCGCCGCCCCGGACCCGGTTTCGCCCGCACGCCGCGCGGACTGGGCTAGGTTGGACGCTGCCATGGCGGGTGAGCTGGGCCACGACGTTCGCGTCCTGGTGTGCGACGGGTGCGGCGCTCCGCTTCGCGTTCCCGTGCAGGGCGGGATCGTCCAGTGCGAGTATTGCCGCGCGACGCTGGAGGTGATCGCTCGGCGCGAAGAGAGCATGGGACGGGCCCATGGCGGGTCGGCTCTCGACGAGGAGCATCGCCTCGCGATCCTGCGACTTCAGGATGGAAAGCCGCTGCTGCCTCCGGACGACCTGCGCGCTCTCCTCGCGGCGGGCAGCCTCGCCGCGACCCGCGAGCGCGAGGCCCATGAGCGGTGGCAGGCGGCGCGGAGCCAGCTCCGAACACGATACTCCGCCGACGTCGAGCATCGCTTCTACTTCCTCACCCTCCTCCTGGCCGAGCACCACTGGGCCATGGCGGAGTACCTCCGGTCGCGCGCCATCCTGGAGTCCGCGGTGGAGACGTACCGGGGTCGACGCCATCGGCAGGTTGCGCTGTGCTCGCTCGCGCGGCACGCCGCCGTGCTCGAGGACCGCGAGTCCGCCCTCGCGTGGCTGGCGCCGTGCGATCCCGCGGCCCTCGACCTGCACATGGACACCGCCTATCGCTACACGCGCGCGTTCCTGTACCGGCAAGAGGAGCAGTTCGATGCCGTCCTCCGGATCCTGGGGCGCTCGCGAGACGACGTCCCCGTGGCCGATCACAGCGACGAGCTGCTGGCGATGTATCGCGCCGACGCGCTCGAGCGCGTCGAGGGCCCCGACGCGGCGGCGAGCGAGCTGGTCCGCTGGGTGGAGAAGGACCCCTTCGCCTACTTCACGTTCGTCGGCGTGCGCGGTTCCAGCCCGTTCGAGCTGTGTCCCCGGGCCTTCGACATGGCCCGGAGTCGGATCCCGCTCTGGAACCGCAAGCTGGGCTGCAAGTCGGTCGGTTGCCTCGTGCCGTGGCTGGGCGTGGTGGGTGCGCTCGTGGTCAACGGCTTCCTTGCCGCGCCGTCACGGCCCATGCCGGCGATCGCCGGGTGGATCGTGGCCGCCGTCGTCGTGCTGCTGGGCGCCCCGGTCGTCGGGATTCTCGCCCTGGTCGAGTACCGGATGTGGCGCAAGCGAACCGCCCGCGGCCCGGCGAAGGAGCGGACGCGATGAGGACTTTTCGTCATGACGTCCGCCTCCTCGCGTGTCTCGAGTGCGGAGGTCCCGCAGAGGTTGCCGTGGCAGGCGGCGTGCTGCGCTGCGCCTACTGCGGCGCAGAGGTCGTCCACTCTCCGCGAGAGGAGCTCGACCTCCGCGCCGCCGGCGCCACGGAGGCCGACGAGGAGGCCCGCCTCGAGATCCTGTGGTTGCAGCAGAAGGCGGGACCCTCGGAGTCGGTCGGCCCCGCGCGGCTCGACCTGGACACCTGGAAGAGCGCGGTGCGGGCGCTCCGCGACGCCTACTCCGCGGAGGCCGAGGTCCGGAGCTTCGTGCTGGCTCAGGGCATCGCGAACGACCTCCTGGTCCGAGGTGAGGTGACGCAGGCTCGCGCCGTGCTGGAAGGCACGCTCGATCTCGTTCGATCGCGGCGGTACGTCCAGGCGCTTCGCTGCTGGATGTCGCGCATGGCGACCCGCGAAGGGGACGTGGAGTCCGCCCGGGAATGGCTGGATCTCTGCGACCCACGTTCCGAGGATCTCGAGATGGACGGTGCCTACCGGTTCACGAGCGCCACGCTCGACGGCGCGCTCGGCCGCTTCGACGCGGTCCTCGGGCAGCTCGGTGAGGCGCTCGGCAGCGTGCCGCTTCCCGGCGCCATCGAGTACGCGGCGGGTCTCCACCGAGCCAACGCTCTCGAGCACCTCCGCGGCGCCGCCGCCGGACGCGCAGAGCTCGAGCGGCTCGCAGCAGCGCACCCGCGCGGCTGGGAGCGCCTCGCCGAGCTTCGCGCCGCGAACCCGACCCTGTGCGTCGAGAGCTTCCGGACGCTGTCGTGAGTGGGGCGAGCTTCGGGGCGTGCGGTGCTGGCGCCGCCCCGTCCACCTGCGAGCTGCTACACTCCCGCCAGTGCGTGTCGGGTGGCGCGTCCTGGGTGTCGCGGTGGTGCTCGCCGCGTGCGGGGGAACGTCGCGCTCTGCCGCGACGGACGGCGGTGCGGCGGACGGCGCAAACTCCGCGGGTGGTGCGACCTCGGCGGGCGGTGTCGGCGGTTCGTCCGCTTCCGGTGCCACGGGCGGCGCCGGATCGGCGGCGACGGGCGGCCTCTTCGTTCCCGAGGGTGGCGCCGGGCGCGCTCCGCCACCCGGCCCGTGCGGTGGCGGGCGCGTCGTGGCGTGCGCGGAGTCCGAGTCGAACTGCGTCGGAAACGGGTTCGGTCTACGAACGTGTTCGGCCGACGGGACGTCGTGGTCCCAGTGCGACTGCGGCGTTTGCGGCGGTTCGAGCGAGCGCGTGTCGTCGGAGGCGCTCGTCGTCTGCACCTGGTACCCGACCGGTCCCTTTCCGCCGGCAGATGCGGGCTGGCGACTGACGGACAATCTCGCGATGTTCATCACTCTGCCGGCTGCCGCGGCCACGGAGCTGCTGCGAGTGGGGTCGGCGGCGGAGTGCACGCCGACGGGCGGCTGGCATGCGACGGAGTCGCCCGGTCCCGCGGTGCACCTGTGCTCGGTCACGTGCGACGCCGCGCGGTCAGGCGCAGAGCTCGAGGCGCTTATCGGCTGCAGCGGCCGGTGGGCGTGCGGTGACGTCGACTGCACGTACGATGCCGGGCCCGGTGCCTGCCGGTACGAAGGCGAGGGCCATGCAGACGGAACGGAGTGGCAGGTGCACGACGGCGATTGCACGCGGTGCACGTGTGCGGGGGGAGTGATCTCGTGCCACACGCCGGGGTGCGAGCACGAGGCGGGGACGGGGTAGCTCGGCCGCACCGCCGAAGCATGCGTCGAGGCCGGTTACCGCGGGGGGTGCCGTCCTGAGCGTGACCGAAACCCGCTCGGCGGTGGTCAGGCCCATGCGCACGGAACGTGTTCGACCGTCTGGGCCTGTGCCTTGCTCGATGCTACATAGTCACTGTGACCAAGGCGCTCCAGGCAGCTTTCGATGCGGCGTCGCGGCTCCCCGAGCAGCAGCAGGACGCACTCGCGCGCGCAATCGTGGATGAAGTTTCGCTGGAGGAGAGCTGGGACCAGAAGCTCGCGGCAAGTCGCGATGCTCTGGAGCGCCTGGCGGACGAAGCGTTGGCGGATTTGCGTGCCGGCCGAGCGGAGCCTCTGGATCCCGAGACGCTTTGAAATCTCGGCTCACGCCGAGGTTCCGCGCGGCTTTTTCAGGGCTTCCGCCCCGAGTTCAGGAGGCGGCGCGACGGGCGTATCGCATGTTCCTCGAGAATCCTGATCATCCGAGCCTGCGGTTCCGCCAGGTCCACGCCAAGCGATCGATCTTCTCCGTGCGCGTCAGCCTCGGTTATCGCGCGCTTGGCGTCCGCGACGGCGGCGTGGTCGTGTGGTTCTGGATCGGATCCCACGCTGACTACGATCGGCTCTTGACGAAGCTCTAGCGACGTCTGTCGTGGCGACCTCCCGCGCGTTCCGCCGAGTCCAGCTCCTACGCCGGACGAGGCGGACCGGGCCCTCGTCGACGTGTGGGCCCCTGGGGGCGACGCCGGCGAGGCGTGGGCGATTGGTCGAGAGTGCACGATCGTCAGGATCGGTCGGTAGCGCGGCCGATCTGCGCGGGCCCTGGGCGCGGAGCACGAGCTCCGCGAGGTCGCGGCGGATCGCGCGGGCGACCGCGGGTTCGTCGTCGATCACGAGGATGCGGGCGCGTTCGGCGACAAGGTGCCCTTCCCGGCGAGCCAGCGGGCGCCCGCATCGAGTCGTCGGTGATGCGCGTGATCGCGAAGCGCAGCGCGGGCGGCGAGAAGAGAGAGGCTGGCCGGAGGCCCCATGGCGGCGCGGCGCACCGCCCGGCTCGCTCGCCGTCGGGGCACGCCCGAGCGTCACCCGCCACGCCTCGTCCACC
>CAZARU010000238.1:0-6483 GCA_964487605.1 uncultured Polyangiaceae bacterium
CGCGGCGACCAACCGCGACATGGAGCGCGAGGTCGCGGAGGGCCGCTTCAGGGAAGATCTGTACTATCGACTCAAGGTCTTTCCCGTTCGCGTTCCGCCGCTGCGCGAGCGCCGCGACGACGTACCCCTGCTCGCGTCCCACTTCCTGGAGCGCTACACGAAGGAGATGGGGCGCCCCATCGCAGGTTTCTCCCAGGAGGCCCTGGAGCTCCTCTCGGCGTACGACTGGCCGGGAAACGTGCGCGAGCTGGAGAACGAGATCCAGCGCATCGTGATCCAGTGCGAGCCCAACGCCTTCGTGACCCCGG
Source organism: uncultured Polyangiaceae bacterium (assembly GCA_964487605.1). Taxonomy (GTDB): domain Bacteria; phylum Myxococcota_A; class Polyangia; order Polyangiales; family Polyangiaceae; genus JAJDAH01. The sequence goes on from CAZARU010000238.1 coordinate 309, forward strand.
ACGTCCTGAGCCAACCCATGCGCCGAGCGGAGGGGGTGGTCGAGAAGGCGTCCGTGAAGAAGGGGACCCTCAAGGAGATGGTCGAGCAGGTGGAGAAGTACTTGCTGCTCGAAGCGCTACGCGAGCACGACAACAACAAGACGAGCACGGCCAGGGCTCTCGGCATCACCCGCGAAGGGCTCCACAAGAAGCTGCGTCAGCTCGACATCGGCTGACGGCGAGACGCCGGAAGCGCCGCGCCGTTCGCGGCGCTTCAAGGCAGGCCGCGCGCGACCGCGAGGATCTCCGCGGCGTGGCCGCGAGGATCGACCGAGGAGAACACCTTGGCGATCACGCCGCGTCGATCGATCACGAACGTGACGCGCTTGGCGTGCCCCGCCTTCAGGGGGACGCCGTACGCCCGCGCGATGACGGCGTCCGGATCGGGCAGGAGCGTGAACGGGAGGTCGTACTTCCTGGCGAAGCTCTCGTGCGATTCGAGCCCATCGGTCGAGACTCCGACGACGACGGCCTTCGCGGTCTCGAAGTCGGCGTGCGTGTCACGGAACTCCGTGGCCTCGATGGTGCACCCGGGCGTGTCGTCCTTCGGATAGAAGTAGAGGACCACGACCTTGCCGGCCAGGGAAGCGAGACTGACCTCGCGCCCATCGTGCGTCTTGGCCGCGAACGGCGGAGCCCTGGTTCCTTCGGCAACGAGCGCAGGGCCGGGCGTCTCGGCCGACGCCGCGACCGGCGGAACGTTCGACGGCGCAGATGGCGGGGCCACGCCTCCCGAAGACGGTACCGGCGCCGTGGTCTCTGCGCGGTTGCACGCGCCGAGCGCGAACGCGAGCGTGAGGGCGATGATGCTGCGATTCACTGGATCCCGTACTCCTTCAGCCGACGGTAGAACGTCCGACGGGGCACCCCCATCAGCGAGGCTGCCTTGACGCGGTTCCAGTTGCAGGACTGCAGGGCGCGAAGGATGCGCTCCCGCTCGTCGCGTCGATGCTGCGACAGGGTGCTCTTCGGGGGACGCTGGCTCGAGATGCTGCGCGCTCTCGCCGAGGCCGCCGAGAGCGTGGTCGTGCCCGACGACGGAGCCTTGGCGACGTAACCATCGGGGATGTCGAAGTCCTCCGCACCGAGCTCCGGCGAGTCGCTGAGGACCCACGAGTTCAGGAGCACGTGCTCGAGCTGCCGCACGTTCCCGGGCCAGTGGTAGGCCGAGAGGCGGCGCATCGCGTCCCGCGCCAGCGTCTTCTTCTCCCGGCGGTACCTGGCAGAAAAGATCCCGAGGAAGTGATCGACGAGCGGTGGAATGTCGTCCGTGCGCTCGCGAAGTGGCGGAATGCGGACCTCGACGACGTGAATGCGATAGTAGAGGTCCTCCCGGAACGTCCGCGCTTTGACCATGGCGTCGAGGTCGCGATGCGTCGCGAAGATGATCCGGACGTCCACGGGCTCCTCGGCCGTTCCGCCCACCGGTCGCACCTTGCGCTCCTGGAGCACGCGCAGCAGGCCCGCCTGCATCTTCTGCGGCATCTCCCCGATCTCGTCCAGGAGGATCGTTCCACCCTCGGCCTCGCGCAGAAGGCCACGCCGATCGCGGTCGGCCCCCGTGAACGCCCCCCTCACGTGCCCGAAGAGCTCGCTCTCCAGCAGGTGCTCCGGGATGGCCCCACAGTTGACGCCCACGAAGGGCTTGTCGCGTCGATCGGAGGCGACGTGGATGGCTCGCGCGACGACCTCCTTCCCGGTTCCGCTCTCCCCGGTGATCAGGATCGGCACGTCGGTCTCCTTGATGCGATCCACCAGGGCGTAGACCTTTCGCATGGCGGCGCTGGTACCGACCAGACCGCGGTAGCCGAAGTGCCCGTAGAGCGTGTCCTTCGCGTCGCGCAGCTTGGCCCGCACGCGCTTGAGCTTCGCGGTGCGGTCCTGCAACAATTCCCGAAGATCGGCCTGGGCCTCCTCGAGCTCGGCATTCGCGAGGGCCAGCGCGTCCGCGCGCTGCCGGTTCTCGGTGATGAGCCGCGCATTCTCGATCGCGATGGCGACCTGGTCGGCAAACGCCTGAAGCGCGGGCAGTTCGCGCTCGAACTTTGCGCCGGGGCGCACTCGCGTCTCCACGTAGAGGGCGCCCGCTGCGGACCTCCCCGGCCCCGCGATGGGCACGCACGCGACGGACTGCAGCATCAGCTGGTGAACCGATGCGTAGCCGCGCAGCCGCGAGTCCGTCGCGGGGCTCGTGCTCACGACGGGCTCACCCGTGGCGATGACCTGCTCCGCAATCGAGCGCGAGAACTCGGCATGCGGGTCGTCACCGCCGAGGTGGCGCGAGGTGTGAACCGTGAGCCGACCTTCCCCGTCGCGCAGCACCACGAAGCCGCGCTCTCCGCGGAGGAGCGCGACGGCGTGGTCGGTGATTCGCTCGGTCAGCCGATCGAGGTCGTGCTCACCCGCCAGCTCGTGGTTGATCTCGAGGATGCGGGCGAGGCGTTGCTCGTCGAGGCTGCCGACCGTCACCTCCCCCGTCGCGGCGATCGCCGGCGCGCCCTGCGTGAGGCTCGGCGGCGCACCCGTAGACGGGACGACGCCCGCCGCGAACTGCGTCGCCGCATGGGACAGCGTGGCGTAGATGCCGTCGCGAAGCGCACGACGACGTGGATCGTCCCAGTAGACCTCACGCAGGTCACGCGGGAGGCGCGCCCCGATGTCCTCGAGGACCGCCAGAGCTTCCTCGCGGTCGCGGCGCGCCATGAGGTGCCGACCCGAAGCCTCCTCGATGTACGCGCGCGCTTCGAGGGTTCTCCAGAGCCACTCCTTCTGACCCGCCGCGCGAGCGGCGTCCAGAGTCGCCTTCAGCTGCTCCCGCGCGGCGGCGTCGTGTCCCTGGGCCCACGTCACTCGCGCGCGAGCGAGCATGCGTAGTGGCTTGTGCGCGAGTGAGTCGCCCAGGTCGCTCTCGGCGCGGGTCACCTGACGGGCCAGCTCCGAAACGTCGGCGTCCGCCGTGCGCAACGTCACGAGGACGCTCTCCAGACGCGCCTCGGCGGCGTCCACCCCACGGCCCAGCGCATCGTACGCCGCCGCGCAAGCCTCGTACGCGCGCTGTGCGGCCTGCGTCTGATTCGAGCGCGCGGCGAGCTCGGCCTGCAGGCCCATGAGCTGCGCGCGCGCCACGGGCGGAAGCTGCGCCCGCTGCTCGTCGAGCTCTTCTATGCGCGCGCGGGCTCTCGCCAGGCGGCCCACGTAGAGATCGTTGTTCGCGAGGTTCAGCAGCGCCTGGCGAGCCGTGGAACGGCGCCCGGAACGACGCCCCATGTCGAGCGCCGACTCGAAGTGCTCGATGGCACCCGCGATGTCCCCACAGACCTTCAGCACGCCCGCGAGGTTGAGCTGCGTCGTCGCGAGGTTGCCGGCATCACCCGCCTGCTCGGCCGCCACGATGGCCTTCTCGTAGGCCGTCTGCGCATCGTCGAGGCGGTCGGAGCGCTGGTACGCGAGCCCGAGGGACGCCAGGGCGACGCCTTCCACACGGGCATCGCGCGCGTCGTGCGCGGCAGCCACGGCGTTCTCGAGCGTCCGCACGGCGACCTCGGGCTTGCCCAGGTACGAGAAGGCCAGGCCCTGGTACGCGAGCGCTTCGGCGCCGAGGGACCCTCTATCCTTGGTCAGCGGCTCCAGGAGGTCCGCCGCGACCGCGTAGCTTCCGACGCCGAGGTGGGCGCGGGCGACGTACACCGCCCACGCCTTCGACTCGGCCAGACCCGTGCGCCGGGCGGCCTCGTCGGCCACGGCGGTGAGACGCTCCAGCGCGCGGGCCGACTCCCCCTCGCCCAGTTCGAGGCGCGCGCGGGCCGTCTCGAGCACCAGCGGGTCGCCCGCGGTCACGCCGTCGAGAACCGCACGCGCCTCGGTGAAGCGGCCGCGATCGAGGAAGTACAGGCCCCGGGCGACGAGATCCTCCGGGATCATCGTGCTCGAGGGGCCGGTGGGTCCGAGCAGCCGCTCGAAGTCGTCCTCGGAGGCGATGGCCTCGCTCGCGATGCGCGCGACGAGCCCTCTCAGGACGCCGGGGCGCGCGCCGCTCGCGTGCACGATGCGGTGCATGAGGCGCTCGGTGAGCGACGGGATGGCGCGCTTGACGATCTCGCTGGCGGCTCGCAGCTCCAGCGGGGGCACCTGGAACTCCGGAGCACCCTGGGCGATGGGCGCGTCGCCCACGAACACGAGCCGAGCCCCCTTCCGGAGCGCAGCCTCGACGAGCTCCACGCTCGGCGAGTCGAGCCGATCGGAGTCGTCGATCAGGACGAAGAGCCGATCGGACTCCGACGTGGCGAGCTCCGCCTCCACCGAGGTGCGATCGCCCACGACGGAGGCGTCGATCCACGCGTTGGCGCGCCCCTCCACGCCGAGCGACCAGGCGAGGCGCCTGAGCAGCACCGTCTTGCCGGCTCCTTCCGGACCCACGAGCTTGAGCGCGCCGCCGGGCTCCAGCGCCGCGACGGCCTTCTGCAGGCTGCTCGCGGTCGCGTCCATGCCGACCACGGGCCAGACCTGAGCGGCGCCCACGTCCTCGGCACCGCCGCGCTTGAGACCCGCCGCACGCCGGAGCGCGCTGGCGAACTCGTCCGCGGAGGGATGGCGCGAGCTCGGCTCCTCGGCGGTCGCCCGGTGGGCCACGCCTTCGAGCTCTCGCTTCGTCTTCGGTGCGAGCGGAGCCTTCGCCCCGCGGATCGTCTCGAGCAGCGCCACGCCGAGGGCGTACACCTCGGCGCGAACGGTCAGTGGCTTGCCTTCGAAGAGCTCGGGGGCCGCGTACTTGGGAGTCAGACCCTCGGGCTGCGTGCCCGCGTCCTGCCAGGGAGCGGCGAGCCCGAGATCCACCAGCGTCGCGGCGCCGCTCTCGGTCACGATCACGTTCGCGGGCTTGATGTCGCCGTGCAGGAACCCCGCGCGGTGCAGGACGGTGACCTGCTCCGCGGCGGACGCCAGCGCCTCGAGCGTGCGCTCGACGTTCACACCCGCTTCGACCAGATCCTGAAGGCTGTCGCCCTCGACGAGCTCGCGCACCAGGTACGGGCGCCCGCTACCCGGCAGTCGCCCGAAGCGCATCACGCGCGGCACGCCGAGACCTTCGAGGCCGGACAGCGCGATCGCCTCGCGCACGAGGGCCGCCATCTCTCGATCGCTCGCGTCCCACGCGAGCACCTTCAGCGCGTAGCGCGAGCCCGTGTGGCGCTCCCGGACCGCCCACACCTCGCCACCGCCGCCCTTTCCGAGGCGCTGCACCGGCTCGTAGCGACCGGGAAACTCGAGATCAGCCAATCCCCACCTCGCGCGGGTCGCGAGGTCGGCGGCGCCGGCCTCGCGCGTGGGGGCTCACAACCCGTAGTCGGCGCCGAGCCCGACGAAGAAGCCGCTCGTGCCGAAGCCGGCGTCGAGGCGCGCCACGAACCTCCGGGACGGCTTCCAGCGCAGACCCGTCTGGAGCGCGAGCCAGGGGAAGATGATCGGCTTCGAACCGCCGTCCGCCCAGCTCGCTTCCTTGAAGTCACCGTAGTGGTCGTTGTCGTCGCCGCAGTAGCCGTCGAAGGGGTCATTCGCCTGATCGACGGTGGGCCCGGGACACTTCTCGTACTTGTACGGATCGCTCCGGTCGAGGTTGCCCGAAGCATCGACGGGCGGATGCGACTGAATGCGGCTGAGGTCGCCGAAGATGAAGCCGAACCCCGCCCCGCCGCCGTAGTTCAGACCGAACTCCGGGCTGAACTCCTGGGTCCAGAGGAAGTCCGCGGTCAGGAAGATCGACTTGATCTCGCTGTTGACGATCTCCCACGCCTTCTCGCCGTCGTCCTTGGCCTTGAACGGCGTGTCCTCCATCGCGTAGTTCGCGAACCAGACGCCGAAGTTGTACTCGAAGCCGTCCTTCCTGATCGCGAACTCCGGACCGCCACCGTGCACGACGACGGTGCGTCCGCCGTCGCCGAACAGGTTCATCATGAACTTCGGGACGATGATCGCGCGGTAGCGCGCCCCGAGGAACCGATAGGTCTTTCCCGGTAGCTCGAGCGCCGAGTCACCCGCGGCCATGTCCGCGGTGACCTCACCGCCCGCGGCGGCGGCCCCGGCGGGCGCCGGGCCGACCGCGGGAGGCGGCTCCCCGGGAGGCGGGGACTCGGGAACGGGC
>CAZARU010000239.1:0-6446 GCA_964487605.1 uncultured Polyangiaceae bacterium
CGAGATGACCCCGCCCTGCGGTGTGCCCGCACCCGTCGGTGAGACGGTCCCATTCGGGAGGCGACCGGGGGCACGCTGTTCCTCGATGAGATCGGGGAGCTTCCCCTCGATCTGCAGGTGAAGCTGCTCCGCGCGATCCAGGAGCGTCAGGCGACGCCGCTCGCCGGAACGACCTACGACATCGACACGAGGATCATCGCGGCCACGAATCGCGATCTCGGCGCGGAGGTAGCCGAGGGCCGGTTCCGCGAGGACCTGTACTACCGCTTGAACGTCGCCGTGCTGCACCGCCGCCATTGCGCGACCGCAAAGGCGACCTCGGGGAGCTGATCGACGTCCTGCTCGCCCGGGCCAACGACGCCGGCGAGAAGGAGGAGCCCGGATACGTGCGCAAGGAGCTTTCAGTCGGTGCGCGGCGGGTTCTTCTCCAGCATTCGTGGCGAGGAAACGTGCGCGAGCTGGAGAACGCGCTCGTTCGGCTGACCGTGTGGTCCGCCGGGCTGAAGATCACGGAGGAAGAGGCACGGGACGCGTTGCTGGCTGCGCCCCCTCCGCCCACGGCGCGGGGCACGGGCGCGCCGGATCTCGGCGACGGCATCTCCCTCGACGAGGAGCTCAGCCGAATCCAGCGGGAGCTCATCGAGGGTGCGCTGTTGGCAGATTTCGCCGACGACGCCCGTATCGAGCAACAACCTCATCCAGGCTCGATGACGGGGGGCGGACGGAACCTCATCCGCTCGATGTCGGCGACGTCCCAGTACGGCTCGTCACCGGGATCGAGCCGTGCCCATCGCTCGAGCATCGCACGCACGCGCGCATGTTGGTCGGTCAGGTCTCGGACCTCCGCGGGTAACTCGGGCAGGGGCTTCGGTTGAGCCATGGTCGAAGCGTACACCACGTCAGGTCACCTCGCCCTTTCCACCGGCGCCGCCGTTTCACGTCACTCCGCGTCCGATCCCGTCGGGCCGAGCAGCCCACCCACCCCCGCGAGCTCACTCGAATCGCGCGGGACGCAGCGTGAACAGCGAGAGCGAGCGCGAACGCGCAGCGAGAAGCGCGGGGGCGGGCGTCCAGCGCAGGAGCGCGGCACTTGCGATGGGCGCGCCCTCTGCCCGCTATACTCGGTCCCGTGGTGCGTCGTGACGCGACGGAAGCCGAAGAGCCCCGCATGTCGCCGTGGTACGCCGGTCGTGGGCGGCTTCTTCCCTTCGCCGGTATCGGGGCCATCGGGCTGCGATCGCGCGCGGCGTCGCTTTCGTGACATCCCGGCCCCGCCCCGCCATACTCCACCCATGCCGCCGAGCCCGGGCAAAGACTCGACGACCGGTCACGAGCGCGCCGGAGCAGCGCAGCGCCGCTTCGCGCCGCATCCGAGCGATCGCGCCGAAATCGAGCGCTCGTTTGCGGAAGTCGAGCGCGGCGAGGCGTTCGACGCGGCCACGAGCGAAGCCATCCTGCGGTGGCTCGAGGATGGTACCGGTCCCTGTCCGTGGCCCGACGGATCGTCCGACTGAGTCCCGGCTTTCAGCGCGCGATGGGGCGGATGCGTGTCGCGGCCGTTCCCGCGCGTCGCGCAGCGGTCGGCGCTGTCATGCGCGGGCTGGGCTCAGGCGCCGACTTGCCCTCGCCGGCGGACACGCTGGCAGAGTTTCGCCCGGGACGAGCGTTCGTGCGCCGCGTTCCAGGTCAGAACCTCTGGGTCTGGTACCGATTCGACGCGGACACGGTAACGGTCGTGAGCGTGACGGACCAACCACCGGTTCCGTTCGACGACGACGGTACGTGAGCGCCCGAACGGGCTCGATCGCAACCCCATGACACCCCTCACGAACTCGACCGCCCACGCGGCCCCCGAACGGCCCCGCAACGGCCTCTGTACCGCCCCGTAGGCGCCACTGAGCCGCCCCGTGCCCGGTCCCAGTCGCGCACTGCAAGCGTTGGCCAAACCGTTGTGCAGGCGATCTCCTCTCGTTACGCATGTACGCACCATCCTCGCGAGCTCCCTGCAAGCTGCCAGCAAGCTCTCCGAGAGGTCCCCGAGCGCTCCCTGCACGACGGTCAGGACGGGCCCGAGGACTTCAACGGTTCCGCGCAAACGTTCGCGCTGGGCGCACGCCCGCTCTCGCCTCTCCATTTCCATCAGGCCGAAGGCCTGTCACCATTCGGGGTGATGAAGCGAGACGGCCCCCAGGACGATGCCTCATCGTCGCTCGTTCCGGAGAATCTCGTGAATGAGCTCCGCGACCGGACGCGCATGCTCGTCGCCGCAGTCGAAGCAACCTCGTTGCTCGAATTCGGAACGGCCACGGCGCTCCAGGAGGCGGCACACCACTACTGGGAGGCGTACACGCGAGGGTGGAGACCCCGGCGGCACGCCCGCGTGTGCCTCATCTCGCTTCTCGACGCTGAACGCGGCATCGCGCCCCCGCCGCTGGAAGCCCTGCCGGCCTCGGCGAGGGAAGCGCTCGAACGGATGCGCCGCGTGTTTCACGCCGATTGTCCGGTTGCGGCGGAAGCTCCCAGCAACATCCAAGACCGATGGTTCGCGTACTGGATGGCGTATCCGGACGTGGCACGTCGACTCAGCGCGCCGGAGATCGACAGGGCGCAACGACTGCTCAGGCGCGACCTGCCGAACAAGTGGATCGAGCTTGCGGAGTTCTGCGAGCGCATCGGGCTCGGGAGCACCGGCACGGATCCGCTCAATGGAGAGACGCTCGCGAAGGACTGGCGCGCGTGGCGGGTGCTCGAGGCGGGAAGAAAGATCCCGGCCGGGGACTAGCCGCCCCGTGCGGTAGGGGCGAACCGAGACGCGTCGGCGAGCGTCAGACCTCCTGGTAGCGGCACACGAGCCGCCGCAGGAGAACGTCCAGTGTCCGATCGATCACAACCGCCCCGCCTCGCCTGGTCCACCGCCGAGACCGCCCGCATGGTCGGCATCTCCGCCGACGCCCTCCGCCGCCGTGCCGAGCGCGCCGCTCGCCCCGCTCCCGGCGGGGGCCTCATCGCCGAGCTCGACGTCGGCATCGTCGGCCACAAGCGCGGCGGGCGCTGGCACTTCGTGATCCCGGCGCACCTCCTCGGCGACGCTGCCGAGTAGGCGCGCGTGGTCGTGGTACGCTCCACTCCGTCGCGCGTGATCGGCCGCTCGTGAGGTTTTCATGAGCACCGAAATCGCAGTCAAGCAAGTGCAACGCGCGGGTCGGACCCGCCTGGTCATTGATTTTCAGTACAAAGACGAAAGCGGCCGCAAGCGCCGCTACCGCCGCGACGCGTCCGTTCAGTTTCTGACGGCCGCCCGCGCCGAAGCGAAGCGCCTAATGGAAAACGCGGCGCGCACGGGCTCGCCGTTCGCGCCGCCGCCGAAAGAGCTCCCGACGGTCTCGAAGTTCGTCGAGACCTACTTCCGCCCGATCGCCATGCAGCAGCTGCGCCCGGGAACGCGCATCCGCTACGAGGGCATCTTCGCCCAAGGCCTCCTCGAGCACTTCGGTGCGATGCGGCTCGACGCGATCGACTTCGCCATCGTGCTCGCGTACGCCGCCGAGCTCCAGAAGCGGCAGCGCGCCAGGCCTTTCAACGGCAAGACGCGGGGCATCGATCCACGCGGGCCAGTGAATCTCGTGAAGAGCGTGGTTCGCGCCGCGGTCGACGCGGGCGTTCTCGACGCGATGCCGAAGCTCCCGTCGTTCCGGCAGTCGAAGAAGCTACCGGAAGCCCCGGACGCAGCGCACGTCGCGGCGTTGCTCGCCGGCGCTCCCGGGTGGCTCCGCCTCCTCGTCATGCTTCAAGCCCTCGCGGGCCTACGGCAAGGCGAGGCGAGAGCGTTGCAGGCGCAGGACCCGGACTTCGAGCACCACGTGCGCCACGTTCGCCGCACGTTCAGCGCGGACGAGATCGTCGCACCGAAGTCGGACTGCGAGCGCGCGGTGCCGCTGGCGCCGCCGCTCGAGCAGGCCCTGCGCGAAGCGGTGCGCGGGAAGAAGCCGGGCGACTTCGTTCTGACGGACGAGACCGGCAAGGTCCCGACCCGCCAGCGCGTCCTCGCTCGATTGAAAGCGTTCCAGCGGAAGGCAGGCCTTCGCAACTGGTCATCGCACGCGCTCCGCCACGCGTTCTGCACCACGCTCGTTCGAAACGGTGCGAACGTCGAGGCGATACGCACGCTCGCAGGTCACTCCAGCCTGCGCGTCACCGAGCGCTACCTGCACGCCAGCAGCGACGACCTGCGCACCGCCATCGCACGTCTCCCCACCCCGCGTGGAAACGGCGTGGCAACGCGCTGACCCCCGCTTTCGCTTCTTCTGTGTTCTCCGACGCTTAGCTTCCGATTTGTCGGGGCGGGCAGATTCGAACTGCCGACCTCACGGACCCGAACCGTGCGCGCTACCAAACTGCGCTACGCCCCGAAACCCTGGCGGTTTTTTCCGTCCGCGAGGGGCGCGCAAAGGTGCTCTTTGCGCCTCCACAAGTCAAGCGATCAGCCGGCGGCCTTGTGCTTCTTCAGCTCCTCGACCAGCTCGGGCACGGCCTTGAACAGATCCGCAACGAGCCCGTAGTCGGCGAGCTGGAAGATGGGGGCGTCGGGATCCTTGTTGATCGCGACGATCGTCTTCGAGCCCTTCATGCCGGCAATGTGCTGAATGGCGCCGGAGATGCCGATGGCGAAGTACAGGTTCGGCGCGACGATCTTCCCGGTTTGCCCCACCTGGTAGTCGCCAGGGGCGTAGCCGGCGTCGCAGGCGGCGCGGCTGGCGCCAATGGCGGAGCCGAGCACGTCGGACAGCGGCTCGAGCACCTGGAAGAACTGCTCCTTCAGCGCGCGCCCGCCGGACACGATGATGCTCGCGTCGGTCAGCTCGGGGCGCTCGCTCTTGACCTGCTCCACCGAGACGAACTTCACGCGGCTGGCGCCGGCGCCGGGCGGGGTGATGGCGACGTCCTCGACCGGCGAAGCGCCGCCGGTGGGCTCGGCGGGATCGAACTCGGACTGGCGCGCGGTGGCGACCTGGATGGCCGTCTCGAGCGTGCAGTAGCCGAACGCGTTGCCGGCGAACATGGGGCGCTTGTAGACGACCTTGCCGCCTTCGGCGGCGACGTCGGCGCAGTCCCCCGCGAACGCGGCGTCCAGGCGGGCGGCGACGCGCGGCATGAGATCCTTTCCGAAGCTGGACGCGACGGCGCAGAGCATGCCGTAGCTCTTGCCCACGGTGGCGACGGTGGGCGCGTAGGCCTCGGCGGTGTAGTTCGCGAGCGTGGGGTCGTCGGCGACGAGCACCTTCGCGGCGCCGTAGCCGGTGAGCTCGGCGGCGAGCGCCTTCACGCCGCTGCCGATGGCGAGGATCGAGAACGAGCCGCCGAGGGCGCCGAGGGCCTTCTTCGCCATCGTGATGGCGGAGAGCGTGCCCTTCTTCACCTTGCCGTCGGCGATCTCTGCAACGACGAGTACGTCTGCCATGTTCGTGGGACTCCTCTTCAGATGGCCTTGGCCTCGGAGGCCAGCTTGGAAACGAGCTCGGGCACGTCCTTCACCTTCACACCGGCCTGGCGGGAAGGTGGCGCCTGGAAGCGCACGTACTTCGTGGTGAGCGTGGCGCCGCCGACGAGCTCGGCGAGGTTCTTCACGTCCAGGGGCTTCTTCTTCGCCTTCATGATCGCGGGGAGCGCGGCGAAGCGGACGCCGTCGCTGTACTTGAAGCCGCGGTCGGTCTTGGAGGAGTAGACGCTCTCCGGGGCGACGATGCGGAGATCCACCGTCACGAGGCAGGGTGGGGTGAGCTTCAGGGTGCAGATGCCGCCGTCCACCTCGCGGGCGACCGTCAGGCCGCCGTCTTCCTCGCGAATCGTCGCGGCGAAGGTGGCCATGGGCCAGTCGAGGAGCTCGGCCAGCTCCTGGCCCACCTGGTTCGTGTCGCCGTCCACGGCCTGCTTGCCCATGAGCACCAGGTCGGGCTTCTCGGCGTCGACGACGCTCTTCAGCGCGAGCGCGACGAGGCGGCCGTCGAGCTGGTCGTCCTCCGCCTCGATGCGGATGGCGCGGTCGGCGCCGGTGGCCAGGGCCGAGCGGAGCGAGGTCTCGCAGTCCTTCGGGCCGGCGGTCACCACGATGACCTCGCCGAGGCGCACCTTGTTGTTCTTGCCGTCCTCGGTGAGGCGGAGCGCGGACTCGAGCGCGTACTCGTCGAACGGGTTGATCTTCCATTCGAGCCCGGTGGTGTCGACCTTGTCGCCCGCGGCGGGGATCTTCACCTTGTTCGCGTTGTCCGGGTCGGCGACGCGCTTCATGGGTACGAGGATTTTCACGAGAGCCTTCTCCTTCGGGGGGCACCGAGCCCGGGGCGGAACCGCGTGGGACGCCGGGGCCCCGGCCGGATAGGATCTTCGACCTATCGCGTCAATCTCGAACCGGGTACTGGCGCGGGGTCGACGCCGGGGATTAGTCTCGG
>CAZARU010000240.1:0-6267 GCA_964487605.1 uncultured Polyangiaceae bacterium
GCGACGGCCAGACCGACGAGGTGGGCCCCGCGCCGGACGGCATCAACGGGACGACGAACCCCCTCGATCCGACCCAGGCGATCGGCGACACGTGCGGGACGGACGAAGGCGAGTGCAAGACCGGCCGGCTGGGCTGCACCGCGGGGCGCTTCGTGTGCCTCGGCGCGGTGGGGCCGCAGCCGGAGATCTGCGACTGCGCGGACAACGACTGCGACGGCGTGGTCGACGACGGCAACGGCGACGGTGGGCCGGCGCTCTGCAGCGCCGGGAAGACCTGCGTGGACACTGGCGGGTCGTGCTCGTGCGCCGAGCCGTGCCGCTCCGGCGAGTTCCGGTGTCCCACCGGAACGTCGTGCCGCAGCGACGTCACGGTCAGCGGCACCACGACCCCAGCGGGCGACTTCTGCATTCCCTTCGATCCCTGCGGCAACTGCTCGGTCAAGACCGCCTTCGAACCCCAGGGCGGAGGCGTCGAGTGCGCGCCCGCGGGCACCCAGGGGCTCTTCACCCCCGCCTGCGTGTGCAAGGGTCAGTTCGGGTGCCACAGCCCGTGCTTCAACGTGACCTGCCCCAGCGGCCTGGACTGCGTCGAGGTGGGCGCGCTGACCGGTCGCTGCGAAGATCCCGGCAACTGCCACCTGTTCGGATGCCCCGTCGGTGCCGCGTGCCGCAGCGGCGTGTGCGTCACGGACCCCTGCGAGCCGAACACGTGCCCCGCCGCCACGCCCGTGTGCAAGCCGGACGCGAACTTCGACGCGACGTGCGTGGGTTCGTGCGCGGGCGTCGACTGCGGCGCTGGAGAGAAGTGCGTGAGCGGCGCCTGCGTCGCCACGGGTTGCAGCGTCGACTGTGCGGCGGGCGAGGTGTGTCGTCCGGACGGCGATGGCGGCTTCGCGTGCGGACCGAGCGCGTGCGCGTCGGTGGACGGTGGCCTGCCGTGCATGGACGGCTCGTACTGTGACCCTTCGACGGGCGCGTGCGGAGATCACCCCTGCACCGGCGTCGCCTGCCCGATGGGTCAGGTGTGCGCCGAAGGTGAGTGCGTCGAGCGACCCTCGGGTACGGGGGGAACGGGCGGCACCGCGGGCACGACCGGCGTGGGCGGTGCGAGCGGCGCCGGCGCCACGGGCGGCACCGGTGCCTTCGGGGGAACGAGCGCCCTCGACGGTAGTGCCGCGGCGAGCGGTGGACCGTCGGTCAAGCGCGATCGTGGCGTGTTCGGCCTCGCCACGGGCGGCGGCGGCTGCGCGTGCCGCACGGGAACGGCGCCGACATCGCGCGCGCCCCTGGCGCTGATGCTGATGGCCCTCGCGCTCGCCGCGCGTCGCCGTCGCGCGTGAGCGGACCAGCGACGCGCGCCGGGTCCGCTACAGCAGCGCCCGATAGCCGAGAAAGAGGGTCGCCCCGCCCAGGTTCGTGTCGCCCGTGATGGTGTGGTCGAGCGGTGCCCACTGCAGCGCGATCTCCGCGAGGAGCCCGCCGGGGCCGAGCGCCAGCTCGACTCCCAGGGGGACGCCGATGCCGAACTTCGTCGATTGCTCCGTCGTGTCCGCGAACTTCTGCCCGCCCGCCGATCCGCGGGTCACGCTCTCGAGGAAGTAGACGCGCGGTCCGATTCCCCCGTACGGCGTCACGGACTCACTCAGGCTGGTGAGGCGGTAGAGGAACGTCGGCTGCAGCACGAGCTGCTTCTGGACCAGCTCCCACTGGTACTTACCGCCCGGGATGCGCTCGGGGTCGAAGTCCTCCGTCGCCTTTCCGTCCGTCGAGGGCGCCGTGTAGGAGACGTCGAGTAGCGCTCCGATGCTGCGGCCCGTTCCACCGAAGATCCAGCCGAGCTCGACGCCCGCGTGGACGAACGGGCCCAGACCGTTGAAGGAGGCGATTCCGCCCACCTTGCCCGCTGCCAGGAAGGCGGCGTCGTCGTTGCCGCCGGCGCCCGCCGCGCTCAGATCGACGTTGCCGCCGACGTCTGCGCCGGCAGTTGCCTGCGCTTCGGCGGTGCCAGGCCATGCCGAGAGGGCGAGTCCCGCCAGCGCCGAGAGTCCCACGCCACGCACCTGCCGCCGCCGGGTCGCCATCACCACACCACCGTCTCGGTCGAAGCCGTCGCGGCCATCGAGGAGGTCTCCCCGCCGACGAGGAAGATGAAGGCGCTCTGGATGGAGCTCCCGGGCAGGTAACGTTCGGTCGTCATGGATAGCCCTTCGTTGTTCCAGGAGTTGTTCGCCAGCGCCGGCGGTGGCGCCACGAGCTGCGCCGCGATGGCGTTCGCGCGTGGCTGCGGCGCGCGTCCGCCGAACGCGAACAGGCGGCCGGCGGCTGCGGCGACGCCGTAGCCCGTTCTGTCCGACGAGAAATCCGCCGGTCCCTGGTCGAAGACTCCGAGATCTCCGCCCGCGGCGACGCGGCCCGCTTCGACGTTCCCGATCGTCATCCCGTTGCCGCGTGCCCCCGAGCCCAGGTAGATGAACGTCTCGCCCGGCGTCACCAGGCTCGAGACGACGGAGTCCGCGGTCCAGGCGCCGTGCAACCAGCGGCCTGCGCTCGCGGTCTGTGCGCCTGCGGTCCAGCCGGCCGCGACGGTCTGGTGCCCGTTCGGCAGGGTCGTGACGGCCAGGTGTTCGTACGTGTCGAGCGCCGTTCCGCCTGTCGCGGCCCCCGAGTCCTTGCCGAGAAGCGCGTAGACGTACCAGGTCCCGGCGGTGGACGGATCCGGTGCTGCGGCGCCCGCGGGCCCGTTGCGCGCCGCCCCCATCACCGGCAGCGCCTGCGCGTCGCTCGTGGAGCCGAGCGGCTTGGGAGCTGCCGTCCCGAGCGCGGCGGCGCCGTCGTCCACGTACTCCAGCGTGGCGGCGCCGGTCACCTCCGCCAGGAGAACCTCGTCGCGCCCCGCGACGCCGTCGGCGGGTGTGCGGTAGACGCGGTAGCCGACGACGCCGGTCAGCGGCACGCCGAGAGAATCCACCGGCGCCGACCAGACGACCTTCACGCTGATGCTCTTCGTGCCGAGGTCGGGCAGCTTGAGCAGTATGGGGTCCGACGCGAGCGTCTCTCCCCCGAGATTCTGGGCGTCCGATGCGTCGATGAGCGCCGCGACCCGGTAGGAGTACTCACCCGCGCCGAGACCGTCGGCGATCCCGGAGATGCCGAAGCAGTCCGCCGTCCCGCCGCTGAGGCACAGATCCACGTCTTCGATCGTCGGGACCTCCTCGGGCGACAGCACGAGCAACCGCTCGCCCGAGGCGAGCGCGGTCGTGCCGTCCGTGCCGCCGAACACGTACACGTAGCGGCCGATGGTGGCGCTGCCCGCGAACGCGCGTGCCGTGGCCAGCGTCGGGGCGTTCGCGGACCACTGCCCCATCTGACCGAAGATGCTCACCGGCGCCCACTCGACGCTGTCGAAAGGCGTCGTGCCCGCGCCGCCGTCGCCGCCGATGGCGTACACGAAGCGCGCAGCGGAGGTCGCCTTCACCGCGGCGGACGACAGCGCTCGACGGGCGACGGTCATGGACGTGCCCGCGGTGGGACTGGAGAGGTTGAACGACGAGTTCGTCACGCCGATGGCGGAGAACTCCGCGTACGTCCCGTCGGCGTTCACGACGCGCACGACGCACACCGCCCCGCGCCCCAGTGCGCCGGCGTCGACGGTGGCGCGCTGCGAGCACGCTCCCGCGGTGCACACCTCGGCCGTGGACGTGGCGCCCGGCGCGGCCACGGGATTGCCGCTCGCGTCCACGCAATCCAGTTCTATCGTCGAGCCGCTGAAGCCCGAGCCGCGCACGTCGATGGTCTGGCCCGCCTGGTTCACGATGGACTGCGGCACGACGTCGTCGATGACGGGGGGTGCGAATCCGAGCGACGTATAGGCGTCGCGCAGCAGCCCCACTTCACCCGTGGGGTTGACGACGATGAGATCGTAGGCGCGCGCCGGCGTACCCGCCGGCACGACGGCCTGCATCTCGTCGCCGTTGCGGAAGGAGACGCCCGTGAGCTGGATGGCGACGTCCGTCGCGGTCGGGTTCGAGGGGTTCAAGAACGCCCGTGGGGTCGCGGCGAAGGGCACGTCGGCCGGAGCCGCCGCCGCCGTGTCCCGGAAGATGGTCACCGGGGTGGAGGCGCTCGCCTCGCCAAACGGCGGGACCACTCGATCGAGGCTCAGCGTCAGCGCGTCCGTCACGGTCAGGCCGTGCTCGAGCAGCGCGGAGCACCCGGTGTCGTCACTGACGATGACGTCGTAGTCGCCCGGCGCCTGGCCGGCAGGCACCGTGGCCTGCAAGCGGTTGTTGCGCCCTGGAACCAGCGTCGAGTCGAGCACGGTCTCGGGCATGGTCATGCCCGTGGGCACGATCTTCACCTCGAACGGCGGCAGCACCGCCGTCACGAAGAGCGTGATCTTCGTGCTCACGCCGTTGAAGACCACCGGGGGATCGGAATAGAACAGGATGGGACCGTCGGTACCCGTGACCGTCTGGTGCGGCAGGGGGCGATCCTCACAGCCGTCGGCGTTGGTGACCACGACGTCACAGCTCTCCCCGGGCTCTATCCCCGGTCCGAACGTGGCCGTGAGCTGCGTCCCGTCGGTGCTCGCCATCGTGCTTGCGGACGAGAGGGTCCCGCTGGGGCACCGGAGCTCCACCGTGGCGCCCATGAGGAACCCGGCGCCGTCGATGACGATGACGCTGCCGCCGGCGCAGACGGTGGCCGGGACGACGGCGTCGACGCGGGGCGGTGCGTTCACCGTCAGGGTGATGGTCTCGGTGGACGAGCAGCCCGCAGGATCGGGATTGGTGACGGTCACGGTGTAGTCGCCAGGTGCCAGCGTGCCCGCCGAAACCGTGATCGTGATGCTGGTGCAGCGGACCGCGTCGAACGAGGCGTCGATGCCGTCGATGGGCTCGCATCCGTCGAGCGAGTCCGGGGACACGACGGTCTCGGTACCGTCCGATGCCGTGATGGTCACCGTCGGCTCCTCCGTCCCGATGCGGATGAACGTCCCTCCCTCGATGGTGACCGACTGATCCCCCTGATCGATGCAGATGGCGGGGGGCACCAGTCCCGTGACGAGCGGCGGGGGTACGATGACGACCGTGATCGCCTCGGTGGAGTGGCAGCTCGCCGGTTCCGGGCTCGTCACGACCACCGAGTAGGCGCCGGGCGC
Source organism: uncultured Polyangiaceae bacterium (assembly GCA_964487605.1). GTDB lineage: Bacteria > Myxococcota_A > Polyangia > Polyangiales > Polyangiaceae > JAJDAH01. The sequence goes on from CAZARU010000240.1 coordinate 5,162, forward strand.
CAGTCGCCCTTCGGGGAGGGTGACCTGCAGGGTGGTGCACAGCTCGATGGTGACCCCTCCGAACGTGCCAGGGACGGGCGCACAGCCGCTGGCGGAGTCCGGCGTGAGCGTCTCGGTGGTGCCCCCGTCGGGCGAGAAGCCGACCGTGGGGAGGGCGTCGCCCACCTTGAGGAAATTCTGCCCCGCGAGCGTCACCACGCGATCGGACTGGTCGGTGCAGAGCACCGGCGGTACCGGCTCCACGGACGTGAGCACCGGTGGGGGAACGACGGCGAGGCCACGGGCCAGCTTCGCGCGATGCTCGCCGTCCGGGTTCGTCACGGTGACGTCGTACAAGCCGGGGTCGAGCGAGACGAGCGGCGTCCCCGACGCGGCGTCCTCCTCGGTCACGCGGAACCGCATGGTTCGCGAGTCGTCCCAGCTCGCGTTGCCGGCGAGCTTGCCGTCGGGGTGCCCGGAGAACTCGACCTCGGTCCCGCGCGACGCCGCGCCCGCGAGGTCGGCCGTCATGGCGAGCGTGATCGACGGGAGGCGCAGGACGGCGGGCTCCGCGAGCAGGTTCGACGGCATGGGCGTGAACCCCTTGCCGCGGACCGTCACCTCCGCGGTGGGGTCGAGGCGCTGCGCGTTGCAGACCAGGCTGGGCTCGAGGCCAGCCAGCGTGACGCCCGGGCTCTCGATCTGCTGCGAACACGCGGTGGTGACGCCCGCGAGCGCGAGCAGAGCTACGGAACGGAGCACGACGAGCGCGTTCTTCAGCACGTGACCTCCCGGCGTGGGGACCACGCCGCTGCCCGCGGGTTGTCCGGGCGTGGGCATGAGTGGTGACCGGACGCCGCGATTACGAGGCGCAGGCGTCCGCGAAATCCGGCGCGATTGACGGACTCCGGCCCCGGGCGATACTCCGGCCCGTGCGGCACCTCGGGAGCCTTCTGTTCGCGTTCCTGGCGGCGGCCTCGTGTGGCGAGCCGTCGGAGGGCGGCGCCGGTGGGGCCGGTGGGGCGCCGGACTCTGGGCGCGCCGACGCAGTCGCCGGCGGTGCGGGGGTGGGCGGTCAGGGCGGTGCGGGCGGAAGCACGGCCGGCGCGCCCGGCGCCGGCGGCGCA
>CAZARU010000241.1:0-6237 GCA_964487605.1 uncultured Polyangiaceae bacterium
CAGCGCCCCCGCCGCCGCCCTCACCACCACCGGCCGAAGCGTCCGCAGCGCCGACACCGGACGCCCCGCTGGTTCCCGCGCTCGCGGCGCCGGAAGCGCCCGCTGCACCGGCTGCGCCCGCTGCACCTCCGGCGTCCGCCGCCGGATCGACGCACAGACCGGCCGCGCAGACCCCGACCGTCGCGCTCGAGGCCTGGCACGGCGCCCCGTCCGCAATCGGCGCGCACGACCCCTCGGAGCCCAGCTGCCGGCAAGAGGTGCAGTCGAAGGGAAGAGCGGGGCACGACGGGTCGCAGCACACCCCGTCGGTGCAGAGTCCGTCACGACATTGCTCGTCGAGAAAACAATCGCCGCCCCTCGGGACCCCTTCGGGGCCACCGTCATCCGGGCCGCACCGGAACGCACCGCCGTCCGCGACGCCGCCCTCGCAGGCTCCCCCGTCGGTGGGCGTTGCTCCGGCACAACGCGCCTGGCAGGCGCTCGGATGGAGCCTGCCGTCGGAGCCACACACCGGATCCCCCTCGCACTCGCACGGTCCGGTCGCAGTGAACGAGCAGCGCAGGAAGCAGGCGTTCTGGTACACGCGGCCGTCGTCACCGCACACCGGGCTGCTCCATCCGAAGCACGCATCGTCGCAGTAGGACGGCTGGATGAGCGCCGCCTCTTCGCGCGTCAGCCCCGAGCGCGCGAGCCATGCGTCGAACCCGGGATCCGTGATGTCGGCGACGAGCGCGTTGTTTCCAGCCAGCACCAGCCGGTCGCCGAGGGCGTGCTCACCCGAGGCGAGCAGCAAGTGCGCGACGGCGCACGCCGTCCCCTCGCCGTCGATGAGGTAGGGCACCCGGCGCCCGGGGAAATCCCGGTTCTTGGGGAATCGACCCTCGATCCAGTAGTCGTGGAGGCGGTCGAGCGCGGCGGCGCGCGCCGCCCGTGCCTCTGCGGACAGATCCGCCGTCGGGCGGTCGCGCAAGGACCGCTCGACCCGCTGGAGGTGCGCCCGAATCACCGACGTCTCGTGGAGCGGGGCCGCCGGCGAGCGCTCCGCGGACGGCGGGCTCGCGGGCTGGACGCCCCACGCCGTGCCCGGCGCGCCGAGCGCCCCCGCGACCAGCGCGCCCAGCACGATCCTGCGAGTCGCCGCCGCCAAGGGGCAACTCTACCACGCGCCAGGCTCGCGCCAGCTCGACTCGGGTGACGTTGGCCGTCCCAGCGCAGCCTGGGCCCGTGATATCCTTCGCGCCGCAATCGAGGGAGGCGGGTGGTGGATTTCGCAAGGCGCGCGTGGTGGGTCGGGGCCCTTCTGCTCGTCGTGGGGTGCGGGGACGGCGATGGGAACGGAAGCGGCGGCAGCCCGTCGGCGGACGGCGGCGGCGCCGACGCGGGAGGCTGCTCCATCGACGCCGACTGCGCCGTCGGCGTGTGCGATCCGGTCCGGAGCCTCTGCGTTCAGTGCGTCGCGGCCGACGACTGCCGAGCCGGTGAAACGTGCGAGTCGAATCGCTGCGTCGCACCCCCCGCGTGCCAGACCGCTCTCGACTGCGGGGGCGTCGGTGTCTGCAATCCGGCCACCGGGCAGTGCGTCGAGTGCGTGGGCGCCTCGGACTGTCCCGACGACCACGACTGCGACGCCGGAAACCGGTGCGTCGTGGCCCCCGTCTGCACGAACTCCCTGGACTGCCCGCAGGGTCAGGTCTGCGACGAAGGTCGGGGCCGGTGCGTCGAGTGTCTGACGACGAGCGACTGCCAGGAGGACTGGGTCTGCGTCGGTACGTTCTGCCTCCCGGCGTGCGACTCGGATCTGGACTGTACCCCGCTCGGACTGCTCTGCGACTTCGACGCCGGCCACTGCGTGGAGTGCCGGGACAGCGACGATTGTTCCCTCGACCGGCACTGCGTCGCCGGGACGTGTCGCGCCGACGTCTGTGTCGCGGGTGAAGCGGAGTGTCACGACGCGAACGTCCGCACGTGCAGGGCCGACGGATCCGCGCTGGAGGTCACCGAGACCTGCTCGCTGATACAGACGTGCGTCGAGGCGGACACCTCGGCAGCATGCATCGATCACACGTGCTCTCCAGGGCTCACCTCCTGCGACGCCGCGGGGGAGAAGCTCGTTCGCTGCGATCCGGACGGCCTGTCCACGTCGGTCGTCGAGGACTGCGCCGCCGACGGTGGCGCCTGCGTGGCGGCGGAGTGCCGGCCCGTGATCTGCACGCCGGGGGCCCGACGTTGCTTCGAGAGCGCCGTCGTCGAGTGCTCCGCCGACGGCGTGGAGGAAATCGTCATCCAGCCGTGCGCGTTCCTCTACTACTGCGACGCGACGACGGCCGCCTGCCAGCTCGTGACCTGCACGCCCGACTCCGTGAGCTGCGTGGGCAACGCACTGCGCACCTGCAACTCGGAGGGATCGGCGTTCACGGACGCGGACTGCGGCAGCCAAGTGTGCTGGCAGGGGAGCTGCCAGACGCTCGCCTGCGTGCCCTCGTCGTTCAGCTGCCAGGGCGGCAACGTCCACCGGTGCCTGGTCGATGGCAGCGCGAGCTCCGTCTACGACACCTGCAGCCCGTCCGAGCACTGCGTCGAAGGACTCTCGTCGTGCCAGTTCGACGTCTGCGCGCAGGGCGTCGCGGGCTGCAACGGATCGGTCGCCACGACGTGCAACGCGGACGGGTCGGGCTGGGAGGTTCCGGGGACCGACTGCGCGGCGACGTCGAAGGTCTGCTCCAACGGGCAGTGCTACACGCCGGTGTGCACCGCCAACAGCTTCTTCTGCCAGGGGGGACACGTTCAGCGCTGCGCGACGAACGGCCTGTCCAGCTCCGTGTACGACACGTGCACCGTCGCCGAGTACTGCACGGACGGGGATCCGTCGTGCAACCCGCAGATCTGCTCACCCGGGCAGCCGAGCTGCAACGGCACCGTCGCGACGACGTGCAACACCGACGGCTCCGGCCACGTCGCGGGCGGCGTCGACTGCGCGGCCAGTTCACGGGTGTGCTGGCAGGGCGCCTGTCAGACGCCCGTCTGCACGCCGTCCGCCTACCTGTGCAGCACCGGCAACGTTCACCGCTGCGCCACGAACGGGCTGTCCTCGTCGGTCTACGACGTGTGCACGGCGACCGAGTACTGCCTGGCCGGGAACCCCGTCTGCCAGCCGCGGATCTGCACGGCCAACCAGCCCGCCTGCGACGGAACGGTCGCGACCACCTGCAACGCCGACGGCTCGGGCTACACGGGCACGCGCACGGAGTGCTCGCCCCGGCACTGCGCCGACGGAGCCTGCTCGGACTTCCTGCTCAACGAGGACTTCGAGGACGGCGACTTCAACGGGTGGATCGCGACCAGCACCGTCTACAGCGCGAGAACGGTGACGACCGCGACGGCGGCGAACGGGACGACGCGGAGCCTCCTGCAGACCAAAGGTTCTTCGGCGACCGCGTCGGGCCTGTATCGAGCGGTGCCGTCAGGTCTCTCGAGCTCCGTGAGCTGGTGGGCGCGCCCCGCGCAGAGCAACAGCAACTCCACCTACGTGACGCTGTACTCGCCCACCTCGCTCCTGACGCCGCTGCTGGTTCACCACTTCTCGTCCTCCGGCCTCATCACGCTCACCGCTCAGGTGACCGTCACGCAGGCCTACACCGCCGGGACCTGGTACCACTTCGAACTCCGGAACATCAACTGGACGAGTCGGACGTTCGACTACTACGTGGACGGCGTTCTGCGCGCGGCAGGCCAGGCCTTCGGCGGCACCGGCACAGGCGTTGCCCGAATCGACCTCTACCATGCGTCGGCGTTCGCCAGCGGGTACTGGGACGAGATCGTGGTGAGGTAGAGTCGGCGCGCGGCCGACGTACCGCGCACGCTCGCTCACGGGCACGCGATGCGAGCCTGTCGCGGCGCCGGATCGCTCGGCCCGCTGGCTCCGCCGCCCAGCTCGCCGAAGGCGTCGTATCCCCAGCACCAGACGCTGCCGTCGGTGCGACGCGCGCAGGTGTGGAGCGTTCCGGCGGTGACCTCGACGGCGCCGGACAGCCCCGTCACCTGGGCCGGCGCCGTGTTCGAGACGTTCGTGCCGAAGTTCGTGGCGGTTCCGAGCTGCCCCTGGTCGTTGCTGCCCCAGCACCACACGTTGCCGCCCGTGACGGCGCAGGTGTGCTCTCCCCCCGCGGCGACGCTCGAGGCAGATGCGATGCCCGGAACGGTCATCGGCGCGGTGTTGGCCGCCGTGGTGCCCGCGTTCACGGCCACGCCGAGCTGCCCGCGGTAGTTCCTGCCCCAGCACCGCACGGAGCCGGAGACGAGCGCGCAGGCGTGGCTTCGCCCCACGGCGATCGCCGAAGCGCCGGTGATCGCCTGGCGCGGCGCGGGGTTCGCATTCGTGGTGCCGCTGTTGGTCGAGCCGGTGATCTCTCCGTAGAGGTTCGCGCCGAAGCACGACACCGAACCACTCCCGAGGAGCGCACACGTGAAGCCACCGCCGGCCGCCACGTCCACGACGTTCGTCAGCGCCGTCACCTGGGCGGGCATCGGGTTCGCGGCATCGCTGCCGTTGTTCGCCGAGTTTCCGAGGTTGCCGTACCGGTTGTGCCCGAAGCACCAGAGCGTCCCACCCGTCACGACGGCACACGTGTGGTCGTCCCCCGCCGACGCTCTCGACACCCCCGTGAGCGACCCCACGGTCGTCGGCGCCGTGGTGAACGCCGAAGACGGTGTCGCGCCCGTCTGGCCGTAGGCGTTGTACCCCCAGCAGGAGAGCGTGCCCCCGGTGACCGCGCAGCTGTGATCGTCACCCGCCGTCACCGAGGTCGCGCTCGGCAAAAGGTCCTGCGCCGCCGGCGTCACCGAGAAGCCGAGCACGGCTCTGCTCCCGACGGCGCCGTACTCGTCGTGTCCCCAGCAATGCACTTCGCCGTCCGCCTGACGCACGCACGTGTGCCGCGCACCCGCGTCCACGTTTGTAGCGCATCCCGAGCACGAGCCTGCGCAGGTCCCGCAGATCCCGCCGCTGCACGTCGACGACCAGCAGCCCGCGCCGCCACAGCAAGGCTGTGATGGACCGCCGCAGGCCGTGCAGGTTCCGCCGACGCACTCCAGTCCGGCCTGGCATCCGCCCACGGCGCAGCAAGCATCGCCCTGTCCGCCACACACCGGGGAAGCGGCCTTGCGGACTCTCAGGATGCTCGTCCCGGAGATCCAGTACACGTGGTTCGCGTCGTGCGTGATCGCGGCGGGGGCGGCGCCCGAGGCGACGACGTTCGTCGTTCCTCCGCCGACCGGCACGCGAACGAGCTTGCCGCCCGCCGCGTCCGTGGTCGCGTACGCGTCGCGCGCGTCGACGGCGGCTGCCCTGCCGTACCCGGCGAACTGCGCGAGGATGGTCCTGGCGCCGCCGCCGCTCGGCGCTCGGTTCAGCGCCCCGTCGAAGTCGGACCAGTAGACCATGTTCGCACCTACGGCGACCCGGTACGGGTTCTGTCCGCCGGTGAACGTCGTCGCCGCCCCTCCCGTCACCGGGATGCGCTTCACCTGGCCGGCGGTGCTCTGGTTCGCCCAGTAGATTCCGCTCGCGTCGACGGCGATGCCTCGCGGGTACGGCTGGTTCGTGGCCATCGGCGCAGGAGCGCCGCCCGTGGTCGCGACGCGCAGCACCGCGCCCGTCGAGCTGTAGATGCCCGTGGTGAAGAAGACGTCGCTGCCGAGCACCGCGACGAAACCCGGGTTGGCGAGGCTCCCGGCGAGCGTGGTCGGAGAGCCGCCACCCACCGGCACCTTCGTGACGGCACCGAACGAGGCGTCGTTCGTCACAAAGTAGACGAAGCCCTGGTCCACGGCGATGCCCCAGGCCTGCGGCTGACCGCCGAGGACCGACACGGCCGTCCCACCCGCGATGGCGACGCTCCGGACGGCGCCGTCCGAGTACGACGCCGCCGGCGTGCCCCGATTCGTCCAGTAGACGTTGCCGGCGTCGACGGCGAGGTCCTGCGGGCCGGCCTCTCCCGAGGCAAGAACGACGGACTGGCACAGCCCGCCGACGCAGGCGCCACCGAAGCAGTCGTGCCCGCACGCGCCACAGTTCGCGGAGTCGGACGACGTGTCGCCCGTACACCCGCCGGCCCCGCCGCTGCCGGAGGTCCCGCCGGCGCCCGCCGTTCCCGCGGTGCCACCCGCACCCGTGCCGGCGGTGCCGCCTGCGCCGCTCGTGCCGCCGGCTCCTGCCGTTCCCGCCGTGCCGCCTACGCC
>CAZARU010000242.1:0-6061 GCA_964487605.1 uncultured Polyangiaceae bacterium
CATTCATGACCGGGGCCGACATCTTGCGAGCGGAAGGATTCCAGAAGGGCATCGAGCAAGGCATCGAGAAGGGCATCGAGCAAGGCATCGAGCAAGGCATCGAGAAGGGGATCGAACGAGGCATCGAGAGGGGACGGCTCGAGGGCAGCGTGGAGCTGCTCCTCGGGCTACTCGTGGCGCGGTTCGGGGAGCTGCCGGAGGACGTGGAGCGACGGGTTCGGGGCGGGACGGCCGAGGAGATCGAGCGCTGGGCCCGGCGGGTGCTGACGGAAGCGACGCTGGACGGCGTGCTCGGGTAGGGGCGTGCGCGGCTGCATCGGGGACGTGTCCACCTGCGGCGGGGCCATGCGACAGCGCGTCAGTCCCCGTACTCGTCGCGACGTCGGAGCCAGCCCATGATCCCGGGGCCCTCGTCGCGGCCTTTCGGAACGATGTCGAGGTAGTGGTACGCGACGTTGAGCATGTCGAGTCCGCGCGAGTAGCAGGAATACGTCCTGTAGACCGCCCCCGAGTCGTCTCGTGCGAACACGGTGATGCCCGGGAGTTCGCTTCCGAACGCCCGATGCGTCCCGAAGTTGTACGCCACCTCGCCCGATGCGACCTCTTCGGGCGTGAAGGACACCCCGAGGTCGAAGTTGAACGAGCTTCCGTGCGACGACACCCACGGGAAGGTCCAGCCCATTCGCGCCTGGTAGGCCGCGAGCTTGCCGAGTGGCGCGCGCGAGATCGCGACGAGCGTGACGTCGCGGTGGTGCAGGTGCACGACGATGCGCTCGAAGTTGTCGGCCCAGAACGAGCAACTCTTGCACCCCGCTTCCCAGCTCGGGTCGAACATGAAGTGGTAGACGACGAGCTGGCTCCGCCCGTCGAAGAGGTCGGCCAGCGTTCGTGTCCCGCTCGCGGTGTCGAACGCGTACTCGCGCTCGACGCGCACCCAGGGCAGCTCGCGCCGGTCCTGGCTGAGGGCATCGCGTGCGCGCGTGAACTCCTTCTCCCTCGCAAGCAGGCGCTTGCGTGCCTCGACCCACTCTGCTTCCGAAACGACCGCGTGTCCTGCCATGGCTCCTCCTCGTGGCGGGCTCCGCCGTGCCCGCGGCGGACCATGTAGCGCCCGCGCCGGGCGCGTGGGAGGGGTCGGCCCTTCGCCTCCCGCCGGACCTCTGTCGGCACGGGTCACGAGGCAGGGGCTCGCGCGAGCCTCGAAGGTTCGTGCGGCGCTGCGGTTCGGGTAGCCTCCCCACATGCGCTGCTCCCCGTGCCTCGCTCTCGCCCTCCTATCGCTCACCGGCCCGGCAGGCGCCGCCATCGTCGAAATGGGTCCCACGGACGACCTTCGGGCCGCGGTCAACGCCCTCGGTCCCGGTGACGAGCTGGTCTTGCGGGGAGGAACGTACAACCTGACATCACGCTTCTCGATCGGCGCGCAGGGCACGGCGGCCGCTCCCATCGTGATCCGCTCGAAGGACGGAGAGACCGCGGTGATCACGCGACCGGACGCCGGCCAGAACACCATCAACGTCGAGAACGCGCGCCACCTCGTGCTCCGCGCGCTCGAGGTGCGCGGCGGCTCCCACGGCATTCGGATCATGAACTCCAGCTTCGTGACGATCGAGGGCTGCGAGGTTCACCAGACCGGCGACGTCGGGATCAGCGCGAACATCGGGGGCAACACCTACGAGGGCCTGGTGTTCCGGGGGAACCACATCCACCACACCGGCGGGACCGGCGAAGGGATGTACCTGGGGTGCAACGATGCGGCCTGCGTGATGTTCGACAGCGTGATCGAGGCCAACTGGATTCACGACACCCTGGGCACGTCCCAGGGCGACGGCATCGAGATCAAGCACGGGAGCTACGGCAACGTCGTGCGCGACAACGTGATCCACGACACGAACTACCCGTGCATCCTCGTGTACGGCACGGCCGGCCAGGCTCGGAACGTGCTCGAGCGCAACGTCATGTGGGGGTGTGGCGATCACGGAATTCAGGCGGCGGCCGACGCGGTGATTCGCAACAACATCGTGCTGGGTGCCGGCGCCAACGGCATCCACAACCAGATTCACCAGGGCGCCACGCCCGGCAACCTGGAGATCGTCCACAACACGGTCGTGGTGCGAAACGATGCCTTGCGGACCAACGACGTCGCGCAGGCCGTGGTCATCGCGAACAACGCGCTGTACAGCCAGAATGCGAGCGCCCTGCGCGTCGGTGGCAACACGGCGCTCGTCGTCTCGACGGGCAACGTTGGCCGGGGCGCGGTTCAGGGTGTCGGAGGCTTCGACGCGAGCGGGGACGTCGCGACGGACTTCGTGAACGCGACCTTCGGCAGCACGAACCTCGACGTGTTCCCCGCGCTGGGCTCGAAGCTCATCGGGGCCGGCGACACCGCCCGCGTCGTCGCAGACGACTTCGATGGGACCCTCCGGAACGGCGCCGCGCACGTGGGCGCGTACCACTACGTGGCGGGTGGCACGCCGGCATGGCCGATCGGCCCCGGCTTCAAGGGATCCATCCCCCTCGGTGCTGGTGGCGCCGCGGGAGCGGCCGGGGCTGGCGGGGCAGGGGGGACCGCCGCGGGAGGGACCGGGGCTGGCGCGACGGGTGGCGCGGGCGGGGGAGCAGGGGGTGGCGCGGCGGGAGCCGCAGCGAACGGCGGAAGCGGTGTCACAGCCGGCGGAACCGGCGGGTCCTCCGGGGGCACCGGAGGATCGACCGCGGGGTCGGCCGGCTCCGTCTCGACGGGAGCGACGGCGGGAGCGGGAACGGCTGCGTCGCCATCGGGGGACGATGGCGGCTGCGGGTGCCGCGCGGTTACCGAGGGCGGCGGTCCGGCATCGAGCGGGCTGGCGTTCCTCGGGCTGGTCTTGCTCCTGCGGCGTCGCGCTCGGCGCGAAGGGCCGTCAGGGCTCGCTGTCGCTGGGCGCCGCTCGTTCGCGTTCCCGACGTCGCGCGTGCGGTAGAGCCCTGGCGAGCCCCACCACGACGAGCGCCGAGAAGGCCGCGAGCACCAGGGTGCGACTCGCGAACGCCGACTGCATCAGGTGGAGTGCGACGAGCGCAGCCGCCACGTACGCGAGCCGGTGGAGCTCCGTCCACAGCTTGATCCGGAGCCCACGGATCACGCGATCGAACGACGTCGCGGCGAGAACCAGCAGCACGATCAGCGCCAGCGCCCCCAGCCGCAGATGCGGGCGCTCCAGCACGACGCGCCATGAGCCGCCCAGCCACGTGAACGTTGCGATGGCGGCGTGCGCTGTCGCCAGCACCGCGCTCGCGATACCGAACGCGCGTCGAAACGCGACCGCCTCGCTCTTTGGGAGGGGGCGCCCGGCGAGGTCGAGCAGGCGGCGAACGGGCGTCACCAGGAGGGCGGCGAACAGGAACACGACGGCTGCCCAACCGCTCACCTCCGCGAGCTCGTGGTCGCGAACCGTCGCGTAGTCGATGCGCGCGGCGAGGACGCCCAGCGCGACGAGCACGGCAGCGACGGCGCTTCCCACCGCACGAAACGCGAGGCGACGCGCGTCGTCGCGGCTCACAGGCGCTCCAGGAGGTAGACGAGATCGGCGCGTTCACCGTCGGACAGCGCCCGTACGTTCCCGTGACGATCGCTCGCGTTGTGCTCCACGAGTACGTCCTCGAGGGTCTGCGCTCGGCCGTCGTGGAGGTACGGGGGGCTCGTCGCCAGGCCCACGAGCGTGGGGACGTCCAGCGTGTGTCCATCGCCGATGCTGGTGGAGTACTCCGGGAAGACCGCCTTCGCGGGCACCTGACCCAGGTTCGTGAACGCGGGGGGCGTGTGACAGAGCGGGCACCGTGCGGAGAAGAACGCCTCCATGCCGGCGCGCTCGCGATCCAAGTTCTCCTCGGCCGCCGGCGGCAGCGGGAGCGGCGCGAGGCTCTCGACGAACGCTTCCAGACTCTCGCCGCGGTCGGCCTTGGCGCGGTTTCGGAAGCCCCGATACACGTCCTCGGCGACCTGCATCATGTCGCGCACGCGTGGATAGCTCGCGTCTCGCAGATAGGGCGACGTGCCGGCGATGCCGAAGGTGCTCAGCGTGGGGAGCTGCGTCGGCTGGCCGATGTTGTGCCGCGAGTAGTCGCTGTCCGCGAAGACATGACAGCTGTGGCAGGCGATTCCCGAGCGCGTGGCCTCGTAGAACGCGCGTTCGCCCTGGCGGCGAAGCCACGCCACACGGTCGCGCTGTTCGAGATCCTCGTCGGCCGGACCGACCTGCGCCAGCGCGGTCCTGGCGCCGTTCGAGTCGAAGACGCCGAGCGTCCCGCTCGACGGCGAGCTCACGGCGAACCGCCCCTGCCCCAGATCCGCCAGGCCATGCGGGGCGGACAGCTCCGGACCCACCCTCGTGATGGCGGTCGGTTCGGAGGCCCCTTGTGCCAGCGTCCACACCTCGTCGGAGCCGGAGAACGCGACGAGCAGCGTCCCGTCGGCGCGATCCGTGAAGGCGACCGGACCCGAGCCGTGCTCCATCGCGCTGGCGCGGTCCTGCTCGTTGCTCAGCCTCCCCGTGACGCGCTCCCCCCCGATTCGCCACCTGGGGAGGTCGATGCTGACGATGCGGTGCTCGACGAAGTGGTTCCCGGGGACCTCCGCCCCGTCCTCGCTCCTGCCGGTCGAAGCGACGAGCAGTTGCTGTCCGTCGCGGGTGCGATGGACGGCCACGGCGGGCCTGCCCATGGGGAGCGTCGTTGCGTCCAGCCGCCACCCCGACGGCGCGCTGCCGGTGCGGCGTGGGAGCTCGAGCCCTCCGTCGTCGCTGGTCGTGCGACGCAGGCGGTAGAGCGTCTTGCGTTCGCGCCAGCTCGCGATCAGCTCGTCGCCGCTCGCGCCGAACGCGACGTGGTCCGGACGGAACCCCAGACGCACGGAGGAGCGCTGCCCCTCCGTCGTGAGCGCGACCAGCTCGACGCCCGGCGGGCCACCCGCCAGGGCGACGGCGAGAGTGCTCCCGTCGGGGCTCAGCGCGACGCGGCCCATCCCCCGCGAGCCGACGTCGATGCGCTTCTCGACGGTGCGGTGCTCGACGTCCACGACGAAGATTTCCGGGGAGAAACGGTGCGCCACGGCGATGCGGCGCCCCGAGTCGAAGAACGCGAGGTCGGTCGGTGCGTCCCCCACGCGGACGAGGTGGAACTCTCCGGTGGCACGAAAGATGACGATGTCGTCCGTCTCCTCGCTCACCGCGGCCGCCACTCCTGCGCCGGGGAACGACGCGAGCCAGCGAGGTCGCGCCAGCGGCACGCTCGCGTCGAGCGAACGCTTCACGCTCTTGCCGCCCACGGTCAGGCGTACCTCGAACGGGCCCGAGACGGCGGCCGGGGCCCCGTGGCGCGCGGGATCGTACGAGAAGCGGAACACTCCCCGCCCCAGTGGCGTGCCCTCGACCGCCGGGAGATCTTCGCGAAGCGAGAGACTCGCCGAGCTCGCACCGCGGGCGAACGCGTAGAGCCGCTGCGGGTGGTCTCCGGCGATGGTGCGCGGGAACAGCGTCGGGGTCTCCTCCAGCGCGAGTCGATCCCGGGTGACCTCGACCACGCCGCGCAGACCCGCGTCGTTCCAGAGCGCAGACCGATGACGATGCAGCGCGGCGAGCGGCGCCAGCACGGGGACGCCGAGCAGGATCGCCGCTTGCCACCGTCCCAGGTTTGGCAAGAGGTCGCGGCGCGCCGTGATGGCCAGGTTCAGGAGCACGATCGCCGCGACGTAGCAGGCGACGAGCGCCGCCACCTGCATCCGCCCCCAGACGGCGAACAAGACGAGAGCGAGCGCGACGACCGCCGCCTGCCTCGGAAACCGCGCAGGTGGCGCGTCCGTCGGACGCTCGCTCATCGGGTGGCTCCGCCGCCCCGCGCCGACGCGGGGCGGCGCCTCACGACGTCAGCGGAGGATGCCGGCAGCCTGGAACGTGTTGTACGCCACGCTGCACGCTCGATCGCCCGAGGGCCTGGCCTTCGTGAGCTGCGTCTTGCACTGTCCCGCGAGCTGCGCGTCCGCGATCTTGCCGCACGCGGTCTGTAGCTGGACGCACGTGAAGTCGAC
>CAZARU010000243.1:0-5967 GCA_964487605.1 uncultured Polyangiaceae bacterium
CCGCCCCGAGCACGCCGAGCACGGCGGCTGCGGCCGGCGCGAGCGCCGCGTGACGCGTCGGCGCGACGGCCTGGTGCGCGAGCAGCGCCGCGAGCGCGCCGGCGGGTGCCACGCTTGCGAGCCTCACGAACCACGAGGGCCGCCGAGCGCGCTCGGCCAGGAAGCGCGGCTCGAGCACCAGCACGAGCCCGGCCACCCCGACGACCCCGGAGACCGCCGCCAGCGAAGCCGCACGCACGTCGGCCATCACGCCGCCACCGCCGACGTCGCGTCCGACGCGCTCCGCCACGAAGACCAGCGCCTGAACGGCGACGGGCGCGAACACGAGCGCGAACAGGGCACGCGTCCCGCCGACTCGCGATGGGAATCGATCCTCCGCCGTCAAAAGATCCCCAGCGCCATCCCCGCCGCGACGGTCTCACCGAGCTCTTCGCACCGCGCGATCACCTCGTCGGTGACGTCGCCCCGGCACACGACGGCATCGGCCACCTTGCGAAGCTGCATCCCCCGGACGATCCGCTCGATGCTGCCGAGGGCACCCGAACCGTCGTTGCCGGCCTTGACGAACACGGCGTAGGGGCGGTTCACGAGCTTGCCCTCGGTCGGGTAATAGGTCCGATCGAAGAAGTCCTTGAGCCCGCCCGACATGTACCCGAAGTTCTCGGGCGTCCCGAAGACGTAGCCGTGCGCCGCGAGCAGATCCTCCGGACCCGTGTCGAACGCGCCGACGAGCATCGCCTCCACGTCGGGCTCGCGGCGGGCCCCGACGAGCACGGCCTGCGCCAGCCGCTCGGTGCTGCCGCCCTGCGTGTGACGGATGATCAACAGCCGCTTCACGACGCGCGTCAGTCGATGCCGTCGGTCGAGAGGTAGGTCCACGGCTCCTCGAGGGCCGCCGCTCGCCAGGCACCGAACGCCGGCAGCGCCTCGATGGCCTCGACGTACGCCATCGTCGGTCGGTCCACGGGGATCTCGTAGCTGCGGATCCGCCCGGCCACGGGCGCGAACATGCAGTCGACGGCCCCGAACTCTCCGAGCAAGTAGTCCCCGCGCGCTGGAGCCCGCTCGCGAAGCGAGCGCCAGAGCGAGGTCACGCGTTCGATGTCGGCGCGTGCCCCGGGCGTGAGCGTGCGGGCGCGCCGCCGCTTCAGGTTGTAGGGGCAGCACTGGCGAAGATCCGGGAACCCGGCGTGCATTTCGGCGCTGGCCGACCGGGCCATGGCTCGCGCATCGGGGTCGTCGGGCCAGAGGCGCGCCTCCGGATGGCGCTCCGCGAGGGTCTCCAGGATGGCGATGGACTCGGCGATGGTGACGGAGCCCGTGATGAGCGCCGGGACGCGTCCGGTCGGGCAGTGAGCGAGGATGCGCGCCTTCGTGTCGGGCTGCCCCAGCGGGACGAGCACCTCCGTGAACGGGATTGCGGCGTGGGTGAGCGCGAGCCAGGGCCGCAGCGACCATGACGAGTAGCACTTGTTTCCGATGACCAGGGTCAGGCTCATGCGCGCCTCCGAGCGACGCGAGGCTGCCACGCTCCAGCCCTCGACGCGAGGCATGGCTCACGCCGGGCAACGGAGGCGGTATGTTCGCCCCGTGCCCTCCTCTCTCGCGGCGCGGTTCGCGCTCGACCCGGACGTCGTCTACCTGAACCACGGCTCCTTCGGCGCGTGCCTGCGGTCGGTGCTCGATCACCAAACGGCCCTGCGCGAGCGCGTCGAGAAGAACCCGATGGAGTTCTTCGTGCGCTCCCTGCCGGGCTTGCTCGACGACGCACGCAGTGCAGTCGCCCGCTTCGTGGGCGCACGACCCGACGACGTCGTGTTCACGACGAACGCGACGGCTGCGGTGAACTCGGTCGTCGCGTCGCTGGACCTTCGCGAGGGCGACGAGCTGCTGACCACGAACCATGCCTACGGCGCGTGCCGAAACGCCCTGGAGCACTGGGCAGCCGGCGCGCGGGCGAAGGTGACCGTGGCTTCGTTCCCGTTCCCCTTGACGTCGCCCATGGAGGCGTTCGCCGCAGTGATGGAGGCGGTGACCGATCGCACGCGCCTCGTGCTGCTGGATCACGTGACCAGCCCGACGGCCCTGGTGCTCCCCGTGGCGCTGGTGACCGCCGCCCTCGAACCTCGCGGCATCCCGGTGCTCGTGGATGGCGCGCACGCGCCTGGCATGTTGCCGCTCGACCTCGATACCCTCGGTGCGTCGTACTACACGGGCAACTTCCACAAGTGGGGCTGCGCCCCGAAGGGAGCGGCCCTGCTGTGGGTGCGGGAGGATCGTCAACGCGACCTGCATCCGACCGTCGTCAGCCACGGGCGTGCGTCCAAGGACGTGGCGCGACGGTTCCGGGAGGAGTTCGACTGGCAGGGGACCACCGACTTCACGGCGATCCTCTCGATTCAGAACGCGCTCGAAGCCCTCGGCGCGCTGTCGGCGGGCGGCATCCGAGGCGTCATGTCGGAGAACCACGCGCTCGCCGTCGCAGCGCGCGATCGGTTGGCGGCTCACCTGGGGATCGCCGCACCGGCACCCGACGACATGCTCGGCTCCATGGCGACGGTCCCGCTGCGGAGCAGCGGCCCGCCGCGCGCGTCGGTGTTCGACGAGGATCCGATCCAGCGTGAGCTGCACGAGCGCTTCCGCATCGAGGTGCCCGTCTTCACTTGGCCGCCGGGCGGCTCGCGCTGCCTGCGCGTGAGCGCACAGCTCTACAACTCGATCGACGACTACGACCGGCTCGTGGAGGCGCTCACGGTGCTCGGCCTGGGGCGCAGCGACGAGTGACGAGCACGGGTCGACCGGCCCCCGACCCGCTGCGTCAGCGCCCTCGCGTCCGTGCAGCCCGGGGGCGCTCGGCGCCGCCCAGCACCGCCACGAGGCCCCTTCGTGCCCGCGCGACCGCGTCGGCGCGGTCCCCCGACAGGGCCCGGACGAGCTGCCGCACGCGCCGGCGATCGACGGTCGGGTGACTCGCGAGCAGGTCGTCGAGCGCGGCGTCGCCCCCGGCCACGAGTCGAGACACCCAGGCGTCGGCTGCCGAGTCGGTCGTCAGCGCCACGGGCACGAGGTCGAGCCTGGTGAGCCGTTCGGCGATGGCCTCGGCGTCGAGCTCGCGCAGGTGCGCGCGGACGAGGCGGAGCTGGCGATTCATCGCCGCAGGGCTGCGGATCCGTCGCGCGTCCTGCAACACGTCGACGAGGGGTTCGGGAAGCTCCAGCCGCGCCGTCACGGCCGCCGACAGATCCACGAGCCTGCGCGCGAGACTCGCGAGCCGATCCTCGTCGTTCTTGCGCTCGCGCCGCGCGTCGCTCCGCGACCGCAGATCGCGCGGATCGGGTCGGTTTCGATCCGCGAGCACGTCGCGCAGCTTGCGCACGTCAGCCCCGGACCCGAAAAGCCGAGGCGAGCGCCTGCCCGGCCTCGCGGATGGCGACCGCCGCCGGAGGCAACATGGCGCCCATCCCCCAGAAGCCGTGGATCATCCCCTCGAAGTGGCGTTCACGGACGGCGACTCCCGCGTCGCGCAGGCGCGCCGCGTAGGCGCGCCCTTCGTCCACCAGCGGATCGAACTCCGCCGAGATGACGAGCGCAGGGGGGAGGCAGGCGAGCGACTCCGCGCGCAGCGGTGAGACGAGCGGGTGCGAGCGATCCTCGACGCGCGGGACGTGGTTGTCGCGAAACCACGCGATGAGACGCGACGTGAGCAGGTACCCCGCGCCGTTGCGCTCGTGGGATGGGGACTCGCAAAGGCCGTCCACCGTCGGGTAGACGAGCAGCTGAAAGACGAGCGGCGGCCCTCCCCTGTCCCGCGCGGCCAGCGCCACGGCAGCCGCCAGGTTTCCGCCCGCGCTGTCCCCGCCCACGGCGACGCGAGTCGCGTCGAACCGCTCGCCCTCTGCGGCCTGCGCGACCCAGCGCGTGGCAGCGTAGGCGTCCTCCAGGGGCGCGGGGAACGGATGCTCCGGCGCCAGGCGGTAGTCCACGCTCACGACCGCGCACCCGGCGCCGTTCGCGAGGGCGCGACACGCCGAGTCCTGCGTGTCCAGATCGCCGATGGTGTGCCCGCCCCCGTGAAAGTACACGAGCACCGGCAGTCGTCCGTCGGTCGAGGATCGGTAGATCCTCACGGGGATCCGGTCCGCCGCCGGCGAGCCCGCGTCGATCACGCGATCCTCCACGGAGGCGACCGGCTCCGGGGGAAGCTGCAGCGCGTGCGTCGCCCGGGACGCCTCGCGCGCCAGCTCGAGCGGAAGGTCGCAGAGTTCCGGTGCTCCGGACGACGCGATGGCGTCCAGAAGCGCCCGCGCGGCAGGATCGAGGGGCATGGCGGCAGCACTGTAGCAGCGCGAAGCGCGCCCCTGCAGCGGTCGAGGTGCAAGGTGCTACGCGGGCGCGAGCAGACGGCGCCGGAGCACGTCCGCCGTCGCTTCGGGCTGCTCCGTCGCGAAGTCGTGGGCCGCCCCGTCGAGGAGCTCGTACCGAGCCCCCGGGATGCGCGCGGCCAGGACCTCGGAATTGCGAGGGTGAATCAGCCGATCGGCGTTCCCGGTGATGACCACCGTTCTGGCGCGAATCGAGCCCAGGCGCCGTGTCGTGTCGTGACGCACCGCCGCGGCGATCTGGCCGACGATCCCCATGCGGCGCGGGCGATCCTCGCGGGCGATGCGTCTCCAGTCCTGGATCACGTCGGGGCGGGCCGCGATGAACGCGTCGCCGAGTGCCAGCGGGGCCGCGTGCTCGACCGCGTCGTCGGGAGCCATGGGCAGCGCGCCGAGGATCCGAGCCACCGCCCACGCGCCGGTGCCGGGACCGCTACGGCCGCCGGCACGCGTGCACCCGAGCGCCAGCCCGTCCACGCGCTCGGCGTGCCGGAGCGCCAGCTCCTGGGCGATCATGCCGCCGAGCGACACTCCGAAGACGTGGCAGCGGGGGATCCCGGCGGCGTCGAGCACGGCGACCGCGTCGGCCGCCATCTGGCGCGTCGAGTACGGCGGAAGCGGCACGCTGCTCTTGCCCACGCCGCGGTTGTCCATGACCAGAACCGTGAAGTCGGAGTCGAGGCGTCGGAGAAGCTCGTCGCTCCAGTGTCGGCTCGTGCGCGCGAGCCCGCGGATCATCAGCAGGGGCGGCGCCCCGGCAGTCCCCCGGACCTCGTAGTGCAGCCGAACCCCGCCGTTGCGCGCGTACATGGGGCGCGGAGGATGCGCCGGCGCACCGCCCAGGGAAAGCGGGCCCCGACGCGCCGCGGGCCGGCCTGCTCAGGAGCCGCTCCCGGGGCGGTCCAGCTGATGGCGCTTGAGGAGTCGCCGGAGGTTCGAGCGGTCGAGACCCGCCGCCCGCGCGGCGGAGGCGAGGTTCCCCCCGGCGTCGGCGAGGCACCGCTCGAGGTAACCGCGCTCGAAGGCGGCGCGGGCCTCGCCCAGGGTTGGCGCGGGTCCGCCTGGCGCCGGCGCTGAGGCTGGAGGCTCCGCGCGCCACAGCTCCGACGGCAGGTGCCGCAGCTCTATGGAACCGCCCTGGGCGACGACGATGGCGCGCTGCACCACGTTCTCGAGCTGACGCACGTTGCCGGGCCATGCCGCCCGGGCGAGCGCGTCCATGACTTCCGGCGCGACGTGCTCGACGGACTTTCGGAGTCGCGCCGAGTGCTTGCGCAGGAAATGGTGAACCAGCTCGGGGACGTCGTCCGGACGGTCGCGAAGCGGCGGCGCGCGGAGCGAGAAGACGTTGAGACGGTAGAACAGATCCTCGCGGAACTCCCCCGAGGCGACCCGGGCCTCGAGGTCCCGGTGAGTGGCCGCCACCACGCGAACGTCCACCTTGCGCGCCTCGTTCGAGCCCACGGGTCGCATCTCGCCCTCCTGCAGGACGCGCAGGAGCCGCGCCTGGGTGGCCGGCGACAGCTCCCCGACCTCGTCGAGGAAGAGCGTCCCGCCCTTGGCCTGCTCGAAGAGGCCGCGACGCTCG
>CAZARU010000244.1:0-5861 GCA_964487605.1 uncultured Polyangiaceae bacterium
AGATCGTACCGGCGTCGATGTCGGCCTCGTCGGCGCCGACGATCTGGTAGGTGAACTCCTCCTCCGTGTCGAGGTTCATGAGCTCGACGGACGCACCGAACTGGACGCGATCGCCCGTCAGTACGGCGGGATCGATGATCTCGGCCCGGGCGAGCTTGCCCTCGATGTCCTTGATCTGTGCTTCGACCAGTCCCTGACGCTCCTTCGCCGCGTGGTACTCCGCGTTCTCGCTCAGGTCGCCATGGTCGCGAGCCACGCCGATCTCGCGGCTGATCTTCGGTCGTTCCTCCTTCAGCCGGGACAGCTCCTCGCGAAGCCTCGCGGCTCCCGTGGGTGTCATTGGCACCTTGTCGCTCATGGCACTCCCCTCTTTATCAAGCCTCGAACGTGCGCACCAACGCCGCGTCAATGGTGCGTGAACGCGAGCTGAACGGATGGAAGAACCAGCGCCGTCGCGCGCACTTCTTCCTCGTCCTTCGTCTCTCCCGACGCGCTCACGTACTGTCCGCGCGCGAGCACCCCCAGGCTCCACTGCTCACCGATCCAGAAGTCGTACCCTACCCCGAGCAGCATGCCGAAGCCGACGCTCACCTGGTCCCGCAGGACGTTCGTTCCGCCGTCGCCGCAGCGATCGTCGATGCAAGCGTTACCGCTCGAGACGTTGCCGAGACCGAAGGCACCGACGAAATGCAGCCCGTCGCGAGCATCGGGGTAGAGCGACGCGAAGGGGCCGAGCAGCGAGACGCCATAGCTGTCGAACCGCGCTTCTTCCGAGGGGACGAGATCGTCGCTCCTGGGACTGAAGAAGGTGTCGGTGAAGATGGCGCCGCCGATGACGAAGCCGTCCGCGGGCGTCCCACCGAAGGCGAGGTCGAGCGACAGCGCGCCGCCCGTCAGGGTGGTCTCGTTCGCGATGGGTCGATCGACGTCGAGCGTGCTGACCATCCGCGCGCCGCCCACGGACACGCGGAAGTAGAACCCGTCGTGCCGCTCGACGGTCGGGTCCGGAGGCGGCGGTTGTGGGAACGGAGGCGCGTACCCTGGCGGCCCTGGCGGCCCGGGCGGCGGGTACGACGGGGGATAGCCCCCGGGACCCGGGGCCGGCGGAGGACCGTAGGCCTGGGGCGGCGGTGGACCGGGCGGGCCCGGGGGTGGAGGCGGTGTCGTCGCGGGTGCCGGCGGCCCGGGAGCGACGACAGGCGGCGCCGTGGGCTGCGGAGGGGCCGGCGGTGCGGAATCGGGTGCGGCGGGTTGAGCAAGGACACCTCGTCCGAGGGTGAACGCCAGGGTGACGATCGCGGACGAGGTGCGCCGACGCATGGCGACGTGCCTACCACCACGACATCGAGAATTCGAGGCTCTGCCGTGCGCCTGACCACCAGCTTGCGAAAATCGGGCGATGCCAGTAGCAACCTGTCCGTCGAACATGCGTCGGCGCTTCCCGTTCACCCCGATGGCGCTGCTCCTCACGAGCTTGGGCGCGGTCGCTTGCGCGGGGACCGAGGAGCGCGCCGAGAGCCCGCTCGAGTACACGGAGAATGCGAAGACCGCGTACGAAGAAGCGCTGGACGCCTACTTCGACTCGGACTGGGAGGACGCGACGCTCCTGATGCAGGAGGTGCGTCGCAAGTACGCCTACAGCCGCTACGCGCGCCTCGCCCAGCTCCGGATCGCCGACGCAGCGTTCAGGCAGGGGCAGTTCCCCGAGGCCATCACTGAGTACAAGACGTTCGTCCACGACTACCCGAACGATCCGGAGGTCGTGTACGCCCGCTTCCGGATCGTGAAGGCTCACTACGAGCAGGCGGGTGAGGCGCTCCTCCTCCCGCCGCTCGAGGAGCGCGACCTCGCGGTCGTCGTGGACGGTCACCAGGCGGCCAGGGCGTTCCTGGCCGACTACCCCGGCTACAAGGCGCAGCGCGAGGTCGAGCATCACCTGGAGGTCCTGACCGGCGTGCTGGCACGCCACGAGATCTACGTCGCGCGCTTCTACCTGGCCGAGGACCGCTTCGAGGCTGCGGCGGCGCGAGCGCAGCACGCGCTGCGTGCGTTCGAACGGTCGGGGCTCGAACCCGAAGCGATGGTGCTCCTCGCCGAGACGTACATGAAGATGAAGCGTCGAGCAGATGCGCGCGTGGTCCTGTCGAACGTCCTGGCCAAGTACCCCGACAGTCCGTTCATCATTCCGGCGCGGGAGTTCCTGAAGCACCTCGACGAGCCGGCACGTGACTGACGCCGCCGGCTCGCTGGCGACGGTCGCTCCGACCGTACTCGTCGTGGACGACGAGAAGAACATCCGTCGAACCCTCGAGATGGTGCTCGGTGGCGAAGGTTACAGGGTCGCAGGGGTCGGATCGGCGGAAGAGGCCCTCGACGCGCTCGGGAACCCGGCGCAGCCGGTGGATCTGGCGATCCTCGATCTGCGCCTGCCGGGGATGACGGGGCTCGAGGCGCTGGAGAAGCTCCGCGCGGAGGAGGCCACTCGCGATCTGCCGATCATCGTCATCAGCGGCCACGCGACGGTGCAGGACGCGGTCCTCGCCATCAAGCTCGGCGCGACCGACTTCTTCGAGAAGCCCCTCAACCGCGAGCGAATCCTCGTGAGCGTGCAGAACTGCATCCGGGCCGCGCGGCTGTCGCGCACCGTCGAGCAGATGCGCGCGGAGCTCGAGGCACGCTACGAGATGATCGGGACGTCGGCGGCCGTCCAGCGTCTCTTCCAGGACATCGACAAGGTCGCGCCCACCAAGGCGAGCGTTCTCATCACCGGCGAGAGTGGCACCGGGAAGGAGCTCGTCAGCCGAGCCATCCATCGCCTCAGCCCCCGCCGCGACGAGCCGTTCGTCAAGGTCAACTGCGCCGCGATCCCCAGGGAGCTCATCGAGAGCGAGCTGTTCGGCCACGAGAAGGGCTCCTTCACCGGCGCCCACGGGCGCAAGCGCGGGTTCTTCGAGCAGGCGCACGGCGGGACGCTCTTCATGGACGAGATTGGCGACATGGACCTCGCGGCCCAGGCGAAGGTCCTCCGTGCGCTGCAGAACGGGGAGATCGTGCGCGTGGGGAGCGAGCACGTCATCCACGTCGATGTCCGTGTGCTCGCTGCGACGAACAAGGATCTGTCCAGGGAGGTGGCGGCGGGGGCCTTTCGTGAGGACCTCTACTTCCGACTCAACGTCTTCCCGCTGAAGGTGCCGGCGCTGCGCGACCGCCGAGAGGACGTGCGGATCCTGGCAGAGGCCTTCGTCGCGGCATTCTGTCGGGAGAACGGCCTGCGTCCCAAGCGAATCGAGCCCGGCGTCTACGACGCGCTGACCGCGCGCCAGTGGCCGGGCAACGTCCGAGAGCTGAAGAACGTCGTCGAGCGAGCAGCGATCCTCTCCAGCGACGTCATCACGGTGGCGGACCTTCCGGAGGACCCGCACGCCAGCCCGTTCGACGACGACGAACCGGCCAGCGCGCCGGGCAGCGCGGCGTCGAACGCGGCGCTCGACCCGCTGGAGGAGGCCATCAAGGGCGATGCGGATCGGATGAGTCTTCGCGACTTCCGCGAAGCTGCCGAGCGGGCCTTCATCGTCCAGACGCTCGTGCACCTCGAGTGGAACATCTCCAAGGCGGCCGTGGCGCTCGGCGTCGAGCGCACGAACCTGCACAAGAAGATCCGCGCCTACGGCATCAAGCGCGGCGCAGGCTGAGTCGCCCGTGGCGAGCTCCGGCATCCTCGTGGGGGAAGGACTCCCCTCGCCCATCGTCCGGGGCGGAGCGACGCCGACCCTGCTCGCCTTGCACGGCTTCGGCGCGACGCCGCTCGACGTGGCGCTGCTGTGCGATTCGGCGTCGCATTTGGGCCTCGCCTGCCACGCCCCGCTGCTTCCCGGTCACGGGACGTCCGTCGCGGATCTGGCGCCGCTCGGGTTTCGCGACTGGGCGGCGCACGCGACGGCGGTCCATGACGATCTGAGCACGCGCGGCCCGGTCGTCGTGGCCGGGCTCTCCCTCGGGTCGCTCCTGGCGACGCACGTCGCGCTGGAGCGCCCGGCCACGACGGTCGCGCTGATGTTGCTCGCCAACGCCTTCTGGCTGACGTCTCCGATGCCCGCGCTGCTGCTCGAGGCCGTGGACCGGCTCGGCCTGCCCCCGTTCTCGGTGCCGAAGGCCGGCGCCGACATCGCAGACCCCGTGTCGCGGCGCAGCCACCTCACCTACGACCGGCAGCCGGTTCAGGCGGCCATCGAGGTGCTCCGAGCGGGCCAGCGCCTCCGGAACCGGCTGCCCGAGGTCAGGGTGCCGACGTTCATCGCCCACGGAACGCGCGATCGGGTGTGTCCGGTGCGCAACGTCGAGCGCGTGGTCGAACGCCTCGGCACAACGGACGTCCAGGTGGAAATCCTGCCGCGCTCGCGCCACATCATCACGCGCGACCTCGAGCGCGTACGCCTCGAACGGGCGGTGACGGTCTTCCTCCGGCGCGTCGCCGCGCCCGATCAGGCGCCGGTGGAACCGTAGCCTCCGTCGCCCCGGCTCGTGTCGTCCAAGGCGTCCACCAGTTGCACCTCCACCCGTGCGACGGGAGTGATCACCAGCTGCGCGATCCGCGCGAGCGGTGCGACGACGAACGGCTCGGTGCCGTGGTTGACGAGCACGATTCCCACGGCACCGCGATAGTCCGAGTCGATCGTGCCGGGGGAGTTCACGATGCCGATTCCGTGCCGGAGCGCCCAGCCCGAGCGCGGCCGGACCTGACCCTCGAACCCGTCCGGGATCGAGACCGCGAGTCCGGTAGGCACGAGCGCGCGCTCTCCCGGCGCCAGAACGACCGGCTGGTCGATCGCCGCGGCCAGATCCAGCCCCGAGGCGCCCGCCGTCTGGTACGACGGGATCGGAACGGCGACCGGGCCGACCCGGCGGAACAGTACCTTCGGCGCGCTCACCGGATCACAGGTATCGCCCGGACGTCAGCGTCGCGTCCAGGAGCGATTCGATTCGCTTTTCCAGCAGTTCGGCGTCTGCCCCGGGCGCGCTGGCGAGCGCCGCCCTGATCTCGCCGAGCGCGCGCAGCTGGCTGAAGAGCTGCACGTCGCTGGGCGGCGGATCCGCGGTCAGGATTGCCCGAATTCGGTCGACCTCCGCCGAGAGCGCGCTCGTCCCGACACCCACCGCTCCCACGCGCCTTCGCTCGGGATGTTCCCGCGCGAACGCCTCGAGCACCGGCGCGACCAGTGCGTCGAGAACGGGCGCCTGATCCTCGGAACTCCAGACGTGGGCGAGGACGAAGAGGTCGCCCTCGTCCACCGCGTCCCGTCCGTCCAGGAGGGCGCTCGCCGCGAAGGTCTTCAGGAGCTTCACGACCCGACGATCGGAGAGCGAGACCCCTTCCGCGCGGATCTGGAACACCAGCGAGCGATAGACCGCCGCGACCGGCTCCGGAAGCTGGAGTCGCCGGGCGAGCTCGCTGCGGATCGAGCCGAGCTGAACCTGCCCGCCGGGACGATCGGGACGCATTCCACGGAGTCGCTCGACCTCCGCGCGCGCCCCGACCTGCAGCAGATCGTCGAAATGGAACGCATCGAGTTCCTTGCTCCGGATCCTCAGGAGAAAACGGTCGAACAGCGCCGTCAGGGAATCGTCGTCGGGCACCTCGTTGGACGCGCCGAAGACGCTCAGGATGGGGCACTCCACGACGGTGGCTCCCGACCGGAAGCGGCGCTCGTTGAGCAGCGAGAGCAATGCGTTCAGGATCGCGCTGTTCGACTTGAACACCTCGTCCAGGAACACGATCTCCGCCTCGGGAAGCATGCCTGCCGTGCGGCGACGGTACTCCCCGCCGCGGAACGCCTCGATGTCGACGGGGCCGAAGATCTCGT
>CAZARU010000245.1:0-5850 GCA_964487605.1 uncultured Polyangiaceae bacterium
TGAGCTATGTTCTCGTCACCACCGAGACCCACCCCGAGCAGCTGCGCCGGCTGGTGCTGCAGCTCGGGTCGAAGGCGGAGGAAGCATTCATGACCGGGGCCGACATCTTGAGGGCAGAGGGATTCCAGAAGGGGATCGAGAAGGGGATCGAGAAGGGGATCGAGAAGGGGATCGAGAAGGGCCGCGTGGAGCTGCTTCTCGCGCAGCTCGCCGCGCGCTTCGGGGATCTGCCCGAGCACGTGGAGCGACGGGTTCGAGGCGCCACGGCCGAGGACGTCGAGCGCTGGGCGCGGCGGGTGCTGACGGAGGCGACGCTCGAGGGCGTGATCGGGTAGCGTCACCAGGGCCGGCCGCCATGCCGCGCCGTGCGTCACGACGAGACGGAGAGGCCCAGCTAACCCGCCGTCTCGCAGCCGAGCAGGACGTCGACCTGCCCGGCGGAGTCGGTCTGCACCGCGGTGCACGTCGAAGAGCACAGGACGATCTTCGTGGGCGCGGCGTTGTTGTCGTAGTGCCAGCCGCCCGTGGCGGGGTTGCACGCGCCGGCGTTGGTCACCTTCGGCAGCAGCACGGGCGCGCCGCCACCGGGGGTGAACTGCACGTTCACCTTGGTGAAGTCCGGCGTGCCCGAGGCGGGCGTGGGAATGAGGTACTCGCAGCCCAGGGCCGCGCCGCGGATGGCGTCCAGCGCGGCGCGGAACTGCGCGACGGGGTTGCCCGTCGTGTTCACGACGTACGCCTGGTTCGTGCAGCCGCCCTGGGCGATGGCGTTCATGTTTCCGGTGGACGTGCCCACGCCGATCACGAACGTGGGCACCGCGGGGGCCGTGCCGCAGCCGCTCGCGGCGATGTTGGCGACGGAGGGGATGTCCGTCGGGTTGCACTGGGTGGGGTCGCCGTCGGTGGCGAGCACGACGACCACGGCGTGCGTCGGGTTCGCGGTCTTCCAGGTCTTGGCGCGGTTGATGGCGCCCTGCAGCGCGGCCGAGGTCGGCGTGCCGCCGGAGGGAGTCTGCGCGTTCATCGAGTTCACGATGGCCGCGGCGTTCCCCGGCAGCGTCGCGATGCCGACCGCGGGGTTGGCGTAGTCGGCGGTGTTGCACGAGCTGCTGCTGCCGCCGCCCACGCACACGAAGAACAGACACGAGCCGCCGCACGCCGTGCAGCCGGCGCCGCAGCCCGACGGGCAGGACGGACCCGCGAGCGGGAAGTACTGGATGCCGACGCCCAGCCCCGCGGATGCGGGATCGTTCACGAACCCGGAGATGGCGCTCGTGACGGCGCTCCACTTGGTGCCGCTCGGCTGCACGCTCTCGGTCATGGAGCCCGACTTGTCGAGCATGATGTACATGTCGAGGGGCAGGGGCTGCGCGCGGGTGGTGGTGGCGCCGCACTCGCAGGAGCCGTCGATGCACGTCTGGCCCATGCAGCTCGTGCCGCAGGTGCCGCAGTTGCTGTTGTCGGTGGCGCTGTTCGTCTCGCAGCCGTCCAGGGGATTCGCGTTGCAGTCGATGAAGCGCCCGCTGCACTGCTGGTAGCAGTAGCCGAACCCGCACGCCGCGGTCGCGTTCGGGCCGCCCGGGCACGCGTTGCCGCACGTTCCGCAGTCGGCCGGGCTGTCGTCGGTGTTCGTCTCGCAGCCGTCGGCGGCGTTGAGGTTGCAGTCGCCGAACCCGCGGTTGCAGGTGATGCCACACACGCCGCCCACGCAGCTCGGTACGGCCTGCGCGCCGGCGGGGCAGGCGGTGTTGCACGCGCCGCAATGGCTCGCGTCGGTCTGCGTGTTCGTCTCGCACCCGTCGCTCGCGTTGCCGTTGCAGTCGAGCTGCGTGGCGCTGCACGGGCCTCCGCCGCTGCCGGCCGTCCCCGCGGTTCCACCGGTCGCGCCGGTTCCGCCGGTGGCTCCGCCGCCGCTCATGCCCGCAGCTCCCCCGGCAGCGTCCGCGCCGTCTCCCGCCATGCCCGCCGAGCCGCCGCCCGCGCCCGCGGACCCGCTCTGTCCGCCCGCGCTCGAACCGCTCGTCGCGCCGGTCGCGCCAGTGCCGGCGTCGATGCCGCCGAAGCCGCCCTTTCCGCTCGAGCCCGCCGAGCCGCTCGATCCACCGGTGCTGCCGTCGATGGGTCCCGCGTCGCCTCCGCCGAAGAGCGGGCTGCTCGCATTCGACCCGCACGACGCCTGCCACGCCGCCACCCCGCTCATCAACGCGAAGAGGCCGATGTGTCGTGTCCGCATGAACGCCTCCAGGTCCGAAGAGTACCGTGGTTGGTGGGTGATCGCGAGCGGCGCGCGGCGGGGTGGGGGACTTTGCCGAGGAAAGGTGCGTGGCGAGGGGGGCGCTTCCGGTGGCCGGCTCGGTTCACCCGGCGTGGTACCTTCGCGCTCGCGACATGCGGCGTCGGGCGGTCCTCCTTGCGCTGTGCGTCGCTGCGGGCTGTCGAGCCCCCACGCAGATCGAGCTGGTGCTCGAGACCGACGTGAACTGCGCCGATCACGGTGGACTCACCGTCACGGTCGGAGCCCTCGACCGGCTCTCCGAGCGGCCCCCTGCGGCAGCCACCGCGCGCTGCGACGGAAGTGGCAGGCTCGGGACGCTCGTGGTGACACCCAGCGCCGAACGCGATGCGGCCCTGGCGATCCAGGTCGTCTCCGGGTTCGGGCAGGACGTGGAGTCGTGCACGGCCGGGTTCGGTCCGGGCTGCATCGTCGCTCGGCGCGCGCTCAGGTTCATCCCTCACGAGCCCCTCGTGTTGCCGATCTTCCTCGCCGCGTCGTGCGCTGGCGTGGTGTGCGGCGCGACGCAGACCTGCGTCGGCGGGCACTGCGTGTCGGCCTCCCTGGACTCACGGCGCTGCGCCGGCGAGGGGGGCTGTGACGAAACGGCGCTGCTGCCTGGCGGCCGTCGCCCTCGGGCGGTCCCGGAGTGCGGCGACACGGGCGGCTTCGAGAAGGGCTCGCCCTGGCCCGTCACCGGCGCTTGTCCGACCCGGTCGGGGCGAAGCGCGTTCGCGGGTCCTCGCGATCCGCGCGTGCTCTGGACCCACGACGCCCAGAGCCTCCGAGGCGGTCCGATCGTCGCCGCGGACGGGACCGTCTTCGTCTCCGCGGCGACCGTGCTCGCGATCTCCCGCGACGGCGAGCGCCTCGAGTCGTTCGAGGCGGATCCCGCGCTGGCGCCCGGGATCGCGCCTGCGCTGCGCGCGGACGGATCGCTCGTGGTCTCCACGAACTCGGAGGTCGTCGCCCTCGACCGACGCGGCGCGGAGCTCTGGCGCGCACCACTGCCCGAGGGCGCGGACGTGAGCCTGAACCTCGACGCGAGTGGGCGGATCTACGGCTCGAGCTGCGACGGGTACCTCCATGCGTTCGACGGCGACGGCGCGCGTGCCTGGCAGTTCGACCTCCAGGGCTGCTCGTTCTCCGCGCCGGCGCTCTCGCCCGACGGAACCATCTACGCGCCCTCCTTCGACGGGAGCGCGCTCTTCGCCGTCGACTCCACCGGCACCGAGAAGTGGCGGTTCGCGCTGACGGGCTCCGAGTCGGCAGGGCCAGCCGTTGGGCCCGACGGGACCGTGTTCGTCGGTGACGACGACGGCTCCCTCCACGCGGTCGCGTCGGACGGCTCGCTCCGCTGGTCGTTCCTCACGGAGGACTACGTGACCTCGCTCATCGCGCTTCGCCCCGGGGGCGGGGCGTTCGTGTCCTCGGGTGGGACGCTCTGGGCCGTCGAGGGCGACGGCACGCTCGCCTGGCGGCTGGACGAGGTGACCACCCGGTCGGTCGCCGTGGACGCGGAGGGCGTCGCCTACGTCGGTGTCGGGAAGGACCTCGTCGCCCTGGACCAGGCCGGTGCGACGGTCTGGCGCCTGCCCGTCGAGGGTGGCGTCGGCTCCGTCGCCATCGGCGTGGGCGGAGTGCTGTACGCGGCGACGGGCCGCGGCGTCGTGGCCGTGGGGGAGTGACTTCCGCTAACCTTCGCCCCTCGCCGTGACACGCACCACCGACGCGCTCGTCCTCGGCAGCGGCATCGCCGGGCTGTCGTTCGCGCTGCGCATGGCCGAGCACTGCAGCGT
Organism: uncultured Polyangiaceae bacterium; assembly: GCA_964487605.1. Lineage (GTDB taxonomy): Bacteria > Myxococcota_A > Polyangia > Polyangiales > Polyangiaceae > JAJDAH01. The sequence continues at coordinate 4,072 of CAZARU010000245.1, forward strand.
GGTGATCGTCACCAAGCGCGACCGGAGCGACTCGGCCACGGACTGGGCCCAGGGCGGCGTCGCCGCGGTGCTCGGCGCGGACGACTCGTTCGAGGTGCACGCGGCGGACACGACGGGCGCCGGCGCCGGGCTCTGCCACGACGTGGTCGTCGATCTGTGCGTTCGCGAGGCACCCGACGCCATCCGGTGGCTGGTGGAGCTGGGCGCGGACTTCTCGCGCGACGCGGGCGGCCAGCTCGCCCTCGGACGCGAGGGCGGGCACACGCGGCGGCGCATCGTGCACGCGGGCGACGCGACGGGGCACGAGATTCAGCAGACGCTGCTGCGTGCGGTGGCCGAGCACCCCAACGTCGAGCTGCTCGACTGGCACATGGCGGTGGATCTCGTCATCGCCAGCAAGTTCGGAGGGCCGGACGTCTGCGTGGGGGCGTACGTCCTGGACGAGAAGCGCGGCGCCATCGAGACCATCGTGTCGCGGGCGACGGTCATCGCCACCGGCGGCGCGGGCAAGGTCTACCTCTACACGTCGAACCCCGACGTCGCGACCGGCGACGGCGTGGCCATGGCCTACCGCGCCGGTGCGGAGGTGGGGAACATGGAGTTCTACCAGTTTCACCCCACATGCCTGTTCGATCCGCGCGCCAAGAGCTTCCTGGTGAGCGAGGCGCTGCGCGGCGAGGGCGCGACGCTTCGGTTGCCGAGCGGCACCGGCAAGGACGCGGGCGAGGCGTTCATGAAGCGTCATCACGAGATGGGCGACCTGGCCCCGCGCGACGTGGTGGCTCGCGCCATCGACTACGAGATGAAGCGCACCGGCTCGGAGTCCGTGCTCCTCGACATCACCCACAAGAGCGCGTCGTTCGTGCGGGAGCGCTTCCCGACGATTCACGCGGCGTGTCTCGGGTACGGCATCGACATCACCACCGAGCCGATCCCGGTCGTGCCCGCGGCCCATTACATGTGCGGCGGCGTCACCTCCGACCTGCACGGCCGCACCAGCCTGCCCGGCCTGTGGGTGCTGGGCGAGGCCGCGTTCACGGGGCTGCACGGCGCCAACCGCATGGCCTCGAACTCGCTGCTCGAGGGCCTGGTGTTCGCACGGCGCGCGGCCGAGAAGCTGCGCGCGGAGCTGGGCAAGCCGGACCCCGGCGCCGTACCCCAGGTGCCGCCCTGGGAGACGGGATCGGCGGCCCAGAGCGACGAGGCCGTGGTCGTCTCGCAGAACTGGGACGAGGTGCGGCGCCTGATGTGGAACTACGTGGGCATCGTCCGCAGCGACGCCCGACTGCGGCGCGCCGCGCGCCGGGTAGCGCTGCTGGAGGAGGAGATCCGCGAGTACTACTGGAAGCATCTGGTGACGCGGGATCTGCTCGAGCTGCGCAACATCGCTGCGATCGCGCAGCTCATCATCTCGTCCGCGGCGTCGCGCAGGGAGAGCCGAGGGCTGCACTTCACGATCGATCATCCCGAGACCCTGCCGGCGTTCGCGGGGGACACGGTCGCCAAGCGCGGGGTGATGCCGCACCTCCGTGGGGTGTGAGGCGGGGCGCGCGGCGCGCGCGCCGGGACATCCCGGGGCGGGTGCGCTACCTTCACGCCGTGCACCGAAGCTCGGCGGCCGCGTGGTTCATCGTCGGCGCCGCGTGCTTCGCGTGCGGTGACGAGCGCGAGGCGAGCGGCTCGCGCGCGGACGCTTCGCAGGACGCGGCGAGCGGCGGCACGGCGGGAGCCGGCGCGACCGGCGCCACGGCGGGAACCTCCGCCGCGGGTGCCTCCGGC
>CAZARU010000246.1:0-5796 GCA_964487605.1 uncultured Polyangiaceae bacterium
CCTCGCGGGCGACGGGCGCGCGGGCCCGGGGCGCGATGGTCCGCGGCCGCCGCGCCGCTCTCGGCGGACGCGCTGAGGCGGCTCGCGACGCGGCGTCTCGGTTGCTTTCGCCCGTGCTCCGGCAGACCATGATCACCCCGCCAGGGGAGAGTAGAGGGTGCAAGAATGAAGATCGAGCAGGGGAGCTGGACTGCGGCCGGAGGATGGTCCCCGGCGACGGGATCGCTCGGAGGCGAGGCGAACCTGGTCCTCGTGTTCGGGGGCACGAGCCTTCTCGCGAAGGGAGGAGCGCTGGCCGAGCTGCGCGGGAGGTATCCGAAGGCGAAACTCCTCGGCTGCTCCACATCGGGCGAGATCCGGGACGTCGAGGTCACGGACGATTCGATCGTGGCCACGGCCGTCCACTTCGAGCACACGAGCATCGTGGGCCATCGCGCGACCATCGACGACCCCGGGAAGAGCCGCGCAATCGGGAAGGAGCTGGCGGGGAAGCTGTCCCACGACGGGCTGCGCCACGTGTTCGTGCTCAGCGATGGTCTGAAGGTCAACGGGAGCGAGCTCGTCACCGGCATCGTCGAGGCGCTGCCCTCCAGCGTGACCGTCACTGGTGGCCTGTCCGGCGACGGCGCCCGCTTCGAGACCACCCTCGTCTTCTACGACGGCGATCCTACCCCGGGGACGATCGCGCTGGTGGGGTTCTACGGGGATCGGCTGAAGGTCGGCTACGGCTCCCTCGGCGGCTGGGACACGTTCGGTCCCGAGCGGATCGTCACCAAGTCCGAGGGGAACGTCCTGTACGAGCTCGACGGTGAGTCGGCGCTCAAGCTCTACAAGAGCTACCTGGGCGAGCACGCGGAGGGGCTTCCGGCTACCGGGCTGCTGTTCCCGCTTCAGGTGCGCAGCGAGAACCAGGACCGCGCCGTCGTCCGGACCATCCTCGCCGTCGACGAAGCCGCCGGCTCGATGACCTTCGCGGGCGACGTCCACACCGGCGCCCGCGCCCAGCTCATGAAGGCCAACTTCGATCGCCTGGTGGACGGCGCCGTGGGGGCTGCCAAGACCAGCGCCCAGCCGCTCCAGGGCACGAACCCGCAGCTCGCAATCTTGATCAGCTGCGTCGGGCGCAAGCTCGTGCTCAAGCAGCGCGTCGAGGAGGAGGTCGAGGGCGTGCGCGACGTGCTGGGCGCGGACACGGTGCTCACCGGGTTCTATTCCTACGGCGAGATCTCGCCGTTCACGCCCGGCGCAAAGTGCGAACTCCACAACCAGACCATGACGATCACCACGCTTTCGGAGCGCTGATCGATCGGTGCCTCGCCATCGCCTCCTGGTGAGGCAGATCAAGCGGCACCTCGGGTTCGCGCCCGACGCGGTGCCTCCCGAGTTCGTGGCGTTCCTCGAAGCGGTGGACTCCGCGTACCAGCAAGCCGACGACGACCGGCGGATGATCGAGCGGTCTCTCGAGCTGAGCTCGGCCGAGCTGCTGGCGCGCACGGGGCAGATCCAGGGCATGCTCCGCGCGCTGCCGGACACGCTGCTGCGGGTCGGGTCCGAGGGGGTGATCGGCGCCTACCAGGCGGGCCACGCGGCGGACTCCTTGAGGCTGGTCGAGCCCGTCGTCGGACGGCGACTGCAGGACACGAAGCCCGAAGCGGCCGCACTTGCGCTCGTGGACGCCGTGGATCGGGCGCGCTCGACGTCCACGGACGCGCTGCTCGAGTTCAGCGTGGACGAGGGTCCAGACAGCGAAACGTACGAGGTGCGGGCCGTTCCGCTCGCCGAGGGCGAGACGTTCGCGCTCGTCCGGAGCGTGACGGAGCGACATCGCGTCCAGAAAGCGCTCGAGCGGGCAGCGGAGGCGGCGGAAGCGTCCAACCGTGCCAAGAGCGCGTTCCTGGCCAACATGAGCCACGAGCTGCGCACGCCCCTCAACGCCATCCTCGGTTACACCGAGATGGTGATGGAGGAAGCGGTGGACACGGGCGCGGACGACCTGCTCCCTGACCTGGGCCGCGTCCGTTCCGCCGGCAAGCTGCTGCTCGATCTGATCAACGACGTGCTGGATCTGTCGAAGATAGAGGCGGGCAAGATGGAGCTGCACCCCGAGCCGTTCGACCTGGTCGAGGTCGCCAGAGAGCTCGTCGCCACGGCGAAGCCGCTGATCCAGAACAACGGCAACACGCTTCGGTTCGAGTGCGAATCGGCGTCGCTGCTGGTCCGTCTCGATCTCGTCAAGACCCGTCAGGTGATCCTGAACCTGCTCTCCAACGCGGCGAAGTTCACGGAGCGCGGCACCGTGACGTTTCGCATCGGGCCGAGCGGCGACGATCGACTGCGGCTGGAGGTCACCGACACCGGCATCGGCATGTCGGAGAAGCAGATCGTGCGCCTCTTCAGCTCCTTCACGCAGGTGCACGACTCCCCCAAGAAACGGTATGGAGGGACCGGGCTCGGGCTCGTGATCAGCAAGCGGTTCTGCCAGATGATGGGCGGTGAGATCACGGTCGAGAGCACCACGGGTCTGGGTTCGACGTTCTCCGTGGACCTTCCGCGCGAGATCGTCGTGTCACGAAGTGAAGCACCACCCGCCGCTCGCACGGCTTGAGGCGCTCACCCAGAGGCCGCGCCGCGCGCGCCGACGACACGGAGCTCGGCGATCAGCGGGCGATGGTCCGAGGCCCGACGTGCCAGGGCGTCGTCCGGGCAGATGACGCGCTCGGCGACGAGGTCGCCGCGCACGAAGAGCCCGTCGAGGGGTCGCACGGGTAGCGACGCCGGAAACGTGTCGACCAGCTCGCCGGCGCGACGGAACCCGGCGGGAAGCAGGTACTTCTTGCCGAGAGTGCCCCACAGGTCGTTGAGGTCGCCGCCCACGATGAGCGGCGTCCTGCCGTGCAACCCGGCGAACGGCTCCGACCGCAGGAAGCGAGCGAGCTGGGTGCCGCGCTCCGAGCCTGCCAGCCCGAGGTGAAGGTCGTGGACCACGAGGGTGCGGGATCTTCGGCCGCCGCGGATTCGTGTCCGGGCCTGCAGGGCGCCGCGCTTCTTCCTCCACCCGACGGTGAGATCGATGTGCTTCACGCCGGAGATGGGCCACTTCGACAGCACGGCGTTCCCGTATCCGCCGACGGCGAAGCGATGCTCGGGTGCGAACGCGTAGTGCATGCCCAGGGACTCGGCGAGCAGCTCCACCTGCTCGTGGTGGCGCGCCCGCGGCAGGCCGTCGGCGACCTCCTGAAGCAGGGCGACGTCCGGGTCGTAGCGCGCGAGGAGCTCGATGACGCGGTCGATCCGGTAGCGCCGGTCCACGCCGCCGATACCCTTGTGGATGTTCCACGTCGCGACGACGAGCTTCATGGGATCCGGGACGCGTTATATAACCCGCTCGAGCTGCGATGGCGGCAAGCTCGCGTGGGCTTCGGTCGGTCGGATAGACTCGCCATGGTGAGCGAGCGAGCGTTCATCGGCGGTTCGGGCGTGGGGCTGGTGCTGTCCGGTGGCGGCATGCGAGGCGCCTACGAGGTGGGGGTCATCGCGGGGATCACCGAGGCGCTGGGGGTCGGAGCGCGGACCAACGCGCCCTTCGAGATCTTCGCCGGGACCTCCGTGGGCGCCATCAACGCGGCCTACTGCGCCTCCAACGCCCACCGCGGCGACATGGCCGTGGGGGAGCTCATCGAGATATGGCGCGGGCTGCGCGTTCAGTCCCACCTGCGCCTCCACCCGTGGGGCCTGGTGCCCAGCCTCCGCCGGTCGCGCAACACGGGCGGCGACGAGTACCTGGGCAAGAGTCTGCTCGACCCGCGCCCGCTCGAGCTCCTCGTGCGGCGCGCCGTGGGCTGGGAGCGCCTGCACGCGAACGTCGCGTCGGGCATGGTCTCTGCGCTCATCATCGCGACCCTGGACGTCGCCTCGGGGCGTACCGTCCTCTTCACGGAGCTGGCGCCCGACTCGCCTTTCCGTCCGTCTCCGGATCCGCGCAGGGTCGCGAGCTTCGGACCCGTGGACGCCGATCACGTGCTCGCCTCGGCCGCGATCCCCATGCTGTTTCCGGCCCGGCGAGTGGGCAACGCGTATCACTGCGACGGAGGCCTTCGCTTCAACACGCCCATCGCCCCCGCGATCCGTGCCGGAGCCGACCGGCTCGTCATCGTCTCCACGCGGAGCCCGCTCCGACCGACGGAGCACCACGGGGTCGAGCAGTATCCGAGCTTGGCGTTTCTCGCCGGCAAGATCCTCAACGCGCTCCTGCTCGATCCGATGGATTACGACCTCCAGGTCCTCGCCCGCACCAACGGCCTCGTGGAGGTGCTCGAGAAGGCCTTGTCCGCCGATTCCCTGGCGGCCGTCCAGCGCAAGCTCATCGAGACGCGCGGAGCGCCGTACCGGAAGCTGAAGGCGCTCGTCTTCGCGCCTTCGCAGGACATCGGTCAAATCGCCGCGACTCACCTTCGCGACCATCTCGACGCCTGGGAGCTCGGCAGGCTGCCGCGGTGGTTCCTCGGCAAGGCGGCCCAGGAGCGCGCGACGTGGGAGGCCGACTGGGCGACGTACCTCCTGTTCGACGGTGCCTTCGGCGAGAAGCTCGTGGATCTCGGGCTGGCCGACGCGCGCGCTCGCGCGGACGAGATCCGGGACTTCTTCTCGCGCGCGACGCGGCGATTCTCGCGCGCGCCTCCCGCCCCCGCTCGCGCGGAGTGAGCGGGGGCCTCGCCTGGAAGTGCCTCTACTCGCACCGGCGGAACGGTCGTCCCTCGACGTTCGGTCCACCCGCGGCGACGCAGCTCGACCCCGTGGGGCACAGTCCGTCCACGGTGCAGTCGCGAGAGCACCGGCCGCTCGCGCGACTGCAGTAGCCGAAGAGGCATTGCCCGCTGCTGCTGCACGCAGCCCCGACCTCGCCGCCGCCCAGGGCGGGGAGGCACATTCCGAAGCGGCTCGTCGCGGGGTTGATGGTTCCCACGGCCGTGCAGAGGAACCCGAAGGGACAGCCGCCCTCGAAGCGGCACGAGTCCGCGCACGAGTCGCCGGCGACGCCGTCGGTCGTGACCGGCGAGGCGCAGTTGACCGCCGGTGGAGCGGGGATCGTGAACTGCACGAAGTCGATGTGCAGGCCGTCCCCGCACACGTTGACGGGGTTCGAACCCGTGTCGCACGCCCACTGCGCGGGGGCCGAGCCGCCCTCCAGGGGGCCCAGGATGTCGGCCGGGCGCCGGCAAAGGCCGTTGCACGTCCACGCCGGCAGGTCGACGGCACGCTGGGGACAGTCCGATGCGGAGTCGCAGGCGAGCGTGCAGCTCGCCACGATGAGGTTCGGTGAGCTGTCGCACGCGGCCGAAGCGATGCAGCCGCCGGGCCCGGAGGCGCACTCCACCGCCGCCTTGACGCAAACGCGCTGCGCGGGCGAGCCCACCTCCTGACAGCCCCAGCCGTTCGGGCAGTCCGAGCCGTCGGTGCACTGGGACGTGCAGTACCCCGTGTTCAGCAGGCACGCGAAGTGGCAATCCGCGGCGCTGCCACACGAGCGACCGACGTCCCCGACGACGCAGTACCGCTCGCCGCCGAACTGCTCGCAGCGAGTCGACTGCATGCACTCCGCGCTCGACGTGCAGGCGCGAGTGCAACGGCTGGGACCGTTCCCGTAGAGCGCGCGACACACGAGCTGTGAGCCGCAGTCGAGATCGCTGATGCACGGATCGAGGACGACCCCGGCACCTGGTGCGCCGCCGGGGCCGACACCCGCCGCCCCGCTCGTGCCACCCATCCCCGAGGTGCCGCCGACGCCGCCGACGCCGC
>CAZARU010000247.1:0-5758 GCA_964487605.1 uncultured Polyangiaceae bacterium
ACTGCGGACGGGCGTAGGCGTTGGTCGTCTCGTGAATGAGGTCGTCGGCGTCGCTCCAGGCCCAGCTTCCGGCCGACCCCTCGATGCCGTAGTCGTGGTACAGGCCGCAGTTGAACCAGACCGGCGAGTTGAACGCGCCGTACTGGTGAACCATCAAGAACGAGAGCTCCGCCTCGAATGCGTCGGCGTCCTTCTTGGAGGCGAAGTAACCGCCGAAGTCCTCGCCCGCCGTGCGGATGGTGTGGGCTATCCGGTGAATCACCTGCCGGACGCTCGTCTCGCCCTTCTCCTTGTCGCCGTGGAGCCCCGACTTGCGGAAGTACTTCGACACGACGATGTCGGTGGCGAGCTGCGACCACGTCCCCGGGATCTCGGCGCCGTCCATCTTGAACACGACCGAGCCGTCGGGGTTCGTGATGATGCTGGTGCGGCGCTCCCAGTCGACCTCGTCCATGACGTCTAGGCCCGTGGAGGTGAAGTGGCGCTCGATCGCGAGGCCCTTGCGGCGAGCGCGGGTGCGTCGCGCGCGTCCCGCCGTCGCGTCGTCCGCCTGTGGCGCCACCGAGGACCTGTCCGACTGCGCCTTCACCGAGTTCTCCTGCCCCACGATCGTCGACTGCGCCATTGCCGTTCGTCCTCCTCTGCGTTGATGTAGGGCCCGTCGCCCATCGGTGCCGTGACGTCATTCGGCGGGGCGCCCGTTTCGAGGCACACCTCACCTGCCCAGCCACCCGGGCCGAAACGGCCCACCCGACTGGTCACTGCGGCCCTTCCGGCCGCGCCCCTCTCAGCGATCGAGCTTTGCCCTGCTAACGCCGTCCTTGAATTCCGTTCAGCCTGTGGGAGCCCGCGGGTACTGGTCCCGTGAGCAGGCAAGCCCAAGCGGTAAGGTCGTGGTGTTACCCCAAGCACTTGGGGCGGAGCAAGAAAAAACCACAACCTGTCGTCAACCTGCGATTCTCGCGGCGCTTTCTCTGAACACCCTCACCCTGAACACAGGTAGGCCAGCGCGGCCGAACAGGCTGAACACAGGCGGGGCCACAGGTAGTCCCCCGAACGCACGCCACGAGCGCGCATTCGCGCCGGTTGCTGCGACGCGGGGCGCCGGGACGCGTCACCATGGGGCTCGATGACGACGGCCGGCGACGCGGGGACGGCGCGCGCGACGGAGGACGCGTCGAGGCGCCGCGCACGCGCCGCGGAGGTCGCCCTCGGCGTGGCGATGATCGTCGCCATCGCGGGTCACGACTACGTCCACGTGAGCGAGGGGCGATACTGGGACGTCTTCTGGGTCTGCAACGTCTCCGCGGCCGTGCTCGGGCCGGCGCTGCTCCTGCGCTCCGCCGCTCTCGCGTTCGCCGCCTTCGCGTGGCTCGTCCCTGGCACGCTCGTCTGGCTGCTCGATTCGGTGCTCGCCGGCTCGACGCTGATGCCGACGTCGTTTCCCGTACACCTCGGTGGCAGCGCGGCGACGGTCTTCGCGCTCCGGCGCTTCGGACGGAGCCCGCGCGGGTGGGTCGCCGCGCTCGGCGTCCTCGTCGTCTCGGTGGCGGTCTCGCGGCTGGCGCTGCCCGCGCACGCCAACGTCAACGCGGCGCACGCGGTTCCGCGCGGATGGGAGGTGCTGGGTGGCAGCCGGGCGGCGTTCATCGGGGCAGCGCTCGGAATCGTGGCCGTGGTGCTGGCCGGCGCTCACGTGTCGGCCCGGTGGATCGCCTCGTTTCCGCTTCGGCGCGCCGCGCGGTAGGCTCGCGCCATGACGTTCGTCCTGCGCCCTCCGCTCTGCGCGGCACTCGTCCTTGCCCTCTCCACCGCGTGCGGCGGGGACGAGGGCGGCGCGAAGAAGAAGCCCGGTGGAGCGCCCGACGGCGGCGTGCCCACGGGGCTCCCGTTCGACTTCGAACGCCCCGCGAGCGGCACGCCGCCGACCGACGCGGAGAACCAGGCGTTCACGAAGGCGGTCACCGGCTTCTGGAAGAACGTGGACTACTACCGATGGCAGACGTGGATAGCCCACGGCCTTCACGAGTCGTACGACGCCAGCATGCCCGACTACGCATTGTGGTGGCAGGACACCGACGCCGTGAAGGCCGGCGACACCGTGACGTTCCGGCACCGCGGCGGTGCGGACAACATCATGATCCGGACGCCGAAGGTGCTCTCTGCCGCCATCAGCGGTTACCTGGCGAGCGGGGATCCGATCATGAAGCAGCTCGTGATCTCCTACTCGAAGGGCGTCGTGGCGCTGTTTCTGGGCATGCACTGGGGCAACGAGGAGCCCGACGAGTTCATCACGGCACGGGCCATCTTCACCCACGACCACGCGTACACCGTGGACGGGCGGAAGATCGCGGTGGACTACCGTCCCATGTTCGGTGCCGCCTGCACCGCCCACGACGAGTGCCCGGGCGATCACACCAAGTGCCCGGTGGCCGCGGAGACGGGCATCGGAACGCGCGAGCCGGCGGCCACCTGCTGCGAGAAGGGCTTCTGCACGATCTACAACTGGAACGCCCACACCGCGCCGAACACGTCCAATCCGCACTTCGGCTCCATCTGGGTTCGCAACATGCGGTCGCAGGACGACGTGCCGCACATGTACCGGGTGGCGCCGCTCCTGATGCGGGCCGCCGAGGAAGCGCCGGACGAAGACGTGCGCGCGGCGACCGCCGAGGCCGCCAGGTACCTGCGTGGCTTCGCCAAGGACGTCGTGGACCACGGCTACCAGATCCGCACCAAGCAGGACGGTCGCGCCTTCGTGCCGCTCGAGCCGAACGGGCTCGCGGCGAAGGATCTCGCGTCGTTCGTTCGCTTCGAGGCGCTCGCGCCGAACGGCCAGTGCAACGCGAAGCTCACCTCCGCGCTGCTCGGCACCGGGGCGGCCGCCGACAACGACTGCGAATCCGGCTTGAACGAGGTCTACGAGCCGTTCGCCGTTTCGACGAACTACTACAACTACGCCATCATCCGGTCCTTCCACATCGCCGCCGTGGAGGCCGCGCTGGCCCTGCGCGTGAACGACGTCGCCGAGGCGCTCCTGGCCGGCCTGGCCGACAGATCGGACGCCGCCATGGCGGACGCGAAGTCGCGCGCCGAGCACAGCGAGTGGGACGCCGACGTCGCCGCGTACCTCCTCGCGTCGGCCACGGCCGGGCTCCCGCTGACCGCCGACGAGGCGAAGCTCGTCCAGCGCGAGTACGCCGACGCGGCGACCTTCTACGAGAAGTGGGACAAGTGGGATCTCTGGGATCCGTCGGTGCCGGATGGCACCCACGGCTGGACGCCGCCGGACGACGACGGCACGCGCGTGTACGTGCGTCCCGAGGAGATGGGCTTCCTCCTGCACTACTGCGAGTCGCCGTTCAAGAACCCGACGACCGTCGAGATCGTCGATTGCGCTGCCGTGCTCGATCCGTCGAGGTGGTGAGCGACGGTCGGCGCGCCGCCGGACGACCGAGCGTCACGGCGTGCCGGCGGGGGGCGTGGGGGCCCCGGCGACTCCGGTCGCCTCCAGCGTGCGGATCACGCCCAGGTCAGCCCGGGGATCGACGACGTGCACGCGACCCAGCGCCGACAGCTCGGGGCCGAGCACCTCCGCGTCCCCCGTGACGACGACCACCGCTTCGCCGCGCCGCAGGTGGCGGGGCGCGAGGGCGCGCACGAGCGCAGGATCGAGGGAGCGAAGCTGCCGGCGCTCGTCGTCGGTCGCCGAGGGCGAGCTCCCCTCGGCGATCCGATCGGCCACGGTGCCGGCGAGGCCACGCACGCTCGAGACCGAGCGCAGGAGCCGTCCCGTCAGCCTGCGCGTGGCCGTGGCGATCTCGTCGTCCGTCATGGGCTCGCTCCCGAGCGAGTCGAGGACGCCGAGGAGGGTTCGCGTCGCGAGCGCGGTCTCACCCGCTGGCGCGGTCACGTCGAAGAGGTACGGCACGGGACCGGAGCTCACCGATGACGTGCGGAACGATGCCGCGACGTTCCGGCGCGCGAGGCGCGCTACCGCGACCTCGGCGCCGAGCACGACGGCGGGTGCCGCTTCCGCGTCGCGCTCGGGACCGAGCAGGCCGACGGTCACCGCCGCTTCCGAGCTGCCCGTGTGAACGAGCGTGATCGGGTGTCGTCGCGTCGAGGCGGGTCGGCTCGCCGCGGGGGCCGCCGTCGCTCGTCCCGACCACCCGCCGAAAGCACCCTGCACGGACTCCACGACGGCCCCCTCGTTCACGTCGCCGACGACGACGAGCGCCGCGCCCTCGGGCAGGACGTGGCGTTCGTGCCAGGACCGCGCGCGCGTCACGTCCAGGGCGCGGAGCGCACCCGGCAGCGCGAGGGGCAGGGAGTGGGGGTGACGTTCGGTGGAGGAGGCGAAGAGTTCGCGGTGTGCCACGGCGACGCGTCCGGCGTCGCCGGCGAGGCGGTCCTCGGTGCTTTCCGCGAGCGACCGCGTGGCGCGCCGCAGCTCCATCGGAACGAGGCGCGGCTTCCGCACGGCTTCCGCCAGCAGCGCGATCGCGCGAGGCGTCTGGTCCGAGGTGACCTCCGCCACGCATCGAAGGTCGGTGAGCGAGGCGGCGCACGATGGGGCCCCCCAGCCCGAAGGCCAGGCCGCCGAGGCCGTGAGCTCGATGGCGCGGGCGACGAGCTCGGCGATGCCGGGGTGCTGCCCGTCGAGCGCCGAGCCGCCGGGAACGACCAGCGTCAGCGACACGAGCGGCAGCTCGTGGCGCTCGTGGAGCGCGAGCGTGAGGCCGCCGTCGAGCCGGTGAACGGCGACGACGGCGAGGGGCGGATCGACGGGCGGGCTCGGCGGGGGTGGCGCGGGGAGGGGAGCGGCGGTCGCCGCGGTCGTCGGGGCGCTCGGCGCCTCGCGGGACGGTTCGAGCGGGAGCGCAGGTTCACGCGTCGCGTGCGTGCAGGCCCCGAGCGCCGCGGCGGCCACCCATCCCCACCGTCGCCCCGTCACTTGCGCCTCCGCGCCTTCTGGCGCTCGGGCCGCGTCGCGCTCGTCGGTCCCCGCCGTGACGCGGGCTTGGCGCGCGCGCCCTTGGCCGCGGCGTCCTTCGCGCGCTTCGGTTCCGCGCGCTTCGGTTCCGCGCGCTTCGGCTCCGCGCGCTTCGGTTCCGCGCGCTTCGGCTCCGCGCGCTTCGGCTCCGCGCGGGGCACCCTGGGCTCGGTCTCCGGCGACGGCGGCCGAGCCTCGACGACGCTGCGGCGCGAGTCGGTGAGGTAAGTGCGAACGGCGCGCTGCACGGACGCCGGGGTCACGCCGTCCCACCGCCGCGCAGCGCGGAACACGTCGCGGGCCTCGGAGGAGCTCGTCTGCGCGTCCGCGAGGGCCACGGCGCGGTCGCCCACGTCATCCAGCCTCCACCAGGCGCGGCTCCCGAGCGAACCGCGCGCGGCGTCGATCTCCGACGCGGAGGCCGCCGCGCGCGTGAGCCCGTCGATGGCGCGATCGAGGAGGCGAACGCCGTCGCTCGCCCACGGGGCGGGGCCGAGCTCGATCGACGCCAGCGCCGGTGTGCCCTCGTCCAGCGCGAGCCGCGGCTCGACGGCCGTGCCGCGCTCCGCGGCGAGCAGCGCCCGCACGCGACCATGCCGGGGGTGCGCCAGAAGCTCGAGCGCGACCTCGAGGGAGGGGCGATCGGCGTGGTCGCTCGGAGGGACGACCCAGCCCGCGAGCACGGCCGGGCTCGTCAGCGAATCCGACGTGACCACCGACAGGCGCTCCGTGGTCTGCACGGGCTCGGCGCCCGGCGTCTGC
>CAZARU010000248.1:0-5389 GCA_964487605.1 uncultured Polyangiaceae bacterium
GCGTCGGTGGCGTCGGTGGCGTCGGTGGCGTCGGCGGCGTCGGCGGGGGCGCGGGCGCCGCCGCCACCGCCGGCGAGTCCGGCAGCTCGGGAGCGTCGGGCACGGCGGGCACGGGCGACGCCTCGGCGGGCGCGTCGGGCAGCGCGGGCGCGGGCGGCGGAGCGGCGGGAGCGGGCGGCACCGCGGGCTCCTCCGGCTCGGCGGGAACCGGCGGTGTCGCAGGTGCGGACGCCGGTCCCGTGTGTCTCGGGATCACGGGTCCGAGCGCGTTCCCGAGCGTCACGGACTTTGCCGCGCCGGGGCCGTTTCCCACCACCACGGAGGCCGGCGGGCTGGCGTGCACCATCTACCGGCCGACGACGCTCGGCCAGGGCGGCGTCGATCATCCCATCATCCTCTGGGGCAACGGGACGCTCGCGTCGCCGCCCATCTACGCCGCCGCGCTCACGCACTGGGCGTCGCACGGCTTCATCGTGGGTGCCGCCAACACGAGCAACGCCGGAACGGGCGTCGAGATGCTCGGGTGTCTGGACTGGTTGACGGCGCAGAACACCACCGCGGGGCCGTACCAGGGACACGTCGATGCGACCCGCGTCGGCGCCTCGGGACACTCCCAGGGCGGCGGAGGCACCCTCATGGCGGGACGCGACGTGCGCATCGACGCGACGGCGCCGCTGCAGCCCTACGTGCTCGGCCTCGGGCACGTCTCCTCGTCGCAGTCCCAGCAGAAGGGGCCCATGTTCCTGCTCTCCGGCAGCGCGGACACCATCGCGGGGCCGGTGCTGAACCAGCAGCCCGTCTTCACCGCCTCGAACGTCCCGACGTTCTGGGGCACCCTCGTCGGAGCCGACCACCTGCTCAGCGCGACGGGCAACCTGAGCGGCTACCGTGGACCCATGACGGCCTGGTTCCGGCTGCTGCTGATGAACGACGTGAGCGCTGCGCCGCTCTTCTGTGGACCCAGCTGCGGATTGTGCACCGACGCCACCTGGACCGTGCAGCGCAAGAACATGTGACGCGGCGAAGCTACCTGCCGAGCTCGTCGGCCAGGCGACGCTCGAGCTCGGCGCGCTGCTCCGCGTTGGGTCCGTCCAGCCAGAACGCGACGGCCTTCTCCCCCGTCGGTATGAGGTACACCATCCGGTCCATCGGTGCGCCCTTCACGACGGGGTGTATGTCGTACCTCACGCCACGGGTGGTGAAGCCGAGCTTGCAGTCCGGCGTGTCTCCCGCGGGGCTGCTCTTGACCGCGACCACGTGGAACGCGTCCGAACCGAACCGGCGCTCGATGCGCGACAGGTAGTCGCCGAGTCCCCCCCCTCGCAGGCAATCGTCCGGTTGCCCGGCGCTCCACAGCGCGAGCAGCGTGTAAGCCTTTCCCGCCACGTCCCGCACCCCGTAGATCGCCATGCAGTCGCGCCAGCCGCAGGTCGTCTCCTCGACGTCCGTCGGAGGGCGCGCCTCGGGCTTCTTCGCGTCCCCGGCGGGTCGCGACGAGCGGGAGGAGAACTGCCCGGAAAGCAGCAGTGCACCGGCCATGCCGACGATCAGCGCGTAGCCGCGCTTGCGCTCCCCGTCACCGAGCCGGCGGATGGCCCAGATCGACACGATGACGCCGACCAGGGCGGACGCGGCGCCGATCTTGAGGGAGAGTCCCCCGAGGCGCCACAGGGCGAGCGAGATGCCTCCACCGAGGAGCCCGCCGCCGACCATGGCAGCCAGCAGTCCAGCGCCGAACGTGACGACCTGCTGCGACAGCTCGACGCTGCGTCGCTGAACTCGACCGGTGAGGATCGTGACGACCAGATCCTCCAGCTCGGTCTCCCAGAACACGCGCTCCCGGGTGGTGACGATCTGCAGCTTCGTGTCCACGTCGATGGCGATCCGGATTCGCAGTCCGGTTGGTCCACGGAGCTTCGCCAGCCTCGTGGTGGCGCGCCACTTGTCCGGAGAGACCGCCGCGGTCGATCCCACGGTGTCGCCTCGCTCGAACACGTCGTCCGCGCCTTCGCGACGCCGGTAGCCTGCCGCATCGAACCACAGCGAGGCTCGCTTCGAGGCTTCGGCCTCGTCCACCTCGAGGTCGATGGTCCTGGTGAACTCCACGCGGGTTCGATGCTCGCTCAGAGCACGGCACGGGTTCAAGGCACGACGGGGGCCCACCTCCGAGCGGCCGGGCGGGACGTTCTGCGGCTCGCCGCCGGAGCGCAGCCCCCGGAAAGAACGCGCGGACCGCGGAATCTCCTACGGGGCGCCGAGCCGCGACGCTACGCTCATCGCGTTGCCTTCGAACCGCGCCGCGAACTGCTGGCCCGCGCTGGCCCTCGCTCTCGTCACCGGTTGCGGCGAGGGCAGCGGCGCCGCCGACCCCGACGGTGGTGCCGCGGGTGGTGCTGGCAGCGGCGGTAGCGGGGCCAGCGCCGCGTCGGGGGGTTCGGCGGGCGTGTCGGGAGCTGGCGCGGTGGGCGGCGCGTCTGGAAACGCGGGAGGCGGTGTGGGCGGCGCGGCTGGCGGCGGCGGTGAGGCGGGCGCGGGGGGTGTCGCGCCGACCACCGGCTGCGCCGACCGGCTGGCACCGGTCGACGCCGAGGGTGCCGTGGAGCGCGTCGGCGACGGATCGGCGGCGTCGTGCACCGAGGACGCGCTCCACGACGCGGTGGCAGCGCTCAATGCGGTCAGTGGCGGCGGGACGCTGCTGTTCGACTGTGGCGGCGAGCACACCTTCTCCCTCACGCGCTCCGTGTTCGTGGAGACTTCGATGATCATCGACGGCGGTGGGGTCATCACGCTCGACGGCGGCAAGGCCGTGCGCGTCGTCGAGCTCGATCACCACGTGGACTTCGTGCTTCAGCGGATCACGATTCAGAACGGCTTCGTCCCGGCCGGCAGCGAGAACGAGAGTGGCGCGGGGCTCCTGCACCCGTGGTTCGGGACGCTCCGGGTCATCGACGTCGCGTTCCTGGACAACCACGCCGAGAGCGAGGTGAACGACGTGGGTGGCGGTGCCATCTACGCCGGAGGGCTCACCAGCGCCCTGATCTCGGGCTCCACGTTCGCGCGAAACAGCGGCTCGGTCGGCGGCGCCGTCCTCAGCCGCAGCACGAACCTGCGGGTGGTCGATTCCACGTTCACGGAGAACTCGGCCACCACCTGGGCGGACTCGGGGCAGTACGGCAACGGAGGTGGCCTCTACATCGATCGCATGTGGCTCGACGATCCCGTGGACTTCGTCATCTGCGGTGCGACCTTCACGCGCAACCACGCCAAGGTCCACGGTAGCGCGCTCTTCTCCTACAACCTGGAGGGGACCGGTGCGCGGTTCGAGCGCTGCACGTTCCAGGACAACGACATGCAGGGCAGTCCGGGCGGAGGGACCGGCACCGTGTACCACCAGGGTGTTCCCCTGACCCTCGTGGACTCCACGTTCGCCGGCAACGCCACCGGTGCGCACGCGGGGGGCCTCTTCCTGGGCGGTGGCACCGACGCGGTCGTCGCGAACTGCACGTTCTGGGGCAACACCACGCCGGGCAACGCGGGCGCGCTGTGGGCGGGCAACGGAAACGTCGCGGTCACCAGCTCCACGTTCGCGGCGAACGGCGCGGACTACGGCCCCGTGTTCTTCAAGGGACAGAGCGGCACACTCGTGCTCACGAGCGTGGTGCTCGCGAACAACACGACCGACAACGCCTTCAGCGCCGTGGCGTGCCACGAGACCTTCGACGACGGAGGCGGTAACCTGCAGTGGCCGAGCACCAAGAACAACGGCAACCCCGACACGAAGTGCGCCGCGGGCATCACGCTGGCCGACCCGCTCCTCGAGGCGCTGGCGGACAACGGCGGCCCCACCCGGACCATGGCGCTCGGCGCCACGAGTCCGGCCGTGGATCTGGCGACGACGTGCCCGGCCGCGGATCAGCGCGGGTTGCCGCGCGTCGGCGCGTGCGATGCCGGCGCGTTCGAGCACCAGAAGTGAGCGTTCTGCGGGCCGCCGCCGAAGGGACCCTGTGTCCGCATCGGCCGGGGCGGCGCATTCGTCGTAGAGTTCGAGCATGAACCGGACGCGACTCCTGGCTGGCGCGGTGTTCCTCCTCGCCGCGGCGCTCCTCGGTTGCTCGTCGAGCGAGCCCTCGAAGGAGCCGCCCGACACGAGGCCCGCGGGCGTGCTGCCGGAGCTCGAGATCGTGCCGACGCCCGCGGGTGGAGTCGCGCTCTACACGCCCGTGCTGGAGATCGAGCCGGGCACGGACGTCACGTACTGCACGTTCACCGACTTCGTGACCGACGAGGACGTGTTCATCCGGACCACGCGCGGCTCCCAGTCGGAGTGGGGCCACCACGCGATCATGATGCAGACCACCGAGGTCCGTGAGCCCGGCACGGTCCTCTGCAGCGGCGAGGAGATGGAAACCCTGCGGCAGCTCATGGGGGGCACGGGAGGCGAGGGGCAAGCCGGCTACGATCCGCCAGAGCGGGTCGGCATGACCATCCCCAAGGGCTCGCAGTTCGTGATTCAGAGCCACTGGATCAACGCTTCCGCGGAGGCGCGCCGCGTGCAGGCGATGATGGTCACCGTTCCCGGGTCCCAGGCGGCCGATCGGATCGATACGGGCACCGTGGCGCTGCTCGACGTCGGCTTCTCCGTGCCTGCGCGCGGGGCGAGCTCCGCCAAGGTGACGTGCGAGTTCCAGCAGGAGCAGCGCTTCTTCATGGCCATCGGTCACGAGCACGAGTGGGGAACCCACGTCCGCGCCAACGTCATCCGTGCCGGGGGCGTGCGCGAGGCGCTGTTCGATCGTCCCTTCGAGCCCCACCACGTCTTCGATCCGCCGGTGAGCACGTACGATCTCGACGACCCGCTCGTGATCGCCGCGGGCGACGCGATCGAGTTCGAGTGCGAGTGGCAGAACGACACCGCGGACCCGCTCACCTTCCCCCGCGAGATGTGCGTCTTCTTCGGTTACTCGATGACGGCGGGCGACGCGCGGTGCCTGAACGGGGTGTGGCTCGGGTCCGGGGGTGGTGACGGCGGGACGACGCTTCCGGGGCCCCCCTGCGTCGCCGAGGGCGCCGTGGGCAACGAGTTCGGCGTCGGCAAGCATTGCACGCGCGGCGGTGGCGAGTGCGCGGCGAGCCAGACCGCGTCCATCTGCATCGTGGACTTCACCCAGGGTGACTTCGGAAACTTCTGTACCCGGCTCTGCTCCACCGACGCGGACTGCGGCGCCGGCGCGACGTGCCAGGGCGCGAGTGAGAACTCGCCGAAGGCGTGCATCCCGCAGTGCGAGTCCGCGGACGCGGGCGCGGGCTGACGCGCGCGCGTTCCACGAAACGCTTCGAGCCCCGGGGGGCGGAAGACGTCCCGCTGCCGTGCCCCGTCGATCCATGGCAT
>CAZARU010000249.1:0-5356 GCA_964487605.1 uncultured Polyangiaceae bacterium
GAGGTCGAGGTCGGTCTCGGCGCCGTCGTCGGTGACGAAGACCTCGCCGTGCTGGTACGGGGACATCGTGCCCGGATCCACGTTGATGTACGGATCGAGCTTCATGTGGGTCACGCGCAGACCGCGTGCCTCCATCAGCGCTCCGATGGACGCGGAGGTGAGCCCCTTGCCGATCGACGAGACGACACCTCCGGTGACGAGAACGAACTTCGTTCGTCGTTTCACCGGTACGCCTCCATGCCGGGACAGCGGACTAACACGATTCCGGAGGTGTCGCGACGTTTTCGCAGTCAGGGTCGCCTGGGAGGGAAATTAGGCTGCAGCGTCGCTCGGCTCGGATCAGAACGTCCCGACGAAACCCATGCCCACGGCGTCTCCTGCCGTGAACGGAACCGGCGTGACCGTCGCGGCCCGCCGACGCTTGCGCGGCCTCTGCCCATCGCTCGTCGTGAGGAACGCGCCCTCCGCCGCGACCAGGACACCGCCGGTCTGCCCCACGGCGTCGACCGTCGTGAGAATGGCCCGGATCACCACCGTGAAGAGGCTGCAGTCGGGGTCGGTCTTGGCGCAGCCGGTGTCCGCCAGCGCCATCCACGGGCCGGCGACGGGGATGCGTAGATCGTCCGCGCCCGGGGCGTCGGGCCAGAGGTAAGAGAACCCGACGGCGCCGCCGTACCAGAACGCGGTCGTCCCGAGACCCGCCAGGACGAGCGACGTTCCCGTCCCGCGCGGCGGATGAACGCCGGGGTCGGCGACGTCGGGCCGCACGGGCTCGTCGCCCCGGGCCGTTGCGGGCCACCAGGCCAGCGCGACGGCGCTGAGGACGGCGAGGGACGGCGCGCGCATCGGCCGCCTTCTGGCCGGGCCCGGCTCCGGATGCAAGCCGCGCGTCAGGGGAGCGCCGAGACGCCGAGCCAGCGACCCTCCGCGCTCGGCAGGAACCCCCGGGCGCGCCGGCTGACGACCGCGACTTGGTCCTCGTGCCACAGCGGCAGCACGGGCAGCTCGTCGGCCATCAGCGCGGCCAGGTGGGTGTAGAGCCGCCGGCGCTCGGCGACGTCCCGGCTCTCCGAGGCGGTGTCGAGCCACTGCCCCGCTCGTGCCGATCGCCAGCGCGCCCGGTTGCGCCCCTCGCCGCCCTCGCCGGGCACGCCGCGCGGGTGAAAGAACCACTTGAGGAGATTCGGTTCGGTCAGCTCGGGCATCTGCAGCGTCGCGAAGGAGAAGTCCCCCGCATCGAGCCGGGCGAGGAGCACGCCGAAATCGAGGGGCACGACGTCCACGGCCAGGCCGGCGTCGCCCAGCATCTGCGCCAGCGCTCGCGCGATGGTCACGCGCGCGCGATCGGTGGAGGTCAGCAAGGCGACGCGCGGCAACGCGGAGAGGACGGGTCGCGCGGCCGCGACGTCGAAGGGGATGGGCTCCCGCGCTTCGCCGTGAGCCCAGTGACCCTCGGGGAACATCGCGCTCGCCACCCGGCCGCGCCCCGCCAGCAGATGACGCACGACCGACTCGCGGTCGAGCGCGTGCGCCACGGCTCGTCGTACCTCGGGACGGTCGAACGGCGCGCGGTCGTTCTGGAAGAGGAGGTAGGTGACGTTCGCGCCCTGCCGGGACACGACGGAGAGATCCTCGCGATTCTCGAGAGCCGGGAGCAGCGCGGGTGAGATCGCGCTCGGCGCGATGTCGGTGCGCCCCGCCAGCAGCCGGAGCGCTCGTGCGTTCTCGTCGCGAACCGAACGCACCACGACGGCGTGCCTCGGTGGGTGGAGCGCGCCCTCGGCAGGCTCCAGGTGCACCTCGCTCGCCCCGACGTGAGCGATTCGATACGGGCCGAGGCCCTCGAGGCGTCCGTCGGGTCGTGGCGCAACCCGGGCGTCTTCTTCCCGCAGGACGGGGACCTCGAGGTCCGTGAGGAGCGTGGCGCGCGGCTCCTTCAGGCGAATGACGAGGCCACGGGCCCCACGCGGCTCGCAGGCGCCAATGGCCCTCACGACGGCGCGATGCGGACTCGCGGTGGTCGGGTCGGCGAGCGCCTGA
Source organism: uncultured Polyangiaceae bacterium (assembly GCA_964487605.1). Classification (GTDB taxonomy): domain Bacteria; phylum Myxococcota_A; class Polyangia; order Polyangiales; family Polyangiaceae; genus JAJDAH01. Next base: position 2,041 of record CAZARU010000249.1, read on the forward strand.
AGGGTGGCGCACACGTCGCGAGGCTCGACGCGCCGCCCGCCGTGGAAGCGAACGTCGCGCAAGGTGACCTCGAGGGCGCGATCGTGCTCGAAGCGCCACGACTCCGCCACGAGCGGCACCGGTTCGAGCGTGTTCGCATCGAGCCCGACCAGCCCGGCGTGGACCAGTCGCGTCACCTTGATGTCGAGCGAGCGGGTCGAGAACCTGGGATCGAGCGTCGCGAGATCGGTGGGGATGACGATCTCGAGCGGCCGCTCGCGACGCGGGTCCGATCCGGCGCACGCGGCCGCGACGAGCGCCGCGACGAGACACGGAACGGAGCCTCGAACCATGCTCCGAGCATCATGCGGGTGCGCGCGAGCGCGCGACAAGTTTCCTCGGCGCGGCCGTGACGAATCCGCCGCGATCTGGCCGAGCGGGGCGTCCCGCTCGCGATGAGCACCCTGGTGACCTTCATCGAGCGCGCTGCCGATCTCCTCACCGGCATCGACGGCTTGCACTGGAAGCAGCTACTCGGCAGCTCGTGGATCGCAACGCCGAGGCCGCGTGCCGCGCGCCGGGGGCGTCCCCGATCAGGCGTACCTCTCCCGGTCCTTCGCACGCCTCGGAACCCACCGTGACCTCTTCGCGCTGCCCCTCGAGGACATGACACGGCCGCCTTCAAGAAGACCCTGGGCCGACGCCCAGGGCACGATTCTTCGCGCTCCGCGTCCCGGTGTAGTTGATGGGCCACGGCGCGGCCCCCGCGCGGCGGACGGACCCTGGCGGTCCTGCGCCTACTTGGCCTGCTGGGCCTTGTCGAAGTCCCAGCGCTTCATGTCCGGCTGGTACTCGCTGCGATCGGTGATCGCGAGGGACAGGAACAAGATGACGAACAGGAGCGAGCTCGTGAACACCACCGTGTTGAAGAGCTTGTCCCACTTGAGGTGCATGAAGAAGGTCACGACGAGCGTCGCCTTGATGGTCGCGATGATCATCGCGACCGTCAGGTTTCCGGCGGAACCCAGGTCCACGTAGGTGGCCGCGACCGTGACGACCGTCAGCACGAGCAGCGCCGCGAGGATGCCCCCGAGCAGCGCCACGGGCGTCGTGTGCGCGATCTCCTCGTCGGCGTAGGCGACGTGTCCGTGCGAGCCGTGCCCGTGGCTGCCATGGTCGTGGCCGCCGTGATCGGGCGCGGCGGCGGCGTGGTCGCCATCGTCCGAGTCGCGGTCGCCGTCGTCCGAATCGCGGTCACCGTCGTCGGAGTCGCGGTCGCCGTCGTCGGAGTCGCGGTCGCCGTCGTCGGAGTCGCGGTCGCCGTCGTCCGCCGGCGTGGCCTTCGCTGGTGGCGTCGAGGTGCTCGCCTTCGCTTCGGCGCCGGTGCCCGTCTCCCCCGCGTCCGAGTCGCGCTCGTCCGCGTCGCCGGTCTCGTCCGTGTCCTTGGTTTCTTCGTCCGTAGCCATCGTTCGCTCGCGTCAGGAGATGAGGTAGAGCAAGGGGAACAGGTAGATCCACACCAGATCGACCAGGTGCCAGTAGAGTGCCGCATAGTCCACGGGCCCGAAGTACAAGGGCCCGAATTCGTCGCGCAGCGCTTTGAGCAGCATCCAGACCCACACGATGATGCCCGCGATCACGTGGATGCCGTGCAGACCGGTCATGAAGAAGTAGATGCTGAAGAATCGGTGCGTGTGCGGCGGGATCGCCTCCCCCGGCTTCTTCGGGAGCTTGTTCGCGTTGGCAGGGTCCTTCGCAGCGTCACCCAGGGCCTTCATCTCGGCTTCGTAGGCGACCTTCTCTCGATCGTACTTGGCGGCGCGCTCCGGGTGCTTGGCCCGGAAACCGGGCGTCTCCTCCATCAGCACCGTGGGGTTGAAGTTCTTTCCCCAGAGGAGCCCATCGTGAAACTTGTGGGAGTACTCGTAGTACTTCACCACCATGAAGGTCAGCGCGCACGCGATGGTCAGCACGATGTTGGTGATGAGCTTCTTGCGCTCCTTGAGCTGAGCGTTGCGGACGGCCCAGGCCGCTGTGAAGCTGGATCCGAGCAGCACGACCGTGTTCAGCGCGCCCAGGTTCTTGTCCAGGTAGTAGTGCGCGTACTCGAAGATTTCCGGGTGCATGGCCCGGTAGACGGCGTAGGCGCAGAAGAGCCCGCTGAAGAAGAGCACCTCGGTGACGAGGAAGACCCAGATCCCGAGCTTTCCGGCCTCGAACTGCTTGGCGGGAGAGTCGAAGTGGTGCGCCACGAACGGGTACTGGCGGTGCCCGCCGTGCCCACCGCCGTGTCCGCCGTGCGCGTCCTTGGGTGCGTCCTTGGGTGGACTTCCGCCCTTCTTCTCGGCGGCACCCTTTGCTGTTGCTGTCGATTGGCTCATGGTTGTCGGTTCCCGATGCGAGGAAAGCTCACGCCTTGTCCGGGACGTAGCCGCCGATCTTCTTGTCGTAGCGGAGGTCGTCGTAGCCGTCGTACGGGCCCTGCGTCACCACCGGGTCCTTCGCGAAGTTGTAGTAGGGAGGCGGCGACGGAATGGTCCATTCGAGCGTCGTGGCGCCCCACGGGTTCACCGGGGCATCCGGCTTCTTCTTGAGCGAACGCAGGAGGGACACGACTGTCATGAGGAATCCGATGCCGAGCACGTAGGCGCCCAGCGTGGAGAGCTGGTGCAGGCTCGTGAACTCCTCCATGTAGTTGTAATAGCGCCGTGGCATCCCCCGCGTTCCGAGGATGAACTGCGGGAAGAACGTGAGGTTGAGGCCCACGAACACGATGACGGCACCGATCTGGCCGGTGCGCTCGTTGTACATGCGGCCGAACATCTTCGGCCACCAGTAGTGCAGTCCGCCGAAGAGCGCGGTGATGGCGCCGCCCATCATGACGTAGTGGAAGTGAGCGACGACGAAGTAGGTGTCGTGCAAGTGGATGTCCACGTTCATGACCGACAGGAAGATCCCCGTCAGGCCGCCGATGGTGAACACCCAGAGGAACGCCAGGGCGTAGAGCATCGGCGTGTCGAGGAAGATGCGCCCCTTGTACATCGTCGAGATCCAGTTGAAGACCTTGATGGCCGTGGGGATGGCGATGAGGAACGTGATGGCGCTGAAGATGCTGGACGCGACGACGGACTGACCGCTCGTGAACAGGTGGTGACCCCACACCAGGAAGCCCAGGATGGCGATGGCGACGCTCGAGAGGCCGATGAACTTGTAGCCGAAGATCCGCTTTCGGCTGTACACGGGAATGATCTCGCTGATCACGCCGAACGCGGGGACGATCATGACGTAGACCGCGGGGTGCGAATAGAACCAGAAGAAGTGCTGGAACAGCACCGGG
>CAZARU010000250.1:0-5303 GCA_964487605.1 uncultured Polyangiaceae bacterium
CGCCCGTACCACCGACGCCGCCCGCGCCGCCCGCGCCGCCGATCCCGCCGAGGCCTGCGGCCGCGTCGGTCGTCCCGGCCGCGGCGGCGGCGCCTCCCGTCCCGCCGCTCCCCGCGTCCCCCGCACCGCCGGGCACGCCACCCGCTCCGCCGGAAGACGCGCCTGCCGAGCCGTCGACGCTGCCCGCGTCGGGCGCCCCCGCATCGCACCCGATCACGAGGAAGTGCCCACAGGCGTCGGCGAATCCCGTGCACAGGTCGTTCGTGCAGGGGTTGCCGTCGTCCGTGCAGGGACCCCCGCGCTTGCGATCCGGCGGGCAGACGAGCGCTCCGCCGCAGGTCTCCTCGACGTCGCACTCGCCAACCGCGGCCCGACACGGCGTATCGGCGGGCGCCGCGTCACACACGCCCACCTGAGCACCGAGGACGCACGAGTCGCAGGCACCGCCGGTGCATGCCGTGTTGCAGCAAACGCCGTCCGCGCAGAACCCCGTGGTGCACTCCTCCGCAAAGCCGCAGCCCTCCCCTCGTGCCCTCTTCGCGAGGCAGAGCCCCGAGCCACAGTACTCCGACGACGCGCACTGCGAGTGCAGGGTGCAGCCCCCGATGCACGAGCCTGCGGAGCACGCACCGGACGGACAGACCAGCGACTGCTGCGGCGGGCACGAGGGTCCGGCGCCGCTGCAGTTCGCGCGGAGCGAGACCATCGAGCCGCTGCACGCGGCCGCCCCGCACTGCGTCCCGCCGGGAACGAACCCGTCCGCGGGGCAAGCGTTCGTCCCGGAGCTGCATGTTTCCGCGACGTCGCAGACGTCGACAGCAGCGCGACACACGAACCCGGCAGGACGCTTCAGATCCGTGGGGCAGGTGGGTGTCGTCCCGTTGCACGCCTCGGCCAGGTCGCACGGGCCGGCCGCGGGGCGACATACGGCCCCACCATTGGCGGCGGTCGCGACGCACGCCGGGGACGAACCGTCGCAGGCCAGATCGCTGCACGGATTGCCGTCGTCGGGGCACGGCGTGGAGGGGGGCTTCTTCACGTCGAAGCCGCATTGAGCAGAGAAGCCCGTGCAGAACTCCGCGACGTCACAGAACTCGAGCGCCGCCCGACAGACCGTACCGTTGGGGAGCAACGCGTCCGCAGGACAGGCCTTGGTCACGCCGTCGCACGTCTCGGTGACGTCGCATCCCCCGGCGGCCGAGCGACACGGGGCACCGTTCGCGAGCACGGCATCGGGCGGACAGGCCGTCGTGACGCCGTTGCAGCGCTCTTCCTGGTCGCACAGGTCGGTGAGCACCCGGCACACCGTCGTCGCCGGTGCGGGACGAGAGTTGACGCACGCGAGACCGCTCGGCGCGCACTCGTCCACCGTACAGGCGTTTCCGTCGCTGCAGAGGGCGTAGCAGCAGATGGAGCCGGTGCCGCTCGATCCGGGCAGGCAGGTACCCGACACGCAGTCCTGCCCGTTCGTGCACGGGAGGCCGTGATCGAGACCGTACAGCTCCGCGGTCGTCGTGGCGTTCATGCCGGCCCCGCCCACCGCCAGTACCTTCCCGGACGGAAGCTGCGTCAGCGTCACGTATTGGCGATCCCTCGTCATGTCGCCCGTCGCCGTGAACGCCCCGGTGCCGGGATCGAAGATTGCCGCCCCCCGCAAGCGACTGAACTGATTCGCCCCACCGGCGACGAGCACCCTGCCGGTGGGAAGCCGCAAGGCCCCGTAGTCACCGCGCCGATCAGGCATCGACCCGGTGGCGGCGAAGCTCCCTGCACCACTGGGATCGAACAGCTCGGCCGTGGACAGCGCCTGACCGGGAGGGAATCCGCCCGCGACGAGAACGCTGCCGGACGCCAAGAGGACGGCCTCGAACGACATGCGGGCGGCGGTCATGGGACCCGTCGGGGAGAACGCGCCGGCCGCCGGGTCGTACAGCTCGGCGCTCGTCAATCCTGTCGGCCCGCCGCCGGCGAGGAGCACACGACCGTCGAGCAGACGCGCAGCCGCGTGCGAGTACCGCGGCACTCCGAGCGGACCCGTCGGCGTGAAGGTGCCCGTGCCCGGGTCGAACAGGTCCGCGCTGGTCGCGGCGTCGGTGCCCATCTTCGCGCCGCCGGCCACGAGCACCCGGCCGGTCGTGAGGAGCGTCGCGGTATGGTCCGCGCGCGAATCGGACATCGGCCCCGTAGGCGAAAACGTGCCGGTCGTCGGGTCGTACACCTCGGCGGTCGAGAGGTACGGATCGACGCTCTGATTGCCGCCGGCGATCAGCACGCGGTTCGACCCGAGGAGCGTCGCCGTGTGCACCGACCGGGGCGTACCCATGGATCCGGTCGCCGCGAACGTCCCGCTCGACGGATTGTAGAGTTCGGCAGTGGACATGCCGGCAGTCCCGGTCCACCCCCCGGCGATCAGCACGTCGTTGGACGCCAGCAGCGTCGCGGTGTGCGTATGGCGCGGTGCCGTGGGCGCGCCCGTCAAGACCCACGCTGGATCCAGCAGCGCAGGGTACGCCACGCCGGACCACACGAGGCGCAGCGTGCACCGCGCGGCTCCCGTCGCGGTCACGGGACGCCCCCAGGGCGCCGCCGGGTTGCGATCCACTTCGCACCCCTCCACCTGCACGCCGACCGGCCGCCGTGCGATGCGTGCATCGACCAGGTACGGCCGCTCCACGCGCAGCCGGGGAACACCCGTGGCGTCGAGCATCTCGAGGATCCCCTCCACCAGCCTGAGCCCGGCGACGCGGGTGACGTCGATCTCGTACTCGACCGCCTCGCGGGCGGGAGCGTGCTCGAAGACGATGAAGTCCTCGGTACCGTCCTCCCTCGGACGATGGATCACGTCGCTGCCGTGAAGCGCTCCGGAGTAGAGCGCCGTACCGGCGGCGATCCCGGCGGGGGCATCGCTCGCCTCGACCAGACGGAAAGCGACCGCCACGCCCGACGCCACGTCCTCCACTCGCGCCATGTCGCTGGCGATGGCGGGGAGTTCCACGTGGATCTTCGTGTCGCCCGGCGTGCGGCGGTCGTCGACGCGGACCGAGATTCGGCCCGTCGGGGTCCTGCGGAGCTCGACGCCCGTCGACGCGCGCGGCGGGAAGGCGACGAGCCGCTCGAGCGACCCGAGGCGCGCCAGCGTGGTCTCGGAGTCCACGACGGTGGACCACTCACTCCGCGGAGCGTCGCGACGATCGCCCGGAACTCCTTCGTGCGCCGAGCAGGCGCCGACGAATGCCGCGATCGCGACGGCCGCGAGGCACGCCCCGGGCGACGCGAGCGGTTCGGCGGCACCTCGCTCGGTGCGCCCGACCCCGCCCCCATCGTCCATGGGGTGGAGAGTAGGCTGTCGGGTCGAACCGCGCAACGAGGCGTCGAAGGCGCTCCAGCGACGACGGTCCCAGCTACAGTCCCACCGACGACTTCTCCGGAGAGTCCGTGACCGCCACGCCCCGTTCGATGGACCCCCTCGCGCCGCCTTCGGCTCGTCGAACGGCGCTCCTGACCGCGCTCGCGCTCGTGGCGTTCGCGGGCAACTCCGTTTTGTGCCGCCTGGCCCTGGGGGAGGGATCCATCGACGCCGCGAGCTTCTCCTCGGTGCGACTCGTGACCGGTGCCCTCACGCTCCTCGCAGTCTCCGCGTGGCGCAGACGCGGTGCACCTCAGGTCGGCGGTGACTGGCGTTCCGCCGCGGCGCTGTTCCTCTATGCGGTCCCGTTCTCCTACGCCTACGCCACGCTCACCACCGGCACGGGCGCGCTGATCCTCTTCGGCTCGGTCCAGGCGACCATGATCGTGTCGGCGCTGCTCGGCGGGGAGCGCCCCGCGCCGCTGCAGTGGGCGGGCCTGGCGGTGGCGCTCGCCGGGCTCGGGTACCTCGTGGCTCCCGCGGTGGCGCGGCCCTCGCTCCTCGGTTCGGCGTCCATGGCCGTGGCCGGCATCGCGTGGGGTCGGTACTCGGTGAGGGGCCGACGGAGCGCGGACCCGCTGGCGGGGACGACCGGAAACTTCTCGAGGAGTGTCCCACTCGCTCTCGTCGTCAGCCTGGTCTTCGCCGGCTTCGCGCACGCGTCGTTGCGCGGGCTGGCCCTGGCGGTTGCGTCCGGAGCTCTGGCCTCGGGACTGGGTTACGTCGTCTGGTACGGCGCGCTTCGCGGCCTGTCCGGGACTCGCGCGGCGGTCGTTCAGCTCTCCGTCCCGGTGATAGCCGCGGCGGGAGGCGTCGTCTTCATCGGTGAACAGATCACGGGCCGGCTGGTGGTCGCTGGGTCGATGGTCCTCGGCGGCATCGCCCTGGCAGTCGGGCCGCGGCGCTGATGCACGCAGAGCAGGCACGACGCTTGCTATGCTTCGGACCATGTCGTCCGCTCAATCGCTCCATCTCCGCATTCTCGCTCTGCTCGGCACCGGCACGGTCGCCCTGGCCTGTGGGGGTGAGGCGCAGGACGGCGAAGCCGGCAGCGGGGGCAGCGCCGGCGATGGCGTGGGCGGCTCCGGAGGCACTTCACCGGGCACCGGTGGAGGATCGAGCGGCAGCGGCGGCTCCGTCGCCGGCAGCGCGGGCACGGGGACCGGCGGAAAGGCGGGTTCGGGCGGCATCGGCACCGGCGGTGCGGGCGGCATTGGCACCGGCGGTGCGGGCGGCTACGGCACCGGCGGCTACGCGGGGATCCCGAGCGGCGGCGCCCCCGGCACCGGCGGCGCCGCGGGCCATGGCGGGTGCGACATCGACGTCCCACCAGGTGGCACGGGTGGCACAGCCAGCATGTGCTGCTGCCAGATCACGTACAAGGCTTGCTACACCCTCGACCAGCTGAAGCCGCTGCTCCGGGACTGCGCGGCGCCCATCTCCCCAGGGTCGTGCCCGCCCGTCCAGGATCTCGGCAGCCCGATCCAGGGCTGGGACAACGCCTGCAGCTACTTCTCCGTCGGGCCGTGGCGCGAGTCGGAGGGCACCTGCTGCTACGAGGTCGTCGAGGAGGGCGGCGCGATCGGCCGGCCGCTGACGTGCGGCGGCGAGATCCGACGCGCGGGCACGTGCGAGCGCTCCGACTGGCTCACCGGCGCGACGACGCTCGCCAGCGCGCTCGACGCGGCAACGCGGAGTGCGCTCGCCGACGCGTGGCTCGAGGACGCGCGGCTCGAGCACGCCTCGGTCGCGTCCTTCGCCCGCCTGACCCTCGAGCTGCTCTCCCACGGCGCGCCGCCGGACCTCGCCGCGACGGCCCAGGCGGCCTCCCTCGACGAGATCGAGCACGCGCGCGCGTGCTTCACTCTGGCGAGCCGCTATGCGGGCGGCCCGCGAG
>CAZARU010000251.1:0-5037 GCA_964487605.1 uncultured Polyangiaceae bacterium
TCTCATCACGCCCAGCCTGGACGAGATGGTCCACGTCGCGAGAGAGATGACGCGTCGGGGCATTTCGCTCCCCCTGCTCATCGGGGGCGCTACGACCAGTCGCCAGCACACCGCAGTCAAGATTGCGCCCGCGTACCCGTCGCCCGTCCTCCACGTCCACGACGCGTCGCGCGCCGTGGGTGTCGTCGCATCGCTGCTCGACCCGGCCAAGCGCGAGGTCCTCGTGGGCGAAACACGGGAGGATCAGCGTCGCCTCCGGGAGCTGTACGAAGCCAAGCAAGCGCGGCCGCTCCTACCGTACGCCGCCGCGAGAGAGAACCCGACCAGGATCGACTGGAAGCAGGAGGACGTCGCCCAGCCCCAGAAGCTCGGCGTCACCGTGCTCGAGAGCCATCCCCTCGAAGACATCGCGGAATACATCGACTGGACGTTCTTCTTTCACGCGTGGGAGCTTCGCGGAAGGTTCCCGCAGATCCTGGAGCACCCGGAGTACGGTCCTGCCGCGCGTGATCTGTTCGACGCCGGTCGGCGGATGCTCGACGAGATCATCGCCGGGAAGCTGCTGCGTGCGAGCGGAGTGTACGGGTTGTTCTCGGCTCGCTCCGAGGGTGACGACATCGTGGTCCTGTCCGACGACCGGCTCACGACGCGCACCCGGTTCCCCATGCTGCGGCAGCAGCAGCAGCGGACCGCGGGGGAGCCCTTCCTCTGCCTGGCGGACTTCGTGGCTCCCGATCGGGCGGGCCTCAGGGACCACGTCGGTGCATTCGCGGTCACCGCGGGTCTGGGCGCCGAAGAGCTCGCGCTGCGCTTCGAGCGCGACAACGACGACTACTCCGCCATCCTGGTGAAGGCCCTGGCCGATCGCCTCGCTGAGGCGTTCGCAGAGTTGCTCCACGCCCGGGTGAGGCGAGAGTGGGGCTACGGCGCAGCGGAGGATCTCTCCATGGAGGACCTCGTGGCGGAGAAGTACCGGGGGATTCGGCCCGCCTTCGGCTACCCCGCGTGTCCCGACCACAGCGCCAAGGGTCCCCTCTTCGAGCTGCTCGGCGCCGATCGCGCGGGCATCGCCCTGACGGAGCACTTTGCCATGACGCCCGCCGCGAGCGTCAGTGGCCTGTACCTGGCGCACCCCGAGGCACGGTACTTCGGGATCGGACGCATCGGGCGCGATCAGGTCGAGGCCTACGCCCTTCGTTCGGGCAAGACGCCGGCGGAGGTGGAGCGGTGGCTTCGGCCAAACCTCGCCTACGAGCCCGAGGGCTGAGCGGCGTCGAGGCGGGGTCCCGATTGCCGTTCGCCGCCGGCGGCACGATGATGCCTCCCGTGCGACACGCCCCGAGCAGCTTTCGCGAACTCCGGGGTGCCCGTCGCCGCGCCTCGCGCTGCGATCCGGCGTGGGGAAGGCGATCGTAGCCTCGGTGTCCGTTCCTCTCCTGGACGCCGAGGAGGCGCGACGGCGACGACGCAGACTGGTGCTGCTCGTGGGTCCGCTGGCGACCTTCTTCGCGCTGCGCGGCGTGGGCGTGGCGTTCGCGCCCGTGCTCCTCAAGCGAGCACCCATCGTGCTCGCACTCATCTCGCCCCTCATCCGTCATCTCGTGCTCGTTTCGCCAGCCCTCGACGTCGTGACCTTCTACGTGGTCGCCATGTGCGGGCTCTTCTTCGCCGACCCCTTCGGATACCTCGTTGGTCGCGAGTATGGCGATGACGCGATCCGCTGGATCGAGCGGCAGTCCGGCTCCGCGGGGAGGTTCGTTCGTGTGGTCGAGCGGCTCTTCGCGCGGGCCGGCGTCGTCGTCTTGTTCCTCGCGCCGGGGCCCATCGTTTGCCTGCTGGCGGGCGCCGCTCGGATGCGTGTCTCGGTCTGGCTCACGGTGAACCTCCTCGGAACGTTCACGGGAGTGACGCTCATCCGGCTCTTCGGCGATCGCTTCGCCGCCACCATCGACAGGATCGTTCGCTTCGTCGAGGCGAACGTCCTCGTGCTGACGATCGTGTCCGTCGCGTTCGTCGTGGTGAGCATGGCGATGCGCCGACGGCGTGCTCGGGCGGCCCTCGCAACCCAAGGCGAGGACGATGTCGTCGACGGACGATCCTGAACGTGCGCGCCGGTCTCGGCGTCCGTCGCCGTCGCGATGGTCGCGTCACACGGTTGGCGGGTGGGTCGCATTACCGGGCGCGACGCCGGATTGTCGACCGCCAGGTGGAAACACGGTAGGTTTTTCGCGGTGCTGCGGAGCGCGCTGAGGCCTTCGGCGGGGCCGCCCGCGGCCACGAGCCTCGGGCGATTCGAGCTGCTTTGTGAGGCGTTCCGGAGCGACCTGGGCCCCCTGTGGGCGGTGCGTGCGACCACGGGCCATTCCGGCGGCGACGTGCTGCACGCTCGCCGCTTCTCCATCGAGGGCGCGGATCCGGGAATCGTCGACGAGCTGTCCGACGCCGCGTTCTGGGGGATGGACGTCTCGCACGCCAAGGTCACGCGCGTCGTGGACGTGGTGGTGGAGGGTTCGGAGCTGGCGCTGGTGCAGGAGCGCCACGAGGGAGAGCCGCTCGCCTCGCTGCTCCGGCTCGCGCGCAACTCGCACGCGCCCATGGCGCTGCCGGTCGCGCTGCGCGTGGCGCTGGACGTGGTCGAGGCGCTCGCGGCGGTCCACGCCGCCGGACGCGCGACGAGCTCCACCGAGTACGCGTATGGTGGCGTTTCACCCGACTCCATCGTCGTCGGGACCGACGGCGTCACCAGGCTCCTCGACGTGGGCGCGTCGGCGGTCGTCGCGCGGTGCCGCCCGTGGGCGAATCGCCCCGGGGTCATCGGTTACAGGTCGCCGGAGCAGGTCGAGACGAAGAAGGCCGACATCCGCGTCGACGTGTTCTCGGTGGGAGTGCTCCTCTGGGAAATGATCTCGAATCATCGGCTCTTCGCGGCCGCGAACCCCGACACCGCGCTCACGGCCATGAAGACGCGCAGCATCTACCGTCTCGATTCGCCGCGCCTGCGCCTGGGATCGCCGCCACCGCCCGCGGTCGCCGATCTGGTGGAGAGGGCTCTCGAGCGCGACCCCAGGACGCGGTGCGCGAGCATCGAAGAGCTCGGAGCGTCGCTCCGCCTGGTGTCTTCCAGCCTGGCGGCCGATGCGGGCACCGTCGCCGCCGCCCTGCGTGAGCTCGCGGGACAGAAGCTCGAGTCCCGGGCGAAGGCCCTGGCCCGCGCCATGCTCGGCGCCGCACCGGAGCCTCCACCCGACGGGCCGCGCCGCGCCGAGACCATGCGCGGTCTGCAGGCCCAGGCGGCCGACGCCGTCGCCTCGGTGTCGGCTGCGCCGGCGCCGATGCGCGCCCCCGTGGTCGAGCCGCCGCGCGAGGTGCCGCTCCCGCCGGTGGCGCCGCCCGCGGTTCCGGAAGCTCCGGCGCCGCAGCCGCGGCCCGTCGCACGCGTGCAACTCGAGAAGGCTGCTCGCCCGAAGGCGAAGACGCTGGTCGGGATCCCCGGTCCGGCGGTGAACCCCGAAGCCGCGGCGGGTGCGCAGAGGACGCCGCTCGAGATCGCGGTTCCGCGCAAGCAGATGCAGACGCTCCTCGGCATCCCACCTCCCGCGCAGCTCAGTGGCACGTCAGCCCCTTCGAAGAACGACTTCGAAGGTTTCCTCGAAGGAGAGGAGGAGACGACCGTCGCGGGCCAGCTCTCACCGCTCGCGGGGAAGCCCGAGCCGCCCCCGCGGCCCGCGGTGGAACCTGTCGCCGCCCGCCGGGCACCCTTGCCGCCACCGCTTCCGCGGCTCGACCTGCCGCCGTCGGTCCCCGACGCGCCGCGGCCGCAGCTCGACAGCGACGCGACGCTGCAAGCGACGTCGCCCGTCGACGCGCTCTTCGGCGCGCCTTCACCGGCGCCAGCGGAGGCCGTGTCGCTCGAACCGATCTCGATTCTGCCGGTCGGCGACGTGCCCGCCCCGGACGACGGCGCGAAGCGCGCGAAGAAGTCGCGCCGCCCGCCCCCCGTGCCCGCTCCGGCGCTCGAGTCGGTGCTTCCCAAGCCGCTCCCGGACGTCGTTCCGCCCGAGCCCACGCACGAGGCCATCTCGGCCGAAGCGCTCGAGCGTGAGGCGCGCCGGGGCGCGCAGAAGTCGCTCCCGGACGGCGTGATCGCGATTCGGCCGCTCATCGCCGTTTCGATTCCGTCCGACCCACCCCCGCCGCGCGAGTCGGGACGCGCCGCCGTCTGGGTGGCGGTCGGCGTCGGCGTCGTCCTGCTCGCGATGGTCGCCGCGTTCGTGCTGACCGGTAGGGAAGCACCGCGGACAGCGCCGTCCGCGGTCGTCGAGCCTGCACCGGCTCCGGCTCCGGCTCCGGTCCCGGCCGTCGCCGCCGATCCCACGCCGCCTCCGGCTCCGGCGCCGATCGCGTCCGCCGAGCCCGCACCGAGTGCCACGCCGCTGCCCGAGCCGCCGCCCGAGGCGAGCGCGGTGGAGACACCTCCGCCATCTACGCCCGAGCGTGCCGTCGAGCCGAGGCCGCGCGAGCGCGCCCGCGCCCCCGACGAACCGCGCGAGAAGCCACCGAAGCCGCCGAGGCGGTTCGAGCCGGACGACATCTAGGCGCGATCCGGCGCTCCTGCCCGGGAAACGCGGGCTGCCGCTGGCGCGCGATGCGGCGCATGCTCCGGAGCAGCCGCAGCGGCATGCGTGGGTCGGACGTGCTCTGGTGCTCGAGGAGCACGTACACGAGCGCCGGGTGCCCCAGAGCTCGACCGTGAACTGCGTCGAGGTTCGCCTGCACTTCGTGCTGGCGCAGCGCTTCAGCGGAGCGATCGAGTCGCTCAGGGCATCCCGCGAGGGTCCGACAGAGAATCCACCTGTGCACCGACGCCATCCAGACCACCGGAAGCTCGCAACTGCACGGCGCGCGCGGCCGAGGGACGCGCTGCCCCCGTGCTATGCTCGATCGCGATGCAGCCTGCGGCACCCGAAGCCGGCAGAGACGAGGGCGTCGTCGTTCGCCACCGCGTGGCCGGCTTCTCGGAGCGGTGGGTCATCACCG
>CAZARU010000252.1:0-4803 GCA_964487605.1 uncultured Polyangiaceae bacterium
CCTCACGACGAAGCCGCCACCCGGGTCGGCGACGTAGACGGCCGCAGCGTTCGCGTCGAGGTGGCGGGGCATGCTGAAGCCCCCCGCGAGGGTGTCCGGCATCCCGCCGCCCGGCGTTCCGGAGCGCAGCGATCCGTCGCCCTCGGTGACCCAGTAGAACTTCCCGCCGGCGGACTCCGTGCGCCTGCGCGACGTGAAGGAGCCGATGCTCGTCATCGCCGGCAGCGGCATGTGCACCGGCGGCCGGATCGTGGGGCACCTGAAGGAGCTGCTGCCCGTGGACACGACCACGGTGCTCTTCACGGGCCATCAGGCCCGCGGCACTCCCGGTCGAGCCTTGCAGCAGACGCCGCGCGGCGGCACCGTGCGCCTCGACGGAAGAATGTCGCCGTAGAGCGCCTCGTCGATGTCGCGTGGCGCCTCCCCCTCGCTCGTCTTGCGCGACCGAAAGACGCCGGTCAGGAAGAGCCCCTCTCGCGTCGTTGGCAGCTGGGTGGCCGAGTTGAACAGGCCGATCCCGTAGAAGTCGACCGCGGTGGTCGACTCGGCGAGCTCCAGCAGCTTCAGGCCGGCGCAGAGCCACATCTGCTGGCGGAGCAGGCCCGACGCGCCGCAGCTATCGTCCGCGTCGAGGGCGATTGCGTGATCGTAGAAGCCACCCGGCGTCACGGCCGTGCTCAGATCGATGGGTCCATCGATTCCGAACCCGGCGGCGACGGTCGTGACGGGGTACAGGCCTCCTCCGAAATTGGCGAAGTTCATGCCCTGCGACACCGGCATGGGGAGAACTGGCGTGCGATCGTCCGCCGTGAAGCGATACTGCATGATCGTCCCGCACGTCGCGAGCACGGTGTCCCGGATGAACAGCCACCTCGGATCGAAGGGAGACGTGTACACCCGACTCGCGGGGATCAGCCCCTTCTCGAGGCTGGTCACCTGCCGGAACTGCGCCGCGAAGCTGCGACCCGTGTAGCCGCTGGTCGGGACCAGGACGTCCTCGTACTCTTCGCCGAAGGACTCTCCGCCGACCCGGCACGTGCAGCCCGGCTGGGTCAACGCGACGAAGCACGACGCGATCGCGACGGGGATCGCCCAGAGACGGGTCGAGTGAACGGTCCAAGATCGGTGCTTCATGAGTCCCTCACTGGCAACGGGGTAGCTCTGCTCGAATCGAGCTCAGTGCCTGCAGCAATCCGTCTTCGACGACGGCGGGGTCGGGGAACAACAGCATGGGGTCGGGGTTGACCTTGATGACCTGTGTGCCGCCAGCTTCCGCGACGTCCCTCCACCCTGGGTCAGCTCGGTACTGAATCACGAACGTCCGGATCGGCTTCGGCCTGGCGAGCAGCGTGGCGGCCTCGCTCTCGAAGTAGCGCGACTGAGCTTGCGAGCACGGATGGTCGAGGATTCTTTCGACGAGCACGACGAAGATCACCGTCGCGTCGCGCGACGGGTTCTGGTCGGCCCAGGCGTGAATGTCCGCCACCGCCGCGGTGAATCCCGTGAGCAGCGACGGTGGCGCCGGAGGGAACGGCGGGGGCGCAGACAGCGCCTGCTGCCAGAGCGGCAGGTGCGTCGGCAGGACGCCGTGCGGAACGGATGGTGGGACGTAGCCCTGCGGATCACACGCGTCGGCGCCGAAGTGGGGCGCGTAGTAGAGCGCCGCTCCCAGCCCCGCCTGCTCCGGCGCACCGACGAACGCCGAGAGCGCCGCCATCGTCGGAGTCCAGTAGTCCACCGGGCCGAGAAAGGTCCCGTTCTCCGTGTACCCCACCGCGGACTGGCTCCGGCTCACGAAGAAGATGACGTCGTGCCCGGTGTCGCACGGAGGAGCGCCGCCATCCGCGCCGCTGCTCCCAGAGACGCCACCGATCCCGGCCGCGTTGCCGGTGCCCGACGCGCCGCCATTTGCGCCAGCGCCGCCGGTACCTCCTACGCCCGCGTCGCCCGCCGCACCACCGACGCCTGCAGCGCCGCCAGCGGCTCCCGCCGCGCCGGAGCCCGCGGCGCCCGCGCCTCCGTCGATGCCGCCGCAGTCGCACGCTCCCCACGCGCTGCCGTCGGGCAGGCACACCTGCCCGCCGCGGCAGCCGGCGGGCCCGACGCAGCTCTGCGTCGCCCCCGCGGTGCACTCCTTCCCCGAGCTCAGGTTGCTGCCGTCGGAGGAGCCGCACGCACCGCCACCGAGGATCAGGAGCGATGCGATCGAAGCCCTGGCCGTCCACCGGCCTCTCATCGTGGATGTCGTGCTCATCGTCGGTACCTCCGCCGAGCGAGATCACGCGATCCTCGCCGGCGGGTCCACATCGTTCTCGCGGCGCCGATCCGGCGGGTCCGTACAGCACCCCGAGCGCCGGACGGGAGAGCACATGTTCGCCCGAACCCCAGCCGTTCTCGTCCCACCAGCACGCCCCGACGATGACACGACTCCCCACGACCCGAACGTCCAGATTACGTCCAGATTTTCCATCGCCTCGGGCCGGACGCGTCTCTGTCGGCGAAACGGGGAAGCCCACGCCGCGAGCTCCGCGATGATTCGGAGGAAATCCACGTGCGGCTCGGCGAGCGAACACAGGGGCACGGCCGCGCGCGACCCCGGCGCCCACGCGAACGTCCAGACAACGTCCAGATTCCTCATGGCCGCAGGCGGTCGCAGGTGTGCCAGTCACCGCCCCATCGCGGCTCCCGGCGCCCAGGCTCAGCGGCCCTTGCCGGACCGGTGCCAGATGAAGTCCGGCGGCGCCTCGAACCGCAGCCCCTCTCCGCGCACGGTCTCGAGCGCGCGCGCGAACGGGCCCAGCTTCTTCCGCAACGTGCAGACGTGCGACCGAAACTTGCGCGGCTTGTCCGTGAACCACGCCTGATAGCCGATGAAGTCCAGCGGCACGGTGCGCCCCTCCGCCTCGGCGACGCAGCGCAAGATCCCCAGCTCGAGCGGCGTGAGCAGGACGGAGCGCCCCTTCACGACCAGCATCCGCTCCGCCTCGAACAACTCCAGGGCGACGCTGCGCCCACGGCCTGAGCGAGCCCGAGCGCCATCGCGATGCTCGCGGAGATACTCCCCACTTCGCGCCGTGGGCGCCAGCTCGCTCCGCACGTGCTCCACGTAAAGCGCCTCCGCCGCGACCGTTGCGACGAGCACCTGCATCAGCCGCTCGAGCTCGCGCACGTTCCCCGGCCAGTGGTGACGCTCGAGCGCGGCCAGCGCCTCCGGAGCGAACTCCGGCGCGCGCGTGCGGCCCGCTCGCGCCGCGGCGCGGCGCAGGAAGGTTCTCGCCAGCGGGCCCACGTCCCCGGGGCGATCGCGCAGGGGCGGGAGCGTGACCGCGGCGCCCAGGAGGCGCGCGTGAAGGTCCGCGCGGAGCTCGCCCCGGCGCACCGAGTCGGAGAGATCGCGATGGGTCGTCGCGACGAGCTGGAAGTCGAAGCGGGGCGCGTCGGCCGCGCCGCCGGCGTCGCCGTCGCGCGACGCGAGGGCGCGCAGGAGCTTCGGCTGGAGCTCGAGGGGCAGGTCGCCGATCTCGTCGAGGAGCAAGGTGAAGCGGCGCGGGCGTCGGGCGGTAGCGGGCGGGTTCGCGTCGGCCGCGGGCGCGCCCTCGTCGGCCGCCGGGGCGCTCCTCGTGGCGCCGGAGAGGGCGGCGTCCAGCTCTCGAGCGGTGGCATGGGTACACCGGAGCGTGACCAGCTCGCCGTCGTGGTGACGCGACCAGCGGTGCGCCTCCCGAGCGACGAGCTCCTTGCACGTGCCGGGTTCGCCGACGATCAGGATCGGCATGCCTTCGGCGGCGAGCTTGCGGACGCGCTCGACGGCGTCGCGCATGGCGCGGTCGGCGAGCACCAGCTCCGCATGATCGGGTCCGTGCGATACGATCGAGCGGCCGGTGGCCGACTGAAAGCTGCGCGGGAGCGCGGCCTCGACCGCGAGTTCCCCCGGGAGACGATGCGCACGTGCTCGCGGGACGCCTCCCGGTCGTGGAGCTGCCACCCACAGCGCGGACCGCGCCCGATGAGCACCTCGTCGTTCCTCGGCAAGGGCGCAACGCGGGTCCTGTCCCCGACGCTGACGAGCAGCGCCATCGCCGGCGCCGGACGAGCCGCGGGGATCCGCGACAGCGTCGTGTCGTCCTCCGCACTCATCCGACCCAACCCAGCGCGTCCATCGACGGGCTCCCATCGCGACCTCGGACGGCCGCTCGCCGCGTCTCGAATCGGTATCCGTGCGACGGGGCGGACTCAAGGGGGCGCGCCGCTCCCCTTCGAGGTCAGTTTGACCTCGACCCCCGCGAGTGGGGGAGGATCGGCGGCTCGCGGGGGTCTCGGCGCGGCCGGTGGGGGCCCTGCCTCCACGCGGCGCGGCCAGGCGTCACAGCCCTGGTTCGCCGCTGGTAACCAGTACGAGGCGGCTCTCCGTTAGAGAGGCGGCCATCATCCTCGGCATCTCGGCGACGGCACCCGGAGCCGACTCGCGCGCGCACGGCTCGGGTGCGTGCTCCGGGAACGAGGCTGGGCGCCACTCTACTTTCGAGGTCGTGGGGCGCGCGTACCACCGATGACCGCACCAGCGACCGGTGGTCCGAGGGCGGCCATCGCGTCAAGCGCGACCTGAACTGCCTTACCATCACGCCGTCGAGTCTCGTCGAGCAGCCGACACCGCGGATTCCGCATGTCGAACGCCACGATGTCCGCGGCGTGAACGCCCAGCTCCTTCGCGAGCATCACGAGCGTAGGGATCGAAGGTAGGTTCTGGCCGGCGCAGAGGCCATCCGAACCCCGAAAACCCGCACGTCGCACCGTAGCACACCG
>CAZARU010000253.1:0-4529 GCA_964487605.1 uncultured Polyangiaceae bacterium
CCCGTCGCCGCCCACCGCGCCGGTTCCGGCGGCCGCGCCGCTGCCGCCCGTTGCCCCGACGCCGCCCACGGCACCTGCGCCGACCGCCCCACTTCCGCCGACGCCCGCACCACCGACGCCGACGGAACCCGCGCTACCCCCCGTTCCACTCCCCGCCTCCCCCGTACCACCGGCGCCCGGCGACCCGCCGCCGCTGTCGCCGCACGCCATCGCGAGGCACGCGACCACGGCAGAAGCGCCGGCTGCGCCGATGCGGCCGCCGGCGACGCGAAGGGGACGAACGTGGGCTTGGAAGCGAGAGAATGCAGGCATGGGAACCTCCGTCAGAACTTACCTGCAACTCTGCAGGTGAGGCCCCGTCACGATCAACCCGCGCGCGGCCATCGCGCGGCGGATTCTCGCGGGCGCGCACGATTCCAAGCCGGGCGCCTCGCTCGGGCGCTCACGACGGCAACGAACGATGTCACGCTCGGCGGCGATTACGTCGCCGACGTCCGTAACCAGCGCGAGAGCCCACCGACGGCGAGTGCAGCGACCCCACCGACGATCGCGGCCAGCAGGATCGCGCTGAAGACGCCGCCCAGCGGATCGGCGGTCGTGTAGCGGAGCCGTACCCCGATGGCGAACGCGCCGGCGAACACGAGCCCTGCCGCGAACGTCATGCGCTGCCCGCGCCGCGACGCCATCAGCTCGACCACCACCGCGAGCGCGACCAGCGCACCCAGCAGCAGGACGAAGCGCCCCCCGAGGGGCAGCGCGCGTCGCAACCCGACGCGCACGTGATTGCCGATCGAGCCGGTGATCTCGACGAGCTCGACGTGAACCGGACCGCTACCCGCGAGCTGCACGTCGTGTCGCACGGTGTCGAAGGTGTGTGCGCCGCCCCCGCGGGTTCCCCTGCGGCCGCCCTGCACGGCGGAAGCTGCCCGGAGGAACTCCGCGTGCAGCGTCTCCTTCCGATCGCCGCGCGACACCTCCACCGTGACGCTCCCCGACGTGCTCACCTGCCCGTGCCCGAGCGCTCCGTGCAGCTCCACCTCGAAGTCCTTCAGCGTGTCCGGAACCGCCAAGGTCGCTTCGCGGTCGCGCACGCTGACGTCGGCCTGGGCGATGGGCGAGGGTGGGCTGATGGTGTGGTGGATCTCGAGCTCCGCCAGCAGCACGACGCCGAGCGCCAGGACGCCCCCCGCGATCGCGATCGGTCGGATCGATTCGCGCAGACGGCTGGCCGACAGCAGGACCGCCACGAGGGGTGCGCCCATGGCCAGCGCGCTCGCCTCCAGGCTCCGCAGCGCGTCGAAGAAGGACGCCGCGAGGACCGCGGCGATGGCGGCGATGCCCAGGCCCCAGTAGCGAGTGTCCATGGCGGTCGGCGCCTGTTTGGCACCACGGGCGGCGAATGCAAGGGGGGTGGATCGGCCGGCGCGTGGTGGCCGCGATGGTCTCGGCCGGCGCCTCGTGTACCCTTCCGCCTCGTGGCGCAACCGTGGGTGCGGGTCCTCGCCGTCGCAGCCGTCGCAGGCGGGGTCCACGCGACAGCGCCGGTGTCGGCGCTGGGTGCGGAGGCCACAGCGCCCGGAACCGTGACGCCCGGTCCCGCGCCCGCAGAGCCCGCGGGGGCGCGCGGCGCCTCCTGGGTCCGCGCCTACACGGCCGCGCGCGAGGCGCTGGCACGGGGGAGGTTCGACGAGGCGCGGCGCGCGTTCGCGGAGCTGGCGCGCACCGCCGCCAGCGAGGGCGACCGCACGCTCGCCTCCGAGCTCGCCGGGCTCGCGGGCTACTGGGCGGAGCGCGGCGACGTGCTGGTGCCGCGCAGCGAGGTGGAGACCAGCGAGGTCCTCGCGCGCCGCGAGAACCGAAGGACGACCGACGAGATCGCCGTGCTCTACCTCAACTCGGTGCTCTACGGGCTGGGCACGGGCGCGTTCGTCGCGACGCACACGCAGCCCGAGTCGGTGGGCGCGGCGGTCCTGCCGGCGCTCGGCCTGGGAGGCGCGTCGGCGGGCGTCGTGGCCCTGGTCGATTCGCAGGCGCGCCTCGGCTACGGCGTCCCACAGTCGATCGTCGCCGGGATGTACCTCGGCCTCGGCGAGGGCGTCGTGCTCACGCTCTGGAACCAGGCGCGGGTGCGGTACTACGAGGAGTGGGAGGAGGAGACGATCGCCAACGTGGTGTGGGGCTCCACCACCGCCGGCGCCGTGCTGGGTGGCGCGCTCGGCACCGTGTTCGGCACGACGCCGGGTCGCGCGTCGTACGTGGGCTCGGCGGGCCTGTGGGCGGGGATCCTCACGCCCTGCTCGCGGGCGCCATCGGCCTCAACGCCGGCATCGTCGGCGGAGCGCTCTCGGCCCACGCCGTGTCGCCCACCATCGCCCGCGTGCGGTTCCTCGACCTCGGCGGCCTCGCCGGAGGGCTCCTGTTCGGCGGCCTCTACGTCTCCGCCGACGAGCGCGGCGACCGTCCGCAAGCAGGGCTCGCGCTGACCGCGGCGGGGGTCGGCTCGGGGCTCGGGCTCGCGTGGCTGCTCACCGCCGGCATGCCGGAGGATCGTCCCGAGCGCGCGGAGGGTCGGCGCGAGCCCGACGAGGACGCGCTCGCGTCGCTCCGCCTCGGCCTCCTTCCCCGGCGCGGCGGCGGCGAGATCGCGGCGGTCGGGGTGTTCTGACGGCGGGACCGGAGCTCAGCTTCCACCGGGTGTCTGGTACGGCATCTTCCCCCAGTAGGCGTAGAAGCCGTCGTCGGCCTTTCGCCAGCCTGCCGCGACCTCCGGCATGTGCTCCTTCAGCCACCGAAAGAAGTGCGGTCGCGAGCCGTCGGCGTCGTCGACGCCGTACTCCTCGGCCAGGTCCCACGACGCGAACACGCGCCCGTTCTTCGCCGCCACGCCGGGATCCGCGGCGAGCGCCGCCACGCACCGGCCGACGAAGAGGGGCGTCTCCGAAGCGATGAACTCCTTCACGGTCTTCGCAGCGTCGCGCCAGTTCGCCTCCGTCACGCCGAAGTGATCGAGCATCCACTCGGACCGCAGGAAGCCGGGAGTGACGGCGATGGCGGGAATGCCCCGGTCGCTCAGCTCCTGCGAGAGCGCGAAGGCCATGCGGATGACCGTGGTCTTCACGAGGTCGTAGAAGAAGTGCCCTCGGTAGAAGAAGGCATCGCCGTCCGTGATCTCGATCACGAGCCCACCGTCGCGCAGGCGCGGCAGCCCGAAGTAGCTCGTGATGATGTGGGTGTTGATCGCCCGTTCGACGAGCACGAGCCCATCCTCCAGCTTCGTCTCCCAGAGCTTCTTCCCCCACTCCACCAGGTCGTCACCGCCCCAGATGTCGTTCACCAGGAGGTCGAACTCGCCGACGCGCTCGAACAGGCTCGCGACGTCGGACGGGATGGTGTGGTCCGCGCGCACGGCGATGCCCCGTCCGCCCCGCGCCGTCACGATCTCGGCGGTTTCGTCGATGGTCTCCGGCCGGTTCTTCATGCCCGTGCTGCCGCGAACACTGCGACCCGTGCAGTAGACCGTGGCCCCTGCCTCGCCGAGCGCCGTGGCGATGCCACGCCCGGCTCCGCGAGTCGCGCCCGCGACGACCGCAACCTTCCCTTCGAGCGGCTTCGTCATGCGGCAATCTCGTATCACGCGCGGGAGTCGGCCCGCCCTAGCCCCCGCCCCGCCCCGCCGCACCCGCGCTCCCGCCGTCCGGATCGCAGGACAGCCGGCCCGCTTCGAGGACGCTCTCCATCAGCTCGCGATGTCCCAGCCGGTCCACTCACGCGACGAACGCGGAGCACATCTCGGCATCCTCCGACACGTCGCGATCGAACCACGCGTCGAACGACCCGTACCGCTCGAACAGGCAGTGCAAGAACGCACCCCCGCGCTCGCACGCCGCGTCCGGGCCCGCGATTGCCGCTCCAACCCCGCCGTCAGCGACCGTGACCCGCCCACGACGACCACCACGAGCGGCTGACGTGACCGGTGCGGCATGCGGCATGTCCCCGGGCAACGGGAGCAAGGCCCGTGCCCGGTGGGGGCGAGGGCGTCGTTCCTCCGTGCTCGCATCGCCGCGTTCGCCAGAGCGTCGCGCGGCGGCGCGCTGAGCGGGCGTGCTACTTCGTATCCAGCACCGTGACACCGTCCCAGCCGGGTGGGACTCCGTCGGCGAGCCAGGCGCTCGTGCGCCGGTGCCAGACGCGCGCGGCGCCGTCGTCGGAACCGTCGAGGCAGGCAGCGAACGCGTCGCGCGCTGCCTCGACGTCTCCGACACGAGCGAATGCGAGGGCGCGCGCGAAGGTGTCACCGTGTGCGACTATTCGGTCGCCGACGGCGACGGGGTCCGCGTCGAGCACCTCGTGCAAGGTCAGCGGCTTGCCCTTGCCCTTGGCCAGCACGCGGTCGATCTCCCGGAGCCGAAGTTTCTCCGGGGCGCGCAGGCGCTTCACCACCTGGTCGCTCACCAGCACGCGCGCGCCGTAGATCTTCGTCATCCCCTCGACGCGCGCGGCGGTGTTGACCGCGTCGCCCACCACCCCCG
>CAZARU010000254.1:0-4208 GCA_964487605.1 uncultured Polyangiaceae bacterium
GCACGGCCGGCACCGCAGGGACGGCGGGGAGCGGCGGCACGGCCGGCACCGCAGGGACGGCGGGGAGCGGCGGCACGGCGGGCACCGCAGGCTCGTCGGGCTCGAGCGGCACCGCGGGGACCGGCGGCGCGCCCACGGGCGACGGTGGGACGTCCGGACCGTGCACGGCCGGGCAGCGCCGGTGCACCGTCGGCAACGGCGTCGAGATCTGCAACTCGAGCGGCACCGGCTGGCTCCACCTCGCGACGTGCTCGGTGTCGTGCGCGTCGGGTCTGTGCACGGGACCGTGCACGCCAGGCCAGAAGCGATGCAACGGCTCCCAGGTCGAGGAGTGCGACGGCGCCGGCACCGCCTGGAACGTGACCGAGACGTGCGTCACGCTCTGCGATCCGCCGTCCGCACAGTGCGCGCTCTCGTCCCTCGAGGTCACGGGGAACACGACCCTCGACGGCGTCGTCGTGGTGGACGGCCCCGTGGTCGTGCGCTCCGGGGCGACGCTGCGATCGCCCACGGGCGACCTGACGCTCCGAGCGACCTCCATCACCGTGGAGCTCGGCGGATCCATCGTCGTCTCACCCACCGGCGCGGGCGCCACCGGTGCCGGAGGCGACGGCACGGTATGCGGTTCGCTCCGCCGTGGAGGCGGGGGCGGCGGCTACGGCACCGCCGGAACGTCGGCGGCGTGCACCATCAACCCAGGATCGGCGCACGGGCTGGCGAACGACGCCTTCGTGACGCAGGGCTCCCCCGGCGGCACCGGCTATCAGCAGGGCGCGGGCGGCGGCGTGGGCGGCCGCGGCGGCGGTGTCCTGCGGCTCATCGCGCCGACCATCGTCGTGGCCGGCCAGGTGAACGCCAACGGCGAGGCCGGCGCGCCCGGTAATCCGACTTTCCACGGAGGGGGCGGTGGGGGCTCGGGCGGCGGTGTGCTCATCGCCGCCGATGCGCTCACCGTGAGCGGGTCCATCAGCGCGGCGGGCGGCAGCGGGGGAGGTTCGGGCTCGCAGGTCGGCGGTACCGGCGGCCTCGGACGAGTGAAGCTCCTCAGCGGGGCGACGCGAAACGTGTCCGGGTCGATCACGGGCACGCAGACCGACGGCTTGATCCCACCGCTGACCGTGGCGTCGCCGACGCACCCGAACGAGGCCCTCACCTACAACGACGACTTCTCCACGGCGAACGTCGCGTGGGAGCAGCCGTTCCCGAGCCTGCTCGGCTACTACCACCGAACCGACGCGACGATCGCGACGGTGCCCAACCCCGGCAACGCGATGTTCGTCACGGGCGAGTCGCTGGCGATTCCCCGAGCCGGGTTCGCGAGCGGCGACAACTTCCTGCACCTCACGGCCGTGGATGCGACGAGCTCCGTGGGGACCGTTCAGGGCCGCTACCGCATCCGGGTGAACACGGCACCGCCGACCGTGACGTCCACGAGCCACCCGAGTCAGACGACGTGGAGCGGGAACGTGAACGCCTTCTTCTCGTGGTCGTTTCCCGTCGCCGACGGGAATCTCCGCGGGGCGCACTACGTCCTCGATCGGTTCGCCTCGACGGTACCGACGACGGGCGACACCTTCCTGCCCGTCGCGCAGAAGCAGGTCCTCTTGTCCGGCCTGGCTCCCGGCGTGTGGTTCTTTCACGTCGTCTCGACCGACACGCAGCGTTACCTCACGAAGGCCGCGGGCCACTACCAGATCCGCCTCGGCACGGACCCTGGGACGGGCGGTTTGCTCGGCCAGGTGGTGGACTCCGTCGCCTCACCGGTGTCGGGTGCGACGGTGACCGTGAACCGAGGCCTCTACTCGCAGCAGACGAACGCGACGGGCAACTACAACTTCCTGTCGGTGATCGCAGGCACGTGGGAGCTGCAGGTCTCGAAGACCGGGTACACGACGACCACGAAGAGCGTCGTGGTGACCGCGACCCAGTCGACGACCGAGAACTTCGTCCTTCCTTGACGGCCGGCTCGAAGCACCGTGCGCCTCTACACTTTCCTCATCTCCCACTACTCCGAGAAGGCTCGCTGGGCCCTCGATCACAAGGGGCTGACGTACGAGTCCATCCATCTGGTGCCGGGGCTCCACGTCGTGACGACGATGCGTGTCGCGGGTCGCCGGCAGGTTCCCATCCTCGTGGACGGGGCGAAGACGGTGAGCGATTCGACCGAGATCCTGGACTACCTGGACGAGACGTATCCGGAGCGACCCCTCACACCGCCCGACGCTGCCGACGGGGAGCAAGCCAGGTCCATCGCCTCCTTCGCGGATCGTGAAATCGGCGGTCCGCTCCGTCGCGTCCTTTACGACGCGCTCCTGGACGGCCCGGAGGTCCCGGCGCTGTGGGCCCAGGGCGCGTCCACCGCAGCCCGCGTGGCGTCACGCCTGACCTATCCGCTCATGAAGGCCGCCGTGCGACGCACCTACCGGATCCATCGGAGCGAAGTTGACGCGTCCAGGGCGCGGCTCCTGGCCGCGCTGCGCGAGCTCGACCCGCAGCTCGAGGGGCGGCGCTACTTCGTCGCCGAACGGTTCACGAGGGCCGACCTGACGCTCGCCGCCCTCTTGTCCCCGCTGACCATGCCCGAGGAGCACCCGTGCCGATGGCCCAAGCGCACACCCCAGGCGGTGGAAGACCTGCGGCGCGACATCGGCGACTCGCTCGCGGTACGCCACGCCCAGGCCATGTACCGCGAGCATCGGCGCCCGAGCGGCACCGCATGACCGCCCAGGAGCCGAGCGCGCCGGGTCAGCCGCCCATCGCGGCCTTCATGGGTCCGGCAGCGGCCTCCATCGCGCTGGCGTAGGCGCGCGCGCCCGACATGTCGTTGATTTTCCCCCACTGCTCGACGACCGCCTCGGGCGTCAGCGAGGCGACGTCCAGGACGACACCGGGCGCCTCCATGATGGCGACCCGCGACGCGTAGCCGCCACCGACGGCGTACGTCTGGCCCGTCTCCTGGCACGCCTCGGAGCAGAGGTACGCCACGAGCGGCGACACGTACTCCGGCAGCAGCTTCTTCAGCATGTCGGGCGGCATGACAGTCTCCGTCATGCGGCTCTTGGCGATGGGAGCGATGACGTTCGACTTGATGTTGTACTTGGCGCCCTCCTGCCCGAGCGTCTTGGCCATTCCGACGATGCCGAGCTTCGCAGCGCTGTAGTTGGTCTGGCCGAAGTTGCCGTAGAGGCCCGCGGCGCTGGTCGTGAACACGACGCGACCGTAGTTGTTCTCTCGCAGCAGCGGCCAGGCGGCCTTGGTCACGAACATGCTGCCCGCGAGGTGAACCGTCATGACCTTGTTCCAGTCGTCCAGGGTCATCTTCTGGAACGAGACGTCGCGCAGGATGCCGGCGTTGTTGATCACGATGTCGAGCTTGCCGAACGCCTCTTTGGCGGTCGCGACGATCTTCTCCGCACCCTCTTGCGTGTCGACACCGTCGTAGCTCGACGCCGCCTCGCCGCCCGCGGCCTTGATCTCCGCGACGACCTTGTCGGCGGCCTTCTGATCGGACCCCGAGCCGTCCACCGCACCACCGAGGTCGTTGACGACCACCTTGGCGCCGCGCGACGCGAGCAGCAGCGCGTGCGCCCGCCCAAGACCGCCGCCCGCTCCGGTGATGATTGCAACTCGGCCATCGAAACGAATCTCGGACATCTCTCTCTCCTTGACGTCGATTGGAGCCACCGCGCGGCGCAGGCCACGGGCATCCCCGCCGCGCGTGACAGGACCGCGAAGGGGACGCGGAACCTAGGCGCAAACGGCGTCTGCCTCAAGGCCGCCCCTCGCACGGCTGCCCCGGCGACTCGAGGGCGGCGGCTCGCCGCTTTCAGCCGCCAGAGGACCCGATCACGCATCCTCGAAGGCGATCGCGAGGATGGTGACGTCCATGTCCCCAGCCGGGCGCCGCACCGTCACGACGTCACCCACGCGCCGCTTGAGCAGTGCGCGCCCCATCGGTGACTCGATGCTCACCTGGCGCGCCCCGGGGTCCGCCTCGTCTCGGCCGACCAGACGGTATTTCGACCGGCGGCCCTCCTCGTCCTCGATCTCGACCGTCGCCCCGAAATACGCAGCATCGCGGGCGGTCTCCTCGGGCCGGACCACGACGGCCGCGTCGAGTCGCTTCTGCAGGAACCGAATGCGCCGGTCGATCTCGCGCAGTCGCTTCTTGCCGTAGATGTACTCGGCGTTCTCCGAGCGGTCGCCCT
>CAZARU010000255.1:0-4078 GCA_964487605.1 uncultured Polyangiaceae bacterium
CCGCCGCCCGGCGTTCCGGAGCGCAGCGATCCGTCGCCGTCGGTGACCCAGTAGAGCTTCCCGCCGCTGGCGACGATGCCGCGGGGCGAGCTCTGGGCGCCGGTGATCGCCATGGGCGGGCCCATCGGCAGGGTCGCGTGCCAGACCACGCCGTCGTCGGCGGTCCACGCCAGGTAGGTCCCGTCGCCGGCGAGCCCGCGCGGTGGCGCCATCGACAGACTGACGACGGTCGTGGGCATGGCGCCGCCGGTCAGCGTCGCTCTCAGCTGCGCCGAGTTGGGCGTCGCCGCGCCGTCGGGCGACCACACGATGCCGTTCGCCGACGCGAGCCCCTCTCCGACGAAGGCGCCCGAGCCGGCGAAGATGGTGGTCGCCGGCCCGGTGACCTCCGTGACCGTCCCCGCGTCCGACACGACGAACGCACGCGCCCCGTCGCTCGCGATGCCGCGGAGCTCCGCGGGGCTGTTCCAGGCGGTCTCGACGACGGACGTCGGTGACATCAGGCGCCGCACCATGCGGCGACCGTTCCCGGCGAGCCAGTAGAGCGCGTCGCCTGCCGCAACGAGGGCCTCGGGAACCGGCTCGCCGCCTGCGAACGTCTGGGGCGCGCCCCCGCCGAGGGAGCCTCGGAGGGCGCCGCCACTTCGCGTGGTCCAGAACACACCGGCGCTCGTGAGCGCGACGCCCCACGGCTGAGCTTCCCCGGAGGCGACGAGCGTGCAGCTCGTCCGGCACATGCCCGACCACGTGGCGCCGCCGTCCGCCGGCGCTTGCGCGCACAGGCCCTGAGCGTTGCAGTGCGACGAGCAGCACTCCGTCACGGTGGCGCAGGACGCGCCGTTACCCTTGCAGGGCGTGGGCTCGCACTTCCCCAGCGGAGCGCAGTACCCGCCACAGCACTCGGCGTGGTCGAAGCACGAGCCGCCGTCCGGCGCGCAGGCCGGCTTGTCGCCGCAGCGGCCGTCGCTGCCGCAGTACGACGAGCAGCAGTCGCCGGGATTGATGCACGGATCGCCGTTCGGCTTGCAGCCGCTCGGGGCGCACTGGCTGGTCATGGGGCTGCAGTAGCCCGAGCAGCACACCGTCTGCGCGGTGCAAGGCAGGCCGTCCGCCGCGCAGCCGCACATTCCGCCCACCCCGCACGGACAGCCGAACTGCTCCACGCACGACAGGAGGTCGACCATGGGGGCGGGGCCGAGCCCGGCCGGAGCGCAGCTCGACGCGCATTCGTCGAGCCCGCCGCAGCAAGCGGAGGTGGCGGAGGTGCACCGGAGGGCTTCGCGGCAATCGACGTCGCGCAGGCACGCGTCCGCGAGCGGCGAGGACGTGTCGAGACACTGGCTGCACATGCAGTCGCCGCACGGATCGGACCCGTAGCGTGCCCGGCAGTCCTGAGGAGGGCCGCCGCCGGCGCCACCGGAGCCGTCCGGTGGTCCCGCGTCTGCGCCCGTACCCGCCGAGCCGTCCGACCCCGTACTGCCGTCGTCGCGCACTCCGTTACCGCCGTCGGGCCTCTGCTCACGCTCCTCGATGCCGAGCACGGTCGCGCAGGAGCCCAGCCAGAAGGTCATGACGAGGCCGACGGTGTGGCGAGCCTTCATCTTGAGTAGGGTACTCGCGGCGCTCTCGGCTGCCCACGGCAGGGCGAAGCGCCGCGGGGATCCGGGCTGCTCCGCGCCTCCGCGGCGGTGACGACGCCGCGCGCCCGGCGCGAGCACCCGCGCTCGTGGGCCGCGGCGAACCGGGTGTGGATCCGGCGCGCAACCCTCGTTTCAGGCAGCTCGCTCGACGCGTCTCGGCGGATCGGAGTAGCGGGTCCTGAGCAACGTTTCGGCGTTTCGGAGCACGCGCTTGCGCTGGAGCATCATCCGCGCGAAGGCGACGAGCTGTCGGTGGAGCGGGTACCACTTGTTGAAGTCGCCCTCGAAGTTCGCGAAGACGCTTCGCGGCAGATGCTCGCCCATGAGCACCAGGTTCGCCACTGCTGCCAGGCTGGCCTGGCAGTACATGCGCAGCTTGGGCTCGATGCTCACGTCGAATCGATACAGCTCCGAGCTCAGGCGTTCGAGGCCGCCTCCGTACCAGAGGTGCGTGAGCAGGTACGCCGACGTGCCGCTGAAGATGGCGGGGAACTGCGGCTTGCACACCAGTCCGCCGTCGGACGTGAGCGGTTCGTGGCCCCGGTCGTGCAAATGGGTCGTGCAGTTGACGAACCACGCGCCCTCCTTCACGGCGACGGTGCGCGTCCCGGTTTTCGTCCGAATCGCCATGCTCAGGCCGTCCACGTCGACGAGATGCCCACGCTCACTGCCGGCGACGCCCTTCTCGATCTCGCGGCGCTCGCCCACGGAGAGCGTCCCGAGGCGGAAGTTCTCGGCGCTCGGGAAGACCGTGTGGGTGAAGCCCTCGCGCGCGAGGCCCGTCAGCAACGCTGCCTCGTTCGTGCCGTCGAAGGACGTTGCGAGGTGCAGGAACAGCTCGCTCGCCAATCGACCTCTGAAGTGGCGCGCGATGCCGGTCGGGTACAGCGTATCGCGCACGAGAAACCACATGCCCTGGCCGGTGATCACGTGCAGCTCACGACGCGCAGAGCGGCTCCCGCGGATGACGTGGAGCGCGCAGTCCATGGCGGTCTTGCCGCTTCCGACGACGTAGACCGGGCGGTCGTCCTCGAGAAACTCGCCGGAGAGGAGCACCGGATCGGCGACGGACACCGAACGCACTCGATTCGAGCTCAGCGGGAAGGCAGGGAGGATCGGGATGTCGAAGCCCCTTGCGTCGAGGAGCCGCTTCGCGCGGATGCGAACGCCGGGCGCGGTCGGATCGACCGGGCGCGCTTCGACCTCGACCTTTCCGTCTCGCACCTCGTGACCCTCGTAGGCATGTCGGAAGTAGGGCCGGACCTCGAGGTGCGGCGCCGACTCACGCGGAACGCTCTCCAGGTGGTCGAGGACCTCTCGTCGCGTCGCGAGATGCGATGGCTCGCGGTCGAGCTTCCACTTCTGATCCCCCGCCGTGAACATCCGGTACGGCTGGTGCAGTCGTACGAAGTCGTACTGACCGACCCACTGGCCACCCCAGGCCTCCCCGCGGTCGACGAAGACGACTCGCGCGCCCTTCGCCAGGTGCTTTGCGGCAGCGTTCAGCCCGTTGAGGCCCGCATAGCCCGCGCCGACGATGCACAGATCGCAGTCGTCGGTCGCGGCACCCGGGTGCGTCTGCTGCGACATGGCCGCCGGATATTCCACGTCCGGGGTGGAGTCAAAACCGCTCGGCGTCCTTTTCGCGGTGGAACGGCTCCCGCCCTCAGACCTCGAAGCAGTACAGCCGGTAGGTGTTGATGCAGGTGTCGGAATCGACGTGCGTCCAGCGTCCGTCGTCGGTGTTGAGGTTCCCGTAGAGGCCGCGGAACAGGATCCCGCCGGCGGACCACCCGTTGCAGTGCAGGTTCGTCGCGGCGGTACCTCCCACGATCGTGCCGGTCCAGACGCGCAAGATGACGCTCGCGCCAGGCGAGATGACCGTCCCCATCTCCGTCATGTTGATCGGCACGATAGGATCCGCGGTCAGTGAGGCCCGGTCCGGGAACGCGACCGCGCTTCCGTCGACGAGGCGCCACGGGCCGGCCGAAGTGATCCGGTCGTACGCGTTCGCGCCCGCCGAAATCCAGGCGCGCCAGGTTCCGCCCAGCGCCGGCACCGAGGCGCGCACCATGCAGAGGTTGTCCGCGCTCTGGGGTCCGTTCGGGCCTCCGCCTGCGAGGACGAGGTCGCCCGTGTACACCGTGCTCGTGACGAACACGCGCAGGTAGCTCCCGCCGTCGGCGCCGGCGGCACCGCCCACTCCGGCGTTGCCCGAAGCGCCGGCGGCTCCCGTGCCGGCAGCGCCGCCCGTTCCCGCACCGCCCGCGCCGCCACCGGCGCCGGCCGAGCCGCTCGTTCCTGAAGCTCCTCCCGCGCCGCCCGCGGCACCGCTGCCGCTGGCGCCCCCGTCACCGCCGCCGCCCGCCGCCCCCGCGGCGCCTCCCGTCGCCGAGACATCCGAGGCCGCATCCCTCCCCGCCGACCCGCTGCTGCCA
>CAZARU010000256.1:0-3902 GCA_964487605.1 uncultured Polyangiaceae bacterium
GGCAGATCGAAGGCGACGCTCAGGCCGGTCTGCCCCTTGGCCAGGTTCTTCTTGTACAGCTCGTTGGACGCCTCCGGGGAGCTGTGCCCGGAGTACGTCCGCATGATCCAGGGCGGGACCTACTCGCGCATGGCGCGCCGGATCATACCTCGGGGCCCATGGCTCGCCCGCGCGAGGGCGAACCGGCTCCGGGAGGAAGCGAGGCACGTCCCGGACGCTCGTGAATCGATGCGGTCCGCTGCGCGCGGGAATTTTCGAGACGCGCTCCCGAGCGTTTGTGTTACAGCACGGCCCCCGGGCCGGCCGGGCCCTCGCCGCCGGCGTGGTGGCGAACCGCGAAAGGACGTCGAAACGTGCGGTTTTTCGAGTTCGAAGCCAGGCAGCTCCTGACCAAGCACGGGATCGGGGTCGCGCCGGGTGGCGTCGCCAGGACGGCCGCCGACGCGGAGCGGCTCGCCACCGATCTCGGCGGCGCCGTGGTGGTGAAGCCGCAGTTCCTCTTCGCCGGACGCGACCGCGTTCGCGCAGCCGACTCTCCCGCGGGGGCGAGGCAGGCCGCCGAGGAGCTCCTCGCCCTCGAGGTGGCCGGAAAGAAGCCCGCTGCCCTCCTCGTGGAACGCAAGCTGGACGCGAGGAAGTCCTTCGCGCTGCGGGCGACGTACGACGGAAGCGCGAGGCGGCCCGTGCTCATCGGAACCGACGCGGGAGGCATCGAGATCGACGACGTCGAGCCCGAACGCGTGAAGCGACGTCACTTCTCCGCGCTGATGGCGCCGTCCAGCTACCGGTCGAAGGAGCTCGCGCGGGATCTCGGGCTCACGGGCTCCGCCCTCAACGCCATGACGCGCGTCGGAGACGCGCTCTCGCGGATCCTGCTCGACTACGACCTCACCGTCGTGGACATCACGACCCTGGCGCTGACCGACGACGGAAAGCTCGTCGCCCTGGGGTGCCACGCGGACATGGAGGTGGAGGGCAAGGCGCGGCAGAAGGCCATCCTGAAGGAACTCGGCGTCGACCCGTCCGAGACGCGCCTTCCGCGAGAGCCCACCGCGTTCGACCTGGCCGGCGCGAAGATCGACGTCGACGATCCCCGTGGCGTCGCGGGGCCCATCGTCGAGTTCGACGGTAACATCGGCCTCGTGATCGGCGCTGGCGGTGGTTCGCTCACGACGTTCGACGCGGTCCGCAAGCACGGAGGGCGACCGGCCAACTACGCCGCGATCGGCGGAAACCCGAGCGTGGGCAAGTGCGCGGCCCTCACCCGACTCGTCCTCGGCAAGCCCGGGGTCGAAAAGCTGCTCGTCATCTCCAACGTCGTCTCCAACACGCGAGCCGACCTGCTCGCGCGCGGCGTGATCAAGGGCGTGGTCTCCATGGGGAAGGACCCCGCCAAGGTCATCACGATCTTCCGCGCGCCCGGCGCATGGGAGACCGATGCGTTCAAGATACTGGAGAAGTACGGCGTGGAGTACTGCGACCGGAAGGTCTCCATCAGCGAAGCGGCGCGGCGCGGCGTCGAGAAGATCGGGAACTGAGATGCCCGTCCTCGTCCACCAAGACTTCACCTTCATCGTCCAGGGGATCACCGGACGCGAGGCGCTGAACTTCACCAGGGAGTGCCTGGAGTACGGGTCGAAGATCGTCGGCGGCGTGACGCCGGGGCGCGGCGGCCGCGAGGTGTACGGCGTCCCCGTCTACGACACGGTGAGGGAGATCACCTCCACTCGAAGAGTCGATGGCGCGGTCATCACCGTCCCGCTCGCGTTCGCACCCGACGCGGCGTTCGAGGCCATCGACGCCGGCATCAAGAACATCGTCATCATCACCGAGGGCATCCCGCGCAAGGACGCCGCGCAGATCATGGAGTACGCGGATCTCCACGCGGTGCGCGTCATCGGCCCCAACTGCCTCGGGGTCATCGCCCCCGACGTTTGCCGTTTCGGCAGCCTGGGCGGCCCGGCGGTGGACTGCAAGAAGGCGTTCAAGAAGGGAGTGGTCGGCGTGATGTCCCGGTCCGGCGGCATGACGACCGAGATCTGCAACGCCCTAGGGGCATCCGGTCTCGGGGTGAGCACGGCCATCTCCGTCGGCGGTGACCCGGTCATCGGATCCACCTACGCGGATCTGATGCCGCTCTTCGAGGCCGACGTCGAGACCAAGGCGGTCGTGATCTACTCCGAGCCCGGCGGCTCCTCCGAGGCGGAGCTCGCGCGGTGGGCGAGGGAGAACCAGAGTCGCCTCCCCATCGTGGCGTTCGTGGCCGGGCGGTTCATGGACGAGATGCCGGGGATGAGCT
This sequence comes from uncultured Polyangiaceae bacterium, assembly GCA_964487605.1. GTDB lineage: Bacteria > Myxococcota_A > Polyangia > Polyangiales > Polyangiaceae > JAJDAH01. The sequence goes on from CAZARU010000256.1 coordinate 2,300, forward strand.
TCGGCCACGCCGGCACGGTGGTCGAGCGCAAGGTAGACTCGCCCGCGGACAAGATCCGCCGCATGCGCGAGGCGGGCATCTCGGTCGCCGAGGAAATCGGCGACATCCCGGGTCTCGTCAAGGAGCGCATCGGCGCTTGAGCGCCGGGGAGTCTAGCGATGGGCATGTTCATCCGCGTCACCGTCGATCAGGCGATTCTCGAGAAGACCCCGGGCCTCGCGAAGCAGCTCGTGGAGGTCTGCCCGGTGAAGATCTTCGCGCCGAGCGGAGGCGCCGGCGTGAAGGTCGTCGAGGACAACGAGGACGAGTGCACGCTCTGCGAGCTCTGCACGAAGGCCTCCGCCGGCGTGAAGGTCGAGAAGCTGTACGAGTCGTGACGTTCCTCCCCGGAACGCAGCGATGATCCCGTCGCGCACGGTGCAGAACGTCGCCGTCCCGGGCTTCTTTTACGGGACGGCGTGGAAGGAAGAACGCACGGAAGCGCTGACGGCGCAGGCGCTCGATGCAGGCTTCGTGGCCATCGACACGGCGAACCAGCGGCGGCACTACCACGAGGCAGGCGTGGGTGCCGCGGTCCGTCACGCCATCGCGTCGAGTCGCGTCGCGCGCAGCGACCTGTTCCTCCAGACGAAGTTCACGTACGTCGCGGGCCAGGACCACCGGCTTCCGTACGACCCGCGAGCCCCCGTCGCCGAACAGGTGACCCAGTCGTTCGAGAGCTCTCTCGAGCACCTCGGCACGGACCACGTGGACTCCTACGTCCTGCACGGCCCCAGCTCGGGTCGCGGACTCACCGAGACCGACGCCGAGGTCTGGGCCGCCATGGAGCGCCTCCACTCGGCCGGGAAGGCCCGGCTCCTCGGCATCAGCAACGTGTCGGTGGCGCACCTCGCGGCCCTCGCAGGGATCGCGACGGTGCAGCCCGCGTTCGTCCAGAACCGGTGCTTCGCTCGCGCCGGCTGGGACCGGGACGTGCGTGCGTTCTGCAACGACCGCGACATCGCCTACCAGGGCTTCTCGCTCCTGACCGCCAACGGGCGCGAGCTCGGTCATCCGAAGGTGCAAGCCATTGCCCGGCGAACCGGCCGAAGCGTGGCCCAGGTCGCGTTCCGCTTCGCGATCCAGCTCGGAATGATCCCGCTGACGGGCACGAGCTCCCGAGCCCACCTGGAAGAGGACCTGGCCGTCGGCGATTTCGCACTCGACGACGAGGACGTCGCAGCGCTGGAGAGCATCGCGGGTTGACCGCGGGGGGACGCGCCGCGCGCCTTGGCAGGGCCGCGATGGGCTGTCATGCTCCCTCGACCTCGATCGCGCGGAGACGGCGCGCTCGGGGAGTTCTTCCCCCGGGAGGTCCCATGCGCGCTCGCACGCTGGTCGGTTGCTTCACGGTCTCGGCACTCGCAGCGTCCGCGTGCGGCGGCAGCGACTTCTCGTCGAAGGGAGGCGGCGGGGGCGCAGAGGCCGATGGCGCTGCGGGGGGTAGCGCCACGGGCGGCGGCGCAGGCCAGGGCGGCTCGTCCGCCGGAGGGTCTGCCGGCGTGGGCGGCACGGCGGGCGGCGGAGCGGGCTCGGGCGCCACCGCGGGCGTCGCGGGCGTCGC
>CAZARU010000257.1:0-3778 GCA_964487605.1 uncultured Polyangiaceae bacterium
CGGTGGTGACGAGAGCATAGCTCACGAGCGTCCGGAGCGCCGCCACGCCGCTCGGCGCGTCCAGGATCTCCGCCAGCGCGTCCGACCAGCGCGAGAGCTCCGCCACGAAGTCTTCGGACGAGCGGGAGCGGGCGAGGGAGAACAGCGTCACGCGACCCAGCGCGGTCATGGTGCGCGACCGAAGGGCCTCGTCGTCAGCGGTAGAGATGTCGTCCAGCACGATCTCGAACGCCGGCAAGTGCCGCCCGACCACGGAGAGGAGCGACGGGGGAAGGTCGTAGAGCTCCGTGAGGCTCCGCGCGGACGTCCAGCCCGTGGCGCTGTGATGCACGACCACGGGGAGGATCGCCGGGACGGCTCGGGCGTCGCGGTGCTCCTCGAAGTGGCGCTCCCAGATCCGCACCATGCTCCGGAGCAGGCGCAGGGGCATGCGCGGGTCGGAGGTGCTCTGGTGCTCGAGGAGCACGTACACGAATGCGCGGCGCCCCTCGAGCTCGACGGTGAACAGCAGATCCGCCTCGACGGCGCCCGCGGCCGTGTCCACGAAGGTGCCCGGGACGAGGGCGAGGGTGCCCCAGTCGACGCGGGCCACCAGGTCGGCCGGCAGCACGGAGCGCAGCTCGCCCTCGGCGTGCTCGGGGACCGAGAACACGCGCCGGAAGAGGTGGTCGTGGGGCGTCGACGGCAGGGTGGCTTGCGCATCGGGTCGCGACGAGCGCCGGTTGCGCGATGCTGGGCGGGCGACCCCGACGCTGGCTGGACGAGGCGGGCGCGCCGGCGATGGCCGCCGTGCAACCCGCGTCGCTGCTCACGCCTCAATCGTCCGAGTCAATCGTCCCAAGCGTCGCAAGCTCGCAGAATCTCAGCGGAGAGGGCGGGATTCGAACCCGCGGTACGGTTGCCCGTACACATGATTTCCAATCATGCACCTTCGGCCACTCGGTCACCTCTCCTCGGTGGCACCGGGCGCCACCGGCCCGCGGGGGGAAGCCGCGAGGCGCGTGACCATACCGGAGCCGCGGACGGGCGCTAGCGTCGAACTCGCGCCGGCGCGGTTCGAGCCCCCCGGGGGCGCCCTCGGGCGCGGTGTCTGCGGTGCGGCGGAGAGAGTGGGATTCGAACCCACGGTACCCTCGCGGGTACACCTGATTTCGAATCAGGCACCTTCGGCCACTCGGTCATCTCTCCGCGCGGGACTCTGACAGGGGGGTCGAAAACTGTCAACGTGTCGGCAGGTTGCGCGATGCGCGCGATTGCGGAGATGATTCGTTCGGTCCGTGGCGGTCGTCGGGAACACGACGCGTACGGGGCCGCGAGATTGACCGCCTCATGGAAGGGCCCCCGGAACGCAGCAAGCCTTCGGCGTCGCCACCCCGGCCGCGCCAGCGCGGCACCTACAAGAAGAGCGAGGTCAGCCGCAGGCAGGTCATCGAAGCGGCCATCCGTGCCCTCGCGGAGCGGGGATTCGTGCGGACGAGCATTCAGGACATCGCAGCGGCGGCGGGGATGTCGAAGGGCGCCGTCCACTACCATTTCGAGAGCAAGGACGACCTCATCGGTCAGGTGCTCGAGCTGTGTGCCGAGGCGATGGCGACGCGCGCGCGAACGGCGTGGGACACACCGGGTGAACCGCGGGAGAAGCTCCGTCGCGCGCTGCGCGAGCTCTGGAGCCTGCGGCGCGACGGCAACGCCGAGCTTCGCGTGCTCGTCGACCTCATGGCGCAGAGCGTCCACGACACCCGGCTTCGCAAGCCCATCGCGGCCATGATGAAGTCCCTCCGCGCCGACGTCGGGGACCAGGTGCGGCGCACCCTCGACGGATTCGGCGTGCAGCCGCGCGTGCCCGTGCAGCTCGTTCCCCGGCTCCTGCTCGCGACCCTCGACGGGCTCGCGCTCCACCATCACTTCGATCCGCCCGCCGAGGCCGAGGAAGAGGAGGTGCTCCGCTCCCTCGAAGCCGCGGCGTTCCTGCTGTTCGACCTCTGACGCGGCGCGCGCTCGGGGACCTCTTGCGCGGCGCGGGCCGGCCGCGCCATAGTCGCGCGCATGTCTCGAAGCACTCCGGTCTTGGCGGCTGCGCTCGTGGCCTCGTCCTTCGCCGTCGCCGCGTTCGCACAGGATCCGCCGCCCGCGTCGCCGCCCGAGGGCGCGCCGCCGGCGGAACCACCCCCTGCCGCTCCCGCTCCCGGCGCTCCCGGTGCGGTCAAGAAGCCGGCCGCTCCCGGTCAGCCCGCACCTCCCGGGGAGGGAGAACCGGGTGAGGGTGCGCCCCCCGCGCCGCCCGTGGAGGTCGCGCCAGCGGAGCCGCCCGCCGCGCCTCCGCCCGAGCCTGTTCCGCCGCCCGTCGCCCCCGCTCCGCCGCCCGTGGCGCCGCCGCCCATGGCGCCGCCGCCCATGGCGCCGCCACCCATGGCGCCGCCACCCGCCGCGGACGGCGGCGAGAAGGAGCAGCTCCCGCCGCCGGAGATGACGCTCGGCATCGAGCTGAACTTCGGCTTCAACGCCCAGCTCGGCGACACCGACAACACCCTCACACGCGAGGAGTCCGTGGACGCGACGTACGGGTTGGGCGTCTGGGTGAGTCCGCAGCGCCTCTACTCGCTCGGGCTGTCGTACCAGCGCATCGGGCTCGGCGGCGAGGAGTCGCCCCCGACGGTCGGCAACAGCATCTCCATTCAGCGGGACGTCCATTCGCTGTGGCTCGGCGGTCGCGCGTACCCGCACCGCACCGACGACTGGGGCATCTTCCTCGCGTTGCAGGTGGGAATGAGCTGGCAGACGCTCGACGCGAACGGCACGCTGCCGGCCGAGGTCGCCGGCGTCACCCGGGATCCCATCTTCGCCTGCGACGCCTCCGACGGTCCCGGGTTCGCCCTGGGCGGTGCCCTCGGCGTCGACGTGGACATGGGCCGGAACGCGGGCTTCATCGCGCAGCTCGACGCCAACGGGCACCAGCTCTCGAGTGATCCACTGGACCGGTGTGCGCCCGGCTCCGGTTCCGCGACCAATCTCGGTGCGCGCCTCGGGTTCGTATATCGCTTCGACCTCGGCGACGAGCCTGCGCGACGCGCCGAGCGTCCGGGCACGACGCTGCGCTTCTGAGCGCCTCAGGTCCGGTAGTTCGGCGCCTCTTCGGTGATGTACACGTCGTGGACGTGGCTCTCGCGGAGCCCGGCTGCGGTGACCGCGATGAACTGTGCCTTGCGCAGCTCGGCCAGCGTGCGCGCCCCCGTGTAGCCCATGCCCGCGCGCAGCCCGCCGACGAGCTGCGCGAGGATCGACGACAGGGAGCCGCGATGGGGCACACGACCCTCGATCCCCTCGGGAACGAGCTTCTCGTCCGCAGTACCGCTCTGACCGTAGCGGTCGCGGCTACCCTTCTTCATCGCGCCGAGCGAGCCCATGCCGCGATAGACCTTGTAGCTGCGCCCCTGGTACAGCACGAGCTCACCCGGCGCCTCGTCCGTCCCGGCGAAGAGCGAGCCGATCATCACGCTCGACGCACCTGCCGCGATCGCCTTGACGACCTCCCCGGAGTACTTCACGCCGCCGTCCGCGATGATCGGCACGCCGTGCCGAGCGCCCACCTCGGCGCAGTCGGCAATTGCGGTGATCTGCGGCACGCCAATCCCGGCGATCATGCGCGTCGTACAGATGCTCCCAGGACCGATTCCGACCTTGACCGCGTCCACGCCGGCGTCGATGAGCGCCTGGGTGGCCGCGGCCGTCGCGACGTTGCCCGCGACGATCTGGCGGTCGGGGTGAGCCGCTCGCGTCG
>CAZARU010000258.1:0-3762 GCA_964487605.1 uncultured Polyangiaceae bacterium
CACCGCCGGAGCCGGCGGCGTTGCCGGCGCCCGCGTTCCCCCCGGTACCGGACGCTCCCCCGGTGCCGCCCCCGGCGGTCGCGCCCGCTCCCGCCTGGCCTCCGGCACCGCCGGAGCCGCCGCTCACGTCGTCGTCGCTGCCGCACCCGAACACCGCGAGCGCTGCCGCGGCGATCACCGTCGATCTCATGAGGCGGAGCTTACACCACGCGGCTCTTGGAGGCCGCGGTCAGATGAAACGCCCGGCGCCCGCGACGCCGTCGCTCGACTGGTCGTCGCTGAACCGGTACTCGTCGTCGAGCAGGCCGTCGATGCGCGACATCACCAGGTCGGTCACACCCCGGAACTCGGCCGCGTAGCGCGACTCCGCCTCGGGCGTGAAGGGCTCGTAGTCCGCGACGTGGAACTCTCGAAGCTCCTCGTGGGATATGGGCTTGCCGAAGCGGTAGACGACGCGGCCCTTCTTCGCCCACGGGTTTCCGGTGGGGTACAGCTTGTCCGAGCCGTTGCACCCCACGGGCACGATGGTGCGCCGGAACTTGAGGGCTATCTGGGCGAGCCCGACGTGACCCTTGCTGAGCCGAATGGAGCGCGTCCCCTGCGGGAAGATCAGCATGTCGAGGCCCCTCTCGAACGCCTGGGCGTTGAGCGCCACGAAGCGCGCCATCATCGCGCGGAACAGGCCGTTCACGTACTCGGCGTACGACTCACGATCGGGCCGGAAGGCGCGTCCGAGCACGTCGCGCGCCTCCGTCAGCACCGGCTCGGGGATCGCGCTGGCGTCCACCCGGGCGGTCGGGTCCGAAGCCGCGGCGTCCACCCAGCGTCGCAGCGTCTCGTACTCGTCGCCCGTGGGGGCTCGGCGCATCGTGAGCGCGAAGTCCTTCGACACGAGGAACCCCCGCGACACGGTGGGGATGTTGTTCGTCAGCTCCATGAACTTCGCGAGCGCGGGGTGCTCGTAGTACTTCCCCTTCACCCACGTCGCGGTGTACCGCGTGGCGCGGCGGTAGATGGAGAACTGGAACGGCCAGTAGTTGTACCGATCCGTGTGGTTCATCGCGTAGATGACCGGATGGTCCGGAACCTGCTCGAATCCGTCGAGCTCGATCTGGACGCCGGGGAGGATCGCGTAGTTCGGGAAGAGGAACGACCAGGCGATGACCCGCTGGATCTTCGGCTTCGACGTGAGTTCGATGCGCTCGAGGGTTGCGAGGTCGAGCATCCGGTGCGCCTACCACGGCGCCCGAGCGGTGGGGATGACGGACCGTCGCACGCCTCTCCGCGCGGGGTCGCCGGCGCCAGACGTGCCATTTTTTCGCTATTTCTGGCGACTTTCGGCGCGTAACCGCCTTCGGGGCGCCCGCATAGGGTAACTTCGGCCCCGACCGAGAACGATGACCGAACGCGATCCCCTCAACGTCGTCGGGCAAGTTGTAGACGGCAAGTACCGCATCGAACGGTTCGTCGGTGAGGGCGGCTTCGCCGTCGTCTACCGCGCCGAGCACCAGGTCTGGAAGAAGCCCGTCGCGCTCAAGCTCTTCAGCGGGCTCTCCACGGCGCCGCCCGGGATGCGCGCCGATCTGCAGCAGTCGTTCATCAACGAGGGCGCGCTCCTGACGGAGCTGAGCACGCAGTCGTCCAACATCGTGCAGGCGCGAGACGTCGGGACGTACACGACGCCCGACGGACAGTGGATGCCCTACATGGTGCTCGAGTGGCTCGACGGCATGTCGCTCGACGACGCCCTGGAGCAGGAACGGAGCCAGGGTGCGGGGCCGTGGTCGATCGAGGAAGCGTTTCGATGCCTCGAGCCGCTGGCCCGCGCGCTGCAGGTCGCTCACGGACGCGGTGTCGCCCACCGCGACATCAAGCCCGCCAACTTCTTCGTCGTCGGCGGGGTGCCGCGGTCGGGCAGCGCCACCATGAAGCTCCTCGACTTCGGCGTCGCGAAGATGGTGACGGACAACACGCAGATGCAGGCGGCGATGGCCCGCACCGGCGCCAACATCACGTCCTTCACTCCGCAGTACGGAGCCCCGGAGCAGTTCTCGCGCACGCACGGCGCGACGGGCGCGTGGACCGACGTGTTCGCCTTCGCGCTGGTGATGGTGGAGCTCCTCGTGGGGCGTGCCGCGATGCAGGGGCTCGACGTGGTGCAGCTCGCGTTCGAGTCGGGGAACCCGCAGCGCCGCCCTTCCCCCAAGACCCTGGGTGCTCCCGTCACCGACGCGGTGGAGAGCGTCTTCCTCAAGGCGCTCGCGGTGTCCCCGCAGGAGCGATTCCAGAACGTGGCGGAGTTCTGGGACGCGCTCGGCGCGGCCATCACGGGCGGCCGCGCGGTGGGAACGACCCAGCCGCTGCACGGCGCGCTGGATCAGCAGCAGACCGTGCTCGCGCCCGCCAGCATGCCGTTTTCGACGCCCATGTCGGTGACGACACCCGCGGCGGGCGGCGGCAAGGGCGCCGTCGCGGTGGGGGCGCTCATCGCGGCGGCGGGGCTCGCAGCCGGCGCGTGGTTCGTCCTGCGGCCCGGCGCCGTTCCTGCTCCGTCGGCGACCGCGGTGGCCGTGTTGACGCCGCCTGCGAGCGCGTCGGCGCCGCCCGCGAAGGCGACCTGCTCGAGCGACATAGCGCAGATCCCGGCCGGTCAGTTCTTCATGGGATCGACCAAGGACGACGCTGCGGCGAACCAGAAGCCCGCGCACAACGTGACGTTGTCCGCGTTCTGCATCGACCTGCACGAGGTGACGACGGCGCAGTACAAGGCGTGCTCGGACGTGGGCAAGTGCCTCCGCGCCGGGGAGGACGTCACCTGGCCGGACATCACTGACACCGACAAGGCGGCGTACTCACCGCTCTGCAACGTCCTCGCGCCCGAGGAGCGCGGCGACCACCCCATCAACTGCGTGACGTGGCAGCAGGCCGACGTGTACTGCAAGGCGAACGACAAGCGGCTCCCGACGGAGGCCGAGTGGGAGTACGCCACCAGAGGCCCCGATGGCCGCACCTATCCGTGGGGGGACGAGGATCCGACGCCGGCGCACCTCAACGCCTGCGGCGCCGAGTGCGTGAAGTGGGGCAAGGGCGCGCGAGTGAAGCTCGACGCGCTCTTCGACACCGACGACGGCTTCGCGGCGACGGCCCCCGTCGGGAAGTTTCCGGGGGGAAAGTCGCGGTTCGGTCCGTTCGACGTCGTCGGCAACGTGTGGGAGTGGGTCGGCGACTGGTACGCGGACTACGACGATGCGGCGCGCGAGAACCCGACGGGGCCGAGCAACGGCGAGAAGCGCGTGATCCGAGGCGGCGCGTGGAACGGCGGGTATGCGAGCTGGCTCCACCCGTCCTTTCGGTACGCGCAGGTCCCGACCGCCCGAAACGCTGCCATCGGGTTCCGCTGCGCGAAGCCGCTCTAGCTCCGCGGTGCTCGCGTCGGACCGCTGCTCGAAGGATCCGGCGGCGCGTGTGTCGTCTCCCGCTCGAGACGTGGTCGGGGTAGGCTTGCCGCCGTGGTGCTTGCACGAACCCGGCTGGCCGACTCTCGCGGGGCACTGCTCCTCGTGGGGGCCGTTCTGTGGGGTTGTGGCGGTGAGAGTCAGTCGGGGACTGCGGCCGCCCCAGACGCTGCCGCCGACGGCGCCGGTGGAGCGAGCGGCGCGAGCGGCGGGTCGAGCGGGTCAGGGGCCGGTGGGGCTGTCGGTGGGGCAGCAGGCGCTGCCGCGTCGGGGGGCTTCGGCGGCGCCGGCGGTGCCGCGGGTGCAG
>CAZARU010000259.1:0-3679 GCA_964487605.1 uncultured Polyangiaceae bacterium
GTCGGCGTGGCGCGGCTTCATGCCGCCGTTGCCGCAGACGTAGAGGTTCCAGCCCTTCTCGGTCGCGATGAGCCCGAAGTCCTTGCTCCGGGCCTCGGCGCACTCCCGCGTGCAGCCGCTGACGGCGCTCTTGAGCTTGTGGGGCGCTCGAATCCCCTTGTAGCGCTCCTCGATGCGAACCGCGAAGCTCATCGAGTCCTGCACGCCGTAGCGGCACCAGGTGGATCCGACGCAGCTCTTCACGGTCCGAACCGCCTTTCCGTAGGCGTGGCCCGACTCGAACCCTGCGTTCACCAGGTCCTCCCAGATGCTAGGGAGCTGACTCACCGTCGCGCCGAAGAGATCGATGCGCTGGCCGCCCGTGATCTTCGTGTACAGGTCGTACTTCTTCGCAATCCCACCGAGCGCGATGAGGCGGTCGGGAGTGATCTCGCCGCCGGGCACCCGCGGGACGACGGAGTAGAGCCCTCCCCGCTGCACGTTCGCCAGGAAGCGATCGTTCGTATCCTGGACGGTCTCGTGGTCGAGTACGTGCTCGTTCCACAGACTGGCGAGGATGGAGGCGACTGCAGGCTTGCACACCTCGCAGCCTTGCCCGACGCCATGCGACGCCAGCACGTCGCCGAACGTCCGGTAGCCCTTCACGCTCACGAGGTGAAACAGCTCCTGACGCGTCTGGGCGAAGTGCTCGCAGAGCCGCGGCTTGGTGTCCTTGCCCGTGGCGCGGAGCTCCGCGGCCAGGACGTCGGCCACGAGGGAGAGGCAGCCCCCGCACCCCGTGCCCGCGCGGGTGCACGCCTTCAACGCCGCGACGGTCGTCGCGTCGGCGTCGCGCACCGCGCGCAGAATCCGCTCCTTCGAAACGTCGTTGCACGAGCAGACGAGCGCGTCGGCCGCGAGGTCGCTCGGGCACGCCGGCTTCCCCCGCCAGACCAGCTCCTCCGCGCTGGACGGGAGCGACGCGCCCGACCGCACGAGCGCGACCAGCTCGCCGTACCGCGCAGCGTCGCCGACCAGCATCCCGCCCACGAGCCGCTTGGCGTCGGGGGACAGGACGAGCTTCTTGTAGACACCGTTCACCAGGTCCTCGAAGACGACGCTCCGCCCGGTGGCGGCATCGGCGAACGCGTCCCCGAAGCTCGCGACGTCCACGCCGAGGAGCTTGAGCTTCGTCGAGAGGTCGGCGCCGCGGAAGCGCGCGCCGTCGTCCCCGGTGAGACGGCGGGCGAGCACGTCGGCCATCTCGTAGCCCGGAGCAACCAGCCCGTAGACGGAGCCCGCGTGCGCCGCGACTTCACCGATGGCATGGACGTTCGGATCGCTCGTCGCGAGCTCGTCGTCTACGACCACGCCGCCACGCTCGTGCACGGTGATCCCGGAGGCCCGTGCGAGCTCGTCGCGGGGCACGATGCCCGCCGAAACGACCACGGTGTCCACCTCCAGGCGTTCCCCATCCGCGAACTCGAGACCCGTGACGACCTCGTCTCCGATAACGCGGGTCGTCGATCGGGAGAGGTGCACGGAAACGCCGAGCGCTTCGATTCGACGAGCGAGCACCCGCGACCCCGCCTCGTCGATCTGCCGTGGCATCAGGCGCGGGGCGAACTCCACCACGTGCGTCGACAGGCCGAGATCGCACAGCGCCTTCGCGGCCTCGAGGCCGAGCAGCCCGCCACCGATCACCGCCGCCGAGCGCGCGCGCGTCGCGTGGCGCCGGATGGCGTCCAGGTCGTCGAGGGTGCGGTACACGAAGAGACCCGACCGGGTGAGCCGAAAGGGCGGCGGCACGAGCGGCGCCGAGCCCGTCGCGAGCACCAGGCGGTCGAACGAGACGGTCCGACCGTCTGCGGTCCGGACCTCCCGCCGCGCGCGATCCACGGAGACGGCGCGGCTTCCGACGTGCAGCGCGACGCCCTGCTGCGCGTACCACTCCGCGGGCGAGAGCAGGAGCCCGTCGGCGCTGTCGCTGGAGAGGTAGCTCGTGAGCTGCACACGATCGTAGGGTGCCCGCGACTCTTCGCCGAGCATCACGAGGCGGAACCGACGGCTCACATCCCGCTCGGTCATGAGCTGGCAGAAGCGGTGCCCGACCATGCCGGCGCCGACCACGACGAGGGTCTCGGCTGGCGCTGCGGCACGCACGGTCACGCCCTCGTCGGTACCCGTCCGCTGCCACGACGGTCAAGAACAAACGCCGCTAATTACCCGATATTGCTAATGAAAATCGCGTGTCTCGAAACGATCCGGAAACGGCGGAGGTGCCGCCGGCGCTCGGCGCGAAACGCCGTCGCGGGACGCCGCGCGCGGCCGAAACAGCCCCGTGTCCCCGAAACGGTCGCGCAATGATTCGCCCGCGCGGTCAGAAGCGTCCCGAGACGCCCACACCGCCGTTCGACGCGACGAACGCGACCGCACGCCGACTCTCGCGGGTCGCGGCCGTACGGCTCGGCGACCAAACCACGAACGTGAGGACCGTCGCCGTCAGCCCGACGCCGGCGGCGACGAAGCCCATCGTCGCAAACGTCGCCGCGGCATCCCTGTCGTCGAGCGTCGCGGCGAGACGGTCACACTCCTTCCGCGCCGGCGTCTGCGGGTCGGTGCAGCCTCCGAGCCCGCCGTCCGTGAGGAAGTCGATGGCAGCTCGTTGACCAGCGGCTTCGTCGTCGAGGTTCGATTTCGACACGGTGAAGCCGATGCCCGCACCGAGCGCGGCGAGCGTCACCACGCTCTCTCCGAGGAGCACCCAGGTGCGGACGGGGATCGGCGAGGACGGCGGCGTCGCTTCGACCCGTCCGGCAGGCGCAAGGGGATCGGCGGCGGGCGCAGCAGGGCGCGCCGCGAGCGGCTGCAGCGTGGCCTCGACCGCCACCCGCTGTCCGTCGGCGACCGAGAGAGCGACGCGAAATGGCTCGCGGCCGGCGGACGTCACCTCGACCACGTGCTTGCCGGGATTGACGGGAATGGGCTGCCCGATGAGCGCCGCGGCCACGTGCCTTCCGTCGACGGCGAGCGTCACGGCTCGTGCGTCGCGAGGCACGGACACCACCACGCTCCCTATCCGGGCTTCGACCGCGGCACGAGCGGGGCCCAGCAGCTCTTCGACGTCGTCCGCCTTCTTGCCGGACCTCACGAGCTCCGCGGCACGGTCGTACTCCACGAGCGCGTCGACGAGGTTCCCTCGTCCCTCCTCGCAGTGCGCCAGGTGAAAGCGCAGCCCGGGCGTCTCCTTGATGGCGATCGCCTCCCGCAGCTTCTCGATGCACTGGTCCCACTGCTTCGCGTCCTGGGCGGAACGCGCGTCCGAGAAGAGCTTGCGGGCGACGGCGATCTCGGCGGCGCTCGGCTCCGCCGCCACCTGCGGGGACCACGTGGCCACCACCGCCGCGACGAGCCAGCTTCGCAGGGCCACGGCCCGCAAGATAATCGGATCGGGGCGCGGCCTCATCTGAGCCAGGGCTGCGCGGGCGAGTCGCTGACCCACGGCCGCGCACTCCCCTCGGGCGTCGTGACGGCGCGCCCGCGACCCGTCCGAGCCGGTGTGGCCTCGGGCCTGGCCCGCGCGCCGGATCCCACGGGCAGCGGAGCCAGCGCGGAGGGCAGCGCCGGCGCCGGCGCCGCCGGCACCACTGCAGGGGCGGCGGTGGCCGCGGGGCGAGCGGCTGCCGCCTTCGACTCCGCC
>CAZARU010000260.1:0-3646 GCA_964487605.1 uncultured Polyangiaceae bacterium
GGGTGGAGGAGGCGCGGGCGGCCTGGCTGGGGGCGGTGCGGGTGGCTCGGCGGGCGCGGGCGCAGGCGCTGGTGGCTCTGCGGGCGCGGGCGCTGCGGCTGGTGCTGGCGGTGCGGCGGGGTCCGGCGGCGCTGGCGGCGCGGCCGGTGCTTCGCCGGAGTGCACCACGGCGTCCGACTGCCGCCTCTTCTCGGACTGCTGTACCTGCGCCGCGCTCGGTCCGCACGACCCCGAGCCCGCCTCGTGCCCCGTGGTGTGCATCATCTCGGAGTGCGCCGCTCGCGGCGTCGACACGGCGAGCGTGGCGTGCGAAGCGGGTCGCTGCGTCGCAGGGTTCGACTGCGACGAGGCTTCGGTGACGTGTGACGGGCCGAAGCCCGTCTGTGGCGCCGGCCAGGTCCCCAGCGTTCGCGGCCGGTGCTGGGACGCCTGCGTCCCTGCCTCCCAGTGCTCCTTCGTCCCTTCCTGCGCGAGCTGCGCGGCGGAAGACGCCTGCGCGTCCTACGTCACGCGGCTCGGACCTCGTAATCACTGCGTGAGCGTACCCGGCGAGTGCGCTTCTGACGCGACGTGTTCTTGTCTGGGATCGAGCGTGTGTCTCCCGCCGTTCTCGGCGTGCGGCGACCTTTCCGGTCTCCGCGGCGTCGCCTGCCACTGTCCCGTCTGCTGAGGCCTCGTGGAAGACGTTCGACGAATCTCCGCGACCCACATGGCGGCGCTCATCCGCCAGGGCCTCCTCACGAGTCGCGACGCCGTGGAAGCGCACATCGCGCAGATCCGGCGGGTGAACCCGACCCTCAACGCCGTGGTCGCCGAGCGTTTCGCCCTGGCTCGCCAGGAGGCGGACGACGCCGACAGTCGTCGAAGGGCGTCGGCGCCGGGCGATCTGCCGCCCTTTCACGGTGTGCCCTGCACGGTGAAGGAGAACTTCCTCGTGCGCGGCATGCCTCAGGCGTCGGGTCTCGTCGGTCGCCGTCACCTGATGTCGGCGTCCGATGCACCGGCCGTCACCCGCTATCGCGAGGCCGGGCTCATCCCCGTTGGCGTGACGAACACGTCCGAGCTGTGCATGTGGATGGAGTCGGACAACCGGGTGTACGGCCGCACCAACAACCCGTACGACGCCGACCGTCTCGTCGGGGGCAGCTCTGGCGGTGAGGCGGCGATCATCGGCGCCGGCGGTTCGCCGGTCGGCCTGGGCTCGGACATCGGCGGGTCGATCCGCGGGCCCTGCTTCTTCAACGGTATCTTCGGTCACAAGCCCAGCGCGGGCTTGATACCGAATACCGGCCAGTTCCCGCTGCCGGACAACGAGGCCAAGAGCTACCTGACGACCGGGCCCATGGTGCGTCGCGCGGCGGATCTCTGGCCGCTCTTGAAGATCCTCGCGGGTCCCGACGGCGAGGACGACGCGTGTCGGGAGCTGCCCCTCGGGGATCCGTCCTCGGTCGAGATCCGCGGGCGCCGGGTCATCAGCGTTCCCGACAACGGTCGGCTGGAGGTCTCGGACGAGCTGCGCGCCGCGCAGGAGGCTGCGCTGCGCGCGCTCGAACGTCTCGGGGCGAAGGTCGAGGAACGGAGGTTTCGCTTGCTGCGGCACCAGGCCGAGATCTGGTCGGCCGGGATGAGCCTCGCGCAGGAAGAGTCGTTCGGGTCGATGCTCGGGCAGGGGGAGCCCATTCGCCCCGGGGTCGAGCTGCTCAAGGCGGCGTTCGGCCGATCGCGCTTCATGGTTCCCTCGCTCGTCCTGGCGCTGACCGACCCGGTGCCCGGCCTCTTTCCCGATCGGACGCTGGCGCTCCGTGGCCTCGGTGAGCGTCTTCGCGCCGAGATCGCGGAGGCCCTCGGCGACGATGGGGTGCTCCTGTACCCGACGTACACCACACCGGCGCCGCGGCATGGCCTGCCCGTGTGGCACATGGTGACCCTTCGCTTGCCGTTCGCTTATCAGGGGATCTTCAACGTCCTGGGACTGCCGGCGACGCAGGTGCCGCTCGGTCTCGGTCGCGAAGGGCTGCCCCTCGGATGTCAGGTCATCTCGCGCCACGGCGCCGACCACGTCACCGTTCGGGTCGCCGAGATCCTCGAGCAGCAGCTCGGCGGATGGGTGCCGCCGGCGGTCGCCCGAATAGACTGAGCCCTCACAGCTCGAGCCCCGCCATGACCCAGATCCGCCCGCCCGACGCGGTGTCGCGCAGCGTGAAGCTCTCTCCCTCGACGTCCACCGCGAGCTCACCCCAGTCCACCGCGTACGTCTGAGCGAGCATGTCGGCGCGCAGCGCGAGGGACTCCGTGCGAAGGAGCACGCCCGCGCCGATGCCGAACGTGGCGCCGACGAACTCCCGCTGGTTGCTGCAGTGATCCGCGCCGTACAGGCAATCGTCGTACGCCGCGTCGATGCCGCGCGCGTGGTCCCGCCCCGAGACGAGCACGAGCGGTCCGCCCTGGGCTCTCAGCGTGATGGCCGTCGTGCCGGACGTGCGAAACGCTCCTTCGACGACACCGTGTGCCGAGTACTCGTTGCCGGACGCGATGTCCTCGCCGCCCATGCGCAGCGTCGGCTTGGGCACCCAGAACACACCGCCGCCGACCCGAAGGGACGGGCCAATCTGGCCCAGGAGTTCCCCGGAGATCGCCGTGGAGCTCTCATCGTCGAAGCTCGCCTCGCCGATCTCGCCGCAGGGCCCCTCGCACTTCGAGGACATCGTGCCGCCGCCGCTTGCCGACGCGCCAGCGCGCACCAGCACGATGAGCCCCTCCTTCGTGGGTGAGGCCGGGCTGGGCGCGGGTTGGACGGCATCGGCGCCGCCGGAAGGGGCTGCCGGGGCGGCCGTGGGACCTACTGCTGCGGTCTGGCCCAGGGCGCCTGCGGGGGCGAGCAGCAGGGCGGCGGCGAAGCAGAGCGCGGTGGACCGCGGAGACGGGGAGGGCGTGGGGTATGTCTTCGTGAGCGTCATGAACGACCTCCTCGGTCGCCACGAGCGCTGGTTGCGTGGAAAAACGCAGGTGCGGAGCAAAACTAGCGACCTTTCCGGGTCGCCCATCGCGCAACGGGCGCCCCCGCGAGCCGATGCGCACACCACCCTGCCCTCCACACCCCACGACCACCTCTTCCGGCGCGTCTTCTCGGTCCCCGAGCACGCCGAGGGCGAGCTGCGCTCCGTGCTGCCGGCCGACCTCGTCGCTCGCGTCGACTGGAGCACGCTCGCCCTCGTCCCGGGCACCTTCGTGGACACCGCCGCCGGCGCCATCGAGGCGGATCTGCTGTTCACCGTGGAGCTCGAGGGGCGCCGCGCGTTCGTGTACGTGCTGCTCGAGCACCAGAGCACCTCCGATCCGCGCATGCCGCTGCGCCTGCTCCGCAGCATGGTGCGGATCTGGGAGCGCCACTTCGACGAGCGCCGTGATGCCCGGAGCGTTCCGGCGATCCTCCCCGTGGTCGTGCATCACAGCGCCACGGGCTGGACATCCGCACGGAGCCTCACGGAGCTCTACGACCTGCCGCCGTCGCTCCTGCCCGCGATCGGCCGCCACCTGCCGGCGTTCGAGATCGTGCTGGACGACATCTCCCTTGCGGATGACGAGGCCCTCCGGTCGCGCACCATGACCGCGCTGGGTCGCGTGACGCTGTTCTCCCTCGCCCGCT
>CAZARU010000261.1:0-3619 GCA_964487605.1 uncultured Polyangiaceae bacterium
GCGGCGGCGCCGGCGGCGCCTCGGCGGGCTGCGCGAGCGCGAGCGCGGTGAGGGTCACTGAGGTGAGAACCGTCGATGAGCAGAGCGCCAGTCGAAGTGCCATGTCGGAAAGCCTCCAAGAAGTGCGCGCGCGCCGTTGGGCGGTGCGGCTGTGCCAACCGTGACGGGGGCGGATTGTGTCATGGCACACCCGAGCAACGCAAAGTGCCAAATTTGCGGGAAGAATCGCCCGCCACGGAGCACATCTCCCCGCGCCCTGCTCGCCCCTGTCGATCTCCCGGACGCGCGACGCTACAGTCTATACCCACGTTCAGTCCGAACGGCGCCTGAGGGGGCGAGTCCCGGTTCGATCGGCACCCGGCACCATGATCCTCAACAGCGTAGTCGTCGAGCAGTGCGTCGATACGGACGAGCGGAGCTTCTTCGTGAAGGAGCTGGTGGTGGCGCGTGGGCCGGTTCCCATCGCGCTCGTCCGCAAGCGCAGAGCCATCGTCCCCGCGGCGAGCCTGACGACGACCACGGTGGAGGACCTCGACCCCGAGTCCGTCACCACGACGACGCGCGGCGTGGTGCTGCTGATCCACGGGTACGGACAGAACCGCTACGCGTTCCACCTCCCATCGCGCAGCATGGCCAATCACCTCGCGCGAGCCGGTTACGACGTTTACAACATCGATCTGCGCGGGCGCGGCCGCAGCGGGCACCTCGGAGCCGAGGGACCGCACGCCGTCGAGGAGTTCATCCGCGAGGACGTCCCGACCGCCCTCGAGGAGATCCGACGGCTCTCCGGCAGTCGCCCGGTCTTCCTGGTCGGGCACTCGCTGGGCGGCGTCATCAGCTACGCGGTGGCGGTCGATCGCCCCGCCGAGATCGCCGGCGTGGTGAGCCTCGGGTCGCCCTACCACTTCACGCGCGGATCGCTGGTCCTCGCAGGCATCGCCGAGGCCTTCCTGCTGCTCGACCGCGCCGTGGAGCTCCCCAACGTCGCGTTGCCGCTGCGGGTGTACGGCTCGCTGGTGCGCGCGGGGACGTCCGTGTTCGACAGCCGCCTGTATCCGGTCCCGCTCCGAGGTTTTCGCCGTGGAGCCATGGAGCCCGCGGTGCTTCGCCAGCACATGGCCCTCGCCATGGACAAGGGCTCCGTGAGCACCATGCGCGCCATGTTCAACTGGTCGCGGGAGCTCCGGCGAGGGCCGGACGAGGCGACCGGCCTGTTCGGCTATGCGCGGCGGTTCGAGGAGGCCGACGTCCCGCTCCTCATCGTCGCCGGCAAGCACGACGATCTGGCCCCCCCCGCGTCGGTGAAGCCGGCGTTCGACCGCTCCGGATCCCGCGACAAGTCGTATCGCGAACTCCCGTTCGGCCACATCGATCTGCTCGTCGGCCGCGAGGCGCCGCGCCTCACGTGGCCGCTCGTCGCGTCGTGGCTCGATCGCCACGCGGAGCGGAACGCCACGACGTCCCCCGAACGAGCCGCCTGACCCCGGGCCCGCAGGCCCGCGGAGTCAGGACCGCGACTCCAGGCCCTCGACGCGCTTCTTCAGCCGGTCCACCTCCCCCTCCAGGTTCTTGACCTGCCGGCGCAGGTCCTTCGCCTCCTGGGCCGTGGCCATCCGCATGGTCTTCGCGAAGCGCTCCGTCTGCTCCGTGGTGAACGTGTTCACCTTCCCGGGGACCTGGACCACGGCCATCATCGCCTTCATGAACTGCTCGTTCTGCATGAGCTTGAGGACCCGCGGGTCCCCCATCAACGCCATGCCCCGCTTCCTGACCTCGTCCTTGATGCTCATCGGTTCGCCTCGCTCTCGCAGCGAAATTGCCCTTACAGGCTGCTACGTCACCGCGCAAGGGGGCGGCGATCCGGTTCCGCGCGGCCCCCGGCAGCCGCGGTCGCGGCGCCCACGGGCGTCGCCGCGGAGTGGTCGTCGCCCGCGAACTTCTGTACGCTGACCATCGTGCGGAAACTCGCCCTGGCCGCCCTGCTCCTGACCGCGCCGTCCGCGACGGCTTGTACCGGATCGGTGCAGCGCGGGTCGAGCCTGTACGAGGACGGCCGATACGTCGAGGCCGCCGAGGTCTTCGAACGCAACGAGCACCGGCTGAGCGCCACGACGCCGAGGGAGCGTGCCGGCTACGGCCTCTACCGAGGCCTCACGCTGCTCGTGCTCGGCGACTACGGAGGAGCACAACACTGGCTGTCGTTCGCCCACGACGTGGATCGCGCGCACCCGGGGGCGCTCCGCCATGATCGTCGCGCGCTGCTCGAACGCGCCTGGAGCGAGCTGAATCAGCGGCTGCGCGAGCTCGAAGGTTCCGGCGCGCGGGATGGCAACCGGGTGGCCGAGGGGGTCGCGGCGCCGGCACCGGCATCGGGCGCCGAGCCCGTCCCCGCGGAGCGCGCGCTCGTACCCCACCGCTGACGCGACCGCGGCGCGGAGCTGGAGCGCGGTGGGACCCACTGGCGTCGCCCATGGTCGCGGAGTAGTTCTGCCCTCATGCGCATCGCCCCGGCCCTCGTCGCGCTCCTGCTCGTGGCGAGCGCGGTCCTCGTGGCCGCACCTGCTGCCGCGCACTGCTTCGATGGTCAGCGCGACGGCACCGAAACCGCCGCGGATTGCGGCGGAGCGTGCACGCCCTGCGCGGTCGGGGGCGCGTGTTCGACGTGGCGCGACTGCGTGAGCGGCAAGTGTGCGGACGGGATCTGCGTCGAGCGCCCCCACACGGGCGGACCGGTGCCCAGCGGGTACGACGTGGTCGCGAGCGACGATGACGCCGCTGCGACTGCGAGGAAGACCGGCACGCTGCTGTTCGTGGTGGGGTACGCCGCAGCGTACGCCGCGGCGCTCGCCGTCCCGACCGACAACGCCGTGCTGTTCGTCCCCGTGTACGGCCCCTGGGCCATGTCCGCTCGGTCGGGGCAGGAGAACCCGGGACTCCTGGTGGGCGACGCCGTGGTGCAGACCGTGGGCGCGGTGCTGCTCTTCGGCGGCATCATCGGCGCGGGGGGCCAGCTGATTCGGTCCACGCCGCAGCCCTCGCAGGAGGGACGACAATCGGGACGAGCGGACCAGGGAGCGGACGAAGGCGAGCCCGAAGTGTCGATCATGGCGGGTGCCGCTCCCACGCACTGGACGGTTGGCCTCGTGGGGCGCTTCTGACGCCTCGCGTCCCACGGCGAGGGCGCAGCCCTTGCGCTCGCCGACCGCCCGTGTAACGTCACCGCGCCATGGAAGGAAACGGCCTTCAAGAGCTCGCGATGATCGTGGGCACGCTCATCACCTGCATCGTGTCGATCCCGCTCGTCCTGCTGTTCGGCTCGAAGGACGTCGGGCCGGACGTCGGCGACGCGGACCAGCACCACTGACGCGACGTCGGCGCCTGGGGGAGCACGTCCACGACACGTCGGCGGCCAGGCGCCCGCGCCAGCCGGTCGCGGGGAGCGGCCCCACTGAGCGCGTGTGCTCGGGCGGGCGCGCCGTGACGACGGCAGCCACCCCTCAGCTCGATGCGTCGCCCCGCGCGAAGATCGACGCGACGTAGTTGAGGACGTCGGTCGCGCTCACTTCGTTGTAGCCGAAGTAGCGCATCAGACGGCTCTTGATGATGTCGATCTTCTCCT
>CAZARU010000262.1:0-3616 GCA_964487605.1 uncultured Polyangiaceae bacterium
GGCGGGCACCGGCGGCACGGCGGGCACTGGCGGCACGGCGGGCACTGGCGGCACCTCGGGCACTGGCGGCACGGCGGGCACCAGCGGCACGGCGGGCACCAGCGGCACCGCGGGGACCAGCGGCACCGCGGGGACCAGCGGCACCGCGGGCACCGGCGCCACGGCGGGCACCAGCGGTGGCGCCGCGGGGACGAGCTCGGCTGCGGGAGACAGCGGAGGGTGTGGCTGCGTCGCTCCAGGGACGAACGGTCGCGCCGGAGGGAGCGCGCTGGTTCTGCTCGCGCTGGCCGGTCTGGCGCGGCGGCGGCGCACACGCGGCTCGAGCGACCGGCAAGCGGCGATGGAGGGGTAGCTGCCGATCCTGCGGCGGCGAGTCCGAGGACGCTTCGGATGAGGACGGCTCAGTCGCCGCGGATGCCCAGGGGGATGCGCCCGCCTCTGCTGACGCGGGCAAGTGCACTCCAGACCGCGCTCAATGCGCGATGGACTCCGAGTGCTGCTCGTTCTCGTGCGAACCCGGCGGATGCTCCTCGTGCACGCGCGCCGGTGGCTACTACACCTACGACAGCACGTGCTGCACGCGCTCGTGTCGAGGTCATGAAGTGCGTGACGATGACCCGCGCGCACGTCGTGTTGATCGTCGCGTACGCCCTCCCGGCCTGCGGCGGTATGTCCAGCACCGAGCCCCGGACGGACCGCGACGGCTCGGCTGACGCGGCGACCGAGAGCGACGCTCCCGCGCCGGATGGCGGGGGCGCGTGCTTTCCCGACTACGGTGCGTGCTCGACGCACGCCGAGTGCTGCTCCTTTCTGTGCATCCGGGACGCCTGCTTCGCGTGCACGCGAGTCGGCGGCGAGTGCAGCGACGGCGGGGGGGGATGCTGCACGAACCACTGCGATGAACGCTCTTCCCTGTGCGCCTGTGTGGAGTCTGGGAGCTCCCTCCCGAGCGACGGACTCATCGAACCGGGTGTCTGCGATCGGCTTCACGAATGCTGGGCGAGGACAAGGCATCGCGGCGCGCAACTCGTCGTGACGCGCAAGGTCCGCCGGCGCGTCCCGCCGGCGCGTGCGGGTGGCCGCGCTCCTCCAATCTCCAGCTCAGCGAAAGCGCGTTCGAGATCGCCCCTCGAGTCCTTTGTAGGACGAGTGGGCGCGCCGGTAAGCCCGGTCGCCGAAGCCGGAGTGCTTCCGATCCCGCGCCCCACCGCTCAGCGCGGCTCGCTGAACCCGGCGCGCTCTTCCAGGCGCGCCAGTCGTGTCCGGATCTCCCCGCGCTCCTCCCGGTGCTCCTCACGCCACTCGCGGATCAGGCTGTTCAGATCCTGAACGTCGCTGGAGAGCTGGGTGGTCGCGGTGCTGAGGCGAACCTCGGACTCCACGAGCCGCCTGCGAAGGACGTCCAGCTCGCCCTTCAGCTCGGCGCGCACGGCGTCGAGCCTCTCGTTCGTCGTGTCGAGTCTCTCGTTCGTCTTGCCCACGCGGGAGTTGAGCGCCTTCATCTCGGTCCAGATGGCGCGGAGGATCTTCACCTGCTCGCTGTCCGAGCTGCCCCCCGCGGATCCGTTCTTCTTCTTGGCCATCGGTCGGCTCAGTCTAGCACGAGGGCGGACGTCGCGCGGGGTCGCCGCCGGCGGCCGCGCCGCCGGTCACGGATCCTCCGTCACGACGATCAGCCGCGCAGCACGGTGTCCCGGCGTGGGGGAAGTACTCCGGGCACCGCGGCGCGTACGCACAAGAGCTGATCACCTCCCACGCGCCGTCGACGCACTCCACCCAGACACCATCGACAGCGCGTTGCAAGGGTCGTCGCAGCGACACTGCTGCCCGGGCACGGTGCAGTCCGCGCGCGCGACGATCGCCTCGCAGTCGCACGGCGGCGTGCCGACATCGGGCTTTTCGGCACCGCCTTCGTCGCTCCCGCATCCGTCACCCGCGCCGCACAGGCCCAGCGCGGACGGGACCAGAACGAACCAGCGCGAAGCCGTCACGGGCCGAACTCGTACGGACGCGGCGCGATCAAGGAGGGCACGGCGCCCCCCCTCACGACCCACGTCGCCGGCCATCCGAGGCACTCGGCGGTGCCGTAGGTGATCTCGCCGGCGCGCCACGCTTCGTAACGGCACGCCAGCATCGTTGCTCCACTCAGCGCCCGGAGACGCGATGCAGCTCCTCGCGCAGCTCCGCGATGTTCTGCTCGCAGCGTTCGACGCGTGGCCGGAGCTCGATCGAGCTCTTCAGCACGCCGGTCATCTCCCTCACCGAGCCCGCCAGCTCGGTGAGGGCCGTCGCCGTGCGGATCTCGGAATGGACGATCCGCTGTGAAAGCTCCTCGCGCAGGTGCTCGAGCCGCTCGTTGGTCTGGTCAAGCCGCCCGTTGGTCTGGTCCAGCCGCCCGTTGGTCGCGCGAATCTCGTCGTGAATGGACTTCAGAATCTCGATGCTCAGATCCGTCGGCATGAGTGCGCCTTTCGAGAATAGCTCTGCCCCGAGGCTCGGGCCATCTCGGTCCTCCGCCCCGTGGGGTTGCGTGGGAAACCACCCTGGGCGATCGCGCGGGCCCATCCGTCCGGTGGCGCGGTCCGCCTGGTGTGCCCGCCTCACCACTCACGCGGCAGGCCAGCGTCACCGGGTGTATCCGCCGTTCACAGACGGCACGCTCGCAGACCGCACCGGCAGCGAAAGACGCCGGGCACACGCGTTGCACTCGACACGGGGGTGCAGCGTCACGTCTTCGGCGCGATCCTCCTGGCGCTCGCCGCGGGCGTCGCCGCACTGGTGAGCGTGGGGCGCGCGGAGGTTCCGGCAGAGCGCGAGATTGTGCCGATCGCACATGCGGGCCCGGTGGCTCCGCTCGTGATCGTGTTCGTGGACTCGCTCACGCCGGAGCTGGCGACGAGCGCGGACGTGATGCCGGCGCTCGCGCGCCTCGCGCGGGAGGGCGCGTCGTTCGACGTGGAGCCGTGCCGGGACCGGCTGACGTACGTCTGTCTGCGCGCGGCGTTCACGGGGCGCGACGAGTCGCGGCTGCTGGCGCTCGGCGAGAACTTCCGCGCCGACGACGCGTCCGAGCGCGGGCACGTCTTCGAGGCAATGGCGGCACGCGGGCTCTCGGTTGCGGGCGTCGGGGCGAAGGATCTCGGGCGGTACCGGGGGTCGTTCGTGTCGTTCCGCCCCATCGCGCGGGCGGAAGAGTCACCGGAGACGTTCGCGGCGGCGCTCCGCGACGCGAAGGCGGACGTGCTCGCGGTGGGCCTGGGGAGCGGCGACCTCGCCGCGCACGCGCACGGCACGGCGGCACCCGAGTACGCCGACGCCTTTCGACGGATCGATCGCGTCGTCGAGGCGGTGGTCGACCGGGCCGGGCCCGGCGCGAACGTCGTGGTGTTCGGCGACCACGGGCACGACGTCCAGGGGCGTCACCTGCCGGGCGGCGACGCGACGACGTTCGCCGTGTACGCGGGTCCGGCGTTCCGGCGCGGGCGCCACGCCATGGCGATCACGGATCACCGGACCCTGCTGGGCGTGCTCGTGGGGGTCCCCACGCCCCTGACGGCGAGCGCTCTCGCGCTGGACGAGGTGTTCGCCGCCGACTGGGTCCGCGACGCTCGCGGCG
>CAZARU010000263.1:0-3442 GCA_964487605.1 uncultured Polyangiaceae bacterium
CATCCCACGGTCCTGGCCGACCACAGAACATCCGGTTGCCGATCCGGCGGTTGCAGTAGCGCGGACCCATCGCCCAGGGAGTGCAGTCGGCGTCGCGGGTGCATGGGTGCCAGAAGCCGTGGTCTTCCGGTGCGGTCAGGTCCGCGCGCTCCGCACACTCATGCTCGGGCGGCCCGTCGGGGCACATCACCCAGCCGCATGGCGAGCTGCCGCACGTGGCGGCAACCGGCAGGCAGAGGGTCAGGTCCGGCGTGCAGTGCACCCAGTGATTCGGGTACTCGAAGCAGTCGCACTCCATGTGCTCGGCCGGGTCGCAGAGGCCGTCCACGCCCCCGTCATACGACCCGAGCTCGTAGGACGTGGGATACGGCCGCTCCCCGTCCGCGGGACACGTCCTGCCAGTGTCGACGGTGACGTCCGCTTGCGCGTCCGACGAAACGCCGCCGGCCGCGCCGCCGTTTCCTCCCGTGAGGGTGCCGCCGTGCCCGCCACCCGCCGGGCCGCTGCCCCCGACGCCGGCGCCCGCAGCGCCGCTGCTTCCGCTCGCTTCGGCGCCTGCCTCGAGACGGATCCCGTGGTGCGAGTCGCCGTCGTCCCGCGCGCAGGACCAGGCGACCAGGACCGCGCACGTCGCAAGCCCGACGAGCCACCGCGCGCTCATGGCAGCACCGTGCTGGCCCACGCGAGGGTCCGCGCCGTGGGCGCGGTTACCCGCCTCCAGCATCCCACGGTCCCGGCCGGCCGCAGAACATGCGGTCGTGGATCCGGCGGTTGCAGGAGTTGCCCGGCGAACAGTCGGCATCACGGGTGCATGGAAGCCAGAAGCTCTGATCCTCCGACAAAGTGAGGCTCGCGCGCTCCGCGCACTCGCCCTCCGGCGGCCCGTCGGGGCACATCACCCAGCCGCACGGCGAGCTGCCGCACGTGCCCGCGACCGGCAGGCAGACGGACAGGTCCGGCAAGCAATGCACCCAGGGATTCGGGTACTCGAAGCAGTCGCACTCCATGTGCTCGGCCGGGTCGCAGAGGCCGTCCACGCCCCCGTCATACGACCCGAGCTCGTAGGACGTGGGATACGGCCGCTCCCCGTCCGCGGGACACGTCCTGCCAGTGTCGACGGTGACGTCCGCTTGCGCGTCCGACGAAACGCCGCCGGCCGCGCCGCCGTTTCCTCCCGTGAGGGTGCCGCCGTGCCCGCCACCCGCCGGGCCGCTGCCCCCGACGCCGGCGCCCGCAGCGCCGCTGCTTCCGCTCGCTTCGGCGCCTGCCTCGAGACGGATCCCGTGGTGCGAGTCGCCGTCGTCCCGCGCGCAGGACCAGGCGACCAGGACCGCGCACGTCGCAAGCCCGACGAGCCACCGCGCGCTCATGGCAGCACCGTGCTGGCCCACGCGATGCCGTAGGTCGTGGGGCTCGTACCCGTCGGCCAGCTCACGGGCAGGATCCGTGCGGTGTAGTTCTGGGTGATCCCGCCGCCGTTCGTCACCGCGACGTACTGCCAGGTCTGGTTGACGTTCGCCGAGACCGTGGCCTGCCCGTCGCTCGTACGGATCACGACCAGCCAGAACGCCGGGAACGGGTTGCTGCTGCAGCTCGTGGGCGTCGCGGGGAGGGTGCATGCGGGCGCCGAGAACAGAGTGGCCGCGACGCGAACGGTCTCGCCTGGGGCAGCCTGCAGATTGTAGGTTTCGGAGTAGTACGTCCCGGCCGGGGTCGAGATCGGCCCGAAGTCGTGACCGAACTGAGCCGCCGGGTTCCCACCGTTCCGCTTGGCGCTCGGGGCGAGCGCGGCGCCGCTCGCCAGCGCGTTGATCAGCCCGACCCCGTCCCGATCGTCGACGGCGTCGGCCAGGTTCAGCGGCCAGGCCAGGCCGTCGACGTCCTCGTCGGCGCCGACGAGCAGCCCGACGATGAGGGCTTCCGGCCAGCCTGACAGCGAGGGGTTTCCCTCCAGAATCGACGCCGCCATGCCGGCGACCTGGGGCGCTGCGTAGCTCGTAGCGCCTGGCGAGCCCACGGTCCAGCTCGCTCCCGCGGTCGCCCCAGCTGTGTCTACGAGCCCGCCGGGTGCTACGAGATGCGGCATCTCCCAGCCACTCGCTCCGGCGGGCCAATTCGCATCCTGAGTCGCGGCCGCGAGCGTGACGGCCTTCCGGTTCGGCTGACCGGTGTTGTCTGCGGCGCCGACCGCGACCCCGTTCCTGAGATTGTAGTACGGGCGGACGCCGGTCCGCTGGTTTCCCGTCGCGGTGACGAACAGGGGGTACGGAAACAGCCACTTCGCGACGTAGTCGAAATAGATGTCGCGGGACGCCTGCGCGCTGCTGGTGGGCCCCGCCGCGTCGCAACACGGCCGCAGCATCACCGGGGCGCCGAACGAGAGGCGAGCCCAGTCGACGGCCTGGTCCAGCGACCCGCACCCGCCGTTCTGGAAGTTCGCCATGATCGTCGACGCCTCGCTCGCCGTGCCCTGGAACGTGGTCGCCGAGTTCCGGACGAGACCCATCGCCGCCCGGGCGTGCCAGTTGGTCGTGCCCGACGCGCAGAAGCAGGCGCGGCCGCTGCAGTTGCCCGCCGGTCCAGGCAGGTTGACCCACGAGTCCGGCATCGATCCCTCGATGTCTGCCACCACCACGCCCGTGCCGTTCCACGTCCCGGAGCCGCCGGTCCAGAAGCGGAGCCAGTCGATGAAGTCGTGCGCGATGTAGTCCTCCGATGCAGGGAGCTCCTCGTCCGCCTCCAGGGCGGAGAACACGCGCACGACGCCCGGCAGCTCACCGAGCTTCTCCAGGTCGGCCACTTCGGCCTCGAGGGACACGAATGGGGCGGAGGGAGCGCCGGAGCCCGCGGATGCGTGGACGTGGCGGGCCGAGATGCCGAGATCGGCCAGCTGCCGCTGCAGGTCCGATCGCGCTGCGGAGATCCGCTCGGAGATGAGCGCCATCCGTTCGAAGGCGCTCGCTCGGTCGGCGAGCACGATGTCCTTCGCCGGAATGTCTCTCAGGTCTGTCGCGAACCAGACGTTGACGTCGACCCTGTCCGAGGCCCGCATACCGCGCACCGCCTCGGCAAGCGCTGGGTCCACACCTCGGCGCTTCCGCCTGAACTCGCGCTCCTCGGATTCCTCGAGGGCGCCGAGGTCCACGACCGAACTCGTGTCTGCATCGTACCAGGCGACGTCCGCATGGGTGTCGTCGGGAAGCCCGATGCACCCGGATGCACGGACCCTCACGCCGAGCTCCGGCAGCATTCTCGGGGGCGACGTCACCGTGATGCCCCGGCACTCGGCCGGCGCTAGGGCCGTCGAGCCGCGCGCGCCCAATCTGGCTTCTCGCTGGGCCGGCTCATCCGGTGAGCACGCGCACGCCGCCATCGTGAACAGCGCGACGAGCGTCGGAGCGTCGGAGCGTCGGAGCGTCGGAGCGTCGGAGCGTCGGAGCGT
>CAZARU010000264.1:0-389 GCA_964487605.1 uncultured Polyangiaceae bacterium
GCCGGAGTTCGTCCTGCCCGACCGGGCCGCAGTGACGATGGCCGTGCCCTTCATGCGCTCCTACTGCGAGCTGCTCGTCAAGACGTGCCACAACCGCGGCGCCCAGGCTATGGGCGGCATGGCAGCGTTCATCCCTTCCCGGCGCGACGCCGCCGTGAACGAGATCGCCCTGGCGAAGGTGCGTGAGGACAAGGAGCGTGAGGCAGCGCAGGGCTTCGACGGCACGTGGGTCGCCCACCCCGACCTCGTCCCGGTCGCCTACGAGGCGTTCGACGCGGTCCTCGGCGAGCGCCCCAACCAGATCGAGCGGCGCCGCGACGACGTCTCCGTCACCGGGGCCGACCTGCTCGACGTCGCCGCCACCCCGGGCGAGATCAGCGAGGAGGGCC
>CAZARU010000264.1:399-2791 GCA_964487605.1 uncultured Polyangiaceae bacterium
CCAGTACCTGGCCGCATGGCTGCGCGGCTCGGGAGCGGTCGCCATCTTCAACCTGATGGAAGACGCCGCCACCGCCGAGATCAGCCGCTCCCAGATCTGGCAGTGGCTCCACCACGGCAGAATCAGCGAGGAGGACGTGCGCCGCATCACCGAGGAGGAAGTGGAAAAGCTCGGCCCCGACTTCGACGACGCGCGCGCCATCTTCGAGGCGATCGCCACCCGCCCCGACTACGTCGAGTTCCTCACCCTCCCCGCCTACGACCGGCTGACCGCGTCGGGCGCGTGAGCGCGTGACCCGCGCCGCATGACGACGCCTTCCGAGCGCGTCCGCGTCGACAAGTGGCTCTGGGCCGCCCGCTTCTTCAAGACGCGCGGCCTCGCGTCCGAGGCGATTCAGGGCGGGCGCGTGAAGGTGAACGGCGTGCGGGCCAAGCCGGCCAAGGAGGTGCGCGCCGGGGACGAGGTGGAGGCACGCGTCGGTGAGCTCACGTGGACGATCGTCGTGGAGCGGGTACGGGAGAAGCGCGGTAGCGCAGCAGAGGCGGCGTTGCTCTACACCGAGACGCCGGAGAGCCGTGAGCGGCGCGAGCTCCTCGCCGCGCAACGGCGCCTGGCCCCGGTGCCCGGCTTCGACGGCCACGGCCGCCCGACCAAGCGCGACCGGCGCAGGATCGAGTCGCTCCGCGCCAGGCACCGCGACTAGCGCAACGAGACGGCGGGCGGCGGCGCGCCTAGCCGAGCCGCATCTCACCCGGTGTCAGCACCGAGAGGTGCGTGAGGTCGGTGCCGGGGAGGGCGCCGTGCCAGTGGCGCTCGCCCTCGGGAACGAGCACGATGTCGCCGGGCCCGAGCGCCAGCTGCTCGTCGTCCGTGGCGACGAGCCCCGACCCCGCGGTGACGATCAGGAGCTGGTCTGCACCGTGCACATGCCAGGTCGTCCGGCCGCCGTCACGGAACGAGACCTCGGCCACGCGGAAGAGCTCCGCGTCCTCCTCACCGACGTGACCCCGCATGTGGACTTCCCCCTCGAAGATCGCCGCGTCGCTCCGCTCGAGGCCTGCTCCGAGCTCGAGGCGTCGCATCAGGCGCCCACTCTCGATTCGAGGCGAAGCCGCAGGATCGGCTCGTTCGCGAAGTTGGCGACGTCGGAGACGGCGGCCTGCCCCTCGGCCGACGCGACCGAGGCATCCAGCGCAGCGCCGTCCGCGAAGTCGAGCTCCGCGATGCAGAAGTACGGCGAGGCGGCGCCGACCGCCTTCACGTCGAACGCGTAGCGGAACCCCACGAGGCCCGGCATCGCGAGAACGAGCGGTACGTGCACCTCCGTGTAGTACCGGCGAAAGCGATCCGTGTCCGGCGGCGGCGGATAGAGGACGATGAGCGTCTCCACGCTATGCCTCCACGATGTCCTGTGCGAGGCGGCGGTGGAAGTTCCACGGCGCCTGCTCGGCGTGGCCGCCCAGGTAGCCGTGCTCGAAGAGCCGGGTGTCGAGACCAGCCTGCACGGAGCGGATCGCGTCGAAGTCCTCGTCGAGAACGGTCATCACGAACTCGGAGAACTCCTCCACCTCCGAGTCGGGGGACGACCGCGAGAAGTAGAAGTCGAAGAGAACGCGCGTCGAATGCGGCCCCTCGGGAAGGACGCAGCG
This sequence comes from uncultured Polyangiaceae bacterium, assembly GCA_964487605.1. Taxonomy (GTDB): domain Bacteria; phylum Myxococcota_A; class Polyangia; order Polyangiales; family Polyangiaceae; genus JAJDAH01. The sequence continues at coordinate 2,049 of CAZARU010000264.1, forward strand.
GGGCGCAATCGCCTGCATGTCACCGAAGACGCTGAACTGCGTGTTCGGGTGCAGTGCGAGGAACGCGAAGCGCGCCCCTTCGGAGTCGGCGAAACGGTTGCCGGTGACTGCGGGTGCGTGGTCGCCCTCGTCCCGCGTCAGCAGCACGTCGGCGTGGTCGAACGACTCGACGTCGTACGGGTCGATCGTCAGGCCGGGGAGCGTCTGCTTGTGGATCGTGGGGCAGTGGTAACACTCCATGAAGTTCTCGATCACGACCTTCCAGTTGACGTCGACGGTGTACTCCTCGCGCCGCCGGAAGACCATCTCGTCGATGTCGACGCCGCAGAAGTCGCGCGTCCGCTCGGGAAAGGAGCCCATGTGCTCTGCCAGCGGCCCAATCTCACGGTCGAGCGACACGAAGAGGAACGGTCCCCACATCTCGACCGCCAGCGGCGCAAGGCGCAGTGCGGCGCAATCCGGCCGCGCGGCCAGGTCTATCCCGGGCGCACGGTGCAGCCGGCCGTCCAGACGGTACGTCCAGGCGTGGTAGGGGCACTGGAGCGTCTTTCGCCTGCCTGCCCCCGTGGCCACGAGGTGATGGCGGTGTCTGCACACGTTCGCGAGCGCGTGCAACGCGCCGCCCTCGTCTCGGGTGACCACGACGGGGATGTCTCCGACCACGGCGGTCGTGTAGCTGCCCGGCTCGGCCACCACGCTCGCGTCGCCGAAGGTGCAGTCGCCGCTGAACGGGTCCGCGACCA
>CAZARU010000265.1:0-2631 GCA_964487605.1 uncultured Polyangiaceae bacterium
GGGCGGTGCGTCCAGCGACGCGGCGGCGGACACCGCGGTAGCGGACGTGGGCAACGACCCCGATGCGCCACTGGATGCCTCGCTCGACGGCTCGGACGCGCCCTCGGACGCTCCTTCCGCGGCCGACGTCGGTGACGCGCCCTCGGGAGACACCGCGCTCGGCGACGGCGGCGACGATGCCTCGTCGAGCGGCGACGCTCGCTCCGATGCGCCCGCGCTGGACGGCGCCGCCGATGCGATCCCGGACGTTCCGTGCGGCGGGGCCTGCGTGGCGCCCACGCCCTACTGCGTGGCCGGTGCGTGCGTGCAGTGCCGCACGCCGTCGGACTGCGCGTCGGCGACCTGCGCGTCCGCGACGTGCGCTTCGGGGACGTGCGGCGTGGCGCCGGTCGCCGCCGGTGTGCCCTGCGGAAGCGGTGGCGTGTGCAACGGACAGGGAGGATGCGGCGTGTGCCTGCCCGGCGCGGTGCGCTGCAGCGGGGTCACGCCCCAGACGTGCACCCCCGCGGGACAGTGGCAGGGATCCACGGCGTGCACGGGGACGACGCCGGAGTGCTTCGCGGGAGCGTGCGAGCCAGCGACGCCCGCGAGCTGCGTCGGCCTCGCCGACGACTGCGGTGCGCAGGCCGCCGACCGGTGCTGCCGCAGCACGGTGGTTCCGGGCGGCAGCTTCAAGCGCAGCTACGACGGTGTGACGTTCACGAACGCGTCCTACGATGCAACGCTCAGCGCGTTTCGCCTGGACGTGTACGAGATCACCGTCGCGCGTTTTCGTGCCTTCGTGGCGGCCGGAAAGGGGATCTCGGCCGGAGCGCCGTCCACCGGTGCCGGGGCGCACCCGCTCATCCCCTCGAGCGGGTGGGTTGCATCGTGGAACGGGCAGCTCGCGTCTTCGACCAGTGCGCTGCGGGCCGCGCTGGCGTGTCACGCGTCGCTCGCGACGTGGACGGACGCGCCCGCGGGCAACGAGAACCGTCCCATCAACTGCGTGACCTGGTACGAGGCCTTCGCGTTCTGCGCCTGGGATGGCGGGCGGCTCCCGACCGAGGCCGAATGGAACTACGCCGCCTCCGGCGCGGAGCAGCAGCGCGTGTACCCGTGGTCACTCCCACCGGCGTCGTCCGTGCTCACGCCGTCGCACGCCAGCTACTGGGTGTCTCCGACCGAGCAGTGCATGGGGGACGGCGTGGCCGGCTGCACGGTTGCGGATCTGGTGCGCGTGGGCACCAAGCCTGCGGGACGCGCGCGGTTCGGGCACGACGACCTGGCCGGGAACGTGTGGGAGTGGACCCGCGACGAGTTCGACCAGCCCTACGCGATCGTGCCGTGCCTGAACTGTGCCGACCTGGGGACGAGTCCGAACAAGGTGATGAGAGGCGGCAGCTTCAGCGGGACGTCGTCCACGTTGCCCGCCTCGGCACGGGGTTTCGGGAGCGCCGGAGCGCGCCTCTTCGGCGTCGGGGCCCGCTGCGCGAGGGATGGCTGAAGGGGCCCCGCTGGCGCCGCGCGGGTGGATTGGGTTATGGGGGATGCAGCGATCATGAATCGACCAACCGCACAAGAGACTCGCCGGCTGGCGCTCGTCGCCCTCGCGGCGCTGTGGCTCGGCGCCGGCCCGTCCTGCTCCGCAGAGCACGGTGATGCGCCGGAGGAACCCCTCACCGAGAGCGTACCCGCGCCGATCACCGGGGGGTGTCAGACCGGGACGTTCCAGATGCCCTGCGACCCCGACGGCGCGGGCCCGCTGCTGGAGTGCCAGGGGATCTGCCTCCCCGATCCGGGTCACCCGTCCGGGAAGATGGAGTGCTTCGCCATCACGTCCGTGGGTGTTTCGACCATGGACGGGCGGTTGTGCGGCAACGACACGCTCTGCTCGTCGATCTGTTCGGCGGGTGTCTGCACGTCCGTTCCCGCGCCGGACGGGACGCCGTGCCGTACCACGACGGCGAACGACAAGTGCGCCGGCGCCTGCGTCTCCGGGACCTGTCAGCAGCTCCCCGCGCCGACCCGGTGCCCGTACGGCCGTACGGGACAGGCGAGCTGCGTCTTCCGGACGTGTGACGACTTCAACGCGACGACGTGCTTGCAGATTCCCCTCACGAGCGGGATCTTGTGCGACGACGCGAACGGCAGCACGAGCGGCGAGACCTGTGACGGTTGCGGTGTGTGCACGACGAGCGGGCCTGGCGCCTGCCTCGATGGTGGCGCCGGAACCGGTGGAACCGGCGGAAGCGGGGGAGCGGGTGGAACCGCAGGGACCGCCGGAAGCGGTGGCACCAGCGGAACCGGCGCCACCGGTGGGACCGGAGGATCCGCCGCGACCGGCGGCCTGGGCGGTGCGGGTGGAACGGCAGGAACCTCCGGCACGGGCGGGACCGCCACGGGCGGTACGAGCGGCACTGGCGGTACGGGTGGTACGAGCGGCGCTGGTGGCACGGGTGGCACGAGCGGCGCTGGTGGCACGGCGACGGGCGGCACGAGCGGCAGCGGCGGCACGGCGACGGGTGGCACGAGCGGCAGCGGCGGCACGGCGACGGGTGGCACGAGCGGCGCAGGCGGCAGCGCGGCGGGAGGAACGATCGGCAGTGGCGGCACGGAGACGGGAGGCGCGAGGGGCTCCTGCGGCGCCGG